>NZ_AUGY01000070.1 GCF_000422905.1 Paenibacillus alginolyticus DSM 5050 = NBRC 15375
TATAGGAAGCGGTGGCAGATTGAGGTTTTTTTCCGTTGGATAAAGCAGCATCTTAACGTGCCTAAGCTATTTGGAACAAGCCCAAATGCCATATATGGCCAATTGTACACAGCTCTACTGGTATATGTGTTACTCAAATTTGTGTTCGATCAAGGAAACTCCGTAGTTCATCCAAGTGCCAAGTTAACTTTTGCCGAATTCGATCGGTTATTTAGCATGGACGTTATGCAGCCGGAATGGATCGTTTATTTGACGAGTAATTTAACCTTCCCTTGAATCCATTTATTGGTAGATCAACAGGCCTGTATTTCGTACAACATTTTGAGCTCATTTGATGCGAAATGGTCTATAAATTCTGCATATATTATTGTTCAATAATCTCGTGGTCTGCAAAAGGACAGAAAAACGACGCCTCTAATCAGAAGCGTCGTTTTCTCGTTTTTTTTACTCACTAGTAAGAGTTGATCCGGTTTCAAGCAATGTCTTCAATCCCGAAAGTACAATCGGCAGACCCATTTCAAGTATCTTTGCGGTGTTTGTGGCCTTTTCAATTTCATCATGTACGACACTTACGAGGGTCACACCGTTTAACTCGGAATGTGATTCGATTTCCCACGTTATTCGTGACGGGCTTTCGGAGGCCGTGTCAGGAAACGCAGGGAACTGCCAGCTCATTACCAGCTTATGTGGTGGAGCCATTTCGAGAATGATCCCATCGGCTAGTTTTTTCTCCTCTGGGTTCCATAGTTCGAAAGAAGAGCCAATTTCCCAGTTGGATCGGATGGAGCAATTGTACCAAAACTTTGATGTCTTGTTTGGATCTGTGATGGCTTGCCATACTTGTTCGGGTGTTGCTTTAATGGCAATACGGTTTACATGACGTGGTTTGTTTTCCATATTCGTTTCACGCTCCAATTCGTTTTTGAGTGATATATTGAAACGGTAACAGCGTTTATTGAGACTTTTGCGAATCAAAATGAATTGGATTCCACCGATCAATTCTTTTCTAACCAGATTGGGGAGGCATTCCTTGATAAACACTACGCAGTGGAAGAAGTCATAGCCCAAGGGGAGAAGGTAATAGCCAGAATTTTTATGACTGGAACTCATACAGGTACGTTTGCAGGAAATTTACCTACGGGCAATTCCGTTAAGGCCACACAGTTTCGTGAATTTCGTGTAGTAGATGGCCAGATTATTGAACATCGTGGATGGTTCGATACAGCTACACTTTTGCCCCAAATTAAAGCTAATTAACCCAAAACAAAGGAGATGTTTTATTGTGATAACCATTGAACAGAAAAATATTGAAACGGTATCAGCGTTTATCGAGGCTTTTTGGAATCAAAGTGATATGGAAAGTACAGAAAATATTTATCAACCGATTATCAAGAGCATTCGTATCAGTCAAAAGAAGGTCTGAAACAATTTGCTGGAAAAATATTAGAGGCGTTTCCTGATAAACTCTACACCGTTGAAGAGATCATTGCTCAAGGGGAGAAGGTAATCGTAAGAATGGTTGTGAAAGGTACACATAGAGGGTTGTTTTTCGGAAACCCACCTACAGGCAATTCCATAAATGTCACGCTGTACCGTCAATATCGAGTCGTCGATGGTAAGATTGCCGAACACCGAGGTTGGATCGATATGATAACCATGTGGCATCAAATCAAAGCGAACTAATTACCAGGATGAAGTGAATTTTTCCCATATGAATACTTGTAAAATCAAATCATAAACTCAAAATAGGAATTGATATCGAGGAGGGACTTTATATGTTGAAAATTGGAATCATATTGGGAAGTACAAGACCTGAAGGATGAGTCCACAAGTGGGGAATTGGGTCAAAGAAATTGCAGATAAACGCGGAGATGCAAGCTATGAAATCGTGGACATCGCAGATTACAAATTACCCTTTTTTGGTGAACCGGGTAGCGAAGAACAAATTAAAAATTGGACTGAAAAATTGAATAGCCTGGATGGATTTGTATTTATTACACCCGAGTACAATCACAGCATTACTGGTGTTTTGAAAAATGCACTCGATTCAGCTCGTGTGGAATGGAATAACAAAGCTGCGGGTATCATTAGTTATGGGTCTACGGGTGGCGCGCGAGCCGCTGAACATTTGAGAGGAATATTAGGAGAATTACTAGTTGCTGACGTGAAAGCACATCCAACTTTATCGATATTTACCGATTTTGAGAATTATAGCACATTTAAGCCAGCAGAATTGCATCTTGGAAATATCAAACTTATGCTAGATCAAGTGATCGCATGGAGTGGAGCGCTTCAAACATTACGCAAGTAGGTTCAGACTATACAGTTTCCAGATAAGAAACGCTTTGTCCTTATTTACTCAGGGAGCAAGCGTTTTTTTTGATTTGCAAAATAAATGGAATAGTGATTTGATACATCTATACGATTTATAAATAACTTATAGGAACGATGATGATGAAAATTGAATTTGAAAATAACACGATAGAATTTAATGTTCAATATGGAATTAGAAAAAAGATTTCGATTCACATGGATTCTATGGGTTTTATTACAGTTAAAGCTCCTAATGATACAAGTAAGGAGATGGTTATGAGTGCAGTGAAACAACATGGGAAGACGATCTTGGAAAAATTGCAACTCATTGCGAAAGCTCGAGATATTCCGAAGACAAGAGAGTATCAGGATAAAGGTAAGTTCCTTCATCTTGGGAAATATTATTTTCTCCATGAGCTTATCGAGACGAATGAGTTGGATGAAGAAGAATTGAAAATGAATCTTAAGAAGTTCTATTTCTCGAGCTGCAAGAAGATTATAGGGGAACGTATCAAAATATATCAAACTCAATTGAAAGTAAAGCCCAAAACGATTGAAGTAGATGAGTCCAAAACCAAGTGGGGAAGCTGCAGCTCGGATAAAAAATTAACCTTTAATTATCGGTTAGCCATGGCTCCAATTGAAGTTATTGACTATGTCATCATCCATGAGCTATGCCATCTCCTTCATATGAATCATGATCGATCCTTTTGGAGACGTGTAGGAAGCATTATGCCGGATTATAAAGAAAAGGAAGCGTATTTGGCACGGCATGGGCATGCTATGACGCTCTGAGACTATGTGATAAATGTTCAGCCTTTCTTTTTTATTTATTTCATTAATTATTAATGAGGCTAATTAATCTCGTGATTTTCATGGCTATTTTCTTCCCTCCATTTTATGGTAGACTCCCTGTATAAACACTTTTTTTGCGCGAAAGGTGGTAAGACCGATGCTGAAAATGCTTGTGGTCGACGACGATAAATTTGAGCGGGACGGGGTCAAGTTTTTAATCGAGAAATACAGCTTGGACCTGGAAATTAGCGAAGCAGACAGCGGGGAAAGCGCACTTGCGTACATGGAAAGTAATGACATCGATATATTATTTTCCGACATCCGGATGAAGGGGATGGATGGATTGCAACTTGCGGCAAAGGTACGTGAGCTCGACAAGCCGGTTAAAGTCATTTTTATGAGTGCTTACGGTGAGTTTGAATATGCCCAGCGGGCGATCGATTTGAATGCGATCCGCTATATTTTGAAGCCGGTTCAGGTGAGTGAATTTATTAAGGTTGTCTCCCAGGTCATTCAATTGTGCGAACAGGAGCTGAAGTCGAAGGCGCAGCAGGAGCGGATGGCAGAGGCGTATAGGAAAGAGGTCCGTTATGAGAAGCAAAAGCTGTTGACCGACCTTATTCTCGGCAAAGCCGAAGTGGCGAATGAAGACAAGGAACTATCCATGCCGATCACCGGGTTCGATGGGAACTGTTATGTGAGGATGCTGATATTGGATTCGCGCAGCCGTTTTTTTGACCGGCTTGATCCCGATCTCGAACGACAGCTTGCGGAAAAGGTTCGTCGAGGCTTTGATTTCATCCATTTGAATGAATTTCAAGGTTTGCTGCTCGTGGAAGCCTTTGCTGATGAATCGCTGGAAGCTTTAACGGAACTTGGACAGCAACTGATCCGATGGTTCCAGGACAAGTACGGACGGGAAATCTGTATCGTGATCAGCGGTTTAGTGGACGATGTGAAACAACTGTACAAAGAATATCACGCGATGGAAACGATGCTGGAAAACAAGTTTTTTTTCGACGAAGGAACGGTGCTGCTGTCAAACCGCACATCATTTGCCACAGGTGATGTTGCCGCTGCAGTCAATGACGCACTGGAGGAGCTAACGTTGAACATTCAACGAAGCCGTTATGATATCGCTAGATTGCGGTTCGAGCAGTTGTTTGACGCTCTGCAGGACAGCGATCATTATTCGGTCATTTACGTGAAATATGTTTGCTCAGATATCGTCAAAGCGATATTCGACGCTTCTGCCAAAAAGAACACGGATAAATTCAAGATGAATTTGGAACATATTTATAGAACAACAAAGCTGAACGATTTGCGCAAAGTGGTACTATCGATTCTGGGGGAAAACGAATCATCCGGCGGAACCGGAGTTGAAGCAATGCCGAAAGCAATTGAAGAGGTTGTTCGCATCATTGAAAGCGAATACAATACCGATTTGTCTTTGGAATCGTTAGCCGAACGGATCTACCTGTCACCAAGCTATTTAAGTTATTTGTTCAAAAAGCAAAAAGGGATCAGCATCAACAAGTTCATCACATTGTACCGGATGGAAAGGGCGAAGGAGCTGCTGCGTTCGTCAAACCGAAAAATCGTCGATATCGGCCTAGACGTCGGTTACAGCAATTTTCCGTATTTCAGCTCGTTGTTTAAAAATCATTATGGCAAAACACCGTCCCAATTCCGGGAAGAGGCGTAAACGATGAAACGGGCCATATTCGGACTATTCAATCGACTGCGCTTTAACCAAAAGTTGTTTTTGTCCTATCTGACGGTTATCATTATTCCAATTTTGGTGCTTGGCCTATATGCCTACAATCAATCGAAGCAAATGCTGAATTACCAGGCGTTTCAAGGAATTGACAAAAACGTCAATACGATTTCGGAAAGCATCAACAATTCTATCGAACGGTACAACCATACGATCCGGACGATCGTCTTCAACAAGACGTTTCAAAAAATCGTCGCCAATGATTATATCGATCTGGTCAACCTGTCGGGCGATTTGAACAATTACTTATCGCCATATTTCATCATGATGATGAATCTGGACAAGGAAATTGAGAAAATAACGTTCTATACGCAAAGCAATGTGCCGGAATACGGAGATTCCATTGTTTCTTACAAACGTGTCGAGAGCGAACCGTGGTACAGTGAGACTGTGCAAGGTAGCGAAACGCAATGGTTTTATGATAAAGGTCTTTTCGTGACAGCTAAATTCCCGAAATTTTTCTCGGAGCGAAACACGAATATCGTCTATATGCGTATAAACGACAAAAGCTTTTTCAAAAGTGTGACCGATATGTCCAAGGATTACGGCATTGTCATTGCAGATGCACAAAACCGGATCATTTTCGCGAACCAAAGTGCAATGCAGACGTCAATCTTAGACGCTAGAGAAATGATGGGGCTGAGAGAAGGAATGGTAAAGATCGGTTTAACCGAGATGTTTCTTGTCAAAAAGACGGTGCCACAAACGAATTGGACCATGTATTGCTTCGTACCTTCTGGGCAAGTGTCCCCAAACGCCGGAACAATCATCAATGCAACATTGATTATGATCCTGGCATGTATCGTCAGCTTGCTTGTTATTATTTCGATATTTTCCAAAACGATGATCCGGCGCATTTTCAGGTTGAATGCAATGATGAAGCGGGTCGAGTTGGGGGAATTGAACTTGCGGGTGCAAAGCTCGTCAAGAGATGAAATCGGCGAGCTTACGAATCGGTTCGGCAACATGCTTATCCGGCTGAATGAATTGATCGAAGAATCGTTTCGCAGCAAAATCGTGCAAAAAGAAGCAGAGATGAAAGCGCTTCAGCGGCAAATCAATCCACACTTTTTGTACAATACACTTTCATTCATCAATTGGAAGGCGCTTAAAAGCGATGCTCACGACATCAGCCATGTTGTCACGTCGATGTCCAAATTTTACCGAACCGCGCTCAATCGGGGCAACAATATCATTTCTGTACGAGATGAATTGGAAAATATCAAATCTTATGTAGAAATTATTCAGGTCATGGGTGAGTATAGCTTCGATGTTGTTTATGAAATCGACGCAGCGGTTTACGAATATTCGACGATCAATCTCATCCTGCAGCCGCTGGCCGAAAATGCTATCAAACACGGCATCAATCAAATGACGTCTAGACGAGGACTGCTGCAAGTGAGCGCCTGTCTCGCTCATGGTACGGTCGAATTCGCAATCGAAGACAATGGTCCGGGCATGTCGCAGGAGACGATTGACACGATACTGACGATGCAATCAGTCGGATACGGGCTGAATAACGTCAACGAACGGCTGCAGCTCCGGTTTGGAGCCGAATACGGCATAAGCATCCAAAGCCGAATCGGTCATGGTACGGTCATGACCATCGTTATCCCACAATACATGAATGTTTCGTAGTCATTTCAGCGAAACAGTTACACCATTCTCCCACCTAAGTCTGCCGCCAAGCAGGCTTTTTTTGCAACTCCATAAAAAACTGAATCATTTCGAAAATATTTGATAATTTTTTTCTCTACACCCCATGCTATAGTTTATTTATCGAAACGGAAGCGTTTACATAAGGAGGGAAAGAGAGCAATGAACGAAACTGTGGCGGCCGTCAGCACGAAACGAACGCTAAAGCGAGAAAAGACCAAAAAATACAAGCAATACCGCGCGCTGCTTATCATGATGATCCCGGCGATCGTTTATTACATCATTTTCCACTATCTTCCGATGATCGGCGTGCTGCTCGCATTTAAAGATTTTAAAATTACGCAGGGCATTCTCGGCAGTCCTTGGGCCGGCTTCCATCATTTTGAGAAAATCATCCATGATTCATATTTCTACACGGTATTGAAAAATACGATTGTCATAAGCTTATACAAGCTTGTGTTCGGGTTCCCGGTACCGATCGTTTTCGCCCTATTATTGAGTGAAATTTCGAATTTGAAGTTTAAAAAAGTCGTGCAGACGGTTTCGTATTTGCCGCATTTTATATCGTGGGTCGTCTTGGCCGGCATTTTCTTTACGATATTTTCGCTAGATGGTCCGATCAATGCGATCGTGAAACTATTCGGCGGCGATCCGATGTTATATTTGGCGGACGATCGTTATTTTCGGACAATCCTCGTGGTTACGAGTATTTTTCAAGGGTTCGGCTGGGGTTCAATCATTTATTTTGCGGCGATATCAAGCATCGACCCGCAGTTGTACGAAGCGGCTGTTATCGATGGGGCAGGGCGGTTCAAGCGGATGATTTACATATCGATCCCAATGCTCGTTCCAATCATCGCGATTATGCTGATTTTGTCCATGTCCGGGATACTAGATGCGGGTTTCGACCAAATTTTCAATATGTACAATGCCAAAGTGTATAACGTATCCGATATTATTGACACATATGTGTATCGCAAAGGGTTGATTGAGCTGAATTACAGCTATGCCACTGCGGTTGGACTGTTCAAATCGGTCGTCGCTCTGTTCCTGATTATTGCCGTGAACCGTATCGTTAAATGGATCGGCGGCAAGGAGCACGCCATATGGTAGTTTGTCGGGTGAAGGAGCGAGAAAGATGATAAATGTGAAAAAATCGCTAGGCGACAAAATGTTTGACGTCCTTTTATACGTCATTTTGGCTAGCATCATGTTCTGCACATTGTATCCATTCTGGACTCAGGTTGTTATTTCCTTGGACGGTGGTGGAGCCAAAAGCGCAGCATACTCATCAGGGATTAAATTGCTGCCGACACAACTGACGTTCGAAAGCTACAAGCTGGCTTTTAAGTTCGATGCGCTATGGATGGGTTACAGGAATACGGTTGTTAGAACGGCTATCGGTGTCGTGTTGTCCATATTTTTTACGGCGATCACCGCTTACCCTCTAGCGAAGAAGGATTTGCCCTTCAATCGCACGTTTACGAGCTTTATCTTATTCACAATGCTGTTCGGTGGTGGTACGATTCCTTCGTATTTACTCATTAAGGAACTGCACATGCTAAATACGGTTTGGGCACTAGTTATTCCAGGTATGATCGGAGCCTTTAATGTATTGATTATGCGCAATTTTTTCCGTTCGATTCCCGATGAGCTGGAGGAGTCAGCCCGGGTTGATGGTGCTGGGTATGTGCGGATTTTCACCCAAATCGTCATTCCGTTATCGAAGCCGGTTTTGGCAACGATTGCTTTATGGGTAGGGGTTGGCCATTGGAATGCATGGTTTGACAGCATGATCTACATCTCCGATCCGAACAAACAAATGCTGCAAATCGTATTGCGTAAAATTATTATCCAAAACAATATGGCGGACATTAACAGCGTCATTCAGCATATAGGCAGCAAAACGGAGTTTTCCGGCAGGCAGCTGCAAGCGACGGTCGTGATGTTTTCGATAATTCCGATGCTGATTGTATATCCGTTTATTCAAAAATATTTTGTCAAAGGCGTAATGATTGGCGCTATTAAAGGGTAATCCCCCTTATTAATAGAATCAAAAAAGAAAAGAAAGGGTTGGTTAAGATTGAATAAAAAGCGTTGGTTGTCTGGAGCGATGTCCGCAGTTATGATCATGTCCGTGATGGCCGGGTGCAGCAAAAGCGAATCATCCGGAGATACTGCCGATAATGGAAAAAAACCAAGTTCCGAGTCCACGGATAGCGGACAGAAACCGAAGCCCAAAATGAAGCTGACGTTTTGGAACCTAGATGAAAATCAAAATCCGGATTCCGTCGGCGTTAATGCGCTTAAAGAAAAATTCGGCATCGATATCGATTTTACTTCAACCGCACGAGAAGCGATGAAAGAAAAACTGAACCTAATGATTTCTTCGGGCGAAATTCCTGATTGGTGGAAAGAGCCGTCGTTCACGGATTACGACAAGTTCCTTGGGCAGAACGTAGCGGCAGAAATCCCGCAAAAGCTAATCGAGCAAAATATGCCGAAATACATGAACTGGTTAAAACGGTTTCTCGGAGACGATCCATTTAAATACGTCAGAAGAGACGGTAAAATTTATGGCTTGCCAGTCATCTGGGATATTGGCATCGACGGCTTGCAGCTGGGCTTTCGGCAAGATTGGTTGACGAAAGTCGGCATCTCAAAAACACCGGAAACAATTCAAGAAATGGAAACGGCTTTGATGAAGTTCCGCAACGACGATCCAGACGGTAACGGCAAAAAAGACACGTACGGCATTACATCTTCAGGCGACAATATCGAAAGCATGTTCAGCTCGGTTTTCGGCGCATTTGACGCTTATCCGAATATTTTCCGGGAAAAAGACGGGAAAGTTGTGAGAGGTGAGATCGAGCCCGGAGCGAAGCAAGCACTTGAAGTGTTGAATCGTTGGTACAAAAACGAGCTGATTGACCCTGAGTTTGTTGTTAACAAGGGCAATAACGTCGAGGACAAAGTGCTTACCGACAAAATCGGCGCCATCGAATATTATTGGTGGACGTTCTTGCCGGGCAATGCATTCCTTGGGGGAGATCAATGGCATGACAAGCTGGCAAAAAATCATCCGGGGTTCAACTTTGCGATTGTTGGCGGCATTAAAGGACCAGTTGGCAAATACGGCATGTCGCAATATAACCCGGCGTATGCTTCAGGCGTCATGTTCGGTAAGCAATTGGAGAAAAATCAAGACAAACTGGTCAAATATATGCAAGTTTTCGAAGCAACCCAATTCGAACCTGAAATTTATGAAAAAATGAATTTCGGTGAGAAAGGTAAGCATTGGAAAGTAAGCGACCAGGGAACTGTAGAATATATTGCGCCTTATACGGATGAGAAAGAACGTAAAAAAGCAGGTCTAGGCGGCTATTCGATGGCCGGTTCGTTCAACGATTACGATTTCCAAACGTCATATACTTCGGAAAAAAACTTGCGCCAGCTGGCAAAGGACACGCGTGCGAAAGGAACGAGAAACATCGATATTTTGGCGCCGTTTAATAAACCGATTTACAACGAAACACAAGATAAGTTGAAACAGTTTACGCTTCGAACTTATATCGACTTCATTACCGGTCGCAAGTCGTTGAATGAATTCGACAATTTTGTAACAGAATGGAAAAAAAATGGGCGGGGATCAAGTACTGGAAGAAGCGCAAAAAGTATATGACAAAAACTTGAAAAAATAAGATTGATTTGAGTGTCCTTTCTAAATTCGCAAGAATTGGGGAGGACATTCGAATTTAAGGCTTTACGTTGGATAAACTCGAAGTGGAGATGAGAGAAAGATGTATTCATGGCAAGCTGGCAAATTGACTATTGTATTAAATGAAAAAGGCCAAATCACAAGTATGAACGACGCGGTCAGCGGAAAATCGTACGCATCTGCGGCACATGCAGCACCACTCATTCGTGTTCTCATCGACGGGCGTTTGGAAGCGCCTTTGTCGGCAGATTATGAAGTAGAGAGTGACGTGCTGACGCTTCAATTTAAGGAAAGTGGTGTTAAGGTAGGCGTTGCGATAAAGGTAAAGGAACTGTATATGACATTTACAGTGACGTGCATCGATGGAGCTGATGTGGATGCGATCATTTGGGGACCGTATGTGACAACGATTGCCGGTTCGATCGGCGAGGCGGTTGGCGTTGTGCACGATGGACAGTTTGCGATCGGCATTCAGGCGTTGAATGTGAAGACGATTGGCGGCTGGCCAATGGAGGTAGAAAAGCTGCAATTCGCCTATCAATCCTTTGAGGACGCTAAGTTTGAATATGAATCATGTGCAGCGTGGCCTTCGAGTGAAGGCAGTCTACTGCAATTGTTCTCGAGAAACCGTACCAAAGCCGCAAGGCGCCCGGTTTGGAATTTGCCGGACATTGAAGTAGCAGCGATTGGCGGGATAGAAGCGGAAATTGTCGGCTCGTCAATCGCTATGTTCGGTTGCGGGGCGAACCGTGTGCTGGATACAATCGAAGCAGTCGAGCTGGGGGAAGACCTGCCGCATCCGATGATCGAAGGCGTCTGGGGGAAAACGTCGCCTGCGGCTAACCAGTCGTATTTGATCACCGATTTCTCCGAATCGACGATGGCGGTAGCTGTTCAATATACGAGGAAGGCTGGTCTGAGATATGTCTATCATCCCGATCCATTCGGGCAATGGGGCCATTTTTCCTTAAAGCCGCACAGTTTCCCGAACGGCGATGACGGTCTGAAAAGCTGCGTAGACTTGGCGGAGGGTATGGGCGTTCACGTCGGCATTCATACGTTGTCTAACTTTACGACACTGAACGATCCTTATGTGACGCCAGTGCCAGACGAGCGGCTGCAAGCAGTCGGGGTGGCGAGGCTGGTCGAGCCGGTCATAGCAGATGACGTGAATATTGTCGTCGATGATCCGCACCCGTTTGCGGCGAATTTGTTCCGGCGTTCGGCGCGAATCGGAAGCGAGCTGATCGAATACGACGCGATATCCGGCAGCGCGCCATGGAAGCTGCTCGGAGTGCGGCGTGGTGTGAACAGTACGGCGGCATATGCGCATGAAGCAGGTGCGGAAATCAGCCGATTGTGGGATCACGGGTACGACGTCTTTTTCCCGAATATTGAACTTCAAGACGAATACAGCCAGCGTATTGCCGAGTTGTTCAGTAAGACGGGCCTCAAACAAATATCGTTCGACGGTCTGGAAGGCTGCTATGCATCCGGACACGACGGTTATGGTGTGAATCGATTCGTGAAGATGTGTTACGATGGCTGGGGGGATGATGTGATCAATGACGCGAGCATCGTTGTTCCGAATTATTTGTGGCACATATTCACGCGCTTCAACTGGGGAGAGCCGTGGGGAGCGGCAACACGCGAAGGCCAGCTTGAGTGGCGGCTCAGCAATCAGCGTTTTTTTGCTAGGAACTTTATACCCCCGATGCTTGGTTGGTTTCTTGTCCGTTCAGCCACCGATCAATTTGAAGCGACTGTTCTGGACGAAATCGAATGGGTGTTGTCGAAAGCAGCCGGATTTAACGCAGGATTCGCGCTCGTAGCTGACATGGGCGTACTTCAGCGTAACGGCAACATTAACGTGTTGTTTGAGTCAGTACGTCAATGGGAGATGGCTCGACAGGCCGGAGCATTTACAGAAGAACAGCGGGAACGGCTGCGCGACCCGAAAGGCGACTGGCATTTGCGGTCGATGGGTGAAGGACGATGGAACCTGTACCCGGTCAACATCTCTAAGCCGCTCGTGTGCAACCCGGCTGAGCTGCAGCCTGGGCAGCCCGGCGGTGCGGATTGGACGTTTTATAACCGCCATGCCGATCAGCCGCTCAAGTTTTGCTTGCGCGTGTCTCCATCGTACGGCAACGACGAATCTTCGGTGAAACGGCCGGCCTTTTTTGCGAACGGCATCTATATGACTTTTGAAACGGAAATTCTCACGAATCAATATTTCGTTTGCGATGGAGACCGGATTGGCAAAATTTACGATCAAAATTGGAATCTGCAGAAAACAGTGGAAACGTCGATGGATGCGCCGATCGTTCGGAATGGCGGACAGACGTTGGCGTTCAGCTGTAAATTCGAAGGCGATCCGAAACCGTCGGTCAGCGTCAAAGTGTTCACTTGGGGCGACCCGGAGACGGTAGAAGATAGTTCTAGATAAGAACATTCAGAGGTACCTGTGGATTGTTTTCCAAGCAGGTACCTTTTGTATTGCTTAAAAAATGTCAATATACTTCGAAAAAAACGTCAACTTTTCACAAAGCTTAATTGATATGATAAGAATCAAGTAACAAAAAGGAAATCTACGGTGGACAGAAATAATGGAATGGTGGTGTTTACATTTTGATATTGGAACGATTGGGCGTTTTGACGGATGAGGTTTCAGCAAACTTCGAAGAAGCGTTGGATTGGGCAGTTGAACAGGGCTTAAAGCATGTTGAAGTCCGTGTCATTAACAGACAGAATGTCATTAATCTTACTGACGATCAAGCCATGGAAGTCCGGCGTCAGGTCGAAACCCGCGGATTATTCATTTCGGCTATCGCTTCCCCCTTGTTTAAATGTGCACTGGATCCGAACAGACCGATTGCCGCCGGAGATACTTTCGGTCAGAAAGAAGAGAGCGTAAAGGCACATTTTGTTAAGCTGAAACGCGCGATTCTGCTTGCTAAGCTGCTTGGCACGACACGGATTCGTATTTTTTCGTTTTGGCGTGAAGAGGATCCGCAGCTTTATAAGGGAGAGATAGTCCATCACCTGCGGCAAGCTGCTCAAGAAGCACGGCGCGAAGGAATACAGCTTTTACTTGAGAATGAGCCGTCCTGCAATGGCGGTTATGCGGAAGAAGTGGCAGCAATTGTCCACAGTGTTGATTCAACTGCTTTAAAGGGCTTGTGGGATCCGGGCAACGAGGCATACGGCGGTCGTGAAGCATTTCCGGCAGGTTACGGATTCATGAAGGGCTTGTTGGCACATGTTCACCTTAAGGATGCTTATGTAAGTGCAGATGGAACAGCCCGTTGTGTCCCGCTAGGCTCTGGCAGCGTACCAGTGATTCCACATCTCAAAGCATTATTGGCAGACGGATACGATGGACTTTTTACGATCGAAACGCATTACATTCCTGAAGGCGGCAGTCAGATGACTGGTACTCGTATGACGCTCGATGCGCTGCGTTCGCTTCTAAGTGAGGTTTAGCACAATGACTACGTGGAGATTTGGCATTATTGGATGCGGATCCGTCGCTGACTTTCATATTGAGGCAATCCGCGAGATAGAGGACGCAAGCTTAACCTTTGTTTCCAGCCGCAATGAAGCAAGAGTGAAAGCGATTGCCAAGCAGGAAAATTGCATTTGGACGACCGATTATCAAGAGTTGATCCATAGTACAGAGGTAGATATTGTCTGTGTGACGACTTCAAGCGGGAGTCATGCCCGCATTGGAATGGACGTTTTGAACGCTGGCAAGCATTTGGTGCTGGAGAAACCGATTGCGATAAACACGCGTGATGCGGCAGAACTTGTGCGCACGGCCAAAGAACGTGGAGTTACACTGTCTGTCATCTCTCAACGACGCTTTGAAGCCCAACATCAAGCAGTTAAACGTGTATTAGATGAAGGAGCACTTGGCAGACTTCTGCTCGTGGAGGCATCTCTGTCATTTTATCGGACGCAAGCCTATTATGACGCAGCCGATTGGCGGGGTACGATTGCCGAAGATGGTGGCGTTCTTATGAATCAAGGTATACACATTTTGGATCTGCTGCTTTGGTTTGCCGGAGAGATTCATACGGTCTTCGGCAAAATAGCCACTCAAACACATCAAATAGAAGCGGAGGACTTGGGGCTAGCGATATTGCAATTCAAAAACGGCGCTTTCGGCACGATTATGGCTTCAACCAACATCCAACCGGGGTTCCCGGCAACCATTAATCTTTATGGGGAAAAAGGGACCATTAAGCTGGAGGGTTCTTCCATCGTTCACTGGACTGTTCCAGGCATTAGCGAGCCCAACTGGACCCAAGCGAGAACTTACGGAGGGATTTCTGATCCTCGCAGTATTGTGTCTGATTTTCATCAAAGCCAGTTTATTGAT
Source organism: Paenibacillus alginolyticus DSM 5050 = NBRC 15375 (assembly GCF_000422905.1). Lineage (GTDB taxonomy): Bacteria > Bacillota > Bacilli > Paenibacillales > NBRC-103111 > Paenibacillus_E > Paenibacillus_E alginolyticus. Next base: position 14,644 of record NZ_AUGY01000070.1, read on the forward strand.
GTGATAGCATCCATCGAAAGCGGCATAGAACCCCTTGTTACTGGGAAGGACGGGTTACGGGCCGTGCAATTGGTTGAAGCCATTTATGACAGCTCGGCCAAAGGTGTTCAACTCATCATGGAATAACAGCATTTAGAAGGAACTCTTTCGCATAGCTATTCGGATGATCAAGAGGAGTGTGGAAATATGAATGAAATACCTTTCGCCTATAAACAATTGGTAGATTCTTTGAAGGTTAAAGTATTTAACGATCGTCGTGCATTAGGGGCTGCCGCAGGTGCAGAAGTTGCCGCGAGGATCAAGCAATTGCTGTCTGAGAAACACGGCATCCGAATCATTTTTGCAGCTGCACCGTCACAAAATGAGCTTTTGAACTATTTGTCCGAAGATGAATCGATCGATTGGTCCAGAATTACAGCGTTTCATATGGATGAATACAACGGTTTGCCGTTAGATGCGACGCAAAAGTTCAGCCGTTTTTTGAGTGAGCATCTGTTTAATCAAGTAAAGCCGGGAATGGTGCATCTGATTGACAGCTCGAATGAGAGCGAAGAAGAATGCCGCCGTTACGGAGAACTGCTTCGACAGGCACCCATCGATATCGTGTGTCTTGGAATCGGTGAGAACGGGCATATCGCTTTCAATGATCCACCAGTCGCCGATTTTAACGATCCAGAGGTTATCAAAGCAGTTGAACTTGAGGATGCTTGCAGGCAGCAGCAGGTGAATGACGGCTGTTTCCCTTCATTCGAGGATGTCCCCACCCATGCGCTAACGTTGACTATCCCGACCTTGCTCTCAGGCTCCCATTTGTTCTGCGTAGTTCCAGGACCTACGAAACGCAAAGCGGTTGAGCGTACGCTTAACGGATCCATCTCGACGGAATGTCCGTCTACTATATTACGGAAACATCCGGATTGTACCCTTTACGTGGATAGGGATTCTTATGGGACTTAATGACATGAACTTGAAGGCCGTTCATTATGTAACGGGGGAGCCTGTAACGATCTGCATAGAACAAGGGATTATTCGAAGCATTGAACCGATCAGATCGGAGAACTCAGATTCGTCAGAGCTGGCGATTGTCGCTCCTGGCCTCGTCGATCTGCAGATTAATGGATATGCAGGTCATGATTTTAACCAAGTACCTTATCCAGACAAGATGGTTGGTGAAGTGATTCGCAAGCTTTGGCAGGAAGGGGTGACTTCCTGCTTCCCAACGGTCATTACAAACAGTGTTCAAGCCATTCAAGAAGCTTTGGAATCGATAGCATTGGCATGCAAGCATGATCCAGTTGCAGATCAAGGAATTGCCGGCATCCATCTAGAGGGTCCGTTCATTTCGCCGAATGACGGCGCTCGTGGAGCCCATAATTACGATCATGTTAGACCTCCGAATTGGGAGTTGTTTAACCGTTGGCAGGAAGCAGCCGATGGACGAATCCGCATGATCACGCTGTCACCTGAATGGCCGAACAGCGCTCCATTTATCGCCAAATGTACGGAAAACGGTGTAACGGTTTCGATTGGACACACTTCCGCGACACCGGAACAAATAGGAGAAGCCGTGGAAGCGGGCGCAAGGATGTCAACTCATCTTGGCAATGGTGCTCATCTGATGATGCCTCGCCATCCTAATTATATCTGGGAGCAATTGGCTCAGGATCGGTTATGGAGCTGCGTGATCGCTGATGGCTTTCACTTGCCTGATCAGGTATTGAAGGTTGTGTTTAAGGTGAAAGGTACCCAAGCCATGCTGGTAAGTGATGCGGTTTCACTAAGTGGACTGCCGGCGGGTACTTACACAACGCACATTGGCGGTTCCGTTGTTCTAACGCCAGAGGGCAAGCTGCATCTAGCTGAAGACGAGCACCTCTTAGCGGGATCTGCGCAAATGCTGCTCAAGGGCATTGAGCATGTAACGAACCGGAATCTTGCTGAGTTAGCGGAGGCTTGGGACATGGCTTCAGTTAGACCGTCTGGTTTTATGAAGCTGCCTTCTGCTTCTGGCCTGACTCCAGGCGAACCGGCCGATTTAGTACTGTTCCGTAGAGAAGGAAGCCGAATTCGGTTGGAACGAACATTTAAGTTGGGCAAACAAGTCTTCTTGAGGGAGGAAATAGAATGAAATTTGCTGCATTTAGTGGCGTATTTATGGAGCATAGCATTCAAGAGGCGATGCAGTTAACCAAGCAGCTTGGCATGGATGGTATTGAAATTGCGGTCCGTGAGCACCATCTATCCTCAGCGATCAGTCAACCGCGGATCAATGAGATTAAAGCATTGTCCAAAAGCTTGAATCTCGAGATTCCTGTTTTGGCCACCTATACAGGTGGGTTTTCTACGGCAAGCGACATAGAATGCAAACATACGTTCGAAGAATTTCAAAGGCTGCTTGACATTGCAAATCAGCTTGGCGCTTCGATGGTTCGTGTCTCACCAGGCGGTCCGAATGCCTTTATGGCACAAGATTACCACTTTGCTAAGGCAGCATACTGGCTCAATCGCTGTGCAGAAGAAGCGAAAGCACATCAAATCGATATTATCATGGAAATTCATAATCAATCACTCATTGAAACCGTAGAAAGCAGCTTGCGTCTACTTGACCTAATCGCTTACGATAATATTGGCCTGATCCATGATGCGGGAAATATGTATATAACTGACACCGATTACGGCCGCGATTCCGTATTGAAATTGGGCAAGCATTTATTTCATGTGCATGTTAAGGATGAGCTGCGTGTCAGTGAAGTTGGCGCACCAGGTACCTTTACCAATGTCACCCACCGAGGGGAAGAGATCTTCCTTCAATGCCGTCTGGGCGAAGGTGGGGCTGATCATAAGCCGCTGTTTGAGGCACTTCTCGAAACGGGCTATGCAGGCTGGGTAACTTTGGAGTGCCATGCGCCATTTCCTGCTTTTGAACGATTGGCTCACGATTTTCAATTTGTGAAGAAGCTGATGAGTCCATCATAATGACATGATAGTAGGTGGTGGTAGTATGGGGATGGAAGGGGAAATACCCTTTTATCAAAGCAAGGATCAGCTTAATCGAGCGTTTCCTTTTAAAATCTTGCGTTACTCTAGCAGTCTGCTGAAGCAGCCCATGCATAGTCACGATTATGTTCAGATCGCTTATGTCCTTCGCGGGATATGCAATCATCAACTGCGCGGAAAGTCTCTTACAGTAAGCAGAGGCGATATTTTCATTATTGCTCCCAATACCAGGCACAGTCTGAGTGCGATCGAGGATAAAGAGTTCGAAGTGGTACTTGTCGATTTTATACCTCATCTCGTACAGGAGCAATTAAAGCCCTTTTCCGATACGCTAAATCCTTTGCTTCAGCACTCCGATGAGGACTATAAGATTCCTTTTATTCAACAATCGTGGCTTCATTTCGGGAAAAACAAACAGATTTTCGTTGAGCAGCTTCTTCAGGATATTCAGGATGAATTTGAGCATCGTGAAGTTGGATTCGAACATTCGATCCTGCTTAATTTAGCCAAGCTGCTGATCCTAATTGACCGTGAATACCGAAAGGCGAAGCGGAAGCCCGCCAAACAACCAGCACTTGCGGACCAACATCCAATTGATGATGTGAAACGGTACATTTATGATAACTTCAGTCAAGATATTCCGATGGAGCATGGGGCATTCATAGCGAATATGGCGCCAGCATATTTCAGCCATCAATTCAAAAAAGAAACGGGACAAACGTTTGTTGATTTCGTCAATGAAGTGCGAATCGAGAGGGCGATGGAGCTCATCCGGCGCGATACGCATACGATTACACAGATCGGCTTTCAGGTCGGATTCCATCATTTGAGCCATTTTATCCGAACTTTTAAGAAACGTTGCGGAATCACACCTACGGAATATAAGAAAACATTCGGAAGTAAATCAGTGAATTGACACAGAAAGAGGTGTACCATTTATGAGTCAAAAGGTACTGAAGGTTGGTATTATTGGACAAGGCCGCAGCGGTCGCGACATTCATGGCAATCTGCTCGTACAAATTAAGGATTATTATACGATTGTCGCCGTGGCCGATTCGATTCCCGAACGTCAGAAGCGTGCGGAACAGGAGTATGGCTGCAAAGCCTATGATACCTGGGAGGAAATGGTTGCGAACGTGGAGCTGGATTTAGTCGTCAACGCATCACCAAGTCATCTGCATTTCCCTATCACCCTGGAGTTGTTAAATAAAGGGTTTCATGTTCTTTGCGAAAAACCGTTAGCCAAATCAGTAGAAGAAGTGGATCAACTAATCGAAGCTTCGAAACGAACTGGTAAAATATTGGCAGTATTTCAACAATCCCGTTATCAGCCTGCATTTGTCCAGATTCAAAAAGTAATCAATTCCGGTGTGCTAGGCCGTATCGTCCAGATTGATTTCTCTTTGAACGGCTTCGCTCGTCGGTGGGATTGGCAAACGCTGCAAAGCAACAACGGCGGTAACCTAATGAACACCGGACCACATCCGTTGGATCAAGCGCTGCAGTTGTTCGGAACGGATGTATTACCTCAAGTAACGTGTATGATGGATCGTACGAATACGTTTGGGGATGCGGAAGATTATGTGAAGCTAATACTTAGAAAACAAGGCTATCCGACTATAGATCTTGAAATCTCATCGTGCGCTGCTTTCCCTCATGAGCAATTTAATATCCAAGGAACGAACGGCGGACTTCGCGGTACGGCAGGGCAACTGGAATGGAAATATTTCAAACCTGAGGAAGCGCCGGATCAAAAGTTGACGAGAGAACCGCTATTCGATAACGATGGAATGCCCGCTTATTGTAGAGAGACATTAACTTGGCACTCCGAACGTTGGGACGTATCGATCCCAGAGGGCAAGTCGGCGTTTGAACATATGACGGAGAAATTGTATTTGATGCTTTATCGTACTCTATGTGATGGCGCTGCATTGGAAATCACACCGCAGCAAGTACGACAGCAGATGTGGGTAATGGAAGAATGCCGGCGTCAAAATCCGCATATCTATCACGTTTAAATGGAGGTAAGATCGTGAGCATGCATAAAAAAGTGGATCCATCCCTTAAGTCCGAAGATCAGCGGATCAAGGCTGTTATTATCGGCGCAGGCAACCGAAGTCTGATTTACGCTTCCTATGCTTTACAGCATCCAGATGAATTACAAATCGTTGGCGTTGTTGAGCCGAATCTAGAACGCCGACAATTAACATCAGAACGCTTTGGTATTTCTCCGGAAAATTGCTTTGCATCCGTTGAGGAGCTTGTTGTTCATCCCCAATTAGCGGATGCCGCTATTAATGGAACGATGGATCAATTCCATCTGGAGACAACGCTGCCGCTTTTGAAGGCGGGATACGATGTTCTGTTAGAGAAGCCGATCGGCGTAAGTGAAATGGAAGTATTTGAACTGTACGAAGCAGCTAAGTCCTATAATCGTACCGTGATGATTTGTCATGTAATGCGTTATGCCCCTTTTTATTTGGAAATCCGCAAGCAAATCGAAAGCGGAATCATCGGGGATATCATCGCTATTCAGACAGAGGAAAATGTCAGCTACCACCATATGGCGACTTCTTTCGTACGGGAAAATGGAATAGTATAGCGAACTGTGATTCCTCCATGCTATTAGCCAAATGCTGCCATGACTTAGATATGATTTCTTGGATGAAAGGCAGTATACGACCGAAGAAGGTTAGCAGTTTTGGATGATTATTCCAGTTTCGTGAGGAAAAAGCCCCGGAAGGCTCTGGTACAAGGTGTCTTGTTGATTGTCCGATTGAAGCCACGTGTACGTATTCCGCCAAGAAAATGTATATGGAACAAGAGTTGTGGGGCAATTATGCATGGGACAATATGCATCTAGGTATAATCCCTACCCATGAAGAAAAAATTGAATCGTTGCGAACATCCAATCCATACGGACGCTGCGTATGGCGCTGCGATAACGATGTTGTCGACCATCAAACGGTCATCATCGAATTCGAAGACGGAAGTACGGCATCGCACAATCTAACTGGCGCCACCTCCAAGCCGTGCCGGACGATTCATATCACGGGGACCAAAGGCGAAATTTCCGGCACTATGGAAGATGGTTACTTCTTGGTTAGGCAACCGGATACAAGGTCCGGTCATGTATACAAGGAAGAACGTATCGAGCTTAATGTAGCAGCTGACATGCATGGTGGCGGCGATTTGCGGTTGGTTGCAGATTTTGTTCGTACTTTACGGGGAGAAAAACCTTCACTGTCTTCGACAGCTCTGGAGAAATCGATTTATGGTCATCAAATTGGCTTTGCAGCAGAACGTGCCAGATCGGAGAATAGTGTTGAGGAAATTCGTTCTTTAGTATGAGTATATACAACCTATAAAAAAAATCTGCTCTTATCGAAGAAGAGCAAGAGGTATAATCGGAGTTTTGTCGAATAATTCCGTCAACTAGTTTGGTAATAATTAGAGGAATTTGAGAAATAGGGCTGTATGGTGTTCATGCGATTAAATTGGCGAAACTGGTGGTTTTCCATTTTCACAAAGCTATTGGTCATGTTCTTTCTTGTCATCATACCCGTATATGCCATAGCCATTCAGATGAATGAATCCGGATCCCAACTTGCTACCTGACAGATTATGGGGCATTTTTAGACGAACGTGGTTTAGACAGACACGGCGTATATTATTATGTACCCGATCTATTAAACCATTTTACAAAGCACAAATCAATGCATTGATCGCACCTCGACCTCATTTGAGCTTAGCGGGTAACCTTGATAAATTGACTCCATACGCAGGATTGACCTGAATAGATAATGAACTGAAGAAAGTATATCTGGATCACAATGTGATCGATGCGTGGAAATTATTAAGATACGACGTAGGACATTTAGAAACGGAAGATATGCGTAAAGAAAGTATATCTTTTTTGCAAAAGTGGTTATAAAGGACCCACCCAATTTATTGATAAATAAACCATCCTGGTTCATTCTGGGATGGTTTTATTTCGTTCTAAGATGTGCTTTCCTTTCTACTTAGAACAGCTGCAGGGTAGCTTATTTTGCGTCTTCTAAAATATGGATTTTATATACAATATCACATTTAGATTACAAATAATGGTATTGTGAAGTGGGTTGATGGACCGGGAGGGAATATATGGGAGCAAATAAGTTTACAGGAATACTTGCGTTAATTGTCATTGTGAGCACGATTTCTTTGGCCGTTGTACATGACGCGGTAAGCCGAAAAGTTAAGGATTTTGCAATATCGTTGGATAACAATACAGACGCTTCAACATGGTCAGCCACTCCGGAATCGTTATTTGACGGAAATAAAAACATGAAACTGAAGCCTTTACTAGGCACGATGTCAGGGGCAGTTGCACTTCATTACCAAGGGCCAAGACAAACGGTAGCAGTCAACATTGAATACTGGAAGGATGGCGTGAAAACAAATTATTCGAGTGGTATGGGGACGACCTTTCAGGTAAAAACCAAACAAGGTGATTATCAATATGACGGTGATTTCGTATATTCGTTACAGGATCGTTATGATCTGAATGGAACTGTATATAGCGAACTAGTATACGCTTTTGTTTCCGAAAGTGGTTACGCCAGTACGGCCGTCAGAGTTGACAAGCCAGTGGGGATCAACATAACGAGGGAGATGAGAATGCAGCAGAAGGAAAAGATCCCGCTTGATGAAAGTGCTTTTGTATGGGGGTTGCAGGGTACAGATAAGCAACAGATGTTATCTTACTCTTCAATTGCTGAGACTCTTCAAAGCGCGAAATGGGCGATGGTCGTTCGGATAGGATTTAATGAAATAAACTCGCTGAGGTATATGCCAAGGATTTAAAACGTGCACCAAATTTGTATCCTTATTATATTGATGTCAAAATTAGAAAAAAGCGGTCATCGATCAACACTATGTGTTGGAGCAGAGTATCGAAGCGGGACATAATAGCAAGAGCTAACAAAGCGTTGCAGTACTTGGTCGATAACTGCGATAATAGAAGTCTAACAGCAAGAATAACTTAAGGATAAAATAATTAAGATACAAAAAGACATGAGTATAAGGAGATACGATGACAGAGAAAAATACAATGTTAGATACAGGATGGAACTTCGACAACAGTTATGCACGTCTGCCGGAATTACTTTTTACCCGACTTAAACCAGCTCCTGTAAGCTCACCGAAAGTAGTTATTCTAAATGATCAGTTAGTATCATCTTTGGGATTAAACATCCAATCGCTTCAAAGCAATGAAGGGGCAGCGGCGCTGGCTGGCAACGATATACCCGAAGGGGCTTTGCCTCTTGCCCAAGCCTATGCCGGGCATCAATTCGGGCATTTTAACCGGTTAGGGGATGGCCGTGCGCTGCTTCTTGGCGAACAGATCACTCCCCATGGTACGCGGGTTGATATTCAGCTTAAGGGTTCAGGCAGAACACCATACTCCCGCGGGGGAGATGGTCGGGCAGCACTCGGCCCGATGCTGCGTGAATACATCATCAGCGAAGCGATGTATGCGCTTGGTATTCCTACAACACGCAGCCTAGCGGTGGTAACAACCGGTGAGTCCATCATCCGTGAAACCGAGCAGCCTGGTGCAATTCTTACCCGCATAGCTGCCAGCCATTTGCGCGTCGGCACCTTTCAGTATGCTGCGAAATTTGGCACCAAAGAGGACCTTCAAGCCCTGGCTGATTACACATTGCAAAGGCACTTCCCAGAAATAGATGCTTCTGATGAGAACCACTATCTTCTCCTACTTCAAGAAGTGATCAAGCGACAGGCTAGTCTCATTTCCAAATGGCAGCTCGTTGGCTTTATTCACGGGGTGATGAACACCGATAACATGGCGATCAGTGGAGAAACCATTGATTATGGTCCTTGCGCCTTCATGGATGCCTATGATCCGGCAACGGTATTCAGTTCCATTGACAAGCAGGGCCGCTATGCCTATGGTAACCAGCCATATATTGCTGCGTGGAACCTCGCCAGATTTGCTGAAACATTGCTGCCGCTGCTGCATGACAACGAGGAGCAGGCTCTTAAATTGGCTGAAGATGCGATTGCCAGTTTTTCCGTGCTGTATCACCGTAATTGGTTTGCAGGAATGAGGGCAAAACTGGGAATCTTTAATGAAGAAGAGCAGGATGAATCTCTTATTAAAGACCTGCTCCATATGTTGCAGAAGTATAGTGCGGACTATACCAATACATTCCGAGCATTAACTTTTGATAAGCTAGAAGGTTCTGATCTGTTCGGCAGCACGGAATTTTCTCAGTGGCTTGAGCTGTGGCAGGCTAGACTTGGCAGGCAAGAGGAAACAAAAGCCTCCTCACATCAGATGATGCGCAGCAGCAATCCTGCGGTAATCCCTCGTAACCACCGGGTAGAGGAAGCGTTAGAAGCCGCGGTGAACCAAGGAGACTACAGCGTGATGGAACGGCTTCTTGATGCTCTTTCAAGTCCCTACGCGCACTCCAACGACCATGATTACTTTACAAACCCTACGAAATCAACCCAACCTTACCGAACCTTTTGCGGTACTTGAGTGGAAGGTAAGGAACCCAACTTATAGTAAACTTTAGAAAATAACCTGATTAACAGGTTATTTTTTTTGAATTTACAGCATCCTTAGAAAATAAATTGTTAATGTCATTAATTAAAATGGCGAAGGGGAAGCAATACAGTGACTTGTTTGCATAACAAATGTTATGATTTCTTTTTTTTGTTATTGACAGCGATTGGAATTAAGGGTTAAATGATATTAACATCTTGATAATAACAAATTGATTATAACAAAAAAATAAAGTTAAAGAATAGGTGATCTACATGGATAAAGAGCAGCTTAGAGATAAGCAGGGACTTACTGAAATAGAGTTTTTACAGAAGTATGATGCCAGTATGTACGAAAGACCATCCGTTACAGTCGATATGTTAATCTTCACTGTGGTAGATGAGGAAAAAGAAAGCTATAGAAAGTTACCGGAAAAGTCACTGAAATTACTCATGGTTAAAAGGGGAGTTCATCCTTATATAGGGCAATGGGCTTTGCCAGGAGGCTTTGTAACTAAGGACGAGAGCCTAGATGAAGCAGCTTTGCGGGAGCTAAAGACCGAAACTAATATTGACAATGTGTATATGGAACAGCTTTATACTTGGGGGGATGTAAATAGGGATCCTCGGACACGAGTTATCAGCTGCTCGTATATGGCGCTTGTTGATAGCAGCTCACTTAAAGTGATGGCTGGGGATGATGCGGATGATGCAAGGTGGTTCAGCGTTAGGTACAGTGTGCTTGAAGAGAAGAAAACCATAATGGAGAATGACTTTGTATTTGAAAAAGTGATAAAAATTACGCTTTTGAACGATAAGGATACTCTGGAGACTGTTATTAAGGTTATTGAAAAGTATGCTGGAAAAGTAGTCATGGTGGACAGAGAGGTTATTGTTTCGAATGGAATTGCTTTTGATCATGCGCAAATGATCCAATATGCCGTGGAGAGACTTAGGAATAAGATTGAGTACACAGATATAGCTTTCAATTTGATGCCGGAACTTTTTACATTATCAGAGCTCCAGCAGGTTTATGAGGTTACTTTGGGAAAAGAGCTGCTTTCTGCTGCGTTTAGAAGAAAGATAGCTAACATGGTTATGGAAACCAATCAATTTACAAAGGATGCAGGGCATCGACCGGCAAAGCTGTTCAGGTTCAATCCGAATTGGCGATATATGTAATGCGGGAAAAAATGAAAAGAAAGACGGTGATAACAATGAATTCAAACAAAAAAACGGCAAGAATTGCGGGAGTATTATTTTTAGCTGCAACTGCTGCGTATATATTAGGTAATGGACTTATAGAATCTATTCTAAATGTTCCGGATTATCTACTTCATGTTTACCCAAATAAAACCAAAGTGATAGTCGGGATGCTCCTTGAGTTAATTAATTCTGCTGCAGTTGTTGGAATTGCCATCACATTGTTTCCTATCTTAAAAAAGCATAATGAAACGATAGCTCTTGGTTACGTTGCTTTCAGAGTTATTGAGGCCATTATCCTTATTGTTGGTGCACTCAGCCCATTATTACTGATATCATTAAGTAAACAATATATAGAAGCAGGAGCTCCCGATGCTTCCTATTTTCAAACTATAGGCATGTTAGCGATTAATGGGAAGTTTCTGACCTTTCAGTTATCCATGATCGTTCTTGGACTATATAGCTTGTTTTTTTGTTATTTATTATTTAAAACTAAGCTCATTCCGCGTTTAATTTCAGTCTTTGGGCTTATTGGATACGCATCTTTGTTAACAAGCGCTTTGTTAGAGATTTTCGGCTATAGTCCAGGCATGGTTTTATTTCTTCCAGGAGCCTTATTTGAAATCATATTTCCGATATGGCTGATCGTTAAAGGATTTAAGGAGAATACGCCATGAAGGCGATTGTATACACGAAATACGGAACTACTGACGTTCTTAAGCTCAAAGAGGTAGAAAAACCTACTCCCAAGGACAATGAAGTACGGATCAAAGTGCATGCTGCATCCGTAAATTCTTGGGACTGGGATCTTCTTAGAGGTACACCGTACTTAGTCCGTCTTGGGGGGCTTCTAAAACCAAAATATAACATACTCGGAGCTGACATAGCTGGACGAATTGAAGCAGTTGGTAGAGACGTAAAGCAGTTTCTTCCAGGCGATTATTCGGAGACATTTCCGGATGTGGTTGGGGCGGGTTTGCGGAGTATGTATGCGCAGATGAAAATGCGTTAACGTTGAAACCAGCCAGTATGACATTCGAGGAAGCAGCAGCCATGCCACAAACGGCGGTCCTCGCCTTGCAGGGACTTCGCGATAAAGGCCGTATTCAGAAAGGACAAAAGGTTTTAATTAATGGCGCGGGTGGAGGTGTGGGTACATTTGCGGTACAAGATTGCCAAATCATTCGGAGCTGAAGTGACAGGCGTGGACAACACGAGTAAATTGGCTATGCTGCTTTCGCTTGGTGCAGACCAGGTCATTGATTACACGAAAGAAGATTTCACCCAACATGGACAGCACTATGACCTGATTCTTGATGTTGTAGGAAATCGATCGATTGTCGATTACAAGAGTTCATTAAGTCCCAATGGCACTTATGTCATGGTCGGGGGTTCCATGGCTCGAATCTTCCAAGTCATGTTCCTTGGAGCTTGGATTTCAATGATCGGGAGTAAGAAAATGGGACTCCTTATACACAAACCAAATAAAAATGATCAAAATTTTATGAAAGAGCTTTTTGAGGCCGGGAAGGTAGTGTCTGTTATAGATAGACGTTACCCATTAAGTGAGGTTGCTGAAGCTCTCCGGTATCTGGGGGAAGGGTACCCCAAAGGAAAAGTGGTCATCCGTGTGGAACATTAAAACAAAACGCTTTTTGATTTATAACGTATATTTGAAAAAATACATGATTGTTAAGCGCTGAAAGGAAGGTTTCACTGATGCCATTTATAGATCAAAACGCTGTTTCCGCGCCCACGGTTATCCGTGTTACAGATTATGGAGCCATACCCAATTCGGGTCAAGATGCTGTGAAGGCAGTCCGAAAGGCAATCGGAGTAGCTAAATCAATAGATGGTCCTGTCGTACTAGAATTCCCAAAAGGTCGGTATGATTTTTATCCTGAACATGCTGCGAAAATAAAGTATTTCATCTCGAACACAACGACAGAGGATGAAAACCCTGATGTAACTAAAACCATTGGTTTGTTTTTCAAAGAACACCGTGACCTGACTGTAGATGGTCTTGGATCCCTTTTTATGTTTCACGGGAAGATGACCATGATCGCTTTGGATCAATGCGAGAATGTCACTCTACGCAATTTCAGTACGGATTTCGAGCGTCCTACCATGTCTGAAATCACCGTAGAAGCTGTTGGAAGCGATTATCTTGATGTTCGAACGAACCCTGATTCTTGGTATGTGATTGAGGAGGGGAAGCTGACTTGGATTGGCGAGGGTTGGAAATATTCGGACGGACCTGCACAGGAATATGATCCAGTGACGAATACAACTTGGCGTGTTTCTAATCCGATGACATCGGCTAATAAGATAGAGCAGCTGAACCCTTTGCAACTGCGACTCTACTTTGATCATACGTTTGAAACGAAAGTCGGACACGCGTTTCAAATGCGAGATGGTATTCGGGATCAGGTAGGCGTATTTATCAATCAGAGCATGAACATTACGGGGACCCAGCTTCACCTACATTACATGCACGGTTTAGGCATAGTCGGGCAATTCAGCGAAAATCTTACATTTGACGGACTGAAATTAGCGCCGCGCCCTGAGACAGGACGCACTTGTGCTGCATTTGCTGATTTTGTACACATGTCAAGTGTCAAAGGGAAAGTTACCATTGAGAACAGCCATTTTGAGGGAGCGCATGATGATGCAATCAATGTACATGGCACGCATTTGCAAATAATCGATCAACCCTCTCCTAATCAAATTATTGTTCGATATATGCATGGACAAACCTATGGCTTTGACGGATTTTTTCCAGGAGATAGGATTGATTTTGTACATGGACATTCATTAACAGTTTACGCCAATAATACGGTAAAAAATTCGGAAATGGTTAATTTGCGAGAGATATTACTGACGCTGGAGCAGCCCATACCTGTGGGGATCGAAGCAGGAGATGTGGTTGAGAATATTTCATGGACGGCGGAAGTTGAAATTCGTAATAATCGTTTTCTTCGGATACCTACCCGAGGAATTCTAGTAACTACGCGAAAAAAGGTTGTCATTGCGAACAATCATATGATAGGAATCCAAATGAGTGGGATCTTAGTAGCCGACGATGCGGAAAGTTGGTATGAATCCGGCATGGTGACTGATGTAATGATTCATCATAATCAATTTATGGAATGCGGCGTTCCAGTGATCAATATCGCTCCTGAAAATAAAGAAATGCAAATGGAGAATCCCGTTCATAGACATATACATATTGAGGATAATGAGTTTCTTCTTCGGGCTTATCCTGTTCTTTACGCTAAAAGTACGCAGGGACTTCATTTTATTAATAATCAAGTTCTCGGATCAAATACAGCTAATAAGTTGGATGATTCCAGTTTTGTCATTCATTTGGAGGCATGCAGTGATGTGAATGTTCACGGCAATAATTTTTTGGAAATCAATCATAACGTTAAGTGTATGAAGCTTGATTTATCTATTATGCCTTTGGATTGAAAAACTATGGATAGCCGAGTAATTTCCGCCTAAATGGCGGTTTTTTTCGTATCATCAAGGGTATATTAATTTTCATTCCCATCTAGGGCGGCTGTTACCATTGTTGAGGGGGTTGGAAACATGATAAAAAAAAATGTCGCCATCATTAGCGGCAAGACCGCGGGTAAATTAAGCCGACTATTAGGTAATAATGGATCTACTCTTCCGGGCGTAGTGGCAATAAAAATCGATCCGAACATTATAAGAAAATTATCTCATCAAATTAAAAATTTTATTTTTATAACTGGTACAAACGGTAAAACGACAACCTCAAATTTGTTAGCACACCTCTTAAGGTCAACTGGAATGAGAATTTTGAACAATTTTGAAGGGGCAAATATGGTTTCTGGCGTAGCCGCTTGTTTAATTAATAATACTACGATCTTGGGCCATTTACATTACGACTATGCTGTACTGGAAATTGATGAGGCAAGTCTTCCAGTCATTTTGAAACAAATCACGCCTCAGATGCTCATTATAACTAATTTTTTTCGTGATCAGTTGGATCGATATGGGGAGATAGACATGCTTATCAAAGATATTGAAAAGGCCATACATCCCATCGAAACGAAAATGATATTAAATGCGGATGATCCCTTTGTTTTTCGTCTAAGCTCTCTTAACAAAGATAATGTCTATTACGGACTGGGCAAACAGGCCTATGCTTTTGGAGATTACGGGATGAGTGAGTCCAAATATTGCCCGCTATGCGGTGAAGAAATGCAGTATGATCACATTCATTTCAACCAGCTAGGATTTTTTTCCTGCTCCTGTGGATTTGAACGCCCAACCCCGCATTACGAAATTGACAGCGTTCAAAGCAACCCCTTAACTTTTTCAATGAAAAATGAGACCTATCAAATGAATATGACGGGTACATTCAATGTCTATAATGCATTGGCTGCAATTACTTGTGCCGCTGAACTTGGAATTCAGTGTAAAAATATAAAGGATTCCTTGCCTAATTTTCAATTGGCGAATGGACGAATGGAGTTGTTTTTTTATAAAGGATTTCCATATATCGTTAATCTCAATAAAAATCCTTCGGGTATGAATGTTTCCATTTCAGAGATCCTCTCAACTCAATATGAGAAGCAAATTGTCTTCTTTATCAATGACTTTATTGCGGATGGGAAGGATGTTTCGTGGATCTGGGATATTGATTTTGAATGCCTTCAAAGGGAGGATATTGGGCGAATCATTTGCTCCGGCAGTCGAGCCTCAGACATCATGCTTCGTCTTAAGTATGCAGGGATTGATTCTAATAAAGTTATACAAATACCATCTATCGAGAAAGCAATACAAGCTGCGTTTAGCCACCCGATGCCTACTTATTTATTACCGACCTATACAGCATTACAGGAGGTTAAAAACCACACGGAAAGGAGTATCAAGAAAGAAAATGAATCTTGTACTCTATAACTTATTCCCGGATCGATTAAATCTCTATGGGGATAGAGGAAATGTGGTTGCACTTCAAAAGCGATGCGAATGGAGAGGCATTCAATTAACGATTGTGGATATAAAATCAACAAATGACATGAACTTATCGTCTGTAGATATTATTTGTATCGGCGGAGGCAGTGATCGTGAGCAAGGCCTAATTACTAAGGAATTACTTAAAATTAAAAAAGAATTTCAATTAGGTGTAGAAGATGGTATTAGTTGTCTCGCCATATGTGGCGGATATCAACTTCTAGGGAGTTTTTATGTTACTTCAGAAGGAACAAAGCATATGGGAATGGAAATTTGTGATTTTCATTCTATTGCAAGAGAGGATCGTCAGGTTGGTAACATCTTAATAGATACGAAAGAATTCGGTAGAGTAGTAGGTTTTGAAAATCACTCCGGAAGAACCTATCACCCTTACCAACCGTTAGGTAAAGTCATCAAAGGTTATGGTAATAATGGGGAAGATGGCACAGAAGGACTTATCTATCACAATGTCATTGGAACTTATCTTCATGGTCCAATTTTACCCAAAAATCCAGCCATAACGGATCATATCATTGCTGCCGCGATTGAAAGAAAATATGGAAAAAAAGAACTTATAGCACTTGATGATGCTCTGGAATACGAGACAAAACAACAGGCAGAAAAGATTTGTCTTACCTTACAGCGCGGCTGAACTCTACTCCCCAGACTTGGGGATTTTTTTGTTTTCATTTGTTTTTAAGGAACAAGGCATATAATAAATCTCGTAAAAGTGCAGAAATCAAATACGAGCGTATTTTTATATAGTTAGAATGTGATGATTTGGAGGATATGTAATGAAGAAAGCGTTATTCATCATCGTTATACTCGCAGCAGTGTTAGGCCAAGTAGGAATCGCATATGGAGAAACCAATACGCCGACTATTCATAGTGGTACAGGTGTAGTGATCGATAGTTCGACAGGAGAAGTGCTCTTTCAAAAAAACAAAGATGAACAAGCGTTTCCTGCTAGCTTAACGAAGCTTATGACCGCTATTCTCCTAGAAGATCACGTAGCGGACGGTGCATGGATGACGGCTAGTAAAAAAGCGACCCAGCAAGAAGCAAGCAATTTTGTTTTCAATATGAAAATCGGTGAGAAGATGCAAAAGGAAGAAGCCTTGAGAGCACTGCTCGTGATCTCGGCCAATGATGTAGCGATGATGATAGCTGAACATATTGGAGGCGATGAGGCCGCTTTTGCCGCGATGATGAATACAAGGGCAGCCTCAATTGGCATGACACATACACATTTTGTAACACCTAATGGTCTGCATGATCCACAGCATTATACAACGACTTATGATTTGGCTCTGCTTGCCAAAGAAGCCATGAAATATCCCGCCATTATGGAGGCAATGGGAACCGAGAAGACAGAGGTGAAAACGGATCAGCGGTCTGTTGTGATAAAAGATCGAAGCCTTATTTTTCAGAATCCAATTGCATTGGGTGGGAAAACAGGTTTTACTAACCAAGCTGGAAACACGTTAATTGAATATATGAAAAAGGACAATAAAACAGTTATCGCAGTCGTAATGAAATCATCGCGAGGAAATGAATATCAAGACGTGCAGACGATAGGCAATTATGGACTCGAACATCTTGATGTGCAGATGATGTTTCAGAAAGGGGATAGCGCCGGTGAGACGACCTTCTATGGTGAGAACGTTCAAGGTGTCCTGGGGAATTCCTATGTTTTGACCAAAAGAAAAGATGATGGCGCTGTTTATACGTATTCGCCTATTTTTACGCCGTGGCAAAGCGGGCAGAAAACGATCATAGCTGGCGAGGTGATTGGCGATTATCAGATTAAGAAAAATGGGAAGCTGCTGTCGCAAATCCCCATTGTGTCTGCCAAAGAGGTCGTTCACGCTGAGCCTTCTCCAATCAATAAAGAGAAAAGCGAATCATCAAAATCATCATCATATTGGCCGTTTTGGGTGGCTGCTGTCATTGTGCTCTTTGCATTGGGAATTTACTTAAATTTTTCTAGAAGGGAGAAAGCCGCGAGTGATCAAGGAGCTGGTGCTTAGAGCGAGAAAATTGGATTTTGTCATTATCGCCATTTTGATATGTTTCATGGTTATTAGCACGATAATGATCTATAGCGCCACTAATAATACGAAATTTGCTGGGCTGCATGTAAATAACCTAGTCATGTTCGCAGCCATGTTTGTACCCATGCTGTTATTGGCCGTGCTCGATTACCGGGACATTATCAGACATTTATCCGTCATATTGTATGTTATCGGCATTCTGCTTCTAATCTTCGTTATGTTTAAAGGCATGAACATCAATGGATCTCAGCGATGGATTAATTTACATTTTATGCAATTTCAGCCTTCTGAACTAGCGAAAATATTCGTTATCTTACTGTTAGCCAAAATGTTGGAAAACCGTAAGGGGGAATATCTACGATTATTTCAAGATATACTCCCCATGATCGTAGTTATGGGAATTCCATGTCTCATTGTTATGAATCAACCTGATCTCGGAACATCTATTGTCTTCGTTTGTATTTTGATTGGTATGTTATGGATCGGGAAGATTCGAATCAAGCATGGACTCATCGGGTTATTTGGGATCATTGGGGTTATTGGCAGCATTACAGCACTATATTTTGTGGATATCCCTCTATTCAATAAAATTGTAAAACCGCATCAACTTCATAGAATTCAAACCTTTTTAAACCCGGCTAGCGATCCAAATCAGAGTTATCATGTTGTTAATTCCATTAAGGCAGTGAGTTCGGGTGAGTTAATGGGTGAAGGATTCCTTCACGGTAAAATGGTACAAAGTGGCTACATTCCGTATGATTATGCAGATTCGATTTATGTTGTCATTGGTGAAGAATTTGGTTTTGTTGGTTCGGCTGTTCTTTTGTTGCTTTACTTTTTTTTGATTTATCGAATGATTCGAATTGCGATGACAAGCGAAGATTTAGCTGGTTCTTATTTGATCATCGGTGTGATTTCGATGTTTACTTTGCAAATTTTCGAGAATATAGCGATGCATACGGGACTTATGCCCCTTACAGGTATTGCACTCCCATTTGTCAGCTATGGAGGAAGTTCCCTAATGACTAATATGCTATCCATGGGTTTGGTTCTTAGTGTATGTATTCATCAATCCAAGCCTTTTACATTTGGGGATGAAAGCTAAAATGGGTTTTTTAAACAATAAATAAATCAATTTAATCAAATGAACAAATTATTTTCATCAAGTTTTAATGTAATATCTGTATAATCGAAGTGAAGGTTATTCAAAATAGATTAGAATATGGGAGGCTAGAAAATGTTTTTACATAAAATTAGAAAAATAGTGGCCATTACTGCAATTACCGGACTTGTGGCAGTATTCCCAATGTCGGCATTTGCGGCAACGAAATCGGCGACCCATCACGCAGCCGTACATACGACCAAATCAACTACCCATTCAGCTGCTAAATCAAAAAATACGGCTCAATCCCAGAAAAAAAATCTAGAAAGTCAGTTAGCTAATATCCAAAAATCGATTACAAGTACAAAGAAGCTATTGGAACAAGCAAAGACTTCAAAAGTGCAGTCGAAGATTAAAAAGTACGAAGATAAACTGAAATCATTAGAAGCAGCTGAAAAGAAAATTCAAGCTAAGTTAAAAGCACTAAAATAGGAAACGCTCCAGCTTGAGACGATTAAAAAAGAATACGGGCTTAAGTGAAGCAAAGAAGTATGATAATGATGTGTCAGAAACCATTGGGGAGAAGGAGTTGAATATATTCATGGGTAGTCGAAGTTCCTTAGAACCGGAGCCTGATAGTAAATTACTGGAAGTCATGCACAGACCTCGTGCGAATAAGATTGACTGCCTCAAGATAAGGTATTCAAACTCTTTCAAATTATTGGTTTCCATGTGACTTCCTCACAAAGGAGGTTAATAACAATGGCAAAAAAAAGTTATTTTCAATGGAAAAAAGACTTTGCAGAGGCTTCTAATATTCAAGGCTTTGATATTGAATTAAACCATGAAAGTACGAAACGGATTGATCGGTTAGTTGATCATTATGAGAAGAGTATTCTTACTCATTTAGACGAGGAATATGTGAGGAAGACGAGTTGGTCGGACCGGATTGCTGATCGAATTGCCTTCTTTGGAGGCAGTTGGAAATTCATTGTATGGTTCGCCATATTCCTGGCAGCTTGGATTGCTTGGAATACGCTACCGATAACTCCCTATCACTTTGATTCAGCTCCGTTCATCTTATTAAATTTATGCTTATCTTTTGTTGCCGCTTTTCAAGCGCCCGTCATCATGATGAGCCAGAACAGACAGGCTTCAAGAGACAAACATGAATCTATCATTGACTTTGCTATTAATTATAAAGCAGAACAGGAAATTGATGACATGCAAAGTCATCTTCACCGGATTGAAAGTGAACTATTAGAAGTCAAAAAACTACTTTTAGCATTTTCACAGAGAAATAGCGATGATGTTTTGGAATAAAAAAATGAACCTCCGATCCTCATCACAGTGGGTTGGGGTTTCTTTTTTATTTGTGGCACTTACTCTTAAGGGAATTTGCGAGAGTATTTCTTTAGGAAGAGAGTGATGAGAGATGAGTAAGATTTTCACGTACATTCTAGTTATCCTGTTCATATATACGGTTTTACCTACGCTTATAGTTCGACTAGGTGGATTCGGCGTATATACGAAGGGGAAGAGAGCAAATGGGATTGCTTTAACATTTGACGATGGTCCCAACCCAGAGCATACGCCACAATTGCTTGATCTCTTGGGGACATACCAGATAAAGGCTACTTTTTTTGTACTTGGTTCCATGGCTGAAAAATACCCGGAATTAATTCTGCGTATTCATCAAGAAGGGCATCTAATAGGGATTCACAATTATGTACATTGGGCAAACGCTTTAATGACACCCAGAAAGGTCAGAAAGCAATTGCAGGATTCAGTAAAGGCAATTGAAAACATAATTGGGGTAAAACCGGTTCACTATCGACCACCCTGGGGGATTATCAATATCTTCGATCTATTCTTATTAAAGAAATTTCATTTGATTTTATGGTCGCTGATGGTCGGAGATTGGAGAAGCAGAGGCGGAAAGGAACGAATTAGAAAGAAATTGTTTTCGAAAATTAGCAGCAAAGACATTATTTTGCTTCACGATAGCGGTCATACTTTTGGAGCTCATCATAACGCTCCTATTTATATGCTAGAGGCTTTGGGTGAATTTCTAGAAGAGTGTAAGCGGAGAGAATATCTCTTTCTGCGAATTGATAATAAAATGAAACTCGATGGTCTACGGAAACATGATCACTACGGTTTTTGAGAATAACGAGTTTTGATGCACTAAGGAGCCGCTTGGGCAGATAGCCTATTGCGACTCCTTATTTTGATAGCGCGTCTTATCCTATGTAGTTATTTCTGGGAATCTGGCAGCGATAAGAGAGTAGGAACTGTTACAAACGAATACCCTTCATTTTTTAAAAGGGGGATCATTTGTTCAAGGGCATTTACGGTATTTGATAAATTCTCTTTTTTCCCGATTGCACAATGTTGCAAAATAATTCCACCAGGTTTCAATTCTTTTTTTACATTTTTCAGTATTTGTTGTGTTGGCGTTCCAGCCCAATCCCTGGTATCAACAGACCAATCGATGATGCTTAGTCCCATTGAAGAAATGGCCTTAACTTCCGAGCTGTTAAGAGCCCCATAGGGTGGGCGGAACAAAGTAGGACGGAATCCAACAATGGCGTTCAATTCATCTTGCGTTGAGCTTATTTCCTGATTCATCTCTTCTGTACTGATTTTAGTGAAATTAGAATGATCCCAAGAGTGATTCCCAATGACGTGTCCCTCATTTACAATTCTCTTCACGACTTCAGGGTGGGCTTTGGCTTGTTCTCCTATAATAAAAAACGTGGCTTTAACGTTATTTTTTTTAAGTATATCTAAGATTTGTAGAGTGAAACGATTATCAGGTCCATCATCAAACGTGAGTGCCACTTGTTTTCCCTGTTCGGGACCAGCATAATACAGTGATTTCATGTTGTTATTTATTAGTGTCGTTGTAGGAGGATGACCCACGTCTAGATCTGGAGTTGTCGTACCGGCAACCACGGGAGAAATTATATCTTTTGAAGCGTCCGCAGGTTTTTCTTTTGCTGTACAAGCAGTAGTAGTCAAGGTAAGCAAAAGTAGCGAGATAAGTACATATTTTGACCTATTCATAGCAAGCAGTATCCTCTCTTATAGTTAAGGGTCATACCCTATATTATACCAGAGAGTCCTGTGAGCTGAGTGTCTATTTTGTGTCGACAATTTGATTTTATATTCCGTCCAAAAGGCGGCTTTTTTTATTTTGCAAATTCGAAGTTACCCATAGACGTGGTCTATACATCCTGTGAAATATATTAATTACTTGTATAGATGATAATCGTATTATAGTGGAATTAAGAAAAGAAAGATTAGATTACGTTATGGAAAACCAAAAATATAATGTGATAGGGGAGATTTAACATGATGCACTATTATGTTTCCAATAAAGCTCATATTTTTTGGGATGATGTAATTGAAGCAGTTGTGATTCGTTGGAATTCCTTTGCTCAGGCGGAGGACTTCCGTGTGCCACTAGATAAAATGATTGAACTGGCAGTCATAAAAAAGGCAAAAAAAGCCTTGTCTGATAGCAGTCATACATTGCTTTTAGCAGAAGACGCTAAATGGTTGTCTGAAGATTGGCTTCCTAGACTCCTGAATGCTGGGATTCAATATACAGCTACCGTTACTCCAGAGAAAACAAATACTAATCTCAGCGTGAGCAAAGCTATTGGAAAAAATACAACTAACTTGAGCCACCATGAATTTGAGGATATACACAATGCAGTCAGCTGGTTATCAGGAATATCTGCTTAATGCGTTAATCGGACTAATGAATCAGCTCTATAAACCTTCTTGCTGGACCGGAGAGCGGCATGTTGCGCATAACCATACTCCCTACGTGTGAAGGCGGTATCGGCACATCTAATTGAATCTCAAAGAGCGCTCCTTCTTCCAGTTCTTTCGATACGAACTCTCTGGTCACATAAGAGATTCCGAGTCCTTTCCGAGCTAACTCGATGAGTAGATCCACGCTTCCGACCTCGATTTCAGGCTTGAGGTTATGACCATAGCTTTGAAATAACTCCGTAATGGCCATTCGAGCCCGGCTGTTACGCGAGAATAAGATGATAGGGTATTGGAGCAGCATATCCAAGGAAAGAACCGCATCTTTAAGCTCGGAATAATGGGCTCCCGCTACAAAACAATCCTGCAGTTGAAAACTTTCTCTCACATCAAGCTGGGAATCGACGATCGGCATACGAACGACGCCCAAATCAATTTTCCCTTCTTTTAAGAGAGCAATGATTTCCGGCGTAGTTCCGTGATTCAGATGAAGTCTAATGCCTGGATACTGCATATGAAAGTTTTCCAAGTACGGAAGAATGTAATGCTTGAACAGTGAATCGCTTCCGCCGATCCGCAGCTCGCCGCTGTCCAGATTTTTAAGCGCGGCCATTTGTTCTTCAGCCAGTGATATTAAGGTCTGAGACTTTTCTATATAAGAATACAGGATGGCGCCCTCTTGCGTTAGCTCAACACCTTTGGAAGTTCGGTAAAACAAAGTGATACCAAAGCTGTCTTCCAGCTGTTTGATGGCGTGGCTGACGCTCGGTTGAGTGAGGTACAAGGCTTTGGCAGCCTGTGTCAAGCTGCCTGTCTTCGCAGCCAAGTAGAATACTTTATACAATTCGTAATTATTGTTCATAGATTTGGCCTATAGCTCCTGTTAAATATATTAATTAATGGTATGGATGATAGTCGTATTATAGTAGAACTACGAAAAAGAAGCCAGAGTCTTCAGATTGAAAAATGGTTATGAGACTGTTACAGTCGCCAATGCCGGACGTTCAAGAGAGCTCATCTGGAAGGAGAAAATAATTTGAACCAACTACGTTTGTTTTATTTGGAGCGATAGGGGATCTAGCCAAAAGAAAAATATACCCTGCCTTGTATGTCTTGGAAGAAGAGAACTGTCTGATGATCATTTCAGGCACATGTAAAGCAATCTCTTAATACTTTTTCCAGAAGTGGAGCGAAAGATCCTGAAGTAATGAGAAATTTCTTGCGTGCTTTCCGTTATCATGTTCTGGATGTTAGCCGCAAAGAAGATTACACGAAGCTGCTGCAGTTGGTTGAACAGCGGGAAGATGAGCTTAACATTTTACCGAATCGCATGTTTTATTTATCTGTTGGACCTGAGTTTTTCGGAACGATCGCAGCAAACATTCATGCAAGCGGACTTGGTTCTGCGAATGGCTGGAAGCGTCTTGTGATCGAAAAGCCTTTCGGCTGCGATTTGCCGTCGGCGAGACAGTTGAACATTCAACTGAATCAAGCATTCGATGAGACCGAAATTTACCGGATCGATCACTACCTAGGCAAACCTATGGTCCAGCAAATGTGGCGACTGCTCGCTATCCAGCAGGGACGTACGGACCTAACGAGTCCGATAAGCTGCTTGAGCAAGACGGCTTTCATTGGTGGTTCGATTTCAAAAGCGCATCGATAAACGACACAAACTCGTTCGAACAGCCGGGGGTAGAAGCTTACAAGACCAATATATTTGAGCTGCCTTGGCAAGCCTGGGTTTAAAGTGCAAAAAGCCGAGCTCATAGAACGTTTATCTGCAATAAGCGGGAAATGACAGGGAAGTGGCCGTTTTTTACAAAAAAGGGAGCATATTTGTATCGTAACTTTTGCGACACAAATATGCTCCTTTTCTATGATTGCGACACAAACATAGCCCCTTTGTGAATAGAAAGTATTCATGTAATCAGGGGTAGTACCAGCGTAGCTGTCACCAGGGGCAATTGTATGGCTATAATTGGTAATTTATTTGATCCACGGGACAGCCGAAGGAAGGGGGTAAGTCCTTTCGGCGCCACAACTAACTTGATTCCATTGCGGCGGCGATAGAAAAATGGTCTCAACATCCCTTAGCTTCGGCTATCATTCGTAAAGCCGATGATACATTAAAACACTTCGCTCACAGTACGGCAATGTTGCCATGGTTGGTGATGGGGTAAACGATGCTCCTGCCCTTGCTGCTTCCACTGTCGGTATTGCGATGGGGGGAGCCGGTACCGATACAGCCCTTGAAACAGCAGATATTGCCTTAATGGGTGACGATTTAAGCAAGCTGCCGTACACCATGAGCCTAAGTCGAACAACGCTCGCGATCATCAAGCAAAACATCACGTTCTCGCTATTAATTAAAATGGTGGCACTCCTGTTAATCGTTCCAGGATGGCTCACGCTATGGATGGCTATCTTTGCAGACATGGGAGCAACCTTGATTGTTACACTCAATAGCTTACAATTGTTACAAGTCAAGGATCATGAACAAAAGCTAAGCTAATGAAATGAAAGTTCAATAAACATGACAGTCTAGAACATTATTTTTATGTTCTGGACTGTCATTTTATTGTTCATGGGATTCAACATATGTATACAATTGGTCGATTACGAACAGTTTCTTTTGATTTTCTATAAAATGTGATTTTCCACGAGCAAAGATAAAGTTGTGCAATTGAGAATTGTTGGCAAAGAAGAGTCCAATCTCTTAACGAAATAGCCGAGCATCTATCAAAGCTAGTTCCTCTTGGCACCGAGGTTTTGGCGGGGCTTGAAATGGGCGGTATCCCAGTCGCAACGGCACTATCATTAAAGACAGGAATCCCAGCGGCATTCGTTCGTAAAAAAGCAAAGGAATATTGGCACATGCAAGCTTGCTGAAGGTATTGATGTAAGGGGGGGAAAACAGTTGACAATCTTGAAAAAGCTCTTTCGACAAGCAATATAACAGTTTGCCGCGGCAGATACTCCTTTAATTTTATTAATCTAGAGGGGGGCAATGAAAAACCAAATAGAGTATTGTGAATTTATGTATTGAATGTACTTATGGATAAAATTTACATTCGGAGGCAGGAGATGCAAAATTCGCTTAGCTGGTAAAACCATCAGTTGACTATAAGGATGAACAAATATCGTTTGGTGAAGATTGAGTTAGTATTAAACTCAAAATATTGGTCAATAACTCATTGTTTGTTTGTTCGGGTGCCAAGAACTGATCCGATAAAATAAAAAAGCCGCAATAATTGCCGACAAAGATAATTAAACTCGCCATGGAAGATAATATGAACAGAACGATTGAAAATGAAGGAGCATGAATAAATGACATTTGAAAATGAAGGAGCATGAATAAAATACATTGTACGGGTTTCAATAAATCAAGTGATTTATAATACATATTCACAAAACCCGTATTTTATACATATGTCTATAAACCAGAAAAACCCCATGCCTTACAAGCGTTTTAATATTGTGTCGGATGACAAGAATCTGTTCCGATAAATGACAAGAAATAGTTCCGATTAGCCGAGTTTTTGTTTAGCGCCCCGCGTTTGTGCGCGCGGGGCTTCACTCAACTTCTTAACCTGAAAATATCTAAATTTTTAATATATCTTTCAGTCAAACTTAAGTAAGATGAGTTTTTGTCTATTGCCAATGCCATTGG
Organism: Paenibacillus alginolyticus DSM 5050 = NBRC 15375; assembly: GCF_000422905.1. Taxonomy (GTDB): domain Bacteria; phylum Bacillota; class Bacilli; order Paenibacillales; family NBRC-103111; genus Paenibacillus_E; species Paenibacillus_E alginolyticus. The sequence goes on from NZ_AUGY01000070.1 coordinate 40,997, forward strand.
ATGATGTGATATTTCCGATGGTTTGATTCTTCTTTTATTATTTGAATTGCATGGGCAAGTTAATTTATTCAAATTATCTATTGAATTTTTCTCTATTATAAAACTCGTAGTTTCTTTAAATGAATTACGGACTTTAAATATCATCAGAGGTATTTCCTTATGCCTATTATTATTTAATTCATTATATTTAGGTGTCCATTTGTTTGCTGCCCCTTCAACTGCCAATTTACTCCAGTAGTTAAAAAAGTGTAAATATAGAGCTGAAACAAATTTCATTATTATCCATTTAAATAAACCAATATCCAACGATTTATGTTGATTAGTGTATTGAAGCAATATTTTAACTAACTGCTCCACATCTGGCTGAAAGAATCCTGAAAGTACTTCAAATCCGTGTATGGATTTTCTAGGATCTATTGAAAAATGATTACTATAAAAACTACCTCCACCTTTAAAAGAATGTTTCCAGAATATATAAGTATATGCAAATGGACAGATTTCGGGATAATCCTCTTTCTCCTCTCTTCTTAATTCTTGAAGCCTTTTAATACAAGATTTATGTTTTTTTAATTCACCATTAAATAAGTGACTTTCTATCGATTTAAAAATGTAAATACTTTGGCTATATAAGTAATTATAGAGAGGCATATTTACACTTCGCATAGAAGATAGAGTAAAATTATTATCAATAATGTGATTGTGTAAGTATTTCTGATTATTATTATTCGATATCGTTACTGGTAACCTCAGTTTATTTAAAGTTGACTTAACATTACCATCATAATCTGTATGTATATCGGGATTCTCTAACATTTCAAGAATTGTTTTAATTGGGTTATTTTGAGCAACTGCATGTTCAGGCAAAAAGAGAATACTTAGTTTTTCAGTATTGTAATTTGTTTCAAGCCACTTTTTAGTGAATTCACATTTTATTTCAAATTGCTTTCCCCAATTATTCCATCGTTTTTTTAAGTCAGCTAATTGAACTCCACATTTACATGTGAAAGCTGCAGATAATGCTATGTCAGAAAATTCGTAAGGAATTTCCGATTTACAATTCGAGCACGACTGAATTAATCCCTTCATATGTATTGGACAGTGTTTCAATAGTTTGAATTGGTGTAAAATGCTGTGATAACCTTCTTTAATACATTCTTCACACCAAACTAAATTTCTGTTAAACCAGTCAGTAAGTTCTGTGGATATCATTGATACATTGTTTATCATTTTATTAATGTTCTCACTGTTTTGTTTAAGTAAGTTAAACCCAAAAAAATTTGTAAGAGATACTTCCTCAAAATCATCCATTGTAAACAAATTAACATATTTCCCTATTTTAACTGGTCCTTTTAATGTTTTGATGTGTTCTTTTCCAAATCGTTTTAATAGAGATCCTCTTTTAAGAATAACATTCGTATAACATAGTTTTTCTACAATTGACCAAGGTGATTCAAATTGCTGCACCCATTCACTTCTCCATACATATCTTTCCATTATTATAATTAACACCCCTTTCCCGTTTAACAAATTATTGGAATTTAAGCAAGTGCCATAAATATTTCCGACTCTACATATCCAGAATTTTGAATGGCATCTTTCCAATGATTTATTGTTAACCATTCGATTCTATTACCTGTTGTACCATTAATTTTCAAGGCATTTTCGACTGTAAATGTAAAATATTCCATTGGAATTTCCATTTTCTTGGATAGTCCATGTTCTTTTCTTAAATCCTTAAATAGATTAAACAAATCTTTAGCGTAATTTCTCAGTCGTTTTCCTTTATCATATGCATCAGGAAAAAAATATCGAGTATAACTGTACCCACTATTTTCAGGATACTCTGTTACTTCGTCATAACACATCAAACAATGTTCAACCTCATCTAGTGAGCGTATGCCAAAGAATTCATGCTCGTTTGTCATGAATCTTCCGATTATTTGGGCTTTTTTTTGTTCTAAGAAAAATGTTCTTCTTGCGAGCAATTCTGGTTGCCCAACTGAAATAACAGTCATGCTGATTTTTTCATGGTCTAGTTCATTATATATATCCATAAGCCAGTTATAATGATATTCTGTCAAACGCTGCGCCTCATCTATAACCAGCATGATTCTGCGCAGTTGGGACCTTTCTCCCTGCTCAAGCATTAGATTTACTATTTGTCTTCTCATTAGTGCTGGATTTCGTGTTGATGGAAAAGCAAACTTAAAATCGGCTAACAAATCCCCAAAGAACTTCTCTTCTGTAGGTACTCGATAACTTTTACATTGTGTTCTCAATATTGGAAAAAACGATCCCAATTGCGCCGGTAAATAATTCAATGCAAATTCAACGGATCTACTCTTGCCAATTCGTGGTCTACCATAGACAATCATGCCTGGTAAACGATTTATCACGATTTTAGTGAGGCTTTCCATGAGGCGTTTAACTTCCATTGTCGGGAGAATATATCCACCTTGTTCAATAGGATGTGTACCAGCGGGAACTATGGGTTTGCTCATTTTTTACTCCTTACGATTAACTTAGAATGTAATTGTTTTATATTTTGTAAGGAAGTCATCCATGCTTCCAGATTGCTTTTCCTTTTCTTCTCTTACTATTTGTCTTGCATTTTCAAGAGCTTCATTTGTCTTAATTGCTTGATCCAGTGCTTCTTTATGCTCTTGAGAAACTTTATTACTTGTTGCTTTGCTCTCTTTTATCACTTCTTGTACATGTGTAATTTTATTTGCTGCTTTCTTCTTTCCATTAATTGCTTGGTTCATCAAATAATTGGTGTAGATAAATATAGGGTCATCCCAATGAGTGTAATGAATAAGGCGTCGAAGTACTAACTGATTAATAGCTTTTCTCATCTGTAACGTGTGTGCTGTCAGTGACCACTTACCTACTGCAGTTAAATAACCAATTTCACTTCCATCTGGAAGGAACGCTTTTATAGTTCTTAAATCATCCACATTTACATGTAATGAAATATCTGTTCCAATTAAGTGAGCACTATGTGAAAGTCGGTCGCTTCGATACTCAACACCTTCATATTGTATATATGGCCTCTTACCATTCTTAATTGATCCTCGTATTGTTCTGATTATAGTTGTTTGCAGGAATAGCATCTCCGATCGTTTTAATTTTTCAAGTTGTCGTGGAATTATTCCATTCGTAATTCGTTTTGCTAAAAGCTCTAGTGGTGATTGATGGTAAATCCCCCCATGCGGGGTACCGTTATAATTAGAGATCAAGACTTCGACGAGTTCTTTTAAATGCTCAAATGTAATTTTATATTGAATAGCTTTCTCCTCTGGATTTTTTCTACGAGGATCATTCGGATTGCTTCCTGTCGTATTAATTAGCCTGTGGAATCCATTCTCCTCAAGAGTTTGAAAAAAGCGCTCAATAATTCCTCTTCTCATTGGAAGATCTACTGGACCTAAATTTGTAGCACAACCGAGTAAATTACGTAAGCGATCTTTAACTAAATTAGCTAAATGGGATTTGGCATTATCAAAACAAATTACATCAAAAACTGACCACTCTAGCTCAGGGAACACCTCGGAATGATATCCTCCAACCTCATTAAACGAAAGTCCATCTATTGTAAGAGTCATCTTTTCGTGAGGCATGACAGCATTGCGTATACAAGTCATAACATCGCTTGCACTATATTCTTTGTTTAAACTAATAGACTTACCAATTACACATCGAGTTGAAACATCGATAAGTGTAAGTATCCAAAAACGTTCCAAAACTTTTACAACAGAATCCCCTTCTGGGGTTATTAACTGAACAGCAAATACACCATCAATCCTATGGGCATCAAATTGCACCCTTTGAAATGGTGTCCTTGTTACAGGTTGATTCTGTTCTCCTTTACCACTTTTTTGCGATTTTTGCTCGGCATCATGTCCATATCTAATCGACGCTTTTCCAAAATTATCTTGGCCAAGTCTTTGAAGATATCGATAGAGAGATCGTATGCCTAATCGATCTGTATTAAATGGATATTGTGTTAGAGAAATTTTATTATCTTTACAGGCATCTACAAATCTTTTGTGAATATTAAGTGGCTTCATTGCTGGTTCAAGTATCTTCCGGTTCCTACCTAAATATAAGTCATCAATTAACTCTTTAATCTCCGGATACTTATTGAGAAGTAATTTAAATTCACCAGTATGACGTGATGGATTGTGTTTCTTGTTAATAACGTTCAATGCATATTTCTTTAATGTTTTGTATGGAATTAATGCTCTAAATCCCCATGGGACACCATTCTCATCGATTTCTATGCAGCGACTAACTAGGCGGTACAAATTACGAGGGCTCACGCCGGTTATTTCGTGAATTTCCCTCTGGGTTCCCTCCCTTTTGAAATACAACATAACTGCAGTCTTTCGATTTAGGTAAGTTATTAAATCAGTACTATTTAATGATAATTCATCAACTGTTGGCCACAGTTCTGGATTTATTTGTGTTACTGCTAAACCATACTGTCCGCCAATTGACGGCGTATGCTGTCCTAAACCTGACGGACAAGCTGTCCAGTCGATGGTTTAAAAAAAGGGAGAATCAAGAACATTCTCCCTGGATGACGCGTTTGACCATATGATCGTCGATGATGCGATGCCCATTCTGGGCGCCGTAGATTAAACTGTGTGTACAAACTTTATTGACGAGTCTAGCTGAGCCGCTAGAAAACCGATAAATATCCTCAATCGCTCCATCCGAGAAGATCTCATTCTCAGCCCCAGCATACGTCAAATGACGCTTTATATAATCCCCAACCTGTGCCCGATCATAATGCGGAAGCTTGCATTGCAAG
>NZ_AUGY01000071.1 GCF_000422905.1 Paenibacillus alginolyticus DSM 5050 = NBRC 15375
ATCGGGCACAGGTTGGGGATTATATAAAGCGTCATTTGACGTATGCTGGGGCTGAGAATGAGATCTTCTCGGATGGAGCGATTGAGGATATTTATCGGTTTTCTAGCGGCTCAGCTAGACTCGTCAATAAAGTTTGTACACACAGTTTAATCTACGGCGCCCAGAATGGGCATCGCATCATCGACGATCATATGGTCAAACGCGTCATCCAGGGAGAATGTTCTTGATTCTCCCTTTTTTTAAACCATCGACTGGACAGCTTGTCCGTCAGGTTTAGGACAGCATACGCCGTCAATTGGCGGACAGTATGGTTTAGCAGTAACAGTAAGAAATGATTTTTTATCGAAAACAACGATGGAAGGGAATATACAAAGTAAAGGGCCGACTTTCCAGAGATATTCGTTGGATTGTCGGCCCGTCTATTGGCTTTGTACGATTAATTCCATTTCCTAAAAGAACATTATGTGCTGCTGATTCTGATCTCGAGCAAAAAAAAGGAACCCAGCCAACGGGGCGTGGGTTCCATGAATTTAGTGGTTTTTTAAGGTTTGAGCGATAAAGAAAACTAATGCGCAAAGCCTGGTGTGTCAAGGATTTACACATTTTTCTGAAAAAGATACCATTTCATTTTCAATGCGCCGCGGAAAGCCCAATCGCTCAAATCATTTCAAAAATCATTTCAATTTTACTCTATAGGTAGTTTATTTCATAAAATGCTGCATATATACAAATTTGAATAAAATAAAGGCTTTAAATGTTGATTTACAATTTTTCAAAACCCACTAATTGCTTGGTTGAACTTTAATGTTTTTTATTTTATTTGTTTGCCTCTTCAGAATTTCTAAAAGCATAGTATATAAATTAATCTTTGTTCTACACGATAAAATATTATCTGATGTGACAATTACAACTGGGAATGTCCTTTCAGTTGAGTATAATATTGAAAAAACAGAAAAGTTCTCTCCATCTTTCTCTAAGAAAACCCTAAATTTTATCATTCTATTGTAATGACGGTCTTCATATAACTTTTGTACTAAACTGTTTTCAATTCTTACAATCTCATTTTTGCATTTATCTGTGTAGTAATGAACCAATCTATCTACAATCTCAAGAATATCCTTTTCGTTTCCTAATTGCTTTTCATTTGCTGATTTTTTTTCCTTTACCATTGCAATTTCAGCACGTATAGATGGATGCTTATTTGTGAATACTTGGCTTTCCAAAATAATAGGTGAATGTTGTTGGGTCTTCTTTATTATCTGGTTAGCAACTACCCACCCTGATTTATTAATTTTATTTATTAAATCCTGGTTCGATAAAACGTTATTTAACTCTGAGGAAGCTTTATCTGGGTCATTACCATTTCTAGTGATAATATTTTTACTTTTTTGTTTGTTTGGCAATACCCTCACCCCTTAGAATAGAATTTTACATCGAATTGGTAAATGATCGGAATATAATCTTCTGTTTGGACGCCTTTTGCGACCACCTAAAAGTTGCTTAGATACACCAGCTAAATTGGGAATTTCAGTAATTATTTTGAAGTTAGAATAATCAAATCGACTTATTATACTAGGCGAGATTACTACCTGATCAAACAAATACCAGTAAATTGAATCTTCTCCATTATAGTAATATGTTCCAGGAACACTTTCAGCATTATTTATATTACCATGTAAATGCCAAGAAGGATTATATAGATATGGGTATTGTTTTCCTAAAAAGGTTTTTTTTCCACCTATAGCTACATCCTTAGAAATAACAGCGTTGAACCCATCCAATTCCACCATCCCTAATTCGAATGGATTCATATTGAAGTCGCCCATAATAATTTTATGTTCTACATTGTTTTTATTAGCAAACACATTCAGTTCATCTTTGCACATACTAGCAGCTAAACGACGCTTACTTTCGTTGCTGTTTAGGTGACTTATTAAATGAACACCTGTAACTAAAAAACTCTGGTTATTTATATTACAGACAATGCTGCTAAAATATTCACTGCTCACCGCAGGAGCTACACCACTTAAAACATGAAAAATACATACTCTTGAATCACGTACAGATGTCATCTGAAATTGGGAATTATGTCCCCCAAAAAATCGCTTATAATAATTTTATCATATTCACATAACAAAACAATGTGTATATTATGTGCCTTGACTAGGTTTAGAATATCTTGTTGCAGATAATTTCTATCTGTAAACGATGAGTCAATATTCCAAAACAATAAATTTAATTCACTTAATTGATTAGTCATGTCAGCACTTTAAAGTCCTCTCAAATATCGTTTTGATCTAAAAGATTGTTGATTTTTAAATTTAATTATATTTATTCATTTTAACAAGATTCGAATTAAATTTTCACTATCAAAATTCTTTACTCTATCCATGACATCATCGTTTTTTATACGCATAGACAACCAACGTTGGCGCCAAAATTCACAAATTGCTTCACTTGTCTGCCGTGGAAAACTTGAGTTAAAACAATATCTTGGTACATCATCCTCTCCTCTGAGAAATTCAAATGTATTTTCAGCTAAGGCCACGCCATATACAATTCTTTTAAAATTGTGTGTCAAAATATAATCAGACGGTAATCCCAGAAGGTTTAGTCCTGCACGTATTAATCGAAGACGAGGGCTTGTTCCCTCACCAAAGCTATTCGTAATCATCTTCCTACCATGGTGTTCAATTAATAGATTAGAAAAAGCTTCAACAGTTTCATCCGATATATAAACAGTTCCAAACCCCTTCGTAGTTCCTATTTTTTCATAACCAATCCTTTTACTAGGGGTACTTTCACCTATTGCATTCTTAGGTAAATATACACGATTGTATTGACTACTCCCTGTCTCGTATAAACTAGTAGTCCCAAGAAAAACTAAACTAGAATTTCGGATTATTGGTGCCCCCTTTAAACCGGAAGCTATTATAGATACTTGTCCTTTATAACGTCTTTCGTAGAAATCGTATATCTCAGGACTCATCATCAATAGAGCTATCAATTTACCAGCAAGTAATTCATTATAAGGTGGAATAGCACCACAAACAATAATATCCATGATGTTGGTTCCAACTTTTTCGTTTTTATTAGCAGAGACAGCAGTTTTTATTGCAGACTTACCAAGATTGGTTGAGAGTAATTTTTTTAGAGCGCTGAGGGGCTTCTCCGAAAGCACTTGACTGAATTGTTCTTCTGCTTTTAACAATCCTAGCAACGTACGAGCTCTCTTTTGTCTATAAAGAGCACTCCGACTAAAGGTAAACCATTCTAAAGGATCTAGATCATTTTTCACTCTCTTGGGTGGATCATTTTCATCATTTTCTTTTGAAAAACTTTCAAGTATTTTTATTTTCTCTAATCTCGTTAAGTCTTGTATTGGCAAATCGTCAGTTGCAATTTCTGAGATAGCCCTTTCTAATGTCTTTCTAAGTTTTAAAATGATTAATTCAGCAGATTTATCATCACAATGTGGGAACCTTTTGATAAAGCCATCAAAGCTCCATCCTATTACATCATCTCGAGAAGATATCTGAACAATGCTGTTTCCCAATGCTGCTATTCCTAAGATAGGATGATTTTCTTGTCCAGCGTCTCTTACTAAAATAAAAATTTTTCTACCAGGCGTTGATTTATGAGGAAGCGACCATGTTAATCGAAAAAACCTCCAAATATCAAGTAATCGATATCCTGTGAAAGTATCTCGCTCTAAGGGTGATTGAATTATTTGTAAATATGGCTTTACAGCATTAGGTCCCAAAGTACTTAAACTACTCATTAATTTTATGGGATCAGCAATTAAATTCTTGATTGTTTTCTTTTTCCCATTATGTTTGCGACCTTTTAGCATTTGATGAACAAAAGCTTTAACTGATGTAGCCTCAAGGTACTTGTCTCTCTCATTTAATAAAGCTTTTCTAAGATAATCTTTTGTTGTTGTATCTTGAGTAGTTTTAGGTTGGCTAAAATATGGAACTCCATTAACAAAATTAGAGCTCCATCCTTGAAAGTAAAGATCTCGAATAAGGAGTAGTATCGAATACATTTGTTTATTATCTTTATCTACTTCGAAACCAATATACTTTTTTAAAATTCCAGTAATATATTCCGCTCTGTTATAACTCAATAAGATATTTGAGGCATTATGCAGAATATTATTTAATTCTGATAGCATCTTTTCCGGTATGTTTGGATAAAAAGGTGCACCACTGCTAGTTGAATCACTAATGGTCATTAAATTTTCACCTTATAACTATATTTTTTAATAATAAGAGCACCACCATACGAAGGTAGGTGGTGCCCTCTTTTACGATTCTAGCAATGTCTTAACTTTGTTGTACACTAAAGGTAGATTCCTAGTCAAGAGGTACTCATTCTCGATATAAACACTTAATTCGCACGACTCACTTGTAAGTGGATGAAAATTGATTATATCAGTTTCATCAAATAATGCTGGGTAAGTACCCATTATTAGTGATTTCTTCTTTCCTTTAATCACTAATGGATAAATAACTCCGTTTTGTGTAACCTCATTATCACAAGAAAACCCATCAAGCACAAAGAGTCGTTTTAATGCGATCAAATCCTCGGCTTGCTTAGTATTACACTTAACTATTGGATTTTCCCCATATAACATGTGTCTTAATAAAGAAGAGCCTAAAAAACGATCAAGGTTTTGGTGCCAAAATTGATTTTTATAATGTCGTAAACAGTTGGTACATGATCTATCGCAATTTCCAGGACAATGTTCTAATATATCGAGTGTCTTTTGAATTATTTGGCGAAGCTGTTGTCCAGCTTGTTCAGCATATCCAGCTCCCCCTGACAAAGTATCGAATAGATAAATATCAGCTCGAAGGGGATTTGAATCTGTCCCAGTTTCAATTAAGCGGTAACCAGCTTGAAACTCAGCTGGATCAACATCTAATTCTTGACTAGATGCGAGTAATAACGCTTCTGATATAGTCCTTAAAGCATCATTAATAATACTCATAGACAGATTCGTATCAGCATTTCTTACTATTGGGGTCCCTATATTTAAACGGAGTAATAATAAATCAGTTTGAAATTGATAGCCAAGATAAACGCGGCGGAATATTCCATCACATTTTTGTGGAACTATAACACCTTGTCTTGGTTCTATATCGTATGGACGATAATGCTGCCCTTTACGTGGTTTATCTGGCTTATATACAGACGCTGCTCCACATTTTACACAAACTGAAAAACCTTCGTTCGACTCATCATTCCCTTTATTCACCATTACTAGTCTTCTATCTTTAGCATAAGTGAAAATAATATGATCGCTCAAAACATTCCAATCTTGCAAATCATCCTCAGATAATGGAACAGGAAATTGGGCCGAGGTGGCGTATGTATAATCTTGATCTTTATCACCTTCTGTTAAGGGTTGCCCCTCTTCAGGATGAAATACCTCTGGTACTAATAAATCTGCTTTATCTAATGCTCCTCCACATATTGGACATATAGTTATAATCTGTGCATCAGTAACTTTCGTATCCTGTACAAAGGTGCATACACTACATGTTACGTAAGGATGTAAACTTTTTCTAAATAAAGGTGCTGCTCTATCAGGATCAGTTACAAGAGAATCATTTGCAGTAATTCCACCAGAACGATATGTAATCTTATCAACTACTATTTGGCGGCCAGGCGCGTACTCACTTAATGCTTTATCAATGGATTGTTGGGGTTTTTCTTTGACAACTACCTTAAATCCCCCCTTTCTACGTTTCCTTTCCTCTATGTTAAAGCTACATAGATTAGTTGGAAAAGCATAGCTTGGTAATAATCCTTGATCAAATAAATAAGCAAGAAATTCATCCCGAATATCCCCATTTATCAAATCTTCATATTCTTCTTCGTAATCTTCCTGATCATCAACTTTTGGTAGGGTATAAGATTCCGAAAGTCTTTCTAAACTATAAACTAATTCTTCTGACACTTGAATTACCCATTCTTCCCCTTCTTTCGAGACACCTTCAGGTAACCATTTTACAATTGAATTAAGTAAATCTTTTCTATTATTAATAATCCGATTATAAATCCATGCTTTAAATAAACTCAATCTAAATGGATTATTGAGATCATTACTAAAAAATTCAGAAGTAGCGCCAAGAGTGGAAAACAAGCTTTTGCTACTTGTAAACGAACCAAGTAATCCTTCATCCAACATCTGATGAAAGAAGGTTTGAATTAAAAACGCATTGACATGTCTTCTCGCTATTTTAGCATTATCAGTCTTAACCATTGGTATTCGTGGTGTACCTGCAACAATAGCTTGTGGAAAATGAAAGTAATGGCTATCGTGCGGTCCACCTTGAGCAAACGTTATTACTGTTGATACAGATGAACCCCGGCGACCAGCTCGTCCTGCCCTCTGTTGGTAATTTTCACGTTGTGGCGGTACATTTCGTAATCCAACTGCAACTAATGAGCCGATATCAATTCCAACCTCCATCGTTGTGGTACAACTTAAGATATCTACTGGACCAGTTACTTTATCAATTGATACATCTTGAAAACGAAGCTCATACTTTTCTGTCGTTGCAAACACAACTCCCGTGTCACGATTTGACAATTGGGCTGTATGCTCTTCAGCCGTGACATGTTGAGGACGCGTATCACCCTTTATAGTACTTACTACTGAATTACGTAAAAATCCTTTTCTTGAACTAATATATTCATTGTTGTTAGGATCAATTATTTCGAGGTTTTCAGACCCACAGTTCACACAACAGTTTTGCAGAGAAACTGGATTAAGTTGTGTACATGAGTTACATCTAAGCCAAAAAGATTCCGTATCGATCGAAAGTACTACTGCATCACTCTTTATTGTATAAGCATCACCCTCTGCATGGCACAATCTTTTTCTAAGGATATCTTGAATTGAAATTATTTGATCAATAGTACAAGCTAATTTTTCTTCAAGAATACTTCTTAACGTATCATTTATTACTCCCTCGCTAACCCAACTTTCTTGTGGATGTCCTGCTGCTTCACGACGTATTGAGGAAGAAATTGTATTTTCAGTTTCAAAAGCGAAATACTCAAGCATATCATCTAGAAATGTAAAAATTAATGCCTCAATATTCTCATTTGTCAACGTGTTTGTTATTGAGCTAATCTCTCGTATAATATTTTGTGGTTGCGATGCTTTAAGGTAACCAATAACAGCCGCTTTTAGTGAAAATTCCCGACTACAAAGCTGTCTAAGCAAAGCTCTATAGAAACTTGAATTTGATGCAGGTTGCCAATCATTTTCTAAGGCTTCTTCTAAGACACCGTAGTAATCAATACGAAACTCATTTACATCTTTAATTAATTTATCTCTGTCTTCCCCATCGAAGAATTGCAAATTATACTGGGAGACAACCGAAATAAAAGAACTGTACAGTAGTGAATTCAGTTTCGGATCTTTTTTCTTAAGTTGCCGAAATCTTACTGCAGCTAATGCTATAGCTTGTCTAAAAGTATCCCACTCGACTTCTCTAGGAATATCCCTAGCTAACCTAGCTGCTTTTTGTCGTCCATCGGAGAATAATAGAACCTTGCGACCACCGTTTGGATTATCAAGTGTCTCATCAAATCTTGGTGGTTGTAAGAACAACTGAGATTTTACTAAATTCGCAAATGGTGCCTCACCTTTAGTTACTAAATCCATTATTTTACTGCGCCCACGCCATTTCTTTAAACATATTGGGCAATAGCGAAACATACTATTTTCGGTTCCAACTTGAGGTACCGGTTTGTAAACTTTAATAAAACCCGTAATATTAACTGGCTCATGAGTTAATAGATGTCCAGTGGTAATATCTAACCATGCCGGTGTGCAATCACTTATCGCATTAATGTGTGGCTCACCATCAACTAATAGTTCAACTTCCTTTAATGTATCTGATTCATCAGCAATCATACCAACATCAGTTGTTGGTTCATTCAACAGAAAGTTATCTTGACCGCCACGGACGTATGCTCTAATAAATGCAGCTCCGCAATCACGATGAGTTAATAGTTCAAATATTCTTGCTCTCTCTTTACAATTACAATGTAATTGAGGTATAGTATATAGCCGCCCCAAAATGGGTTTTTCAAAAGACTGAATATCAAATCTAATAGTACATCTTGGATTAGTACATGCGTATAATCCTGGGAGACCTCGGTAAAAAAGATGTAATCTTGTAGGTAAAAATACTCTTTTGTCTGATTCTCTCCTAGCAAAAGCTCCTAATGCAATTAATACTTCTGTGGCAGACTTTGCTATGTTTTCTGGAGTGTCTTGGAACAAAATGCCCCCTAGATCTTTTAGTGGAATTGCTTTTCCACTGAGTGTATCTATCATTAACTCAGCAGGCCCCCAACCAGTCAATCTTGAAAACAAGTAATCTGTTAATGCTTCAACACTTTCAGGTACTTCAGGCCACTCCAATAACCCAGCTAAATTTCTGACCTGGTTCATGCCCTCAGTTGGGTTGATATTCATTTTTTGAAAAGAACTAAGATTAAACTTTGCTAATGAGTTTGCATCAGACAAACTACCACTTGAAGCACCCAGCCTTTTTTCCTTAACACCTTTAACTAGCTTTATTTTTTTTGTATGGCTATCATTTAGCCCTGTTAGTTCCATTGCAAATTTTTCTACTGCCAGCTCAGCTTCTTTCCCATCACCTAAACTCGCACTTGTTAGAATGCACCTTAATCTATCTCTTTCAATGCCTAATCTCGCCATTAATCTTCTTATTAGAAGAGCAATTTCAGCACCACCAGTCCCACGATACATATGAGCCTCATCTAAAACAAGAATTAACTTATTCTCTGGATTAGAATCGAGCCATTCTTTTGTCTGATAAAAAATAGGTCTTTCGATCGGCCTCATTAACATATATTCTAACATTGAATAGTTCGTTATTAATATGTCTGGACATGAAGTATGCATCTCATGTCGAGTTAATAACTCTCTGTCATTAAGTTGAGTTTTAAGTCTCATCTCCCAATGTTTTTTAATGTATGCTTTTCCACTCTTTTTTCCAGATTGATAAACTGCTTTTTCTTCTTTGTCTTTAGCATAGAAACTGACTAAATCCTTGCTTGGCCACTTCCCCTTTTCTTTCAAAACTGAAGTTAATTTAGTATCATTTACATATTTTAAGTAAAAATCATCAAATAAAGGTGCAAGATGAGTACTATTTTTAGCACCACTAAAATCACCTGGGTAAGGAGTTCTTGATGTATAAGATCCAAATCTTATTGGTCTATTTCTCCCCTTTTTTAAAATATCTGCAACTTCCTCATTTCCAAATAGACGCCTTATCCTTCCCAGTTGGTCATTAACAAGAGCGTTCATGGGATAAAGTAATATTGCACGACATCCAGACATATTAGCTGAATCAGGTCTGTTAGAGCTTTCAATAGCTAGTTCGCCAAGAATTGGCATTAGGAAACTTTCTGTTTTTCCTGAACCTGTTCCAGTAGCAACAATAATATCGTCGCCTTCACCTAAAAATACTTCTAGTGCTTCTGATTGATGTTGATATGGCCTGGGAAATACTCCTACACTAGGAGTTAAAGAAGCTAATTGTGAAAGAAGTTCTTTCGCGGGGTTAGGAATATTTAATTTTGAGTACTCTTTTCCGAATTCATAACTAGGAGTGGATTCAACATATGGCTCCTGATGAATATAGCCAACGCTCTTTAGTAGCTCCCTCCGTTCACTGATAAGTGATAAATTTCTTATATGATAGGATGATTCTAAATAAGATCTTAAATTATCATGTAATGCATCCGTTATACTAAATACTCCATATGAATCATTTTGCTTCATGTAAAATATCTCCTCTATCCAAAATCGAGTAACCATACTTGCTCAAGAAAGAATCGATATAGGTCCTGTACTTCTTAGCTATAAAATATTGGGGAAAACGATTTTTCATTGGAATTCTATATGAAAATAAAGATACATACCTATCCAAAGAAGCTGGCAAGGCAGGATACACCTTCAATATATTACCTTTCCACTCAGCGGAAAGTAAGGAATTGTGCAGCATTTTCAAAGCGTTTGCAATCCACCTGATTTTCTCGAAATTTTCTACTGATTTCTCCTTTTTTAAAACTCCTCGATTAAAGACTCCTAAAAAATATCGTCTGGGTTTACTTAAGGTCCGGCACAGCATAACAGATTCAGATATTCCAAAAGCGCTAAAACTCTCGTATTGAATCCAATTCTGCCTCGTGTTGTAGAGAAAACAGTCATTTGAGATGTAAACCTCAAAATCTCTGAATGTTGATGAACTAACACTACCGCTCTTAGATACGTTATTACATTCATCCTTAATCCATTTTATTATGTCATTCGGAACCCAACCTAGCCATGCATCAAATTCTTGCCACATATTATAGTCTGATTTAATATTTTCGGGAATATATTCCTTTGTAACTATCCTTCCCAATCCTGTAACTTCAGCGTCAGGAAACAATCGTTTAATTTCTTTGTAACTAAGGCTTCCAATGATGGCACACACCTCACTTCTGGGGATTTGAACTAATCTAATAGGACTTGGCAACCAGTAACCTTTTCCTAAACTCGAACAATCGCCAATCAATTGTAAGTTTGCCAAGATCAATCTTATTAACCCATGTTTCTCTTTCTCAATTTCACTGTAATCATCGTTAAGCTGAATTGTTGAAGTATGCTTTTTTATATCAGGAAAAACTCCCTCTAAGTGGTTGCTAACAGTATTTATTAATCGAGTAATATAAATTGGTTCGAATTTTTTTGAACCGTTTGATACAGAAGATGAAAGTTGGTTTAATGCACTCCTTATGTATTCAGAATAAATCACGTGCTTTTGGATTAACTCATTTGTATTATATGTAAATCCTATACCTGTAATTATCTTCCTAATTGATTCAGATTCGGTTAATTGTTGAAATTGCGTCATAATGGCCCCACTTCTGATACTAACAGTGATATTAAAGCCTTTGAACGATCGTCAACTTCTTCAATGCTATCAATAAATTCTGAGATTCTCTCTCTCTTTAATAAGGCAACCATAGGAATAATCCATCCGAAAACTATATGATCCTTTTTAGTTGGAACTCCTAAAATAGTGTAGACTTCATTACAAAACAATGCAGATGTAATAACTGTTTTACGCCATAAAACCCCGCTAGAAGAAAATATCCATTCAGGCAAATTCATTTCTTCGATATCAACTTGATCTTTATTATCAAGTGAAGAGATACTTTCTATTACTTCCTCTGAAATTAGTCCAGGTACACCTTTTATTGCAAACTTATCCATCCAACCCAAAGAGTCTGTATTCAGGACTGGACCTAGCTCAACAATTTCTTTACTAATAGGCAAAGTAGATGGTCCTTCGACTATGGTTGCAAATAAAAATAAAGATTGTGTTGCATCACTAATTTGCAAAATTCTTTCTCTTATTAGTCTTTGAAGTGATAATCCATACACCTCCAAAGCTGATCTGTTCATTCCTTCAAAAATGATAGCAACAGGTCTCTCTCTCGATTTGTAGAGCCAATCATCAAGAACACTATCAAAATGATTTGAATTTATAAGCCCAGATGGAATTCTACAATAAATCAAAGAATTCCCAGCTAAACTTATTGCACATCGTTCCGCTACCTCTAAGCCCAATGAACCTGTGAATGTGATTAACTGTCCTGAAGTAACGGCTGAAATAACATCTATAGCAATATTTCTTGCGCTTTGTAATTTAACACCTAATTTATTCAAGTTTCTTTCTAAATGAGCAATAGTCTCACCAAGTGTTTCCAAATATACACACTCATGCCTATTATCAACTAACAATGATTTAGTTTGAATATGAACTGTATTGGAATTTTGATTGCTTGTACTAGTAGAGTTTTCAGAAACAACAGAATAACTCGAAATTGCCGACGCAATTTGCTGCTCGACATTTTTTAAAGTTTCATTAATATAATCATTCTCTTTTTGATTTTTATTTAGTGTTTCTTCAAAATTCAAAATTTTATCTTGATACTCCTCATTTAGTTCACGCAAAGTTGTGAGCTTTTCACCTAAGGACAATGAATATGACTCTACATTATTTGACAATTGTTTAATAAGATCAGTATGTTCCTCAAACTTTGTTTCTGCACTTAGACTTATTTTATCTAATCTACTTTCTAGTACTTTTAGTTGATTGCTTGTCTCCTGATTATTTTTTTTAAAATAAACCGTTTCGTTTTGTAATTCATTTAAATCTAAAGATATTTTTTCAATATGGCTTAGATTTTCTAGTAATGACTTCGTTTCCGATTTTGTTTCATACAAATTATTTTCTATATTTTTTATTGATTTCTCTAGATCAGTCAAACGTGAACGCAAATAAATATCTGCTTGACTCGGTCTTTCCAATAATAATTGTTGTATATCTTCACTCGGAGAATATGGACTAAAATCAAACCAATCTCTTAATATATTCAGAGACAATGATGCAAGATTGAAAACTTGGACAAGCTTTTTTACAACATCTTTTAGCACATCATTATTCTCTTGAAACTTTAGTAATTCTATCTCCAAATCCTTTCTTGTTTTGAAATTTAAGAATCGTTGAAATTCAGAATTATTCAGAGTCCATAATATCCATATTTCACACATTATATTCCAATCTGTACCATTCCAACGCGATATCCGCCTAATAAAGTTACTTAATTTCTGGTCGGCATCTTTTCCAGGTCGAAATCCGTTAACCTTAGGAAATTTCTTTAAAATAAAAGCAAGGTCTGACTGTGGTAAACCTTTCACAAAATTTCTCAACTCATCGAAATCAAACTCTATAAAAGCTTTCTTTTTTTCTTCAGTAAACCCAATTTGCATAGAAACCATCTCCGTAGCTATATATTCTCTACCAAAAATTCATTTTGAGCACTTATACATTCTTTTATAATGATTTTAAATTGCGGTATTAAACCATGAGAAATTTGACACTGAAAAAGTTTATTTAATAACAGTCGATCCATTCCACAAAAATAATCTAAATTCAATGTACCAATATATTGATATAGAGACACATTATTATTGGTTACAAGAAAATTAAAAGATTGTGAAATTAACCATTTAACACTATTACGCCAGTTATAACTCATGATTATCTGACCTTCTGGAGACTTTCCGATAAAAACCATATCGACTTCTCCAAATTGGTCAGCAGAAATTTTCAAATGAACATTTTGCATATCTAATATTTGATTAAATAGTTCTAGAAGTTGGGAGATTGTAGTATCTTGCGAATCTGGTTTAATCGAAAATAAATATTCATTCCAACCATATGCTTCCTTTTTACTCCATCTAATAGATAAATTAACCCGATCAGGTAAATAGATATCCTTAAAAATTAACTCCCTATTATGAACTTTCTCCAGAAACTCTCTAGCTGCTGGACTGTGTAAAGTAGTTGAAACATTCTGGTCATTCTTATCAGTCCCATTAAAGACTACTGCTGGGCTCCTTGTATCTAAAGACTTCTGAAATTTACTAATAATTAGTTGAAGCCCACTTTCAAAATCATCGTCAATCCATATATCAACTCTACCTAGTTCAAAACTACCAATACTCAGATGATAAGGTACAATTCCAGTTCCTTTATGTCTATGAATACGTTCTTCATAAGACGTAACTAAGTTAAGCTCAGACCAAGTTTTACTACCCTCTTCTCCAATTATTGAGAGTACAACATTGGAATTTGTATCAATTGTAAAGCTTCCATCTGGTAATCGTTCGCTAGGTAAAGGGCTCACTAGCAATAATTCAACTGTGGGATGTTCAACTTTACGCCTTAACCACTTATTTACCCATGATTCAACAAGTTGGTCATAAAATAGTGGCATATTTATTATTGCTCCACTCCAATTCCCTTGCTTTCGTAACGGTTTTGTATTAAGAATATTTGAATGTGGAAACCAATCAGGTTCTTTCCCCATACTCCAAATCAATATGTAAGATCTTCCCCAGTAAAGAGGACGTTCTAATGATAATCTACGCCCGCCATTCGGCGAGAATTTAAAAACAGCATAATCTGATAAGCCTTCAATAGGTTGTTTTATTCTATTTAACCATTCACCATCAGCTACGTCATAAGCTAATAAAGTGTATTCCTTTTGATCAGTTCTAACTCTTACACGCATTCCACCAGATTTTATTCTATGTAATGATATTGATCGTTCCCCACCATAAGCTGAAGCAATTTTTAAAATCCCCATTGAACGATCCGGTTCTGGAATTCCCAATTCTAGATGCCACGAACTATTAGATGCATTATCATCAAATAACCTTAAAAAGAGACCAAGGGATCTTTGAATTCTTTCCCCTTCAATAATTTTCATTAAAGTTCGATCCGTGTAAGTTCCGGGAACATATCTATCACAGTAGGGCTTTGCTTGTCCATTGGCATGAGCAAAATACGGTACTCTCCATTCCCCTCTTCGTAATCGAACAAGGGAATTACAGCTTGGACAAAAATAATCTCGGCCTCTAAATACATCTATATCTGTTGCATGTACTTCTTTTTTATTAATAAGATCAATTGCCCAGTCCATAAAATATCACATCACTTATTTAAAAGTTCATCTATACTATCCCTAAAAATTCGACAGAGTTCTTCCAATTTCCTCTTAATTTACTAATTCCTATTGGTGAAGGGGGCACTAAAGTAATATTTTAGCTATTTCTCTTTCGATAAAACCGTAAACTAATATATATCAAGTCTATATTATAATCCTGAATACCTATGCGATTGGTATATCCCTACCGCAAACAAAATGCCAAGCACATTCACTGTGCTTGGCATTTAACTTATTCCATTGGAAGTGACGCCTTCTCATGTTCATGAGTCCTAAAATCTTACAGAGCGAGTTCATTACGTAGTTCCTAAATAAACTCAAAACATTCTATGGTGCTTAAATTCATGAGGCTAACCAGAAGTATGACACACCGCTAGTTGTATTGAGCAGCATCATTGTAAACGGTGTACAATAGCAACAAATTATTTACTTGCAGTAAAAACCTGTATACTACACGGAGCTTAGGATTTTAGCCACTACAATAATAACCGCTAAAGTCATTGCTGTAGATTACACAAGTCATTGTGTAACGTTCATGTGCTAACCACACAAACTTAAGGAGGCCAGATTCATGCAAAAACATCAAAATCCCGAATTGAAATCTTTACTTACACAATCCCTATGTGAAAAGCAAGGAAGCTATCTAATCGAAGAAATTTTCCATCGTTTCCCCATTGCCTCAGAGTTAATTGAAGTAACTGAACAGGAACTTACAAAAATTAAAGGTATTGGAATGGGAAAAGCTCGGCAAATCACAGCTATGTTGAAGCTTGCCAAAGCTATTTCTGTTCCCAATCATAACCCTTATATTATTAAAAGCCCGAAAGACGTATATGAACTATTGGCACCTGATCTCAAGCACCTACAGAAGGAGCATTTCGTATGCCTGCTCTTAAATACAAAGAATCATTTGATATTTAAAGAGGTGACCTCTATTGGATCACTTAACTCCGCTATTGTCCATCCACGCGAAGTCTTCCGTTCTGCCATTAAACGTTCTAGCGCATCATTAATATGCGCGCATAATCACCCCAGCGGTTGTACACTCCCCTCACCTGAAGACATTAATTTGACCAGAAGGCTTGTAGAAGCTGGCGAAAAATTTTCGTGATATTTGGATCAGACTTATTAAGAAAACAGGGATTAGACAAATTCGATTTCATGATTTACGACATACTTGTGCATCCCTTCTATTGGGATTGGGGGTACACCCTAAAATTGTACAAGAAAGGCTAGGTCACAGCTCGGTCCAGATTACTCTTGACGTTTATTCCCATTTAGCACCGAACATGCAACAAGACGCAGCAAATGCTCTGCAAGACCTTTTAGAAGACTAAAAAACCATCTCAAAAACTAAATCATTTCAAAATCATTTCAAATGACCTTGTACTACCTTATTAATATACACATGTGCCCCGTAAACCCTTACTCCACAAGGGTTATTTGCATTACACAAAAAAAAGGAACCCAGCCAACGGGGCCGGGTTCAAAAGTTTATATTAAAAAGGGGGTCTTGGTTATTATAATACCTCTCCAACATTATGAAACCATAACAGGAACATTTCAATTATGTTACAAATTAGAAAGCGCTTTATTTTAAACGCATTATACCTGTCTCAAGCTCTTCATACACTCTTTACACAAAATCAGTTGCACCTGACGGAGGTCTGGCATATAATGATATTAATTAGAATTATTATAAATAAGGAGGAAACGTATGAGTATCGAATACGACTATCACCATCTCCATCATGTGAAAGAACAGAGCAAATCCAGAAAAACGTTATGGGTGACTCTCATACTGACCGCCTTTTTCACTATTGTAGAAATTGTAGGTGGTGTGCTCTCTAATTCCCTTGCTTTGCTTTCCGACTCCGCCCATATGATCTCCGACGTCATCGCTTTGGGACTTAGTATGGTTGCTCTGAAGCTAGCTACTCGTCAGCCTAACGCGCGGTTCACCTTTGGGTTCCTGAGGTTTGAGATTATCGCTTCATTTCTTAATGGGTTAGCCCTCTGTATCATTGCTTTGGGAATTTTCATCGAAGGGATTCAACGTATCATTGACCCGCAGCCGATTAAACTAGCCCTTATGCTCGGAATTGCCTCCATCGGTTTCGTTGTCAATCTTGTTCTTACATTGGTTCTCCATAACAGTGTGAAAGAAGAGGACAATCTGAATGTGAAAAGCGCGCTGTGGCACTTTTTCGGCGATTTACTCAGCTCGGTAGGTGTCATTATCTCTTCTATTATCATTTATTACACAGGTCTTCTCTTTTTCGATCCCCTGATTTCGATGGTTATTGGAGGCATTATTTTCATTGGTGGAAGCAAAATCATTCGAGAATCTTACCTGATTCTGATGGAGTCAGTACCTGAACGCTTCAACTTAGATGAAATTCGCAGCGAGATCGCGCGTGTTGAAGGTGTTGAAGATGTGCATGAGATGCATCTGTGGGCGGTTTCGACTGATCATTACTCTCTAACCGCGCATGTGTTCATAAATCCCAACATTCAACCCTTCTGTGTTATTCTTGCGATTAATGAAACGCTGAAAAGTAAATATGGCATTGAGCACTCCACCATCCAAATTGAACATGCCGACATTAATCCACATGGGGAATATGGCAAGGAGTTTCTGAAGCATCAAAGACAAACGAATAGAAGTGAGCTTCAAATTTAATAAGCGTTATGCCAAAAAGACCGCTATACTTCTCCTCTGAGAGAGAGTATAACGGTCTTTTCATGTTGTTGAAGACTTCCTTACAATCATTTCCAAATCAATGAATAGCTCATGTCCGTGAATACGCGGCAGGTGCTCATCCAGCAGCTGAGTATTCTCCACGTCCAAGTCTTCACCTATCTGCCGCATCAGAATAGCAGCAACTAAGCTCGTTTGCAGATCGACAGGCATCTCGAAACTTGTGATAGACGGAAAGCTAGCCTTAGAAAATAGTTCATTGTCCATGCCAATCAACTGCACATCCTCTGGCACGCGAATGCCTCGCTCATGACAAACAGCTAGAAGCTCAAACGCCAACGCATCATTAAAGGTGTAGATGCCGATTGGCCGCTGCTCGCCGCTTATGCGCAGAGCTTCCTCCAGTGTTCCTTCGATACCGAGCTCTCCCGCATCCAAAAGCGCATGCACCGTCGACTTGGCATCATCTCTCAAGCCTGCCATAAACCCTTGAATGCGCTGCTCATTAGCCCCCATCCCTTTACGCCTGCCGGCATAAATAATGGAGTGGCAGCCGTTTGCGAGGAAATGTTGGACCGCTTCCGTCGAAGCTTTCGCAAAATCCAAATTAACCGCCAGCTTGACGATTTCGCTAGGCCATCCCCAGCCATTAAAGATAACCAGCGGCGTGCCCTCACCGACTAACTGCTGGGTCGATTCCATACTCATCGCTAAACCATGGCTCACTAAACCGTCTACTCTTCGCTGCAGCAAGTGCTCCAGATGACGCTTCTCGATCACTGGGTCCATCCCCGCTGCTGAAAATACGGATAAATGATAGCCGAAGCTATGTACTTTCTGCTCCAGCTTCTCTGCAAATCGGCCATAATAGCCGCCGAAATGCGGTATGATAAGCCCTAACTCATAGGATCGACGCCGACTCAGGTTCGTTGCCATCACATTGCGGCGATAACCTAGCCGTACTACGGCTTCCTCCACTTTGCGTATCGTCTCTGGCGACATCGGCACCTTTCTCCGATTCAAAACATTGGATACCGTCGCGATGGAGACGCCCGCTTCAGAAGCCACATCGACTATGGTGGGCTGTTTACTTCTCTTCATAGGAAATCCCTCATTTTTGTAATGCCTTAACTCATTTTATCCATATGCAAATCGCTCGTCAAATTTCGATAATCTGTGCATTCCTATGACAATTCGCTATAATAAAAAGATTCGTGCACTCGAAAAAGCAATTGCTTAGGGATGCATACAGCCTTTGAAAAGAAAACGTAAGGAGTTCACACATCATGTGGTTTATTGCAGCAGTCGGCAGTGCCGTACTATTTGGTCTTACCGGCTTTTTTATGAAAGTGAGTCAAATGCGCCAAGGCTCTACACCGCATCTATTGCTCGGGCTTTATCTCACAGGAACACTTGGCTTCGCTGTGAACAGCCTATGGGAAGGCTCCCTCTTCTTAGATGATTGGCGTGTTTGGTTAGCTGGCATCATCATTGGCGTAGGATCAGGCTGGGGCAATGTCGTGTTCATGAAGGCGCTCGAGAACGGTCCAGCAAGCTTAACAGCGCCGCTAATGAACTTAAATATTTTGCTAGTTATTCTCATGTCCGTCACCATTTACGGTGAACACATACATAGCACGGAAGCTGGCGGTATCGTCCTACTCATTGCTTCAGCAGTACTAGTATCCATTAAGCTCAAAGAGCCTCTCACAATCAAAGAGAAGAAATGGTTCGCACTCGTTGCGCTCGGCGGACTTTTGTTCTTCTTCCGCAACGGCGGCTTAAAAGTTACTGCCGAGCTAGCGTTAGCTAACACGCCTATTTTATTCATTAGTTATTTGCTATCCGCCATTTGGTTCGCCATAGCCGCAGCTAGCCACACCAAGAAGCAGCAAAAGCCTGTCCATAAAGGACTCATCACTACCTATGATGCGTTACCAAGTCGTACAGGACTTCTATGGGTACTGCTTTCCGGCTGCTTCTCTTACGGCGGCCTTCAGCTTTACTCTGTCGCGCTGCAAATGGGGCCGGGTTCCATTGTCGCGCCCATTTTCTCCACTTATGGACTTGTCGTCGTTGTCGGTTCTGTTCTGGTTTACAAAGAAAAATTGACCATTCTGCAAGGTCTTGCCTTAGCTCTTCTATTTGCAGGTCTCATATTCGTGAAGCTTTAAAAGATCAAATACTTCTTTAATTTCGTTTATCAGCTAGTATCTATTTCCCACTCCATACACTTTCATATTTTTTGGTAAATTCCCCTTTATTTCGTGCTATAATCTTGGGTGAATAAAGTGACTGATCTGAGAGTCAAAATGGAGGAATTCGCAGAATGTTACAGTATCGTCCAGTTACGTTATGGCTCTTTTTTCCCATTCTCGGCCTATTTCTTTCTATGGCGTTATACCCTTTGGCTATCGAAAATAGTAAAAAACCTCATGCCTATACCTACTCTAAACTGCACGCCACCAATGGTGTTGAGCTTCATGTGCTGAAAACGAAGCCTGAGAACATCGCACTAAAAGCCATTGATAAAAATGTCACTAAAACAGGCTTATATGGCATAAATGGCGGATTTTTTTACAATGGTGATTTGCTCAGCATTGCTGTAACCAACGACCTTCCAGCCAAAGGAGAAGCCAACGATTACGGAACCGGTTGGTATAATACAGATGTGTCGCGCGGGACGCTCGTCTGGGATGAAGCGCTGCGAGCCTTCAATGTTCAGATCGTCAAGCATGCGGGCGAGCTTAAAGTCACGGATCGCAACCACTATTGGGCGCAAGGCGGCGTTAGTATGAAACTAGGGGATTCTATGGGCTGGGAAGCTCAAATGATAGCCGAAGAAATGCCCGCTTATGATGAAAATCGTCTCCGTTCCGCAGCAGCCTATGACACCCAAGGCAACATCTGGTTAATCGTCACGCCGACTACTTGTACCATAGAACAGTTTCGCAGCGCTATCTTGCAAAATATCGCAAATGGTCAGTTAGTTGACGGTATTTTTCTCGATGGAGATGGCTCTTCTCAGCTTATGAGCCGAGAGAATAAGCTGCATGGCGATGGTCGCGAAGTGTATCAAATCATGCAGATTATGAAATAAAACAAAGAGTCTTCTAGTCAGACCTCCATTCATCCTGAGACAAGGGGAGAGTGGCGATATGAGTGATTTCTACTTTGTAAAGTTGCAGCAATAAAGACCGTGTTTAGAGAATCTACTCTCTAAAGCACGGTCTTCTTCATAGTTTGGTCTTTTCTATTTCTCTATCCCTACTGACTGTTTCCAGAACTCTGTTTAGCTTGCTCGACAGCTAAGGGGTCCACAGGAAGACTAATCCCCTGCTGAACTTTCAAAATCCGCTCCATGACAATAACCGCTTGAGCTCTAGTTGTCGCCTCGGCCGGAGCGAGGTTTCCAGCGTTTAAGCCTTGAAGAATCCCTTTGTTCACTGCTCCAAGCATGACAAAATTGGGGGTTACAACCGTATTCATTTTTTGTAGCTCAGGGCTTACGAAGCGCAGGGCCAACGTCGCAATCTCCTGACGAGTAATCGGTAGATCCCAATCCGCTTGAAGATCCCCTGCTTGTAAAATGCCCGTTTTTTGTAGAACGTCTACATAAGGCTGATACCATGCTTGATCTGTACGGGCTGAAGATACGGGCACGTTCATGGCCTTAACGGCAAGTTTTAGAAATTCGGCTCTGGTAATGGCGTGATCGGGAAGGAAGCTTCCGTCACTATGCCCTTCAACGAAACCTTTCTCCGCTGCTTGAAGAATCGAATCTTTGGCCCAATGGCCAGCAAGATCATTGAAATTAGCACTTAATCCACTAATTAATGTCGGCAGGCTTCGATTCGTTAATGTGTTGTCACCGAGCTGCCCCGTGTAGTTTCCTCCCCATGACCAAATGGTGCCATCTTTCAGCTTCACAATACTATGAGTCCCGCCAGCGGCTGCTGCATCTGCAGAGCCTAAGTTCTTCACTAGCACTGGTTTGTTCTGATTGGTTTTTGAACCATCACCTAATTGACCAAATAAGTTCTGACCCCAAACCCAGACTGTGCCGTCGTTTTTAATCGCTATGCTGTGATACGTACCGGCGGCAATGGATTTGATATTCATTAAACCGGTGACTTGAACTGGTTTGGTTTGTGTCGTTATTGTCCCATCGCCTAGCTCACCAAAAGCATTATAACCCCACGCCCAAACGGTTCCGTCCTCTTTAAGCGCAAGGGCATAATTTTTCCCAGCGGCTATCGCGACTACTCCGGTTACACCGTTAATTTCAACGGGCTGCTGTTTACCGGCCAAAGTGCCGTCTCCCAGCTGTCCGCTCGTATTATCTCCCCAAGCCCAAATCTTCCCTGTATTTTGCAGAGCCAAATTGAAGTTGGAGCCGGCCGCCACTGCAACGATATTCGACAGCTGTACAATTTGATTAGACTCTACCGAACGGTCATGGCCCAGCTGTCCATAGGTATTGTCGCCAAAGCTCCACACGGAACCATTATTTAATAGCGCAATCGTATGATTGCTTCCCGCAGCTGCTGCAACAACCCCAGTCAATGCATTGACTTGTGCAGGTGTAGTCCGAGCCGTCGTTGTGCCATCACCCAGCTGGCCGAAGAAATTTTGCCCCCAAGTCCACAAGGTTCCATCTTCTTTGACAGCCACGGTATGAGCGTCTCCTGCTTCCACGGCCACTGCTTGCTCAAGTTTCAGTTGCTCTGGTGCTATTTTAGAGGAATTCGAACCCACACCTAGTTGGCCGAACGTGTTACTTCCCCAACCGTAAAGACGATTATTCTTAATGACAAATGTATCATTTTCTCCGGCCGCAAGTGGGAGTACTTTAGGACTCTTCATGATGACCGTGCCTTCGCCTGGCTTTATTACAGGTGGATTTATCCAAGTATTCACTTGGATTTGTATGGGAGCAGGTTGGTTATTCAATGTCTTGTCACCCAGCTGACTGTAACTGTTATTCCCCCAAGCCCAAAGACTATCATCTTTCCCTACGGCAAATGTAAAATTGGTACCAGCCCCTATACGAGCGATCTCTGGAAGCCCATCGACGTGATCAGGAAACGTTTGGTTCCACGTTTTACCATCATAAGCGGTTCCTACGCCTAATTGGCCTGAGGCATTGTCCCCCCATGCATACACGCTGCCATCATTCTTCAATGCAACGGCATGAGAGGTGCCGGCTGAGATTTGGGTTACGTTTTCCAGCCCAGTTACGAGAAGCGGAAGCTTCTGTTCTTCCGTACCCGAATTGACGGCATTATACATCGAGCTCGGATCCGATGTCATGAGTCCCCATGTCAACACGGTACCGTCATCTTTGAGCGCCATGGAATAGTCAAAACCAGCCGCGATTTGAGTAATGTGCCAATACGAGCTCGTCACCATGATAGGCGTGTTCAATCGATTTTGGTCATATCCGTAACCAAGCTCTCCAAAATAGTTGTCTCCCCACGCCCATACGACACCATCTTGATCAATCGCCAAGGTATGATAAGCACCGCTGGCAATGGCTTTAACAGAAACGATGTTTCCTTTGACTTGAACAGGCTTATTTTGGGCTGTATTCGTGCTGTCCCCTAGCTGTCCATACGTATTGTCGCCCCAGCTCCAAGCTGTACCGTCATCTTTGACAACTACGGAGTGAAAATTACCCGCTGAGATCGCCGTCACATGGGTCAAGTCCGCAACCTGAACCGGTGAATTTCGATCCACGGTGGTTCCGTCACCAAGCTGACCAAAGGTATTTTCCCCCCAAGCCCAGACAGTGCCGTCCGCTTTCAACGCAAGCGAGTGGGACTGCCCAACCGCAATTGCTTTAATATTCGACAATCCGCTAATAGGGGTCGGCTGATTGCGATTGTTCAATCCCGATCCGAGCTTGCCCCGCAGATTGTCTCCCCATGTCCACACAGTTCCGTCTTTCTTGAGAAGGACGGTGAAGCCTTTTCCGCCACTGATTTGAAGGATGGAAGACGGTTTGATATCGGATGTCCCAGTGGCTGGCAGGCTCGCATCAGCCAAAGCTTTCTCAGGTACTCCTGAGAAAACCGTAAAGGCACTAAGCAGCATAAAGCCTAACAACCAAAAGGAAACGTTACGTTTCATTGTTTTCATGAGCCTTCTCCTTAAAGTTTTCCTTTTTGGAAAACTAACTTCGTAAGCATTGACTAGAGTTTTTCGCCAGAAAAACTGGCTTCGAA
The DNA here is from genome assembly GCF_000422905.1 of Paenibacillus alginolyticus DSM 5050 = NBRC 15375. Lineage (GTDB taxonomy): Bacteria > Bacillota > Bacilli > Paenibacillales > NBRC-103111 > Paenibacillus_E > Paenibacillus_E alginolyticus. The sequence continues at coordinate 23,557 of NZ_AUGY01000071.1, forward strand.
AGCATATTTTCTAACTATCACAACGAAACTGACGTTCCTGACTCCTGCGGTGCAGAAGGGTTACGTTTGAATTTCTTTTTAATCCCGTTCATCCAGCCGTCAAGCAGTGTATAAACAACTGGAATCAACACTAAAGTTACAAGTGTGGACAAGGTTAAACCGAACGCGACGACTGTCGCCATCGATGCTTGTGTCTCCGCCCCATCGCCAAAGCCGATTACAAGAGGCAGCATCGCGAGCACTGTCGTTGCCGTCGTCATGAGAATCGGACGCAAACGTACCTTACCAGCTTCAATTAAGGCATCGAAGAGCGGCATTCCTTTGGCACGCAGCTGATTCGTGTAGTCGATCAAAACAATCGCGTTGTTCACGACGATACCAACAAGCATAATCATCCCGATAATCGAATTCATATTGATGGTCCGACCTGTCACGACAAGTCCAAGGATCGCCCCAATGAACGTAGGCGGCAATGAAAACATGATGATAAATGGACCATATAACGATTCAAATTGACTCGCCATAACCATGTAAACCAATACGACCGAAAGAATTAGGATCAGATACAAGCTCTTAAAGGAATCATTCTGACTCGTCTGCTGACCGCCCATCGTTAACTGATAACCATCAGGCGGTTGAATAGCATCGATCTTCTGTTTCACCAGGGCGGATACTTCCCCAACCGAAGCGCCAAAAACAGATGCCTGAACTGTCGCTACCCGATTCTGATCTTGTCTGCGAATTTGCGCAGGTCCTGTGCCTGGCTCCACCTTGGCAATCTGACTGACAGGAATAACTGCCCCAGCAGTCGTATTAATGGTAATATTATTGAAGTTTTCAAGCTTATTCGTAAAATCGTTCGGATATTTCACGAGAACTGAGATTTGTGAGCTGGCTGTTTTAAATTGCGTAGCAACACTACCCTGATAAGCGGTCCGCAAAGCAGTCATGACGTCTCGCAGCGAAACCCCGTAGTGTGCAGCTGCATCGCGATCAATCGTTAGATTGAATTGCGGGATCGAACGATCCAGTGTATTTTGAACATTTCGTGTACCGTCTACAGAACTGATTTCTTGGGCAACCAAGTCACCCAATTTTTGCAAAATCGTTAAGTCGGGACCGGAAAGATTCACCTGAATGTCTCCACCGCCAAAATTCCCACCGCCGCCAAGACCTGGAAGCCTTACGCCCGAAGGTATATTGACACCAATTTGCGCACCAGCAAAGCCAGTCGTGAGTCCACGAATTTGTTCGGCGACTTGATCTGTACTTTTCTTCCTTTCGCTTAGCGGTTTCAGCCTAATCTGAATACTCGCTGTGTTCGTTGCTGAGGATTGAAAAGCACCGCCCCCAGCAGAACCAACGGAAGTAAAGACGGAATCGATTTCCTGAACATCTTTCAATCTCGTTTCGAGCGTCGTCGCTACTTGATTCGTAACTGCAAAATCTGTCCCCTGCGGCAGGTTGATATTTAAATTAACTTGGCCTTGATCCGTCTTAGGCGTTAATTCATTTCCTACAAACCGAACAGAGTACACACTGGCTGCAAAAAGCAGAACTGTAATGGTGATAATGACCCACCGATGAAGCATTGACCAACGGAGCAACCGACCATATAAGTGAGTTGTGCGGTTTAAAGCCCGACCGAACCAAATAAATGGATTGAATGACCTGCCTTTAGGCAGATCCTCATCGACTTTCCCCCGTAGAAGTTTGGCGGCAAGCATGGGTACTAACGTTACAGCAGCAAACCACGCCGCAATATGGGAAAAACATACCACGAGCGCCATCGGCCAGAAAAATTGCTTAACCAAGCCACCAATAAATACGGTTGGCAGAAATACAGCAATTTGAGCGAGCGCAGAAGCCATAACCGCCGTTCCTACTTCTGCAGTACCTACTTTTGCAGCTTCTTCCGGAGAAAGTCCTTCGTGCCTTTTGCGGAAAATACTTTCCAGTACGACGACCGCAAAGTCGACAAGTGAGCCGAGACCAAGGGCCAAACCACCTAAGGTGATGGTATTAATCGTTTGATGTCCGAAATACATCATACTAAACGTACTTATGATCGAAATCGGGATCACCACGCCAATAATGAGCGTCGCTCTTATGCTGCGTAAGAAAAATAACAAAATGATGACGGAAAACACACCACCCAGCAAAGTATGCTGGATTACCGTATTCAATGAATCGCGAATAAATTTGGCCGTATCGTTCAGTACAGCGACGTGAACGCCCTCCGGCAGCTTGGATTGAATCGATTGAAGTGACTTCTGGATATTACTGGAAACCGAAACCGTGTTGCCGTCGGATTGTTTAAGCACCGAAAGGCTGACACTGGCTTCCCCGTCTTTACGCGCTTCCAACGTGACATCTTGATACGTGTCGATGATTTGTCCAAGTTCGCTTAGCGCGATCGTTTGACCCTTGCCAAGCTGTATCTGAACTTTGCCAATATCTGCGGTGGATTTAAATTCACCATCGATATGTAAAGGCACTAATTGTTTACCTTTATTAACGAGTCCTGCATCTGTGGAAGAATTATCATTTCCAAGAGCGGATACAAGTGTGCTAAAAGAGATATTATATTGCTGCAGTCGGCTCGGCTCGACGAGAATTTGAATTTGTCTCACACGTCCGCCAGATACACCAACGGATGCTACGCCATCTGCACGCTGAACGTCAGGACTGACGATGTTATCAGCTAAATTACGCAGCGTCACTAAATCGGTTTTCCCATAGAGTGCCAGTGTCATGATGGGCGTACTGTTTGGATCGACCCTGGAGACAACGGGCGCATCGGCATCGGACGGAAGCTGCCTGCGCACTCTGTCCAATTTATCGCGCATCGTTAATGTCGCTTGGTCAATATTCGTTCCATAGTTAAATTGCAGCGTCACATTGCCCGAACCCGTCCGAGAGTTAGAGCTTATGCTCGTTACGCCAGCAACTGTCGCCATGGCATTCTCAATCGGCTTCGTAATTTGCTGCTCAATCTGGCCTGGTGAAGCGCCGCTCCATGAAACAGAAACCGTGGCCGATGGTATTTCTAGGTTCGGATAAAGATCAACTGGCAAGAGTGGAATTGCAATGGCTCCCACAATGACCAGCGCGATCATCATCATGAAAATGGTGACTGGACGATGAACCGAGAAATTAGCTAACTTCACTGTCCAGCCCCCGCCTTCGAAGTGCCTGCATCAGCTCCGTTTGGACTCGGCTTTGCGCCGCCTTGATCAGTGCCTTGACCTTGCCCGCCAGATCTACCTTGGCCGCCTTGACCACCGGATCTTCCTTGTCCTCCTTGGCCTTGGCCGCTTTGGCCTTGACCTTGGCCCTGTCCACCTTTTCCTCCTTGGCTGCCTTGGCCTTGGTTTTGGCCTTGGCCGCCTTGACTACCCTGCCCATTTTGTCCACCTTGACTACCTTTGCCGCCTTGGCCATTTCCTTTACCAGCACCACCTGCATCTTGCCCTGGTTGACCTACTTGGACAGGCACATTATCCGAGAGAAGCTCCTGACCTTTCACGACAAGCTCGTCGCCAACATTCAAACCGCTTGTAATTTCAAAAGAAGAGCTCGTCATCACGCCGATTTTCACAAGTACCTTCGACGCTTTGCCATCCTTGACTATGAAAACAGCGTTGCCGCTTGGTTGGCTAAGCACAGCGTCGGCTGGTACGACGATAGATTGTTTGCCTTCGCTTTTCAAAGACGATGTTGCGAACATGCCCGGCAGCAGCTCATGTTTGTCGTCCTTCAGCTTAATGTCAATCAAATACGACTTGGAAGTAGCATCCATCGTCGGATGAACAATATATACCGTTCCCTCAAACGTTTTATTCAGTGTAGGCACATTAACCGACATCGATAATCCCGCTTTGAATTTACCGACGGATGCTTCAGATACGTTCACGGTTGCAATGACCGGGTCAAAGGAAGCAATAGACATAACCGCGGATTGGCCTGTATTTTGTCCAACAGGTACTAGAATATTGCTAACAATTCCGTCTAGCGGACTAGTCAGTACACCATCCTGAAGCTGCTCGCTCAGCAATTTTAATTTCGTTTGAGATTGCTGCAGTTGAGCGGCGCTTACCTGTAAAGAATCCGTGGATTGCGCTGTCATTAGGGATTGTTTGGATTGATCAAGCGTAGCTTCAGCACTGTTCTTCGCGATATCCTGCGAAGACTGCGACTGTGCGAACTGTGTCCGGCTAAGCTCAATCTGAGCCGCAGCCGTTCCCTGAGTGTTTGCCAAAGACAAAAGCGCAGCGTTCAGAGACTCTTGAGCTACCTGCACGCTCTGAGAGCTTTGAGCTGTCAGGAGAGCATTTTGCAAGTTCGTCAACGATTGTTGAGCGGACTGCGTATCTTTATATTGAGCCTGCTGTGCTTGCTGCAATTGAAGCTGCGCACTCTGCAGCTTGGCCATCGCACCAGCTTTGTCTGTTGCTGTATTGTACGCAGCAACTGCTTGCTGGACATTAAGTTGATAGGTAACTATATTATTATTCTGTGTTGTAAGTAGACTATCCAACTGCGAGTTCAAGTTTGTTTGGGCAACTGTTACGGCAGTAGCCGCATCGGCCTGCGCTTTGCTAAAGCTAGCTTGGGCGTTAGAAACCCCTTGTTTTGCACTCTCGATGGAGTTTTGCTGAGCGGCGATCGCGTTATTAAGTTGAGCTTGCGCCAAAGCAACCGCGTTTTTTTGATCATTGATCGTTTTTTCGTAAGCTGCTTGCTGTACAGCCAGAGCCTTTTGAGCCAAAGCTACACTATTGGATTGATCATTCACCACTTTACTATACTGCGCTTGGCTTAATGCGACATCACTCTTAGACTGCTCAACAGATTGCTGCAGCGTTGTGGTGTCAATATGCGCCAAGGCTTGTCCTACTTTTACACGATCCCCTACATTCACATCAACAGATGTAATGCGCCCGTTGACTTTCGAAGAGAGATTGGTCGTGAAAGCAGGTGTAATTGAGCCGGTAAATACTTGCCCGCCTCCAATGTCTGACAATTTGACTTGCTGTGTTTCTACCGTCATTTGACGTGTTCCCGAACGACCGTTAGCCCCTGGTTTAGCCGTGCCCGTTGCTGCTGTACTGCAACCAGTTATAGTGACGGTTATTGCGGTAACGACTGCGATGATTGTGATGCTGTTGAGTGAATTGTACTTCCTCATTGGATTGAAACCTCCGTCAAATTCTATTCATTTGGGCAAATCGTTCTTTTTCACCATACTAAAATTTCATGATAGAACTGTGATGCAAATGTGAATTAAAAGTAAAAATTTGTGGGTGAGGAGATTTTCCTTTATGGATCAAAGCGAGATACCCTGCGATTCATGCCAAAGAAGGTGATGAGAAATTCTCATCACCTTCTTTTCAGCCTACGAATTAACTGCTTGCTACTCCTCATGAGCCCCGATAAGCGAAATAATTTGCTTTTTCAGCTTAATAAACGACTCCGAATCTTTACAGTCCAAGTTCTCACGAAGTCCTTGCGGAATCACGACTTCTTGGCGAATTCTTCCCGGATGCGCCTGCATCACATACACGCGTTGAGATAAGAAGATAGCCTCCTCGATATCATGGGTAATGAAAACGACGGTGGTTTTTTCCTTTTCCCAAATACGCAATAACAGCTCCTGCATCGAATTCTTCGTCTGCGGATCGAGCGCACCGAATGGCTCATCCATCAGCAGAACTTCCGGATTGTTAGCGAGTGCCCGAGCGATGGCGACCCGCTGCTTCATACCGCCGGAAAGCTCCTTCGGCAGCGATCTGGCGAACTTCTGCAGCCCGACAAGCTCCATGAAGTGATCGGAAATAGCCCTCTTTTCGAATATAGGAACGCCTTTAAGCGTCAGTCCGAACTCGATATTCTCCCTCACAGAAAGCCAAGGGAACAAAGTGTACGATTGGAAGACCATCCCGCGGTCAGCGCCAGGGCCATCAATCTCATGTCCGGAAATGCTTAACGTACCGGTTGTCATTGTCTCTAAACCCGCAAGAATTCGGAGGAGAGAGGACTTGCCACAGCCCGACGGGCCTACGAAACTGACAAACTCATGCGCATCCACATGGAATGAAACACGATCAAGCGCAACAAATTGAGATTTCTTAGTGCTATACACCTTCTTTACATCCGTTGCCGTAATTTTACTCACAGCCACAGCTTGATCATCAATGGGCTCCATATTCAAAGCACGCAACATTTAACGCCCTCCTTCCAGCCACGGGAAAAATCTGCGGTGACAATAAGCAAATTGCGATCCGTTAACAATCCAAGCAAGCCAATGGCGATAATTCCTACGAAGATTTGATCCGTATTGAGGAACCGCTGCGCCTTCATAATGGAGAACCCAAGTCCACTGCTAGCCGCAACCAACTCAGCTACTACAAGATAGGTCCAAGCCCAACCGATGATTAATCGCATGGTGTTCATTAAATCCGGCAATAGAGCAGGAATAAGCACCCTTTCGATAACTTGCCAACGGTTCGCACCAAGGGTGTAAGAGGTTTGAAGCAAATCATTAGAAACCGAACGTGTATTATCGGCAACCATCAGCATGAGCTGGAAGAAACAGCCAATGAAGATAACGATCACCTTCGCCCACTCACCAATCCCTGCCCAAACCATAATAAGCGGGATGAAAGCCGTCGCTGGCATATACCGGATAAACTCGGTAGGAGGAACGAGCAGCGCTTCAGCGAAGCGAAACGTACCTGCCATAATGCCAAGCGGAATACCCAGTAAACAGGCAAGCAGAAAGCCCGCCCCTACTCGAAATATACTAATACCAACATGGTTCCAGAAGATAGAGCTCTGGAGCTGAATTGCAAACTGACGAAGTACTTGATCCGGTGTAGGCAAGAACGTGCGATTTACAAAGTCGCCATAGCTGAGCACACTCCAAAAGAGCATAGCTATCACAACAACAAGCACAACACCGGATGTATATGTTCTACGGCTAATATCGCCCCGTATGGCAAACAAAGTTGATTTGCGTCTTTTTTTCACCATGGTGTCCATGTAGAGCCCCTCGCTCTCCTGTTGTTATTTCTTCCGCTCCTTCATTACTTCATCTACAAAGTGTCCATCTAAAAAGCTATCTGCCTTCGGAATAGAAGTCAGCATATCTAATCCCTTCAAGAATTCGGCCGTCTTCTGCGAAGTGAAGTGCAGGGATGCTAAGTTATCACCCTTTTGGAAAGCTTCCACATTATCTTCCAGTTGGAAAATTTTCACGCTATCCACGCCTGCTTTATATTCATCAACCGGCGTCTCTGCCGCTTTGGCCATAATTTTCAAAGACTCCTCAGGATTGGCCTTCCAGTAATCCAAAGCATCGAACCAAGCGTTGATGATTTTTTTCACATCTTCCGGACGGTTCTTCGTTATTTCTTCTTTGAACACTAGCAAATCTGGAATAAGTCCAGGTGTATCTTTGGAGGAAAATAGCAGCTTGCCTTTGCCCTCTTGAATCGCCTTGCTGAGGAATGGCTCCCATAGTACCGCGGCATCCAGGTTGCCTGAAATGAAAGCGGGTCCAGCATCGTTAACCGTCATATTCGTATACGCAACATCTTTCTCTGCAAGACCCGCTTTTTCAAGTGCGGTTAGCATCAGAAGGTGATCTACCGTTCCTAGCTCAGTCGCTACTTTCTTGCCCTTCAAATCCTTCAGTGAATTAATGCTTGGCTTCACAACAACACCGTCTCCGCCATTGGAGTTATCGTTCACCATTACAGCTTTGAGCTTAATCCCTTTACTTGCCGGAGCAAGCGTATCGCTTAAAGTTTGGCTGTTCGCATCCACTTTACCCGACGCCAATGCCGATAAGGAATCGCTATACACCGGGAACCAAACCAGATCAACGTTAACCCCGTTTTTCTCAAAGAACCCCTTTTCCTTCACTAAATACCACACAAACCAACCCGGCCATGGACTGAGTGCCAATTTAATTGGTTCTCCGCTTTTTCCTGTTGTCGTGCTGGTTGCCCCTTTGCTCGTACATCCGCTGATTACTGTAAAAGTCAATAACAACGCCATCATCAGAAATACCATTCTTTGTCTCATTCCGAATCTCCCTCTCCATTTGTACTGGTAAAAAGAAAAACCCGGAACGATATCATATTCTGATATCCTCCCGGGCTTTTATCCCTCCGTGTGCACGATGAAGCTCACCGTGTGTCTTCTCTTGGACCTGACCAACAGCCTTCATTCTGTCGCGGAACCCTAGAAAACAAGTTTGCTATGAGGTTGGTACTTCGATGTCTTACATTTGTCTTAATCATACTTACATCCGACTTATATGTCAATATATATAACACAAATAAATAATAGGTTGTCAAAATAGCATTACGTGTAATAATATATAACATATAAACGACTATAACGGAGGTGTATACGATGTACTCGATTCATTTCCACATCACTATGTTAGATAATCAACCTATTTCACCTAAAACTGTTACATTAGCGGGACCTTCTGTTTCTGAGCTTCATGAAGGGCACTCCCTATCCGAGCATCCTCTCCTGATTTCCCCTATAGATAATCAAGCAGCCATTCAAGCTGATAGCCTGCCCGCTGACTAGCCTCATAACTGCACAGACCATCAGAGTGATCCTCTTGATGGTCTTTTTCTGTGTGCGGCGATTTCATCGAAAACACCATTTCCCTGGGGATCGATGGACTTCACTTTTCAACTAACCAATCAGCATGTCCTCTGCAGCATCTATCGAGCGCGTATCAGAAAAAAAAGCCCGACACCCTTCACAGGGTATCGGGCTCGGGCGATTTCAATTACACGCCTAACCATTTTTTGAACATATGTTTCGTTGTATCTGCATTCAGTGCTGCGATTGAAGTCGTCAGCGGAATGCCTTTCGGACAAGAGCGTACGCAGTTCTGCGAGTTGCCGCAGCCTTCGATACCGCCATCGGTCATCAACGTATCCAGACGCTCGTCTTTGTTCATTTCACCCGTTGGATGAGCATTGAACAGACGAACTTGGGAAAGTGCGGATGGTCCGATAAAAGAGTTCTTGTCGTTCACGTTAGGACACGCTTCAAGACAAACACCGCATGTCATACATTTGGAAAGCTCATAGGCCCATTGACGCTTCGACTCCGCCATACGAGGTCCTGGTCCAAGATCATACGTACCGTCGATCGGAACCCATGCTTTTACTTTCTTCAAAGCAGTGAACATGCGCCCACGGTCGATAACAAGGTCACGCATAACAGGGAAAGTGCTCATTGGAGCTACGCGAATCGGCTGCTCTAGCTTATCTACAAGAGCCGAACAAGCTTGACGCGGCTTACCGTTGATAACCATAGAACAAGCTCCGCAAACTTCCTCGAGACAGTTGGATTCCCAGCATACAGGTGTCGTCTTGTCACCCTTCGCATTCTTCGGATTACGCTGTACTTCCATCAAACCGCTGATGACATTCATATTGGCGCGATAAGGAATTTCAAATTCCTCGGTATAAGGCTTGGAATCTGGACTCTCTTGACGAGTCACGATAAACTTCACTGTCTTTTGTGCGCTTAGTGTCTCAGCCATGATTAATGTCCTCCCTTTTTCTTCTCCGTGGAGTAGTCACGTTTCCGCGGTGCAATCAAAGATACATCGATATCTTCATAGCTGATTTTCGGACCTTCTGGCGTCCAATCGGCAATTGTTGTTTTCATGAAGTTCTCATCATCACGCTCGGTGAATTCTGGCTTGTAATGCGCGCCACGGCTCTCGTTACGCAGCAAGGCGCCAAGTGTCATCGCTTCAGCCAACTCGAACATGTTCCAGAGCTGACGTGTGAACGCTACCCCTTGATTGTTCCAACGAGCTGTATCTGTGATATTGATGTTGTTGTATCTTTCTTTCAAATCCTTGATCTTACCAATCGTATCTTCGAGACGATCATTGTAACGAACAACCGTCATGTTGGCATTCATCATGTCGCCAAGCTCTTTATGCAGAACGTAGGCATTCTCTGTACCGTTGTTCATTTTGAGCAAGTTCTCATAACGGTCTATATGACGTTTCTTCTCGCGATCGTATACGATTGAGGAAGTATCGTCAGCGTGCTTCTCTAAGCCGCGGATATACTCAACCGCTTTAGGACCGGAAACCATACCATCATAGATGGCCGAAACGAGCGAGTTCGCTCCAAGACGGTTCGCACCATGATGTTGATACTCGCACTCACCAGCAGCGAATAAGCCGGGAATGTTCGTCATCATGTTGTAATCAACCCAGATTCCGCCCATGGAATAGTGAACCGCAGGGAAAATCTTCATCGGAATTTTACGCGGATCGTCGCCCATGAATTTCTCGTAAATTTCCATAATACCGCCAAGCTTAATATCAAGCTCCTTCGGATCTTTATGAGAAAGATCAAGGTAAACCATGTTCTCGCCGTTAATACCTAGCTTCTGGTCTACGCACACCGAGAAGATCTCGCGAGTTGCAATATCACGCGGCACCAAGTTACCGTAGGCCGGATATTTCTCTTCGAGGAAGTACCAAGGCTTCCCGTCTTTGTATGTCCAAATACGTCCGCCTTCACCACGCGCAGATTCAGACATCAAGCGAAGCTTGTCATCTCCGGGAATCGCTGTTGGATGAATTTGAATCATTTCGCCATTCGCATATTTAACGCCTTGTTGGTAAACTGCACTTGCAGCCGTACCTGTATTAATAACCGAGTTCGTCGTTTTGCCGAAAATGATACCAGGACCGCCTGTTGCCAAGATGACTGCGTCGGATGGGAAGGTTTGAATTTCCATGCTCCGCAAATCTTGAGCTGCAATACCGCGGCATACGCCATCGTCATCAAGAACAGAACCCAAGAACTCCCAATGCTCGAATTTCGTTACAAGACCAGCTGTTTCCCAGCGGCGTACTTGCTCGTCAAGTGCGTACAAGAGCTGCTGCCCTGTAGTAGCGCCTGCGAATGCCGTACGATGATATTTGGTACCGCCGAAACGACGGAAATCCAGAAGACCCTCTGGTGTACGGTTGAACATAACGCCCATACGGTCCATTAAATGAATAATCCCTGGAGCCGCGTCGCACAAAGCTTTAACTGGCGGTTGATTCGCTAAGAAATCTCCCCCGTAAACTGTATCATCAAAGTGCTCCCAAGTGGAGTCGCCTTCGCCTTTGGTATTCACCGCACCGTTAATGCCGCCTTGCGCACATACGGAGTGGGAACGTTTAACAGGAACCAAGGAGAACAATTGCACATGAACCCCGGCCTCTGCTGCCTTAATTGTCGCCATGAGTCCCGCAAGGCCTCCGCCGACGACGATAATTTTTGAATTAGCCACTTCTGTTCACCCTCCCTTAATGCCCCGTATGCGCTTCTACCGGAAGCTGAAATTGCGTATCTGTAAATGCAGTCAAAGACATAATAAACATCACGGCCATGACAACGAACAAAGCCATCCAGATGATGGATGAAAAGCGCTGCGCGCGCGGTCCAATTGTAATTCCCCAGCTAACCAAGAACGACCACATGCCGTTACAGAAATGGAAGGCTGCGGAAAGTGTACCGATCACATAGATGGTAAACATAACCGGATTCGTCGCGATATCATGCATCGTCCGGCCAAGCTCTTCGTGCGCTACGTTACCGAATGCAACTTGCAAGCGGGTCTCGAAGAAGTGCCAAGCAACGAACAAGAATGTGATGACACCAGTAACACGTTGGAGCATGAACATTTGATTACGGAAGTAACCGTATTGCGAAACGTTGTTACGAGCTTGATACGCTACATAAAGACCATAAACAGCATGATAAAGAAGCGGTATCCAGATTCCGAAGATTTCTAGAAACAGCACCAATGGCAAGCCATTTAACCAGTTAATTTGATCCACGAACGCGCCTGGTCCTTTTGTTGCTTCATAGTTTGTGAGCAAATGCTCAATAAGAAAGAAGCCCACAGGAATTACGCCAAGCAAAGAGTGGATCTTTCGAAAGTAATACGAATTACCCATAATTGAACCAATTCCCCCCTCATAAAAATTCATTCATCTTTTATCCGACATGATCAGACAAGACAAGCCACATACCATTGTACTCTCGCCGCAAACGAGCGTCAACCCATAATCATCCAAGCCTATTTTGCCAAATCAGTGGATGATTATACACCTTCGTCCAAGAAATGTGAATAAAAAGTGACATGTACATCGTACCTCTTTCGCACTTATAATGGAAGTGCCGTTTTTTTATATATACTTATAACTAAATCACATATACATAACGAAAAAGGAGACGATAGAAGCATGGAACTCTTGGATGTTTTCGCAGTTGTTGTCGAACAAGTAAGCCTCAACAAAGCATCTCAGCTATTAAATATCTCGCAACCGGCTCTTTCCCGCAAAATAATGAAGCTCGAGGAAGAGCTGGGCGTAGAGCTTTTTGTCCGCAAAGGTAAAAGGCTTGAGCTGACTAAAGTCGGTCAAATTTGCTATGACCATGCCTTGGAACTGCGTCACCTAGAGCGCAAGTTCAAGCAAGCGATCCAGACCTACAAAGCAGCGGGCAGCCACACTTCGATTACGATTGGAGCAAGCCTGACAACGCTGCAGACAACACTCCCGGATCTCATTACCGATTATTTGCAGGATTACCCGCTGACAGAAATTAAGCTGCTTACCGGCAAGACGCATGAAATTGTTACCATGGCGAAAGAAAACAAAGTAGATATCGGCATCGTCGCTTCCCAGATCAATGCTTCCAGCCTCCATTGCGAGCCCTTATTCGATGATCATTTATGTCTGGTGCTTCCTCTAGGACATCCTCTTATCGATCGCTCCACCATCACAATGAATGATTTAAATGAATTGCCGATGATTCTCTTCTCCAAAGGCACTTGGTATCGCATTCTGATGGATGAGCTGTTCAACCGATTTACCATATTGCCCAACGTGCAGATGGAGATTGACTCCTTCGAAGCCATCATCCGCCTCGTTTCAACCTGTAAAACGGCAACCCTGCTTCCAAGATCCTATTTACGTGAAGATTTAATTCGTAATAATGAATTGATTTTGCGCAATCTGGCCGAGTTAGAACAGACGAAACGAACGACTTCTCTCATTTACTCCGACCACACAGCGGATAACATGGCGTCTATGAAATTTATCACGCAAGCGATCAATTACTTCGCCAAGCAAAAATAAAACCTCTATGCCGCTCATCTTAGAAGATGCAGAGGCCAGAGGTTCTTTTTCTAATAGACAAATTTGTAACCTACACCCCAAACCGTCCGAATCCACTTAGGTTCTTTGGGATTGTCTTCGATCTTTTTACGGAGGTTAGCAATATGCACATCAATGGCCCGATCCGTAACTAAACTGTCAAATCCGCGAACCGTTTGCAGTAAATCTTCCCGGCTGTATACGCGACTAGGATGATTGACGAAGCATTTCATAATTTCAAATTCCGAATAAGTCGTCTCGACTAAAACACCATGAACACGCATAGAACGCGTATTCGGATTGAGCGTAATCTTCTTATCGATATCCAAGACCGCCTCTAATACCGCAGTCGTTGATCCTCCAGCTTTTTCCGATACTTGACGAGTGTTCGCACTCGATTTCAAATACAAGTTGGAGCGCCGGATAAGAGCGTGAACTCTCGCACTCATCTCATGCATACTGAACGGTTTACACATATAGTCATCCGCACCTGCCCCGAGTGCATTAACGCGTTCAACGACTTTATTTTTCATCGAGACGATCATAATAGGTATTTTCGAGGTTTCCCTAACTTGTCTGCATAAGGCAAGACCATCCATATCAGGCAGCATCAAATCAAGCAAAATAACATCTGGATCAAACTGGGAGACAGATGTAATGCCTTCTGCCCCATTCGCCTTCCTTATGACATGAAATCCTTCTTCACTTAAATACATGGTAACCATATCGCCGATCATAGCATCGTCTTCAATTATTAATACCTTATACATAGGGAGTCCACCTTCAGCTAGAAATTCTCTTGTTGTATATGTACTCGCAGATTGATTAATTGAATAGTCGATTGGTGATCAAAAAAGTTTATTTTAATCATTATTATCGGGATCATTGGGCTTTATTTCAAGACCCAGTTTACGTGCCACATAAGCCGTTGTGCTTGCTTGAAACAGAATGGTTATTAGTACAGCCATGAACGTAACGCTAGCAATAAGATCACTGTGCTGAACGCCCATCCCAGCTACCATTCCAGATAAAGCCGCGGGTATAACCCCGGTCTCTCGAACCCAGAACATGAACAGAATTTCATTTCGCTTCCATTTCGCTTTTCGATCCGGCCATGTACAGAGTAGAACCGTAAGCGGACGCGCGATAAACATAAAAACAAAGATAACACCTAAGCTAGTCCAGAAATGCTCAAGGATTAATGGAAAGTTCACTTGACTGCCTAGTAAGATGAAAATGAGCATGCGCATGATGACCGTAATATTTTCTGAAAAATGCTCCATTTCAAGCTGTTTATCATTCATTTCCAGCTTAAAAGTACCTGCATTCCCCCAGATTAATCCTGCTGTAAAGGTCGCCATAAAACCGCTAACGCCAATCGCCTCTCCCACGATATAAGCACAAAGTGAAGTCGAAACCATTGCTATCGTTGCGTAGTCTCTGAGATGACCCAGCTTCAAATGCGCTGTCAGGAACGTCATTACATAACCTATAACTGCTCCAACAAGAAGCCCGCCCAGTGCTGTTTTCACAAAGTCAAAGACACCCGAAGCAACAGAAACCTCTTGTGTGCCAAGAATAATCGCTAATAAAGAAAATGTTAGAATTGAAGCCGTCGCGTCATTAAAAGCAGATTCACTTTCAACCGTTTCACGTACTTTCGGACGAATCTTCACTTGTTTAAACACTGGGATCAGTGTTGCGGGATCTGTGGAAGCAATAATAGCTCCCAGTAATAGAGCATAAATCCAAGGTAAATCCAACAGCAAATGAGCGGCTACCGCCACTGCGCCGCATGTGATAAGTACGCCAGGCACACTGAGTAAACTTACAGTAAGCCATACTTTGCGAAGACCAGAAAGTCTGATATTGCGTCCTCCATCGAAGAGGATCAAGGTTGAGCCTATGACAAGAATGAATTGGTTCGTAAAAGATGTGCTGGATTCTGTAATCCAATGAAAGGCTTGTCCCACCAGCATACCTGCGATGAGAAACAGAGCTACGTCAGGAAGCTTCAACCACTGCGCCACTTTTCCAGATATCATGCCCAATCCAAAAATTAACACAAGTAAAATAATAACATGTTCAATTAAGAGCGAAGTTGTATTTTCCATCAGCTGATGACTTCACTTTCAAATTTTTCAATTTGATTGTTGGTTCCGATGATGACCATCACATCATTCTCATTCACGACATCACCCGCCGTTGGTGCAATGATAATCCCTGTTTGTTTATTAATAGCTACAATGCTGCAGCCATACTTAGCACGAGGATCCAGCTCCCTGAGAGCTAAGCCGCATAGATTCTTAGGGACAGATAATTCCACGATCGTATACTCTTTGGAAATTTCAATATAGTCCAGAAGATTAGGTGATACGAGTTGATGCGCAACACGGATACCCATATCTCGTTCCGGATAAATGACGCGGTCAACACCCAGCTTATTCAGTACCTTGCCATGCAGTTCAGACAACGCTTTAGCTACAACCTTCTTAATGCCCAAATCTTTAAGCACAATAGCCGCTAGGATACTTGATTGAATATCATCCCCAATGGCTACAACAGCGCAGTCGAAATTTCGTACGCCCAATGACTTCAATACCTCTTCATCCGTCGCATCCGCAACAACCGTATGTGTAAGCTCTGAACTCATCTCATCAACGACTTCTTCATCTTTATCTATACCCAACACTTCATAACCAAGCTTTATGAGTTCTTTGGAAATACTGGAACCAAAACGACCCAGCCCGATTACAACATATTGATTTTTCTTCATATTTCTTGTTCCCCTTATCCAATCGTGATTTTACCCTCTGGGTGTCTATATAGTTCTTTCTCTTGCTTCGGCTGCAAGGCATAGGCTAATGTGATAGGTCCTAGACGCCCAGCAAACATCGTCAAACTTATGAGAATCTTCCCAAATGTTGTTAATTCAGGAGTCAATCCCATCGTCAAACCTACGGTTCCGAAGGCGGATGTCACTTCAAACAAAATTTTCAAAAGCTGTGCATCCTCTGTCGTCGATAACAGCATCGTAACAATGATAACTAAAAACAGAGCCATCATCGTTAAGGTAATAGCCTTGAGAATACGATCCTTAGCCAATCGATAACGGAAAATAACAATATCCTCTTTCCCACGGATCATCGTCACTATCGCACTAATTAGAATCGTAAAGGTAGTTGTTTTAATACCCCCACCTGTTGAGCCAGGAGAAGCACCGATAAACATTAGAATGACAATGAAAAATTGAGAGGCTTGGCGAAGAGCCCCAATATCAACCGTATTCGGCCCAGCTGTACGAGGGGCAACGGATTGGAAGAAGGAGGCTAGTATCTTCCCGCCCAAATCCAAAGAACCCATGGTTCTGATATTGGTATACTCGAATATAAAGATGATAATAGCTCCAAACACAATCAGAAAACCAGTCATGCTAAGCACCACTTTGGAATGCAGAGAAAGCCTCTTCTTGATCTTAAAATCCATCAAATCGGACATAACAATGAAACCAATACCCCCAAGCACAATAAGCGCCATAGCAACAAAGTTTACCACGAAATCATTCACATAGCCGGTAAAGGAAACGAATGGCGCATCGACCGTGCCAAATAAATCAAAACCAGCGTTATTAAACATGGATATGGCATGCCAAATCCCAAAATATAAGGCTTTCGTAAAACCGAAATCAAACGTCCAACGAATAGTGAAAATCACGGCTGCAATGGCTTCAATCGATAACGAATAAATAATGACTTTACGGATAAGTCGGACAATACCTTCCATACTGCCTTGGTTAAAGGCTTCTTGCAGAACGAGTCGTTCTTTTAATGTGATTTTTTTACGGAAGGCAAAAGCGATTAACGTCGACATGGTCATGAAACCCAAACCACCAATTTGAATCAAGCTCACGATGACGATCTGCCCAAACATCGTATAGGCACTCCCAGTATCCACCACGACCAAACCAGTCACACAAGTTGCCGAAGTCGCTGTAAACAGCGCATCAATAAAAGCAATCGAATGCCCCGTTGCTGAAGCAAAGGGAAGTGTCAAAAGCCCTGCTCCTAAGAAGATAATTGCAGCAAATCCGAGAACGAGAATTTGCGGAGGCGTTAGTCGCCAAATACTCATTTTTTTAATCATTGTGCCTCCTGTATGTTCAAAAAACGACATAAATATTTCCAACACCTTAACGGTAGGGTTCCCCCGTTATTCATTAGAAATTCCGAACATTACCCAATTGATAGGTATTATATAATTGTTTTGAATTCTTTACCACTAAATTGGCTTTCTTTTTAAACTATGATAACGTGAAAGATGTGATTTCAGAATCGAGAATGTAGAAGGGAACTCACTATGATCAGGCCAAAATTTAATCGTTTTCTCCTCTTCCTTGCATGCATTGGAGCAGCTCTTTATTTGGGGATATCCGCCTTATACGGACTTCGGGCCGAAGAACCGTCGGCAGCAGACAATCCTTCCATCACGAAGCAGCAGGCTGCGGATCGCGCAGCTCAATTTGTAAGGGAGCGCTACGATTTGCATAACCCGCAAACCTATGTTGTTTATCAATCCAAGAAGGACCGCAGCGGTTATTTGCAGAAGGAGCATTTGTTAGAAGCCTATTTGAAGGGCTATGGAGAGCGTTACCCCATTGATTATTATCAAGTAAGCGTAAAAGACACCAAGACCAACCGTCAATTTGAAGTGGAGATTAATTACACGAATGCTGCCGTTATTGGATGGCGTGAAACGCAGAATCCCTCCGATCAGGCTATGATTAGCAAGCAGAAAGCAGACATTTTGGCCAAGCAGGAAATTCGGCAGCAAGGATTTGACCCGGATGACTTTGCACCCATAGATAAACGGGCTGCCAAAGACGATTCAAAACATGGAACAACCTTATTTTATGAAAAGCAATCCAAACCGCTGGGCGAAGCAAAGTTACAGGTTCAAGTTGATTTCGATGACAAAAATCTGACTGGTTTTAACGTGCTCTTCAGCTTACCTGCGTCGCATCAAATCTGGATTGATCAGCAGGATCATTCTGCGTCTCTCATGACTTGGATTTCCATGGGCTTCACACTCATCATGACAATTGCCGCGATTGTATTCGCCATCATCTATAGAAAACATATGAAATTCAATAGAGGCCTGCTTTTGACAGCCATTTTCTTAGCCATTTATATCACCAACAACTTCAATATGTATCCTGCTTTTAGAGCTATGAGTGGAGCTCTGAACGACGATTTCGCAACATGGGCAGCTATTATTTTCATGAATATAGTGACTTTGCTGCTCGGCATATCTCTCTACCTTGCTCTTGTAGCAGGTAATGGATTGTGGAATTCAATTGGACAGCGGAAATGGCCCGCTTGGAGGGAGTTCTCATTTGGGACTGAGGTTTATAACGGCATGGGGCGCGGTTATTTGCTGGCTCTTTTCATCTTAGGCGTTCAGCAGGTGCTCTTTTACACAGGTGAAGTGAATTTTGATGTTTGGTCTGTGAATGATCCATCCGATTCTGTTCTAAATATGGTAGAACCTCACTTTTTCCCGCTTATGGCCTGGGTTGCTGCCATATCTGAAGAGGCGACCTACCGACTGCTCGGCATCATTCTATTCAAGAAGCTGTTTCGCTCAAACTTTATTGCGATTGTCATTCCCAGCGTGATTTGGGCGGCTAGTCATACGCAGTATCCCATTTATCCCGTCTACACTCGGCTAATCGAGGTCACCATCATTGGCATTATTCTAGGTTACGTCTTCCTAAAATATGGTTTCATAACCGCCATTTTCGCTCATGCCTGCATGGACAGCATCCTCATGGGAATGTCTCTCTTCTATCTCGGACATGTAAGCGATGTACTTGCCGGCATTTTCTATATCCTGCTGCCTGGTTTGGTCGGCTTGCTGCTGGCCTGGCTGCATGGAAAAAGGCGGGGTCCCCTTATTCCTGGGGAGCCGCCGCCTCGCCTTGAAGCGCTTTGAGAATGTCGCTAGCCAATTTCTCACCAATACCCAGAGGCTTGAAGTCTTGGACTTCAGCCTCTTTTATTTTGCGTACAGAGCCAAAATGCTTAAGCAATGCCTTACGGCGTTTCTCCCCGATGCCGGGAATGGCATCCAGCTGAGAAACAACCATCGACTTCGCCCTTGTTTCGCGGTGGAACGTTATCGCGAAACGGTGAACCTCGTCTTGGATCCGCTGCAGCAGGTAAAACTCTTGGCTGTCACGCGGCAATGGCACAACTTCGGCAGGATCTCCGATCATGAGCTGCGCTGTTTTGTGCTTGGCATCCTTCACAAGACCACAGATCGGAATGAACAAGCCTAATTCATTCTCCAGTACGTCGACTGCGGCTGAAATCTGTCCTTTCCCTCCGTCCACGACGATCAGGTCAGGCATTGTGAGATTGTCTTTAAGTACACGCTCATATCTCCGACGAATGACCTCTCGCATCGTTTCGTAGTCATCCGGACCAACGACCGTTTTGACTTTGTACTTACGGTACTCCTTACGATCCGGCCTTCCGTCTACGAAGACGACCATCGCAGAAACCGGGTTCGTCCCTTGTATATTCGAGTTATCGAACGCTTCGATACGGCGAATTGTTCCCGTGCCGAGCCACTCTCCAAGATTCTCGACTGCTTTGGTCGTGCGGCGCTCATCGCGCTCCACCAAGCGGAATTTCTCATCCAGTGCATTGCGGGCGTTGTCTTTAGCCATATCGACCATTTGCTTCTTCAGCCCTCGCTGCGGGATATGCACCTTGACCTTGAGCCAGGATTCCAGCGCTTCGCGGACATCCTTCTCTTCAGCCTCAACTTGAGCCGCAACTTCCGCCGGGACTTCGACAGGGGTGTCCATTGACGGTTCAGCGGGAGCTTCAGAATTAGCTTCAGCAAGAGCATCTGTAGGAGCAGTTGTAGAGGCAACTGCTGCCTGTACCGGAATCGTCGGCAGGAAGATCTCCTTCGGCAGCGCCGGATTGTCGCTGTAGACTTGAGTCACATAGGTGATGAAGTCATTGTACTCATCACCGTAATACGGAAACAGCGAGACGTGCCGCTCGATGAGCTTGCCCTGACGCATGTACTGGATGTGCACAGCCATCCAGCCCTTGTCAACCGCGTACCCGAAGACATCGCGGTCTAGCGCATCTGCCGTCGTGATCTTCTGCTTCTCCATCACGGCGTCGATGTTCATGATATGATCGCGCAGCTCCTTCGCGCGCTCGAAGTTCAGTTCCTCCGCCGCGGCCAGCATTTTGGCCGTCAGCTCTTCCTTAATAACGTCGTGTCCCCCGTTCAGGAAACGACTGATCTCTTGCACCATCCGCTCGTTCGTCTCGGCGGATACGTCGAATTCGCAAGGCGCCAGACACTGCCCGATATGATAGTATAGGCATACTTTCTCGGGCATCGTCTTGCACTTGCGCAGCGGATAAAGCCGGTCCAGCAGCTTCTTCGTCTGCTGGGCCGCAAAGGCGTTCGGATAAGGGCCGAAGTACTTGCCCTTATCCTTAAACACCCGCCGCGTGACTTCTAAGCGCGGCTGCTCTTCATGTGTAATCTTGATGTACGGGAACGTCTTATCATCCTTCAAGAGTACGTTGTACCGCGGATGATGCTGCTTAATCAGATTACACTCAAGAATCAAAGCCTCCATGTTCGAGGAGGTAATTATATATTCAAAGTCGCGGATTTCGCTGACTAGTTTTTGCGTCTTCGCACTGTGGCTCCCTGTGAAATAGGAGCGCACACGATTCTTCAGTACTTTTGCTTTTCCCACATAAATAATGGTACCTTCGCGGTTTTTCATGATATAGCAGCCCGGCTTATCCGGTAATAAGCTCAGCTTATGCTTGATTACTTCCAGACTCTGTTCGCGGACTCCAGCGTCCTCATGCTCATGCTCGGTCATGCATCCAATCTCCTCTCACACAAAAACTTACTCCATATTTCCTAAATTCCCAAACTCCTAATTCCAAGCCACATGTTGTACTACATACAACATTTACACCTCAAAACAAGCCATTCCGCTGATAATGTTGCATTTCATACAACAATATAACCGAAATATACGAGTTTAAGAGGAGTAGAGCCATTTTTGTTGTACAAAATACAGGCCTGTTGATCTACCAATAAATGGATTCAAGGGAAGGTTAAATTACTCGTCAAATAAACGATCCATTCCGGCTGCATAACGTCCATGCTAAATAACCGATCGAATTCGGCAAAAGTTAACTTGGCACTTGGATGAACTACGGAGTTTCCTTGATCGAACACAAATTTGAGTAACACATATACCAGTAGAGCTGTGTACAATTGGCCATATATGGCATTTGGGCTTGTTCCAA
>NZ_AUGY01000072.1 GCF_000422905.1 Paenibacillus alginolyticus DSM 5050 = NBRC 15375
GACACGGTATTTGCGCAGTACTATAGCCTTAAGAAAGCGGAGCCGGCCAAATACGCCGAAAAACGTGCCCTTGCGCTTTACAGCTCGTAAATTGGTGCGGTTGGTCGACTATCTGCTTCGAACCAACCGACTCTACGAACCCAAGGAGGTGACCCGACAACAGAAATGACATAACCTTACTCAACCATTCCACCTATTATTTTGGAAATTAGAAAATATTTCCATATAACCAAAATAGGGTGGGTTTAGTTTCGTGCGGCCTTTTTTAGGCTCACCCCCTAAAAAAGTTACGGTTCTTCAAGATTTTTTCCAATTAAGGTCTTGACATAGTACCGCTGCTCTGAATGTGTCAATATGGTCACTGATCTGCCAACCGAAATACGAAGCGCTCTAGTCCAGAGATCTTGTCACATGCTCAATTAGGAACATCCCTCCCTTAGAAACTTCAAGATTGCAGACATTTCTTCAATCACTTTAGTCACTGTCTCAAATCTCTAGATGCCTACTTCCATTTTTAACCATGAGCTTCACTCTTCTCAAGTGGAAATATGTATGATGAGGGGGATAATATACTCTTCAAAAGCATCCAAGTGAGCCATAGACACCCGTATTTGTTATAATACTTGTATTCGCTTTCTCAAGGAGATGAGTACGTTGAACGAACAAGATTGGTCCCTGCTGGATTCCATTTACGAAGAACAGAATATAACCAAAGCGGCCGAGCGTCTATTTATCTCCCAACCAGCCTTGACCTACCGCCTGCAGCAGATAGAGCAGGAATTCGGTATCAAGGTGTTTAACCGGACCGGGAAAAAGATAACCTTCACACTGGAAGGCGAACATCTCATCCATTACGCAAAGAAGATGCTTCTGGAGCTGCGCCGTACGAAGGATTATCTCGCCAATCTGCATGCTCATGAGGTGCGAGGTACATTGCGGATTGGTGCATCGAGCAATTTTTCCTTATATAAGCTGCCGGCTATTCTGAAGCATTTCGTTGAACTTTATCCGAACGTCCAAATCCATCTGAATACCGGGCTCAGCTCCGATATTTTTCGGTTGCTGCAGAACGATGAGGTCCAAATCGCGTTCATTCGCGGCGATTATCAATGGATTGAGGAGAAATATTTGATTAACGAGGAACGGATCTGTGTGATTTCGAAGCACCCAATTGAACTGGAGGAGCTGCCTAAGCTGCCCCGCATCCATTACCAGATCGGCGCCGTCAAATCGAAGATCAAATTCAAGACGGACCCTTTCTTAAGTAAATCGATCGACACCTGGTGGCAAGAACAGTTCAGATCACCTCCACAAATGACGATGCAAGTCGACAGCGTGGAAACGTGCAAGGAGCTAGTGAAGCACGGATTAGGCTATGCCATTATCCCGCGGATATGTCTGACGAAAGAGGACGATCTCCACACCATCGACTTAACCCGGAATGACGGTCAATTTCTTCTGCGCAAAACATGGATGATCTATCGGGAGTCTGCCATGGAGCTCGCATCGTTGAATCAGTTCGTCAATGATGTGAAATCATGCTTTCCCCAAACATAAAAGACCGAAGGACAACTGCTCGCGCAGCCTGAACTTCGGTCTTCTTTTGTATTATGAAATTTTAGCAGCTGAGCCCGGTTGAGTAGACTCCGCCTTTGCTTGGCGGAACTCTTCTTTCAGCTGCACGAAAAGCTGGGGATCGGCGAGCAGATCGTAGCATGCGCCGGCAACGGCCTTCGCCGCAACCGATAGCGCCGCATGGCCGGATTCGCTCGTTCCCGCTTCCACCCATTCCTTCGTATGGCTCGACGTCCCGAAAGGGACGAACGATACACGCAGGCAGGCGCCGGGTACCCGGTAAGTCACGGTGCTGAAATCGGTCGAGCCGGTGTTCTGCCTTGGAGGCGTGATGTTCTGGGCGCCCGCTTGCTCAGCGTTATCAAGCATGATTGCGTTCAGGCTCGGCACGTTGATTTTGTTATCCAGCACCTTCAGCTCGTTGATCGTTAGCTGCGCGCCTGTCGCCAGCGCCGCCCCCCGCGCAACATTATATACGCGTTCCACGACAGCGTTGAGGTAGGTGCGGTCCGCAGCACGGATATAGAACTGAGCCACGGCGCGGTCCGGTACCACGTTCGCAGCTTTGCCTCCGTCGGTGATAACACCGTGGATGCGGACGTCTGTGCGCACGTGCTCACGCAAGTATTCGATGCCATTGAATGTCATCAGCACCGCGTCAAGCGCGCTGATGCCCTGATCCGGCGCGACCGCCGCATGGGCCGCCTTTCCGTCGAACACGAAGTCGACCAAGTTTAGCGCAAGTGACTTACCGTCGACCGTCGTCCGGTCTCCGCCGTGCATCATCAACGCAACGTCGAGATGGTCGAAGAGTCCCTCCTGTGCCATCGGCAGCTTGGCGCTCGTCGTCTCCTCTGCAGGCGTGCCGAACACCTGAAGCGTGACCGGATAATCACCCAAATGCCTCGACAATGCGATGGCGGCGCCTGTAATGGACGCGGCCTGAAGATTGTGGCCGCAGCCGTGGCCAAGCCCTTCGAGCGCATCATATTCGCACAGCAGCCCGATGACCGGACCACCCTCCCCATTCTTGTATGTTGCGGTAAAAGCGGTATCCAGCCCGATAATACCTGATTCGACTTGAAAGCCGTTCTCGGCTAACGTCCTTGTCAGCAGCGCGGAGGCTTGGTACTCCTGGTTGCCTAGCTCAGGGTGGTCATGGATAAAGTCGTTGATGTCGATCATCTTCTGATGCAGGACGTCGACTTCCTCGTAAAGTCGCTGCTTTCCATTGTTAATCATGTAGCTCCCCCAATACTAGCCGTACAAGTGACAGGCGATATAGTGTCCGTCTCGTTCTTGCAGAACGGGACGCTCGGTGTGGCAGATGTCCATGCAGGAGGCGCATCTCGGATGAAATGCGCAGCCGGCCGGCGGATTTGCGGGACTCGGCACATCTCCTTTTAAGACAATGCGCTCCTTTTTGTCCAAGGGGTCCGGACTCGGAACCGCGGACATGAGCGCCTGTGTGTACGGATGCAGCGGCGTATCGAATAAACGGTTCTTATCGGCTAACTCGACAATATTTCCTAAATACATAACCCCGACGCGATCGCTTATATGCTTCACCACGCTAAGATCATGCGCGATGAACAGATACGTTAAGCCGAACTGTTCCTGCAGATCCTGCAGCAGATTGATGATCTGCGACTGAATCGACACGTCCAGCGCGGAAACCGGCTCATCGGCCACGATGAGCTTAGGATTAGATGCCAAGGCGCGGGCAATCCCGATCCGTTGGCGCTGGCCTCCGCTAAACTCGTGCGCGTATCGCTTGGCATGGTAGCCGCTCAAGCCTACCACCTCCAGCAGCTCCTCCACCCGTTTTTCTTTCTCCTTGCCCGTGCACAGCCTATGAATCTCCATTGGCTCGGCAATGATTTCGCCAACCGTCAGACGTGGGTCCAATGAGGCATACGGATCCTGGAATACGATCTGCAGCTCCTTACGCAGCGGTCGCAGCTTGCTCGGCTTCATCCCGACCAAATTGCGACCTTCATATAGGACTTCACCCTCCGTCGGCTCGATCAATTGCAGCAGCGTGCGTCCCGTCGTTGACTTGCCGCAGCCGCTTTCTCCTACCAATCCAAGCGTTTCTCCCTTGTATAGCGTCAAGCTAATGCCGTCCACGGCTTTCACGTGGCCGACCGTGCGGCCTAACCATCCTTTTTTTATCGGAAAATGTTTCTTCAGGTTGCGCACTTCAATAAGCGGCTGTTTCATGACCATGCGCAGCTCCTTTCTCGCTCGGCTGATGGAGCCAGCATCGACTGTAATGTCCCTTATCAAGCTCAAACAATTCCGGCACACTTGACCGGCAAAGGTCAGTCGCATGCTCACATCTCGGAGCGAATGTGCATCCGCCTCGCAGGCTGCCCGGAATCGGTACATTGCCTTTGATGGAGTACAGCCGTTTCTCCTGACCATGCAGGCGCGGAATGGACTTCATCAGCCCTTGTGTATAAGGGTGCGCCGGCTTCGCAAACAACGTGAGCACGTCAGCTTCCTCCACGACTTTACCGGCGTACATGACAATGACTCGGTCACACATTTCCGCCACGACACCTAAGTCATGCGTGATCATCAAGATAGCCGTATTGTGCTCGGCATTCAACTCGCGCATCAAGTCGAGAATTTGCGCTTGGATCGTCACGTCGAGCGCGGTCGTAGGCTCGTCAGCGATCAGCAGCTTCGGGCTGCATGACATCGCCATTGCAATCATGACACGCTGCCGCATGCCGCCAGATAACCGGTGTGGAAACTCATCTGCGATTTGCTCCGGCCGTGGAATACCGACCAGCTTGAGCATGTCGACTGCGCGTTCTTTTGCCTTCTTCTTATCGTATTTCAAGTGGATCCTTAGCGACTCGGCAATTTGATGCCCGACGGTAAAAACCGGGTTAAGCGACGTCATCGGCTCTTGAAAAATCATAGCCATCTCATTGCCACGAATCTCCCTCATCTTGTTCTCCGGCAGCGTTAGCAGGTCCCGCCCATCGAACGTGACTGAGCCCTCGACGATCTTCCCTGGTGTTAATCGCATCGCGGTCAGCGATGTGACGCTTTTACCGCAGCCGGATTCACCGACGATGCCAACCGTTTCGCCTTCGCGCACCGTGATGTCCACGCCATCCACAGCAGGAACCACACCTTCGTCCGTATAAAAGTATGTTTTGAGACCTTTAATTTCCAGCAAATTGTTACTCATGTTCTCACACCTCCTCTACACTTTCATCTTCGGGTCGAGGGCGTCCCGAAGCCCATCGCCTAACATATTGAAGCCGAGCACCATGAACATGATAGCCAGTCCCGGTACTGTGCACACATGGGGAGAGGTCCGCAAATACTCCCGACCCGTACTTAGCATCGCGCCCCATTCCGGTGTCGGCGGCTGCGCACCCATCCCGAGGAAGCTGAGCCCGGATGCTGTTAGAATCGCCGTCGCCATCCGCAGCGTGGATAATACGATAATGGGTGCAATGGTGTTCGGAATTAAATGTTTAAAAATAATCCGTGCATGCGTACCGCCCATTGCCTTCGTTGCCTCAATAAATTCCCTATGTTTGACCGAAATGACGGCACTTCGCGAAATGCGCGCAAACGTTGGTACGGAGAAAATGCCGATCGCAATCATCAAATTGACCATTCCCGGCCCGAGTACGCTGACAATGGCAAGCGCAAGCAGAAAGCTCGGGAACGCCATGAAAATATCAATAATCCGCATGATCACGGCGTCCAACACCCCACCAAAGTAACCAGCGAGCGTACCAAGCGCTACACCAAACACAACAGCGATGAGCACTCCAACGAGGCCAATCATGAGCGAGATGCGGGCGCCGTACATGATGCGCGACAGCACGTCGCGCCCGAATTCGTCGGTACCGAAAAGATGGTGTGCGTTCGGACTCTCCAACATGATCTGCATGTTCTGCTTCGCCGGATCGAATGGGGCAAGCAGCGGTGCGAACAACGCCACCAGAATGAACAGCACGACCATGCCGAGTCCGACTAAGGCGCGCTTGTTTCGTTTGAACCGCCCGAGCTTCTGTTTCCACGGGGATCG
This sequence comes from Paenibacillus alginolyticus DSM 5050 = NBRC 15375, assembly GCF_000422905.1. Classification (GTDB taxonomy): domain Bacteria; phylum Bacillota; class Bacilli; order Paenibacillales; family NBRC-103111; genus Paenibacillus_E; species Paenibacillus_E alginolyticus. The sequence goes on from NZ_AUGY01000072.1 coordinate 5,639, forward strand.
CCCGGTATAGGCGGCCTGACCGGTCGTAACCGACTCCACCGGCGTAATCACGGCTTCCGTACGCATGGTGACTTTCCCCTCTCTACTCATATTTTACCCTCGGGTCGAGCAGCCCGTAGGACAGATCTACGATCAAATTCACAAGCACGAACAAGGTCGCCACAAAAAGCACACACCCTTGAATAGCCGGATAATCACGGAATTGGATCGATTGAATGATGAATCGTCCTAGTCCGTTCATCGAGAAGACCGTCTCCGTCAGCACTGCTCCTCCTAGCAAGTGGCCGAACTCCAAACCAATCACAGTCACGATCGGGATTGCCGCATTCGCAAGCGTATGTTTGTAAACGACCATCTGCTCCTTGACCCCTTTGGCGCGCGCCGTCCGGACGAAATCCTGATTCGTCACCTCGAGCATGCTGGACCTCGTCAAACGAGCCAAGATAGCCGAAGAAGACAGGCCGAGCGTAACGGCAGGGAGAATGAAATACTTTATTCCGTCATTGCCGCCGGAAGGCAGCCAGTGCAGGTAATAGGAGAAAATAAGAATCAGCATAATGCCTAGCCAAAAGACCGGCATCGAGATGCCGAACAATGAAATCATCATCGTTGAATTGTCCGCCAAGCTATTCGGCTTCGTTGCCGAGAAGATTCCGGCGAACAAGCCGAACACGATCATCAGAAGAACGGCAAATACCGTCAGCTTGATGGTGATCGGAAACCGTGTTTTAATCTCTTCCATCACGGGACGATTCGAACGTATAGACTTACCGAGGTCACCCTGCACAAGATGAGCCACATAGTTCCCGTACTGCTGATACAGCGGTTGATTCAAGCCGAGTCGATCACGCATCATCTCGACATCCTTCTCGGAAGCCTGTTGACCGGCCATCATCCGGGCTGGATCGCCCGGAACGGCATGAATGAGGATAAACGACAGAATCGACACGCCAATCAGCGTCGGAATCATTTGTAATAGACGTTTGAGGATGTAACCGAACACGTTGGTGCCTCCTGACTACTTTCTTATATTTGAAAAGAGGGATGGATCCCCCATCTCCTCTCTCCAGCTTCATTATTTCTTAACTGCAGTACGTAAGTCCACGAGTTCGGTATTGAGGCTTGTGACGCCCTCTACGTTCTTGCGGACCCCAACCGGCTGCTTCATCTCCACAAGGAAAATCCATGGCGCTTGATCCTTAATCGCTTTGAGTGTGTCGGCATAAATTTTCTTACGCTCGTCGTTATTGACGGTTTTCATGCCTTTATCAAGAAGATCGTCAATCGTTTTGTTGGAGAAAACGGTATAGTTGTTCGTGCCATTTGTCATGAATAGAGGACGCAGTCCTCCGTCTGCATCGTTTGACGGAACGGCCCAGCTGACAAGGAACAGCTCCAGTCCGGAGTTAGGATCGCGGTAGGCTTTCGTGTAAGCGCCCCACTCCCACTTCTGAAACTCAACCTTCAGTCCGACTGCTTCCAGGTTTGCCTGCACAAACTCGGCAATTTGACGGTCCATCAAGTAGCGGCCTTCCGGCGTCCATAGCTTGATCGTGGTGCCCGGCTTCACACCCGCTTCCGTGAGTAGACTCTTCGCCTTCTCAGGATCGTACGCCTGCCGGCGAATAGCCGGACGTCCGTTCCGAAATCGCGGATTGGGACACCTGCGCCTGCCCGAGCAAAATCTTTTTCACAATCGTATCTTTATCCACTGCGTAATTTAGTGCTTGGCGAACTTTCACATCGTTGAAAGGAGCCTTCTGAGTATTGATACCGATGTACAGGTTCCGGTTGCTCGGATATGTGGTAACGGTCAGCTTGTTATCGCCTTTCAGCCGTTCGATATCGGTAGCCGGTACCGGTGCAATCACGTCCGCTTCGCCGGTTTCGAGCATAAGGGCGCGCGCTGCGTTTTCTTTCACCGCTTTGATCGTGATCGACTTCAGTTTCGGCTTCTCACCCCAGTAGTCGGTATTCGCTGTAAGCACGACTTTGTCGCCGGACACCCACTCTTTGAACTGGTATGGGCCGGAGCCGACAGGTGACTTGCTGAAGTTCTCACCTTTCTCCTTCGCAGCCTTCGCATTCACAATCGCACCAGACGGGTGAGCGAAGTTAGCGAGCGCCGGAGCGTAGGGGAATTTCAGCTGGAACGTCACTTGATACTCACTGTCCACGACCACTTTATCTACGAATTCGGTATAAAGGGCGAATCTGCCGAGCTTGTTGTCTTTGTTCATAATGCGGTCAAAGCTGGCTTTCACCGCATCCGCGTTAAGCGAGGCGCCATCGTGGAACTTTGCTCCTTGGTTCAACGTGAACGTGACCTTCAGGCCATCATCGAATGTCTTCCACTCTTTGGCCAATTGCGGCACGAGCTTCATGTCCTTGTCGAAGGTGACGAGTTTGTCGTACACATAAGTTCCGTCGCGTCGTACGAGATCCCGTCCGTTGCATCCTGCGGATCCAAGCTTACAGGCTCGGATCCAAGTGCCATAACGAGATCCTGGGGCTCTCCCGTACCAGAGTCTTTAGGACCCGATTGAGACGAGCTAGAGCATGCGGATAACACCAATCCAAAGCAAAGCATGACGATAATTGATATGTGTTTCAATGAAATTCCCCCTATTTCCTCAGTGTAAAGCGCTTACATCAGATGAGCGTTCTTTTTACTAATTGTAAAAGCACACCCGTTCAAAAGTACAATCTATAAATTTTATGGATTTCTATAAATTTTTCTATCATGTGCTTCTGGCGTGACAAACAACTTTCAAGGATGCCACCTCCAACAGAACACTCTAGGCTATTTAGTGAATATAAGCAATAACTCGTATACTCGAAGCCTGACGGCATTAACAAATTGAGGAAGGGGAGTGTATGGAGGTGAAAAGGGGAATCGGTCTCGGGAAGAATTGGAGGGAGTTTCATGTCATAAAAATAACGACAAGAAAATCCCCCATAAAGCAAAAAACCTTGATTTTAACAAGGTTCTTTTGTGAGGATTTTCTTGTCGCTAGACTATAGATTAGACCGCTATTTCAGCGATGATCTCTTCATCCAAAGATAATTGGATTTGATCCCAAAAAACTCGCATCTGGTACTGATTGAACAAATATTGCACGATGGCTTCAAGCAGATTCCCTTGCGTGAGGATTTGACTGCGACCTTCGGCGAATATTTCGGCCGAGAAGCCTAAGTCCTCGTCCCACATCAGCTCAACATCAACATCATTTGGCTTGAGACGTTTGCGTTCCGCCATATACAAGCAAATCGCATTAACGATTTCTTGTTCCGTTAATCGCATGCTTCTTACCTCTCCTGATCCTGATTCAACTTCCTTCTTTGTCTAAAGAAAGAAACGACCTTCATAATAACAGCTACCAAGGCAACAATGGCAAGTACGTTCACTAATAATCCAAGTATATTGCCAAGTGCTCCCATGCCTCCAAATAAGCCTCCGAACAACAGACCCGCCATTCCCCCAATGAGCAACCCTTTCATTAAACCCCCGCTGAAAAATCCGGGCTTTGTTGCTGGCGATGCAGTGCCGGGCGTTTTTGACGTCGAATTACTAGGTTCGTTTTTAGAAACGTTATTTGAAGGCGCTTTTTGTTGATTTGTCGGTGTGTAGCTTTTGCGCGGCGCTTTATAAGAAGATTTCGCTTCTACCAGCGTTGGCACGGTAAAGGAAAAAACCAACATACTTGCCATAATCAGCATTACAAATTTTTTGAACATCGTGTCATGACCCTCCTGGTGTATAGTTAATATGAAAGTTTTAGCACTTTCGTCCCATTCTATACGTTTCACCTGAGATTTGGTTTCAGAAGTGCCGCAACCAGGAGTCATTCTCAACTAATTCTTTGACATAAAGGTTAAACGAAAATTTCATAAAAGCCAATGACAATCAATAGAAGACATCCCATCAGTTCTGAATATTTCCCAAACCAAGATTTCGCTATCTGACTGCCCAACCGAACGCCAATGTCTACTGTTAAAAGTGAAAATATACCGACTGAAAGGGCCGAAAACAACGGAGAAACTCCGCTGACGCCAGCAGCCAAACCGCTCGCCATACAGTTGACTGACAATGCAAATCCTAACGAAATCGATTCACCCCATGATATGATGTGATTCCCGTCTTTATCTGATCTTTCAGCCATACGTGTCATTTGTTCACCTAATTCGGCATCAGAAACCAACTTTCTGCGCTTTTTTAAACTTGAACGAAGCCCCCAGGCACCAATGAAGACAACAACAAAACCTCCGATCAGATTACCCCAGGATGGGGAGATCAGATGAGACAAGTATATACCTGCTGACATGGCCAAATATGTCGCAGCCAATGATAACAAGGCAATTAGCAGATTTGACAATAGCGGTACTTTGGTTGAACGCGCCCCAAATGATAAGCCGATTCCTAAATTATCTAAATTTGCAGCAATTCCGATGGCTATGATTGAAAACCAATGCATCTCTCCGCCCCCTAGATTGATCTGTCATTTTACTATATGCGCGAAGAGCCCAGAGGGAACTTTTGGCTGAAAGCAACTCTATAAGTATACCAACTTTCAAAATAGCCTGCTAATGGCAAATTTCGCGGATCGTTGGATTGGCAACAAAAAAAAGTAATCCACTCCGGTCGAAAGTCCCTGAGTTGGATTACTTTTCTATTGACGATCAGCGAATTAATACTTACAAATTCCACGAGTAATAATCACAAGCAAAATGAACAGAACGAGAATAATTCCTACTGAGTTATAGTTATAAGAGCAAACTTTGGCTACAGGCTGCACAGCAACCGGTTTAGGGAAAACAAACGATGTTTGTTGGTAAGATGCGTGCAAATGAATATCATTGTGTACCGGGCTTTGCATAATTGGAGCTGGCATCGGCATCGGCATCGGCATCGGCATTGGAGCTGGCATTGGAGTTGGCATCGGCATCGGAGCCATCGGGTACGTTGGAGCTTTAACATGTTCCATGAAAGAGCACCTCCTCATAGTTTTCCTTAGGGAAAACTTTCATTATAAATTTAACGGTTTTAAACTGCTTTGTTTTGCTTAGGTTGGGTGAATAGCTTACAACATCAGTCTATGGGGGTGCACCTACCTTGAACACGGTAAACACCCAGATCCAAATAAAATGGTTGGGTGTCATGGACGAACGAGCATACATGCGTAAAAAAAGACTGCTCCATTAGCGGAACAGTCCTCTCCTATTTACACATAAGGATTATTATCTTTTTCGAAGCCAATTGTTGTTTTGGCGCCATGTCCGGGATACACAATGACGTCATCATCGAGTAGAAACAGTTTATCTTGGATGGAATCCAGCAGCACGTTGTTATCCCCACCGAGAAGGTCTGTTCGACCTACCGATAGTTTGAACAGCACATCTCCACTGAACAGGTGCTTCTCGTATAAGAAGCTCACACTTCCCGGTGAATGACCTGGGGTATGGAATACCTTAAGCTTAATGCCAAGAAACTCGAGCGTTTGCCCTTCGTCTAGCGCATATTCAGCCGGTTCCGTTTCAATCGGAGCACCGAGATCAGGCCAGCGAGCTGAGCCGTTTTTCTTCGGATTGGTCAGCCAATCGGCTTCTAGATCGTGAATATACACAGGGCAGCGTTTGAGCTTACGGATCTCATCGACACCGCCGATATGGTCAAAATGAGCATGCGTGAGGAGAATCGCAACGATATCCAAATCGGCAATCTTTTTGATAAGTGATTTAGGATTCATGCCAGGATCTATGATAATGCCTTTTTTCGTTTCTGGATCCGATAATAAATACGCGTTCGTACTTACCGGTCCTAGAACAAATGATTCAATTTTAATCATATGTATTCACCTTAGAACGACTCGATTAATTCACGAAGTTCCTTCACAATAACAGCATGATATCCGTTACCTTCACCATATTGACGGCCCATTTCGGCTCTAGCTATTTGAATTTTTTCGTTATAATCTGCCGCTTCACGATCTGGATTTTCTTTTTTGAATTGGTTCATGACAGCTTGCACGTGTTTCGGACGCGGACCCCATTGTCCCAACACAAAACCGCCTGTATCTGTAAAAATAACAATCGGAATCGCACGACCGCCACCCGTTAGGAACTGGTCAATTACGTCGTAATTTTGTTCAATAATAAGCACTTCCGTCGGAATACCACTGTTCTCCAGCGCTTTGAACACGACAGGTACGTTGCGAACTACGTCGCCGCACCAGTCCGCAGCAACGATCAGACAGCGCAGATCATCCCGGTTGTTTAGAGAATCAAAATACTCCTTATCCTCTTCGTTATCCCATTCAAATCCGTTGTAATAAGCTAAAAATTGCTCTTGATTTTTCTCCATGCTGTCAATGAACTGCTGCGGCTTTAAGCCTGTGCGCAGCTTGTTTGCAAGATTCTTACTCATCGCTGATCATCCTTTCTTATCGTCATTCGTTTCTTTTATTGTAGCAAATTGCAAGCAAAAGCTCCAAATCTTTACGGCTTATATCTTCGCTTTTCTTTTCAAAATTAATTGGTAGCCCACATATAAAAGAGTTAAGATAACAGCCGCGATAATTAATGGCTTAATATACGGTCCTGCCATTTGATTAATCGCTTGCCAGTTATCTTTGAGCTTCATGCCCAAGTAGACATAAAGAATGGAATATGGAATTAAAGCTAGTCCTGTATAGAGTGTAAACTTGCCTAGCGGCATTTTGGCCATACCGCCAGGAAGCGATATCGCATGACGAACAATGGGAATGAATCTGGCTGTGAAGATCATACCTGTTCCATATCGGTTAAACCAAGATTCTGCAACATCAATGTGATGCTTGCTGATAAGCAAAAATTTACCGTACTTCTCAAGGAAGGGTCTGCCACCGTAACGTCCGATCCAATAGAGCACCACTTGGGCTAAGGTACCGCCGATTACTGCGCAAATAATTGCACCAATGAAATTAATTTCACCTTTTGATACCAGATAGCCTGCATAAGCCAAGAGCAGTTCGTTAGGGATAACTTCCAGCATTAATCCGAGGAAAATCCCCCAGTACCCAAGCCCTTCCAAATAAAGCAATACATTGTGAATCATCTCACTCATTCTTGAAACCTCTCTCCACTTAGAATATCCGTTTCTAGTCTATAAAACATTCTATCACAGACGGGCTCTAATCAACCAGTTTCACGCTCTTTTTGCGCTAAAAAGCAGGAAATAATGTGCTCCTTGCAGGCTTGTACGGGTGCACTTAAATCTTTACCTGAACGATGAATGAGCCCATGCTCCAGCAAAATGGTTTTCTCCTGTTGCAGTCTCAACAGTTTGCCCGATTGAAGCTCTTCCTTGACGGATGTTAACGGCATCAAGGACAGACCCATTCCAAACATCATGGTCTGCTTGATCATTTCCGTACTGTCGAACTCCATGGCTGTAAAGCTCGATAACCCTTTGTCTGCTAAGACCTGAGAGGCCATCGTTTGGTATATGCAGCGGCTTCCAAATCCGATTACTTTGGTATCCGCTATCGCTTCCCAACCCTCGTTCTCCATACGATTTACCAATGCAGGAGCCCCTACCCATACCAATTCATCTTTGATAAGAGGAATATAAGTAAGATTGTTAGCCTTCGGGTCACGAGGAACAATACCAAGGTCTATGCGGTACGCAGACACTTCTTGGATAATATCGCGTTGAAAGCCGGTTTCCAGCTGCAATTGAATCTGAGGATATTGTTCAAATATGGAAGGCAGCAGCTGCGGGAGATGCGGCACGCAGAACGATTCAAGCGCTCGGAGCCGCACCACTCCTTTGGGTTCATGCAGTCCGGTTAATTTATCTTGAAGGGATTCGCCAAGCTGCAGGTAACGATACGCATAGGGAGCAACTTCTCTGCCCGCGTCTGTTAATTCTACACCTCGGGGCAAACGTTTAAACAGAGCTTGACCCAAGGTTTGCTCAAGCTGATGAATATGCATGGTAACCGTTGATTGCACGTATCCGAGCTTGAGGGCTGCCTTGCTGAAGCTTTTTTCCTCCATCACCGTGATGAAGGTTTTCATGCTGCGCCCGTCCATATGTTCAAGCATCCTCTACACCACCTCAACATATCGAATTTTCGAATATCTAATATCATAATCATTCGTTATTCAAATGATTCAACTCATGATACCATGAGAATTAATAAAGAGAAAGAGGTGCTGCAAGTAATGAATAGCCCTGCATCATTCCCAAAATTATTCGCTTGGCTCATCCCCGGAATCGGCGGGTTTCTCGCCATTCTGATTTGCAGCTTACTCGGCGATTTCAGCCGAGTCTCGCTGCTTATGGCGCCCTTCGGCGCTTCCTGCGTCATCGCCTTCGCGCTCCCGCAGAGCCCGCTCGCGCAGCCCCGCAGCCTCGTCGGCGGCCACCTGCTGAGCACGCTCGTCGGGCTCTGCACGCTCTCCGCCTTCGGCGTCCACGCGTGGAGCCTCGCCCTTGGCGTTGGCGCCGCCATCACGCTCATGCAGCTGACGCGCACGCTGCATCCGCCGGCCGGCGCCGACCCGCTGCTCGTGATGCTCACGGGCGCGGGCTGGGGCTTCCTGCTCACGCCGGTGCTGCTCGGCGCCGCGCTGCTCGTACTAGTTGCCCTCGTTTATCACCGGGCAACCCGAACCCATTACCCCACAGCATGGTGGTAATGGGAACCCCTACTTGAACAGCGGCATGAACGGTTCAACAGATCATAATCATGCGCTGACAAGCCTCCGCATAAGATGTACAAGAACCTTGTACAGGAGGCGGACCAACGATGTCCCGAGTATGGATTATTAAGCGTAAGCATTTCTATCTGGCAGCCGCTGCACTGCTGCTGCTCCTCTCCGGCTTGCTGTATATGAACCGTGGGAGCATCGTTTCAACAGCTGCCGAGCCGTCTGCAGAAAGAACGATTCACATGGTTGTCGGAGAATTCAAATCGACCACGGCAGACGGCAAAACAATCGAAGCCTATCGATGGGACCCGGGCACCGTCGTTGTCCAAAAAGGCGAGAGAATCAATCTTAGCATCTATGGCGTCAACGGCCAGAGCCACCCTTTTCTCATCGAAGGACTGAATATTAGCGGGGAAGTCAAAAAAGGAAAAGAGACGGTCGTACATTTCACAGCCAATCAAGAAGGGACTTACCGTATTATTTGCATGACACACGCGGATATCGCCCATGGCGGTCCAATGATTGGTTATATCGTGGTGGATTAGTCTCCTTTTCTGCCGAAAACCTTACCTGCTCTCTGATCTCTTAACTCCCTTGCGGCGTTCTGATATCAGGAGTGGCAATAAGGTTTTTTTTCGTTTACACTATTGCAAAGTTCAATGATTTTAATGGAGAAGGTGCCCCAGTCTTGAAAACTCATATTCTAATTGTCGATGACGATGCTCACATTCGGGAATTGCTCCGTTTCTTATTTACAAAGGAAGGCTATGCGGTGTTTGAAGCCAGTGACGGAGAACAAGCGTCCAAGGTGATGGAAACCGAGCAAATTCATTTGGCGGTGGTCGACGTCATGATGCCGCTGCGCGATGGCCTGGAGCTATGTTCGGAGATCCGCGAGCATTATGATATTCCTGTCCTTCTTTTAACAGCCAAAGGAGAAATCGAAGATAAAGAGAAAGGCTATCTGTCTGGGACCGATGACTATATGGTCAAACCCTTTGAGCCCAAGGAACTGTTGTTCCGAGCGAGAGCTTTACTGCGGCGTTACCAGCTTGTCTCCTCCGAGGTGATTACCTTGAACCAAACGATCATCAATCGGAAAAGCTATGAAGTAACCGCCAAAGGCCAAACACTTCTCCTTCCCCTCAAAGAATTTCAACTGTTAGCCCAGTTAGCCAGTCATCCAGGACGCATATTCACAAGGGAGCAGCTGATTCAAATGCTCTGGGGAACGGATTATGAAGGCGACAGCCGTACCATTGATGTTCATATTAAGCGTTTGCGGGAACGCTTCAGTGAGATGACTGATGATTTCGTCATTACAACCGTACGAGGACTTGGGTATAAGCTCGAGGTGACCGAACGGTGAAGACACTCTACACACGCATCGTTGTTACCTTCATTGTCATTGCGATGGTCAGCAGTATCCTCGCGCTGCTCCTCTCCAATAGCTATTACTTGGCCAAATTAAGAGACAAAAACGAAGAACAAATTTGGAAGATCACGAACGAAATTTCTACGTTGTATGAGCAAGTGCATGATCTCGAGCCAGCTACCTACTTTACACATATCGCCAACATGGGATTTCAACTTTATGTCGTTAACGATCGGATGGAAGGAACCTTCTACGGGACTCCGTTCAAGCATACCCAAATGGATCCCGAGCAGATAAGGCTTGTCTTAGCCGGAGAACCGTATCGGGGCGTTTTGCAAGAGCGTCATTTTCTCATGGTGACCGGTTTTTTTGAAGATAGCCTTCGAAATAGCATAGGGGTCCCTATTCAAGTAAAGGGAAAACCTTATGCGCTATTTGTGAGGCCTAATTTGGAGCAGCAAATTGGCGGTGTACGTATCCTCATGGCCTTTCTGTTAGGGCTTACGTTTCTTTTTAGCATTATCTTAATCATTATTTTCTCACAATATATTGTTAAGCCTGTCAAAAAGCTAACCGAAGCTACGAAACGAATCGTCGGAGGTAACTTTGAGATTACCATGGACGTTTCTAGGCAAGATGAAATTGGAGAGCTGGCAAGAGATTTCACCTATATGGCTCAATCGCTCAAACAGCTGGATGACATGCGTCAGGAGTTCGTAGGCAACGTTTCTCATGAAATTCAGTCTCCCTTAACATCCATACAAGGCTTCGCTCAGTCGATTTTGGACAAGGAAACCTCAGAGGAAGAGAAAGAACGGTATCTTCATATCATTTTAGAAGAAAGTAAACGATTGTCCTCGCTTAGTAAGCAGCTGCTAACGCTGGCCTCTTTAGACAAAGAAAGCCATGTCATCAAGCGAAGCGTCTATCGACTAGATGAGCAAATTCGCCAGATTCTGATTGTCACCGAGTGGCAATGGACTGAGAAAGAGATAGCGATCGAACTAGAACTACCGGAGACAGACATCTCTGCGGACGCCCAGCTGCTCCATCAAGTTTGGCTGAACTTCATCACGAACAGCATCAAGTTTTCGAGGCCTGGAGATACATTACGGATCGAGATTCAGAAGCTGGAGACGGAAATCCTCATTCAGATCAGTGATACAGGGATTGGGATTCCGGAATCTGAGCTACCGCATATCTTTGATCGCTTCTACAAAGCAGATAAGGCCAGAAACCGTTCTCGTTCCGGCAGCGGCTTGGGATTATCGATTGCACAGAAAATTACCCAGCTCCATCATGGAAGCATTGATGTGCAGAGCGAAGTCGATAAAGGCACTACGTTTACCGTGCACCTGCCAAGATTGTAATTGAACATTCATCGTTTGTTCATATTCCTTTCCTACAATTCTAATGAGAATAAGGAGAGGGGACATGAACAATGAACCGTTTTTTCCCGAAGTTAGCTCGTTTAGTAAGCAGCTCCAAAGGAGCCAAAGTCGTTCTAATCAGTTGGCTAGCAGCCATTATCTTATTAAGCGCTTTGGCACCATCCTCGAAGGAAGTTGCAAAAAGCGGCGGAGAAGGCAGCATTCATGAAAATACATTATCCGCGGCAGCTCAGCAAATTTTGAAGGAAGACTATCCATCTCAAGATGGCTTGACAGCCCTTCTTGTTTTCCATGGACAGAATGCAATAACAGATTCAGAACGCGGAAATATCGAGAAAATTAGCGAATGGCTTAGCTCCGATCAGAAGCCGCCCTTGGTCACGCGCGCCGTACCTTTCCATCAACTACCCAAACCTCAACAGGATACTTTATTTTCCGAGGATCACACAACACTCCTGCTGACCGTCTTGTTACAAAAGGATTTGGAGTCCGGGCAAGTCTATGACACCCTTGAACAAATTCGACATACGGCGGGTCAGATCGGCATGGGGACTGTCGGGCTTGAAATCACAGGGCCTGCTGGCATCTCATCCGATACGATCATGCTTTTCAAGAAAGCTGACTTCGTCTTAATGCTAGCAACGGTTGTTTTGATTTTAGTCATTTTGGTCATCATCTATCGTTCGCCTCTGCTTGCCCTGCTGCCCTTGGTTATTGCCGGCATGGTATATCAAGTTGTGGACCGAATCCTCGGATTGGCGGGTAAAATGGGCTGGTTCTTCGTCGAGAAACAATCCCTCTCCATCATGATGATTCTGCTTTTTGCGGTACTAACCGATTATTGCTTATTTATTGTCACTCGTTACCGCTCTGAACTAAAGAAAACAGACTCCAAATACGACGCGATGTCTACCGCTTTTTCGAAAGTAGCTGAACCTATCCTATTCAGCGGCGGGACTGTGTTTATCGCGATGCTCACTTTGTTCGCTGCCATTTTCAAGCCTTACCATCACTTTGCGCCTGTGTTTTCGATTGCCATGATCATCATCCTGCTAGGCGGATTGACTTTAATCCCTGCTGTATTTGCACTCGTTGGACGCAAAGCCTTCTGGCCCCTGATTCCAAAGAGGGCGATGACGCATTCCGAAAGGACACAGAAGGGATTCTGGGCAAAAGTTAGTGCTTTTATAACAAAAAAACCAGCCCTCACAGCCACTATATTGTTAATGGTGTTAATCATTCCTTCTCTTTCGACGTTAAGCATGAAGTATTCATTTAACTTAATGAAGTCCTTTCCGAGTGATATATCGTCACGACAAGGCTTCGAGCTTCTACAGCAGCGCTTCCCTCAGGGGCAATTAGCCCCAGTTACGATCCTTTTGAAGTCGGAGAAAGAAATCGTTTGGGATGCCGCATTTATCGATAAGGCTAATTTATTGGTTAATACCATGAAAGAAAGAAACGGAATTAGCGGCATCACACCTGAAATCAATCAGGATTTGCTGAGTTCCAATAACCCAACTGCCCAAGCGATGCTCTCTAAGCAAAAGCATACAATCAAACTCCAGATGACGTTAAAGCAAAACCCCTACGATCAGGAAGCACTGGATTTGATTAACCAAATGCGCGTGGATAGTGAACAATTACTCCGCGACAGCGGATTCGATCCTGCTCAGTTTTCCCTTCATTATGCAGGCCAAACGGCTGATCAACTAGACGTCCGTTCAATGAATAAACGGGATACTCTCGTCCTATTTTCATTAATCACCTTATTTATTACCCTCATGCTAATTTGGCAGGCTCGATCCATCCGATTGGCTCTCACCATGATCGCAACCATGCTGTTATCTTATGCAGCAACTATGGGGCTTGTATGGGGTGTCTTCCATTACGGATTTGGCTATGATGCTTTTAGCTATCGACTGCCTGTCTACACGTTCGTCTTTCTCATCGCGTTAGGCGTCGATTACAACATTGTGTTGGTCTCGCGGATTAAAGAGGAAGCTCAGAACTATGCGTGGAAGGAAGCTGTTGGTCGCGGCGTAGCTTTGACAGGCGGGGTCATCTCTTCTGCTGGTATAGTCCTTGCAGCAACCTTTAGTGTGCTGATGACGCAGCCGCTACAAGAATTGATGCTGTTCGGGTTCGCCATGGCAGCCGGGATTTTAATCGACACCTTCCTCGTTCGGGGCATGCTGCTTCCAGCACTGATGACTTACCTGGGACCGAAAGGACCCGACACCAAGCTCAAACAAGGCGCCAAGCTCCAACCAAATAAGGTAGTAAAACTATAATCCTGTACCCAAATGGGCGGCTTAGGTTCCTGTCCCCAGTGGCTCTGCGCCCTCTCCATGCATACAAATAGCATAGAGGGAGTGTGGATACTGTCATGACCAATAATAAGCCGAGTGAAAAACATAAACAGCAGTTCCCCAGTGCACGCGGAATTCGGAGAGCTTGCAGCAAGGAATTATACCGAACAATCAAGCGCTTGAAAGTATGGATTTCCCCCGAACAGATTAGGGCTGCAGAAGAGCTCTATGTGAAAAAGGTGATGCTGAATCTTCCATTCATTACGGAGAATGGCAGCAACCGCAAAGCGCTTTCCGATTGGTTCGACGAAAACGTAGGGCCAGAAATTGCCCCGCTTTGGAATGTGGAGCTTGAAGTACTCAACCATGCGTTTCGTGACGCATTCGGTGGTTAAAGCAAAGAAGGCCATGGGTATGTTAGACATACGCCACGACCTTCTTTTTCATATGAACACTTAGTGATATTCAGGCAGCCATTTGCCGTGTGCTTCAATTAGCTCATCGCACATCGCAACGATATCGTCCATCGACAGCTCTGCTGAAGTATGTGGATCCAGCATAGCTGCATGATAAATATGCTCGCGTTTACGTGTGATTGCAGCTTCAATCGTCAGTAATTGTGTATTGATATTCGTGCGGTTGAGCGCCGCTAACTGTGGAGGCAGATCGCCAACGAAGGTTGGTGTAACACCGTTGCGGTCTACTAAACAAGGAACTTCAACGCATGCTTCGCGCGGCAAGTTCGTAATTAAACCGGTATTCATCACGTTTCCGCCGATTTTGAACGGAATATCGGTCTCAATCGCTTCGAAAATATACGAAGCATATTCGTGTGAACGCTCATGCGTCAAATTCGCATCATTCACGAGATCCTCGCGCATTTGTTTCCATCTGCTTATTTGCTCGATACAACGGCGTGGATACTCGTCGAGCGGAATATTAAAGCGGTCAACCAGCTCTGGATAATTACGTTTAATGAAATACGGATGATACTCAGCGTTATGCTCGGACGACTCCGTGATATAATGACCGAATTTCAGCATCATTTCAAAGCGAACCATGTCTTTATGCTTTTCTTTCTGCTTCTCCGCAGCCCGCTTCTTAATCTCAGGATAAAGGTCAACGCCATCCTTAGTTACTTCCAACAGCCATGCCATATGGTTAATACCGGCAATTTTTGCTTTCACGCCTTCCTTTTCCAAGCCCAGACTTTTGAAAAGCTCCGGAATACACGCTTGTACACTGTGACATAAGCCAACTGTACGAACACCGCCGTATGTGTTCATCACATTGGTTAATACCGCCATCGGATTCGTATAGTTGAGGAACAGGGCATCTGGACATACCTCGCGAATATCCGCTGCGAAATCGAGCATCACAGGAATCGTACGCAGATTTCGGAAAATACCGCCGATACCGACCGTGTCGGCAATCGTTTGACGCAAACCGTACTTTTTAGGGATTTCAAAATCGGTTATTGTACATGGATCATAGCCACCTACTTGGATAGCATTCACCACATATTTAGCTCCGCTTAGAGCTTCCTTACGGTCTGTATATGTTCTGATAACTGACGTACTTCCGCTTGTTTTTTTGATGTTATTCAGCATGTTGGCTGAATCCTGCAGACGTTCATGATCAATATCAAAGAGAGCGATTTCAAAGCCTTGCAGCGCGGGTGTGTGCAAACAATCACCAAGTACATTTTTGGCAAAAACCGTACTTCCAGCACCTAGAAAAGTAATCTTGGACATGTGTGAATCTCCTCCATAGTGAGTTCTTTTTTCTTATCTTCACTATAGCGCAGGACGACTCCCAAAGACATGGATTGAATGAACTCCTATATGGACATTTGTAGTTTATTCATGTACCCTAGAAACAAAAACTAAAAGAGGCTTCTATGAATCAGGATCATTCCTATTTCGCCATTCATATCAATCCGCTCCATAGTACCAATGAATTATCTGTGCTTTTTAGCGGAGAAGGCAAGCCTATTCCATTACATAAAATGGGACCGGCTGTGCATGATTATTACCTTATTCATACCGTACATGCGGGTGAAGGCACGTTCGAGATGCATAACCGTACTTATCGATGCTCCGCCGGAGATACCTTCGTTATTTATCCCGGAGAGTTATTCAGCTATATCGCAGACAGTCATCAGCCCTGGCACTATACGTGGGTTGCCTTTTCAGGCCGCGCAGCAGGAACCTTACTTTCGCAAATTGGCGTTTCCCCCCATCAGGCCGTCATTTCGGGGAGCAACCCCCGCTCTATACGTCATTATTACCGCCACATTCGCACCAGTTTTCAGCATTCTGACACTCCTGTGCTTGAGGATATGGAATCCGCTGCTTGGCTGCGCCTCTTAATTCGGGAACTCGGGCGCATGAACAGCCACCAAATTGATGTTAAACCAACGACCGAAACCGATATTGAGCGTCAGGTCGGACAAGCCATCCGATATTTAGAACTGCAATACACACAGCCGGTATCTATCGAGGAGCTCGCACACACACTAGGCTATCATCGTACGTATTTATGTAAAATGTTCAAACAATCTACGGGCTTATCCCCTATGCAGTATCTGTTAAAAATTCGCATGGAACGTGCCCAACAGCTGTTGGAGACTTCCATGACGATAGACCAAGTAGCATCTTCCGTTGGATTTAACGATGCCCTCTATTTTTCCAAACAATTTCGTAAATGGAGTGGATCAGCACCTTCGGTTTATCGCAAAGAACAGAAAATTTAAAAGTAAAAAAGCCTCCAACCCCACAGTTTGTCTGGGGCCGAAGGCATCTTTATTAGAGTGCGTTTATAACTAAAGCGCTCAAAGTAATAGGACCAATAACAACAGCTGTTAAACCTGCTGTCAAAGACTCGATAGATAAAGTATAGCCGTGAGATCCTGCTGGTGGGTTGACGTCGATTGCTTGGATTGTCGGAACATAGTATTTCTCAAAGCCGGATTCAATACCCTGTCTTGCATAGTAAATGACTTGACCATCGCGGAAAATTCGGAATAATACACTTCCAGTACCTACATCTCCTCTTATTCCAATGGTTGCTTTCAATTCTACAACTTGAGGAAATGTGGCTGGAACATCCACTCTGACTTCCGCAAGTCCTACTCCTGCCGGAGTTAATGGGACAGGAATTTGCACCCCATCTGTAACGGGCGTAACCGTAAGACCAAAGTAACTTTCGATTTGATTTGCCATGATGTTTTCATCTCCTTTTCTTTTAAGATACTATATTGTATGAAGATGATAGATTTATAGATTGGACAAAATAATCATTTATTGAAATTATCCGCATAAAAAAACTGCTGACAAGGATGGATCCTTATCAGCAGTTTTTCGTATATTAAATCTCAATATCAACAATCAAACTATCTTCTCTGCCTACTTCTCTAATATATGCAGCAACCGCTTGGTGCTCCGGATTTGGACCATAAGCTTCAAGAGCTGCTCTATCCTCAAAACGTACAGATAAAACAACCTGGTACCCTTTGTTCTTCTCTGAAAAGTTAATGCCCGCTTGAATATCTACGATGCCTGTTAGATGCACTTTTAACGCTTTAAATCTATCAACGACTTCTTGGAGCTGTTCCTGCGTCGTCGTTTCACCGAATTTTACAAGTACAATATGATCGATCATGATATAAAACCTACTTCCCTAAAATGATTTAGTACGTTTATGCGTAACGTTCGAATAAACGCGGAATTCGAGATTAACGTCTTTCATTTTATCAGGAAGGCGTCTAATCGTCGATAAGGAGTCGTCATATTGCATTTTCTTAACCATTGATATTCCTCTGAAATCGTTTTTTGATAAAAGTCCAAACCGCACCCAAAGCAAGTACGATAAGTACCGCAAACTTTTTAAGAAAAAGAATAATGACAGCCAGTATCCCTACTTTCTTAGCGACTGCTAGCCCTGCTCCGCCTAAAATAAGCGCGCTTAATCCATACTCTGACATCTTATCCTTAGCTGGGTTGAAATCTTCGTATTTTTCTCCCGTTTTCATGTTCAGCTTGGGCAACAATTTATCAGCGATCACCTTTTTATCTGCTTCTCTATGAGTTGGATCAGAGACCAAAATAACAGATATATTGCCCTCTCGCGTCAAATACGCGTATTGTAATTAAGAAATGTTACTTTCTTGTCATCCTCAGCCAACAAGGACCAAGTGAGCCCGTGTGTCTTTTCATCGTAAAAAGGTTCAATATCCCAACCCTTCACATAAATCTTTTCCCCATCCTGACGCTGTTTATTTGCCGCTTCTGTTCCCTTTTTATAGCTGTTAAGCAGTTCTTTAGCATCTATCTTTGTTTTTTCATCATCTTTGATGTGACCGGATTTCTTATATTCCAAAATGACTGTCCATGTCTGATCCTGACTCTTCGGAAAAATACTGCCAATCTCGTCCCCCGTGACATTGTCATGGTTGTCTTTACTCATTTTCTTGGTATTCTCCGCGTCAAGAAAAACAAAATCCGAATCAAGATCAATAGTGGCTATTTGCCCCAAATCAACGGTTTTGCCGCCTTCAATCCACGCATATTTTTACTCTCTGCAGCTGCTGCGCTGCTGCTTACCACCAAACATACAATTAGTGTCATCCAACATAATCGTTTTTTCATCAATAATCCTCCATACCCGCTCAAATGTTATTCATATTTTCAATAATCTACCATTTTTGAGTATAGTATGAACAAATTGATTTAATAACCATTATTTTGCTAAATTCGACAAAAAAGATAGACAGTCGGAATATAAATCATTCCAACTGTCTATTACTTCGAAGCCCGCTCAGCAATCTAAACTTCCCAATCGTTCCTCAGCTTCTCATAAAGCTGGGCTAAGTATGCAGCAGGATCCAGTGTAAACCCTAGGTCATGACCTAACTTCTTAGCAAAATGCTGCGCAATCGGTAAGGCTAACTCCTGTAGTTTTGCATCATGCATTGTTGGTATTCGTTCGACCCAGGCTTGCAAAAGCTGCCAGTCTACCGCAGTGATCTCTTGTCTTTTGGCTTCCTCTATTTCCAGAGTGAGGATGGGGTAATTCTTTTTGGAGATTGCCTTATCGATATGTTTTCGACGTTTCATTCGCTCAAAACGAGCTTCAATCACAACAATGGTTCCGGCTACCATATCACCGATGCGCTTATCTTTTGCACTAAAGATGATGCTGACTGCACCAATGAAGTAGAATGTTGGCATCATATCCAGCAGACGAAACAAGTTACGAATCAAGATCGATAATAAGGTTGCAGACTGCCCATTATTTTGGAGCACGCGAAGTCCTAGAATTCTTTTCCCTGGCGTTTGTCCTCCCATGAAAGCTTCTGTGCAGACAAAATAGCCTAAGTTCACTACAACCCAAAGAATGAGAGCAATCGCGATCAAATAATCTGCAAGAGCAGGCAGCCAATCACCCGAATATAACCTGCTTATCAAAATAGCGAATACGAATAAAAGGCCATTCATCACAAGCAAAATCAAGCAATCAATTAAATGCGCTAACGTCCTGCTGCCAATGCCTGCGGTTTGAAATTGCAATTGCACCTGCTCAGGTGTCACGATAGTTAATTCTTTATCCAGAGACTCGTTCATAGCATCTCCTCATGATTTCAAAATTATGGTAACGAATGTCATTGATATGCTAAAATGAACAAGCAAAACGCTGAGATTAAGCTTACAATGCAAAGTTTTTTTACGAAAACTCAAAGATCATGCTTACGATGCAAGTTTTCTACGAAAACTCTTAGGAGGTCCCCCCATGAATATCTCGCGCTTTATTCGAGAACATAAATCACAATGGACAGAGCTTGAGCAGCTGCTGATTCAGCTTAGTAAACGGAAGAGCCGTTTGCAGGCCAGCCATGTGAATAGATTCACTGAACTTTACAAAGTCGCATCCGCACATCTTGCTACCTTACAAACTCACGTGCCTACGGATGAAACAACCCATTATTTGAATCATCTCGTATCCCAAGCCCATAATGCGATGTATAAAGAAAATAACAAAAGCAGCAAACAGATGAAGGAGTTTTTCCTCCACTACTTTCCATCGTTAATACACGCAAGAAGTCTTTTTGTCGGCTTTGCTTTTTTCTTATTTTTGCTTGGCGGGCTGCTGGGCTTCCTGTCCGTATGGAACGATCCGCTCAATCTATCCATGATCATGCCTGGGACAATGGCCGACAGTATTGATCCTTCCAAAACTGCCGATCCACGCGGGGACCTGCACTCCCCACTCGTATCTACAGCCATTATGACGAACAACATTCGGGTCGCCGTTCTCGCCTTCATAAGCGGTGTAACGCTCGGAGTCGGGACTATCTATTTAATGATAAGCAACGGACTTATTGTAGGAGCATTGGCTGCGGTCTTCATGCAATCTGGGAAAAGCTATGTATTCTTGGCCTACATATTGCCGCATGGCATTATTGAGCTTACCGCTATTTTCATCGCTGGCGGCGCTGGCTTGTATATGGGGTATCGCTTCTTCGTCCCAGGACCCTATCCGCGTAAGCTGCGTTTTCTGGAGTCGGCCAAGGAATCCGCCCAGCTCCTGATCGGCACGATTCCTTTATTCATCATTGCAGGGATTATTGAAGGTTACATTACACCGTCTACGATGTCACTTGAGGTCAAATATCTCATTGCCGGAGTGACTTTATTGTTACTAGGACTTTATTACGGTTATGGCATCAGTAAACGATCTAAACAAAAACAATTCATGCTATAAACGATCTCGCGATTTCAAATCTAAATACGCATTAACAGCGCTAAGCGTCAGTTGGTCGGCAGGGACATCCATCACCGGGATGCCTCGGCCGGCCATTTTAGTTACATAGGCGTAACGATCTGTCGTAAAATGATGGGCAATACTTTGCCGATAGGCCTGGCGGCTATCCTCAGCGCGAATACGCACCCATTGATGTAGAAGCGGATCCTGTAAAGACAAGAGCAGCACATGGTGACTTCTGCGCAATCGCTGCACATAAGGCAGCAGCTCTTGATCATATAGATAACTTTCCATATCGGAAAATAGCACGACAAGCGAGCGTTTTTTCAGAAAACGTAGCACATGAGAGAAGGCAATCTGCGTGTTCGACTCCACGAAATCCGTACGCAGATCATAAACGGCCCTCGTTAACTCCTGAAGATGGGAAAGCCCTTTTCCAGCTGGCACGTACACTTTCACTTGGCTTGCATAAGCAATTAAAGCTACTTGATCCCCTTGTTTAAGAGCTACGGCAGCGAGTGTTAATGCAGCTTCCAGTGTCCGGTCAAGCTTCACATGTCCCTCAAGCTCGATTGCCATTTGCCGTCCACAGTCGAGCACTAGAGTCACGATCTTCCCTTTTTCCGGCTGAAAAAGATTCGTCATCAGCTTCGTCGTGCGAGCCGACGCTTTCCAATTGATATGCCTAATATCGTCGCCCTGCACATAATCACGGATATAATGAAACTCCGAGCCGCTGCGCTGCTTTTTGAAAAGCCGCTGGCCTTCTAAAATTAATGCATCCTGTACAGCGCCTAGTACACCTCGTACCTGAGATAAATCTGGATAGATATCAATCTTATCTACTTGCTTCAATCGCACCTGCTTCTTCCAAAGCCCCATGCCTCCGAAGTAGCGCAAATATACGTATTCAAAAACGTATTCCCCTCTCTCGAGAGCCAGCGTTGTATAAAAGAAAGAGGCTGAAGTTCCTCGGAAGGCACCGCTCATATGGTTGCGGACCATGCTGAATGTTTGCGGCAAATGATCCATTAATTCAACGTGAATAGACGTCTGTTCCTCGGATTTAAGCTCAAGACCCACCTCAAAGCTGTTTCTAACATCCATCTGCTCCGGAAGATTGCGCCGGATTCCCCAACTGCTGCGTTTAGGAAGCAGCAACAGATCAACGCCACTTAGTACGCAGAGCAGGGCATTCCAACTCCAGAAGACAGGTAGAGCTGCATCAAAAATAGAAGCTATTAATGTGACTACAGCACCTACGAATACGAGTCCAATGAATCGGTTCGTTGGCAGGATAAAATCCTGAAGCAGAAATTTATCGAGGAACCGGAATAGAGCCGAGCGTCTCTTGGATGATGTGGTCACTTGTTCCGCCCTCCAATTCCGCTTGCGGTGTTAACAGAAGTCTGTGTCGCAGCGCAGGCCGCGCTACAAGCTTGATATCGTCAGGCGTCACATACGTTCGTCCATCTAGCAAAGCCCAAGCTTTGCTAGCCATCAGCACAGCAATTCCCGCCCGGGGACTAGCCCCAAGCTGTACGCGCTTGGACTCACGGGTTTTGCGAATAATTGTAGCAATATAGGTGTATAAGGATTCCTCCACAACGACATCGGAAAGCCGGCGCTGCAGTTCCGTGATGCGTTCTGGGGTCAGTATCGCCGCGAGTGACTCCTCTTGATGCTGCCCGAATGGTACGTGGCTGCGTAGAATTTCTACTTCAGCTTCTTCGCCAGGATAATCAAGTACCAGCTTAAACAAAAAGCGATCGAGCTGCGCTTCCGGAAGCGGATAGGTACCCTCGTACTCGACTGGATTTTGAGTAGCTACGACAAAAAAAGGATTAGGCAGCTTATACGTATTCCCCTGAATCGTTACCTGACGCTCTTCCATCGCTTCAAGCAGAGCCGCTTGTGTCTTCGGTCCAGAACGGTTAATTTCATCTGCCAATAGTACATTCGTGAAAATAGGACCTTGAATCGTAGTAAATGAATGATCCTGCATATGATAAATGACGCTGCCTGTAATATCTCCGGGCATCAGGTCTGGCGTAAATTGAATACGGCGGTAATCCCCGCCTGATAATTCTGCAAGGGTGCGCGCCATCTTGGTCTTTCCTAGACCTGGCACACCTTCCAGCAGTACATGACCGCCAGCCAATAGAGCGGTGACGAGCAGCCTTATGTTCAGCTTTTGGCCGAACAAGCGCTGCTCCATTGATTGGATTAATTCATTCATTGCGCTCACTCCTTCTCCAAGTAGGCGATCATCTCGCCCATCTCCCGCGTTCGCTGCACGAACGCCCCACTGCTCACGCCCCGCTGCTTCGCAGCGCGGGGCCCAGCTGAGCCGCCGCTAGCAGGCGGCTCCTCCAGCAGGCGCGCGAGCTGCGCCGCCTGCGCCTCAGACATGCGGCCGCGAGCAGTTTCCGCGGCCTGTAGAGCACTTGCGCTGGGGCTGAGCCCCCAGCGCTGATGCAGCAGCTGCCGCAGGAACAGCTGCTGGTGCGCAAGCGCCTCGTGCTGGTAGCCGAGGCGCTCGTACCAAGCGGCGACGGCGTGCACGCCTTCGTCGCCGCGGCGAACCGTCCACGCCCGCGGCGTGTGGACGGGGCCAAAGCGCTTGCCGCGCAGCCAGAGCCACAGCAGCAGCGCGAGACCAAGCTGCACGCTCGCGAGCACGAGCCACGCGGGATAGACGGCAAGCAGTCCGGGCTTCGTCCCGAAGCCGTGATGGGTCTCATCAATCCACACGGCGTCCCAAGACTTCGCGAACAGCGGCCAGATCAATTCGAAATGGGACTCCTGATCAATCGTCCCATTCTGCATCCAGTTCGGGGTCAGCACCACGGTGATGCTGCCTAAACCTTCTTCTATACGGCTGGCGAGCACGCCGTGTTCATCTTCGAACAGCACCCGCCCGTTCCCATCGGGCTTAATCCGGTACGGTGTATCCACCCGCCCCGTCAGCAAGCCACCGGCTGACGAATAATCCGGCGAGACCTTAATTGTCGAGACAGAAGCACTTTCTTTCGCACTATTCGTACTCTTTTCCGTACTTCCCGTCCCAATTTCCCCCGCCAAGACAGTCCCCCAAGGCCCCCACCCTTCGGGATTGCGATCAAACAGAACAACATCATTCCCCTTCCGAACCCAATCGAGCAGCTGCTCGCGATCGGCCTTGGTCACACCAGACGGCTGTACGGCAACCAGCAGCATCTTTTCACCATTAGGAAGGTTTTTCCAGCTAAATCGCCATTCCTTTACTGCTTTCTGCTTCGTACTCAGCAGTTCTTTCCAAGCTTTCGTACCGTCGATATCCGCCGAGAAGGACAGATAAGGAGGTTGGTCTGGGAGCTTTGGCTTCACGAGCCAGTAGCCTAACACGAGAAATATCAGGATGCTGAGTGCTAGTCCCACATGAAGCCTATTCAGCCCTCTCATGTGCAGCCCCCTCCTCCCTTCTGATAACAACGGCAACCTTTTCATATATGGAAGTAAACTGTTCCTCTGTTACTACTTCCTTGCCATACCAAATACGTTCAAACAAAACCGAACTATCATGGAACAAAGGGACTAGGGAAGACGATGAACCTCCCAGCTCCTCCGCATACTCCCAATTCGTCTTCCATTTCTCCACACGGATCATTCGTTTAGCTTCCATAAAGAACAAAAGCGACAGAAAGACCGAGCGTATGCCCTCTCGCAAATATCCAGTTCCCCTTAGCTCATCTGCTTGCTGCCAATAAAAGCGATAAGAACGGCTTATTTCCCCTACAGGCAAGTAAGTGTCAGAGCGGATTCTCTTTTGCCAAATATTTTGCTTCACGAACCAATAAATTGCGAATGCAGCAATACCAAGAAGTGCAACGACAACACCAACGGTTAGCCAGTTCGTTACCGAATCTGAAACTTGAAAATCTGGCAGCCAGCTCTGTATTTTACGAAAAAGCGGCTTCAACCATGCCCAGATCGAGCCGTTCTCTTTGACCTCATAAGCCGTGTATTCGCTTTGATTTAAGATTTGTTTTAATTGCTCTTTATCCTCTTGCAAAGAAGGAGCTAAAGCTGCACTAATCATTCTTTTTATCCAAGTCTATCGGACGAAGATCTTCAAAAGTGTCAAACGGCTCCAATTCTTCCGTTGGTTCCAATGAAGAAGTTTGTATGGTACTTTCAATCAACGATTCTAGTCCTAGACCCTCATTACGAACCTTGAGATCGAAGAAGCTAACTGCATAAGGCAGCACCCATAGAGGTGTAACCAAGATTGAAATTAAACTTTGCAATAACTGCCCTCCAAGTCCCAAACCAAAAATTGCAACAATAATCAAATCAATGACGGCTAGGAAAAGATACAAAATGAGCGTAAGTACAAAATACATCAGAAATAAGCGCCAGAAGCTCTTGCGAGTCAACTTCCAACTGCGGCCTAGACCAATAGACTCTTCATCCAGCGCGACAAAAGGCAAATAATAACACCAGCGAATAAAAAAATAGGAAAAGGTAAAGATCGCTCCAAGACCAAGGATGACGAAGAATATGATGGATAGTACAACTGCACCTCCACCCAATCCTCCTACCGAACTGGATAAGTTTCCTCCTATTGCAAAGACGATAACAAAAATGACAATAATAATTGCGAGACCTATGTATATTCCGAACATGATAAGTGCATCCAAAAACGTGCTTCCTGCTAATGGCCAAAATCGGCGGAAAGATTTGCGCAATAGCACCCCGACTCCCGGTGTCTCTTCGCCGAAGAGGCTTGCTTTAACCAAATGTAAGACGGAAGCTATCGAAGCTGGCATGAGGCCAAGAATCATGATTGGAATAAGAACCAGCAAGAGGAGAAGTACTTTCCCTACGTCTATCGGCGTCTGTTTATTTTGCATGAAAGCACCGGATCCAAACAAATCTTGCATGGATGCTCCGCTGCGGATCTGGTCAAGAATGGATGATGACGTACTTACCGCCGTCTCTTGATACGTAAGCAGTTGCACCAGTAAGTTAAATGGACCATACAAGATCAGCATAATCATTGTTAATGTCACAAAATGCTTACGGTACAACTGGAAACTGCGATCTAATATTCTTCCAATTCCCATTGGTCTTAATGATGCGTTTTGCATGGAGAACCCCCTAAATGTTGGTAATTCAAATACTCTTTGACTATTATACACCAAACCCTCAAATTTCTGACCATCAAATTCCACGCAAAAAACTAGATCAATACCTATCATCGATCTAGTTCTACTCTGTTTCTTCCACCAGATTTCGCGCGATAGAGGGCATGATCTGCTCTAGAAACCATATCTTCAAGCACCATCGTACCGAACTCCAGTGTAGGAGAATATTTAGCTATCCCTATGCTCGCTGTCAGTTTTACGGTTACCTGCTCATCCGTGTATGGTTCTTCCATGATATGTCGTATCAGATCCTCTGCTAAAGACACACTTTCTTGTGCATTTTTACGCATCGCAAGCAGGATAAACTCTTCGCCTCCATAGCGTGCAACAATCGTATCTGTTCCCGAAAGCCGCTGTAGTATAGAAGCAACGTGATGAAGAACGCGATCACCCACCAAATGCCCATAGGTATCATTGATTTTCTTAAAATGGTCAATATCGAACATCATAACCGAGCACATGTGCCCAGCAGCAATACAGGCTTGAAGCTGTTTATTTCCTTCTTGCATCATATAACGGCGATTAGGAATCTCTGTCAATTGATCCACCAATGCAGAATGCTCCAGTAGAGATATATTCGCCTTGAGTTTATCAGACATTAGGTTGAACGTATTGACCAACATACGCAATTCAATCGGAGCCATTCTAATTTTATCCGCATCAATCTGATAGTCGTAGTTCCCGTTCTGAATAATTTTGGTTCCGCGAAGCAAGTATCGAATCGGTCTCTCAATTCTAGATGCAATCGTAACGGCTGCACCGATACTAAGAATAAGAGCTACAAGTGAAATGATAATAATCGCTATACTTAATTGATTTAAATTCTGAAATACTTCTCTCTGTGTGATCTCACCAACGACAACCCAGCTTTTTCCCGTAGACCATTTATACTGACCGTATACCCTTTCACCGCGAAATCCAATGTAGGAGTCATTCGAAGTGCTCCCTGTCTTGGCTCTCTGCATAATTTCAGTCTTCATCGGGACATTG
Organism: Paenibacillus alginolyticus DSM 5050 = NBRC 15375; assembly: GCF_000422905.1. Lineage (GTDB taxonomy): Bacteria > Bacillota > Bacilli > Paenibacillales > NBRC-103111 > Paenibacillus_E > Paenibacillus_E alginolyticus. The sequence continues at coordinate 32,352 of NZ_AUGY01000072.1, forward strand.
ACGAATTCTTCGCTTTTGCTTGTATCATTTGAGGCTGTGACAATATTCCCTTCCGAATCCAACACATAGACTTCCCCTGTGTCACCAAAACTTAGCTGCTTCATTAAACTATTCAGCATTTCCAGTGTTACTATTCCCAGCACAGCACCTTTGAAATCATTATGGTCGCCAAGCACGGGGGCGGAGAACGTTATGACAGGTTTTCCTGAATCTTTGGATATGATAACGCCGGAGACAAAGCTTTTCTTCTCAAGCGCTTGTTTAAAATACTGCCTATCTCCCACATAATACGAAATATTTGGATCTGCATCCGAACGAATAAACCCATCTTTTTCTACGTAAGCAATCGACAAGAATTCAGAATTCACACGTGAAAAATTTTGAAATTCTCTTTTCAAATCGCCTATTTGATGAAATTTTGCATGGTCGGATACGGCGAAGCGTTTAATTGTATCCAGTTTTTCCTGATTCCATCTTTCAATATACAGACTTTGCAAGGTGATTACTTGCTTTAACTGATTTTCTGCTTCATCTAAACGATCTTTCTGCTCTATAAAATAAAAAGGGACAATTATGGAGAGGGTTAGTGTCACAATGACAACTACGATCCATAATTGAAACCTCATTTTTATCGTTTGATTAGAAAAATAGGAAAACATGGGTCTCATTCCGATTTTTGCTCCTCTTCATCCCTTATTTCATCATTATACCCTTATATTAGGACAAGAACAGACAATTTTCTCCTTTTTTGCGACATAAAAAAGCTCTCATCCGAATAGATTCGATCTTCAGTTTCGAACTGCTGCGCATTGAAAAGCGTGCTTTTTTCGCTTATGCTAATTTGTAAGCAGAAATGAGGTCATTTTCCCTATGAAAATTCTTGTACTCACCGAAAAACCAAGCGTCGCCAAAGAAATTGCCCGTGTCCTTGGATGCAACCAAAAGCAAAAACACCATTATGAAGGTGCCAAATATGTGGTCACTTGGGCACTTGGCCATCTCGTTACTCTTGCCGAGCCCGATGATTATGATCCCAAGTACAAAACTTGGAATCTGGAAGATCTCCCCATCATCCCTGAGCGCATGAAGCTTAAGGTGATGAAGGAAACATCGCAGCAATACCGTGCGATCGAACAGCTCAGCCGCAGGGGTGACCTAGCAGAGCTGGTCATTGCGACAGATGCGGGGCGCGAAGGCGAGCTCGTCGCGCGCTGGATTATGGAGCTGATCCGCTGGAAGAAGCCGTTCAAACGGCTTTGGATCTCGTCGCAGACGGATCAGGCGATTCGCGAAGGCTTCGCGCAGCTGAAGCCGGGCACGGACTACAACCGGCTGTATCAAGCAGCCGTCTGCCGTTCCGAGGCCGATTGGCTAATCGGCCTGAATGTGACCCGCGCGCTGACCAGCAAGTTCGGCGCGTCCTTGTCTGCTGGGCGTGTGCAGACGCCCACGCTGGCCATGATGATCAACCGCGAGGCGGAAATCCGGGATTTCCGGTCCGTCGACTATTGGTTGATCGAAGCGGATCTGGGCTCTTTCCGCGCGGTGTGGCGAGACCCCAAAACAGGCGATACGCGCATTTTTGACCGCGAGCGCGCAGATGCCTTAAAAGCAAAGCTGCAGGGCCAGAGCGGCAGAATCCTGCACGTGCAGAAAACCGAGAAGCAGATTCCGCATCCGCTTGCTTATGACCTAACCGAATTGCAGCGCGATGCCAACCGCAAGTTTGGTTTTTCAGCTAAGCAGACGTCGAATGTGCTGCAAAGATTGTATGAGCAGTACAAGTTGGTCACCTATCCGCGTACCGATTCACGTTACTTGACCTCGGACATGGTGCCGACCCTGCTCGGCAGGCTCAAGGGCGCAGCCATTGGCCCCTACGCAGCGCTAGCGGCTCCTTTTATACGCAAACCGTTAACGATTACGAAACGCATTGTCGACGATACCAAGGTAAGCGACCACCATGCGATTATTCCAACCGGTGAAGCCATTTCGCTCGCCACCTTAAGCGCTGACGAACGCCGTCTTTATGATCTCATTTTGCGGAGATTCCTAGCCTTATTCTGCGGTCCCTGCCGCTATGATGAAACCAAGCTGACTGTGGAAATAGCCGGAGAGAAGCTGTATGCATCGGGTAAAGTGGTTAAACAAGCCGGTTGGAAAGACGTGTATGGAGCCACTGATTTCACCGATCCAGATCGGGAAGAAACTGAGTCTGATGGAGACTCAGCTCAATTGCTGCCCCAAGCTGCCGAAAAAGACGCCGTAACCGTCTGTAACGCCCGTCAATTAAGCCGCCAAACGAAACCGCCTGCCAGGTACAACGAGGCTTCCTTGCTTTCTCAAATGGAAAAATGGGGCCTCGGCACACCTGCTACCCGCGCTGACATTATCGAGAAGCTTGTGTCCTCCGACACCATTGAACGTCAAGGCTCATTACTCGTTCCGACTGGGAAAGGCACTCAGCTCATAGAGCTCGCTTCGGAGGAACTGCGTTCTCCTGAGCTTACAGCCCGCTGGGAGCTGGAGCTAGAACGCATTTCCAAAGGCAAAGGAAGCATGGAGCAATTCCTAAGTGGTATCCGCAAAAAAGCAGCCGAGCTGGTCGATGAGGTCAAGAAAAGTTCTGCGGCCTATAAACCGCATAATTTAACGGGCAGCAAATGCCCAGATTGCGGGGAGTTTCTTCAAGAGGTAAAGGGGAAACGAGGCCGTTATCTCGTTTGTTCCAGCCGCGAATGCTCCTATAAGCGCGAAGCTGACGGACAACTGACCAACCACCGCTGCCCGCAGTGTCACAAGAAAATGGAAATCCACTCCGGCAAATCCGGCAAGTATTTTCAATGCCGTCCATGCAACGTCGTGGAGAAAATAGACAATGAATCCACCGGCGGCGGCCGTCGCGCCTCTGCCAAAGCGAACCGTCAGCTGATCGAGAAGTTTTCCGATCAAACCCAGCTGGGCAGCTCGCTGGCTGACAAATTGATGGCTGCGCTGCAGCAGAAGAAAGACGAGTAGCGTGCATGCAACCAATGGGGTATCTACCTTGAAGATGCTCACACGTATTACTGAGGACTTCCGCCATTAGGGGGAGGTCCTTTGTTTTTTACGGTACGTTTAGTGATATATGAATAAATCATATGAATGAACACATATTATCTTCAATACGAAAATGTGAAGCGAAAAACATAAATACGGAGGATATCCTTTGATGCTAGAAAAATCTAAAATGAGTGCAGCGGAACTCGGTGCATTATGGACAACTTACCAAAAAAAAACAATGATTCTTCGCATATTGGAGTACTTTATATCGAAATCGGAAGATCAAAAGGCCAAGGATTTAATGTCTGGATTGTGGGAAAAACTTCATCCAAAGGTCATCGAAATAACAAAGATGTTAGAAAATGATGGGGCAGTGCCCCCAATCGGGTTTAGTAAGGAAGATGTTAATCTGGATGCGCCAAAATTATATGAGAACGGCTTTGATATTATGTTCTGTCGGATACTAAAAGAAATAAGTATGGGTATGTATGTACTCCACATGACAATATCGTATCGCGAAGACATTGTTACGCTTTATAAGCAACTTACTGATATAACGCAGACCTATTATAATCAATTTACACAATATCTTCTAGAAAAAGATCTTCTTCCTCGCCCGAATTATACGAACATGCCGAAATCAGTTGGTTATATAACTGATAAAGCATACATGAAAGGAACTAATCTTTTTGGACATAAGAGATCAATAAATACTGTCGAGTTCGGGTTGCTGTATCATTCCATTGAGACAAATATTTCTGGTATGCAATTGATGATGGGTTTTGCCCAATGTGCCAAAGATGAAGAAGTGAAAAAATATTTTACAAAAGGGCAAGAACTTTCGAAAGAAATTTTAAAAGAAACCACAGATATCCTTCTTCAGAATAATATTCAACCACCTGCCACACAGGGAGGTACAGTTACAAATTCGACAAATGCGCCTTTCTCCGAAAAGTTGATGATGTATTGTACATACCTTTTGGGTGGGTTTAGTCTTGGAGTTCAAGGCTTTAGTGCTGCTTTTGTATTACGTAATGATATGATAGCGAAATCAGGGGTATTCGCTAAAGATGTATTCGAATATACAATGGAAGGCGCCAAACTTATGATGTCCAAAGGATGGTTAGAGGAACCACCGGAAATGGATCTTTGATTTTATACCCCAGTGCTCCTTTATTAAAGCTCCTGGGGTATTTTATATTGCAATGAGAGGCACCGAAGGACACTATCTTTTAACTTTTGTTTTTCGCGTATAGCCAGTTATAGTAACTAGCATGCTTTATCTCATCGGTCATGATTTCAAAGATCATATTGCGGTATACTGGTCGAATGTTCAAATATAGGGTACGATACTTTTCAAACGCCTTTAATTCACCGAATAAGGCATTCTCAATACCGCTTAAGTAATCGCTAACATGTTCAATCGGCTCCGTCGCTTCTATTCCGGTAGGTGATGTACCCGTAAGTTGCGTATAAATATTTCGAAACATTTGATTGTGTTTTCTCTCGTCATCTCTAATGCCTGTAATAACTTCCTTTTCTTTCTCCGTAGGAGCAAGCCTTATCAACTCTTGATAGAAGAGCTCATCATTTCTTTCTCCAGCAATGGATTGAAGAATTAAATTCAGCACCATATCTTCACTGCGTGCGAAATGCCCCGGGTAACCTTGATACGGGACGTAAGTGGGCGCTTGTAAGGTGTAATACATATTTTTAACACTTCTCCTTTATTGCGTAATCTACACATTAGAATATTCACCCACCTCCATTTCGTTCAAAAATAATTTAAGGTTAAATGGAAATAAGAAATACCTCTAAATATAATTTAGGACAAGGTTATAATAGTGTTATAATTATTGCATACCGTAAAGCAAAGGAGCCATCAAATTGCTTCAATATTTAGGTTTCATAGGTTCATTTCCGATTCGTTCGTACAGTATCTTGTTTGTTCTTGCCATAATATTGGGCTATGGGGTAACTCTTACTTTAGCTAAATTGCAAAAGAAACATGAGCTAGCAAATCATCTTTCAAATTTATTAATCCCTATGATGATCGGTGCCATTGTTGGTTCAAGATTTTGGCAAGTTTTCTTGTTTGATTGGGGTTATTATTCCCAGCATCCTGGAGAGATTATTGCCATTTGGCATGGCGGCCTTTCGATTCAAGGGGGAATAGTCGGAGCCGTGTTGGTCGGGATTTGGTATGTTCGAAAACATAAATTGTCTTTTTGGGAATTAGCTGACTTGTGTGCTCCTGGATTAATATTAGGACAAAGTATTGGACGAGATGCAAATCTGATGAATGGCGATGCCTTCGGAGATCCTACGGGTGGAAACTGGGGGATTCTTTATCCTGAAGGCACTATTGCAAGAGATACATACGGGGATAAGCCTCTTTACCCTGCAGAAGTATGGGAAGGGCAAATGGACATTATTATTTTTGCCCTTGTCATGATTCTTCTTCAGCGAAAAATGAAACGAGGATACTTATTTTTAATCACAAACTCAGTCTATAACGCCGGTCGATTTATGCTGGAAATGCTAAGAGGAGATACTCCAAAATATTTATTTCATTGGACAACCGCACAATGGACTGCTGTAGGTGTCATTTTATTATGTATCGTTGCTGGCATATATCTTCACTACAAGGATAAAAAACGCTCTGAGGCAACCGCATGATCATTATGAAAAGGAATTCATACCCGCGCTTGAGGGTTATGTAGAACATTACAAAGTGGCAACAAATTAAGTATGTGTAAATCAATCAAACTTATGTAAATCAAAAAATCATTAACCCACAAGGGCTAATGATTTTTTGTTTATTTGGTTAACTTCCCTTTCCAGGACATAATTCCGCCTTGTAAATGAGATAATTCGTTAAAACCATTCTTTTTTAGAATTCTTGCTGCTTGTTTGCTCCTCATTCCACTCCGACAATATAGATATACATGATTATTTTTTTGAATTTCGCCAACTTTTTGTTTCATATGGGATAACGGAATATTGATCGCACCTGGGATGTAGCCTTGTTTTACTTCGCCGGGTTCACGTACATCAATCAAAACATAATTACGCTTTCCCTTCAATTCTTCCTGAAATTGATCTGGTGATAGATTGTTTAGACCTTTTAAGCTTGCAAACCTGGAATAAATAAACCAGACTAAAAACGCTAACGCCACGATATTAAAAATGGATGTATAATCCATACGCAACCTCTTCCTGATCCTCTTACCGGCTTTTAACTAACAATTCAACGGCCTGTTTGACCATTTTGCTCGAATCTCTTCCAGCTTCTATTTCCTCCAGAATACACTGTTCCAAATTGACCGCAACAATGAGGGCAATGGCTTTGTCCGCGGCGCTCCTGACTGCTGAAATTTGGCTAACAACATCCTTGCAATCCTGTTCTTCCTCCATCATCTTTAAAATACCCCGGATTTGTCCTTCAACACGCCTTAATCTCTTTTTCACATCATCATCGTATTTCATATTCTGCCTTCCTTTCATTGATACCTGTATAGGTATATTATTGCTGATATGACTCACGAAAACAATATGAAGGTAGGCGAAGAAAAGGCTTAAATAAACAAATTTACTTTAGCATCAGCGGCATCACCCAAATATGCCGCAACACCCGCATATTGAATGCCGTCGAGCAATTCTTCCTGCTGCAAACCGAGCAAGTCCATTGTCATTGTACAAGCAACCAGTTTAACGCCTTGCTCTTGAGCTAACTCAATTAATTGCGGAAGCGACAACGCATTATGCTTTTTCATTACATGCTTAATCATTTTTGGCCCCATGCCACCGAAATTCATTTTGGAAATTCCAAGCTTCTCAGCTCCGCGAGGCATCATTTTTCCAAACATTTTCTCCAAGAATCCCTTTTTCACCGCAATTTTTTGATCTTTACGAAGTACGTTCAGTCCCCAAAAGGTAAAGAAAATCGTGACTTCGTGATCATAGGCGGCAGCTCCATTCGCGATAATAAATGCGGCAATAGCTTTATCCAGCTCTCCGCTAAAAAGGACAATTGTTGTTTTCTCTTTGTTGTCTCCCATGCTTCCCACATCCTTCTTTTATAGTTATACACGTATAGGTATATTAAGTATTCAAAAAAAATTTGACACCCAATTTTTAGATAAATCACTTATCAATTAGATAAGTCACGATCCTTTTTTTACCGTAAATGTAAAAACCCCATTTTTTTCTTTTGCATCAATGAGCTCGTGTTTGGTCTGATTGACCCAGGCCTGGAAATCCTTCATCGACCCTTTATCCGTCGTTTGCAATTCCATAACTTGTCCCGACTCCAAAGAATCGATGCCCTTTTTTGCTTTAACAATCGGCAATGGACATGCCAATCCTTTGGCGTCAACAATCAAATCTACCATATTAAACTCCTCCTTATGATTTGTAAATTCAGTTAGTCCTTTTCTTCGCAATGAACCCACTGAGACATACCGGGTATTACATTCTTAATATTATTAAATCCTCGCTCCGTTAGCATATGGCATGCCATATCACTACGATTCCCGGTACGACATACGACGTAATATTCATTATGTGGATCAAGCTGCGTCATCTTCACTTCGATTTCCCCTAAAGGGAGTGATATAGCCCCAGGAATCCGTCCGAAAGCATATTCTGCCGGCTCTCTTACATCAAGAATGTTGAGTTTCTCTCCGGCTTCTACTCTTGCTTGTAACTCATCATTCGTTGCGGTATGAGGAAATTTCATCTCCACTTTGATCCCGGATGCTTCAGCTTTGCGAATGAAATGACGATAGATGCCGTTTTCCTCCTTTAACCCAATGTATTGGTGTCCTGTGCGACTTGCCCAGCCCTTTAGGTCTGCTATCGATCCTATATCCGTCGCACGAATTTCTAATACTTCGCCAGGATTCATATCATCTATTGCCTTTTTGGTACGAACAACCGGAAGTGGACAAGCCAGTCCTTCACACTCGAGCGTGCGATCTACATGCAATGCAGTCATAAGTTAAAGACCTCCATTATTATTTATTGAATTGATTTATTTCCCATACTCCACTTCGCCAGACCATTCGGACATGCCACCAGTCATATTCGTAACGTGATAACCCATAGAAGATAAATAATCACAAGCCATTCCGCTTCGATTACCGCTGCGGCAAACAATGATCGTTTCTTGTTTTGGCTTTATTTCGTTAAGTGCTCGAGCGATCTGGCTAAGAGGAATATGTTTGGCGCCATATATATGTCCAGATTCCCATTCGTCGTGATCCCGGACATCAAGGATGGTTACATTCTCTTTCTGTTTGATTCGCTCTAGAACTTCGTGTGGCAATAGCTCTTTATAAGTTTTATTAGGCATTTTGATTCCTCCATATAATCATTTTGTTTTGTCATCATGAACGGCACAACGGTTTGGTCCAATTTCCATTTCTCGCTGTTCCTCAGTTGTCGGGCTTATTTTCCCCATGTTCGTTTGGCGTATTTCCTGATAGGCATTCGGTTGTGGCGGCAGATTCTCAGAAACGGTGCGTCTGAATTCGGATTCGTCGTGTATGTTTAAACCAGGATTTTCTTTAAACAAATCGCCAAGACGTGCAGCTACTTGCCCTCTATCACCTAATTCCGCAATTGTACCAAAGTGGGCAGGAAGCACGATTAGATCTTCAGACAGCTGCTTATATCGCTCATACAATGTCGTTCTGAGGTCAGCGACCCAATCTTCTGCTTTCCCAGCCAAGTCAGGGCGGCCAATCGACTTCACGAATAGAATATCCCCGGAAAGCAAATATTGATTATCAATAATAAGTGATGTGCTTCCAATCGTATGACCTGGAGAATAAATCGGCTGGATGTTAATTTCTGTTTGGCCAACGACAAGATGGCTGCTTTCTTCAAGCTTCTCATAGTGGAACACAACCTCTGTAGCATCCTTTGGCGGAAGCCAGTAAGATCCACCCGTTTTCTCAGCTAATTGCCGGCCGCCTGAAATATGATCGGCATGAAGGTGTGTATCAAGGGTATGTTTGATGACGGCATGATTTTCTTTGGCAAAATCCTCAAACACCGCGGTAGTCCGAACCGCATCAATAACGGCAGCTTCACCATTAGAAATCACCATGTAAGACAGACAACCTTTGCCTAATCGTATAAATTGATACAGGGTGCCCCCGTCTTTCAAATTAGCAATTTTAACAGGCTCGATATACTCACTCCAAGATTTCATACCATCAATTAAATAAGAAATGTTTTGTTTTCCGCTTTCGACCAACTGTTCAGCTACAAACTTGGATGAACCCTCTTTCGCGCAAACAACCAAAACCTCTTGGTCATCCGGAATTTGATCAAGAATTTCATCTACACCATCAAGAAGTTCGAAATAAGGCACGTTGATAATATGGACATTCTCACCTTCTATTTTCCAATCGTTGAAGTCACTTTCATTCCGAACATCTAAAATAAAAATAGGCGTTTGTTTCAAAACCTTTTTTGCTAGCTTTGCAGCATTCATTCCATGTACCTGTTTATCATTCATTTATTGTTCCCTCCGAAGGTTAAAGTCAGTTGATTCTAAAGCGAAATAGAATACCAAATTTTAATGACAGTTGCCGTTATCAAAGCAGCCAGAATCCATTGAAGAATCTTCGTGTTGATTTTCTTACTGAGCTTAGCTCCAATCGGTGATGCAATCGTACTTGCAACGACAAGTACGATTGATGGAACCATAAGCATATGCCCTCCTAATAGTTTTCCGGTTGTAGATCCAATGGAGGATATAAAAGTTATAGCTAAGGATGAAGCGATAGCAACCCTCGTTGGGATCTTAAGAACCACTAACATTACCGGCACCGTTATGAAGGCACCCGCCGCGCCTACGACCCCTGATACCGTCCCAATGATTAAAGCTAAAATAACCGCTAATGGTTTATTAAATGTAACTTCACTTACATCTTGGACATCTGTTCCTCGTTTAGGTAAAAACATCATAATCGTGGCAATCAGCGCCAAAATGGCATAGATGAGATTGATGATTGAACTTGATAATGTGTTGGATACAAAGCTCCCCATAAAGCTGCCAATGATAATTGAAGACCCCATGTAAAGCACTAAAGCTTTATTTAGAAATCCCCCTTTTCGAAACACAAGCATTCCCATTAAACTTGCAAAGAACACCTGTATAGCACTAATTGCAGATACTTCCTGTGCGGTAAAAGCAGTAAATCCTAGTGCCACTGGTATAAATAACAACATCGGATAGTTAATAATGGAACCACCAATTCCCACCATTCCTGAAATAAACGAGCCCAAAAATCCAATTATGAAAATAGTTATGATCCATGTTAAATCCATAAGGCACTGCCTTTCCACATTACATATTAAAGCCAATTATATACCCATATGGGTATATAAAATTGCAAAAAAAATTCTCTTACCTCATACCTATAGTTCGGAAATTTTTACACCACCTTTATAAATCGTCATTACTTATACCCGTATGGGTATATCGCTACTATAAACAAGATTTTCATTTTCGTCAACTCCTGAAATTACAAACTCATTTGATTGATTGTTTGACTTAGAACAGGACAACATATTCAATGTGTGCTGTGAATACAACAGCATTCGTATTTTTTGTCTATGGCTGTTTTTTTATCAATTATCCTTCGGAGGTTTTATTATGCAGTGTAACGTTGGGAAAACGGAGCAAGTTATAAGAATTACAATTGGATCCGCTATTGTTCTTGCTGGGGTGTATTACAAAAGTTGGTGGGGCTTAATTGGATTAGCGCCAATTGTTACAGGAACAACTCGTTACTGTCCAATGAACGCGGTTTTGGGAATATCGAATTGCATGACTAATAGTAAATCTTGAAATTTAAAACAAATTGTTAAAAAACAGAAGGAAAGCTCAGAATCTGAATTTTCCTTCTGTTTCTAATTTTACAGGACCAAGATACAAATTTAAGTTTATTTATCACTAAAACTATGTCGATCAAGCCTGCCCCTGTCTTTCTGAAAATAGCTATGCATAAAGAACTCTATGATGCCAAAAACCAATGCAACTATCACCACAGTCGTAAAGTTTATGGACCAATGAAAAAAGAATTTCTCGACCAACCAAAAGAAAACAAAGGCTAGTCCTACATCTGCTAAGGTAGCAACCCCATTGTTGGTAACTCTTAAAAATAATTGATCAATTGCAACATAAGACATAAGAGAAAAAGTATAAGTTGCAAAGAACGCCTCGGTGAGTGTGGCTTGGGTTAAATACATCAATAGAGGGATTAAAAAAACTCCATTTAACAGTAACTTCAAAAACAGTTTCCCAAGCATTCGCAGCATTTTCTTTCCTTCTTTCACACAGAATGTACTTCTGTATCTTAATATGGCTTCTTCGCGGCCGGAATATTAAATGGTAATTAATTTTTTTTAGCGGAAGCCCCACCCAATGGATTATGTGTCCCTCTTCAAAGAACAAAATCACCCTACGGGTGAATAAACATTTCTAGCCGACGGTTTTACTCAATCCTCGGCTTTTCCTTTCTTACCATCGTCCCATTACATGCAGGGCAAAAGAAAGTCGGTTCTTCTCCATCTTCATCTCCCCATGAACATTCATCCACGATGAAATCGGGAACTGGGTCTATACACCCACATTCTAAACACACGTAATCAATAAATACATCTGGATCATTCATTCCGAGCCAATCTTCTATCGTGCCTTCCATCCCTTTGTTCAGCTCATCCAGCTGCTTTTTCTCTTTGTTTTTTTCGTCTT
>NZ_AUGY01000073.1 GCF_000422905.1 Paenibacillus alginolyticus DSM 5050 = NBRC 15375
TTTTGAACGATTTCTCGTTCGTGCTTACTCACTCGTTGTTCAGTTTTCAAAGATCAATTTCTTTCGTTTTTCCGTTCTGCTCTCGCGACCGGATTTATAATATAGCATAATAGCCCAACTAAATGCAAGCTTTATTTTTACTTTTTTCGATAAAAATTTCAGCTCGTTTTAGCCGGATCAATAATATATCATGGTAACTTGGATAATTCAACACCTATTCGACATTTTTTTTATCAAGGTTCGCGATTAAGCACTTGCTCTACAAGTTCCTGTTCAAAACGTTCCTTGAGTGAATCATTGCTAGGCCCTACGACCAAGCCAATCTCTTTGAATTCGCGGATCAAGTTTTGAACATCAGAAAGGTTACCCTCCTGTGCGAATTGCTCTGTCTGCTCAATAACATGATAAGCAATGGCTTGATATGCATCGGAAAAGCTTTGGTCAACGGATGCAGCGCCTCGGTAATCGGCATAATACCTTTTGAATGTATCCATTAAAGATTCGTTCATTATTAGTCCACTCCTAATATAGGGATCTTTGAGCCGTAGCTCAAAGTCTCTCCGCAATGCAAGATAAAGGACAGTTTTCCACATTAAAAGCAAGATTATACAACTAAAAAGCACAGAAAGCCCCCTGCTATAAATAAGCAAGGAGCCAACTGCATGTATCTAACCTTTTCTATATCATTCGAATGGTGCTTTTATTATTTCACATCAATAGAAGTAACTACTTGGTTCTGTCCTTTAAGCTGGATCAGATGACCTTGTGTGAATGCACCTAAGTTACCAGTCAAAGCAACATCAGCAGCTACATTATAAATCGTAGTCTGGTTGACGCCGTTAATGTTTTGAGTAATGGAGATTGTTGCAATCTTACCTTGAGCATTAAGAGTAGTCGCATTCAACGTACCCAAAACATCGAAGGATTGGTTAACATCAGCCAATTTCGTCACTTCAACGAAGACGACCTGGTTATTGAAAGAACGAACTTTTACTTCATCGCCAACTTGTAGAGCAGAAGCTGGCACTTTCACACCATTGCGCAAAATGAAAGCATCTGGATGTAGAACGTATTGCGTAGTAACACCTGCTTTAGTAACTGGCAGCACGTTGTTGTAAACGGCTCCGCTCACAGAACCTGCGATTGCATTTTGCTCATCTGGGAGTTGGCTGCTTGTACGATCCAATAATGCTGCCAATTGAGCACGTGTTACATTTTGCCCAGGTCTAAATGTGTTGTCCTCGAAGCCATCAACCAATTTCTTTTCAATCGCTTCTTCGATATATCCTACAGAACCTGCTGGGATTTTGTTCGCATCTTTAAACGTTAGTGTTGTGTTCATTTTCGTTTTAGCTTCTGCTTCCAATTTCAAAGCTTTAACCAACAACGTAGTAGCCCACAAGCGGTTTGCTTCTTCTTGCGGTTTAACAGAATCATCGTTTTCCGTGAACAAATCGTTCTCAAGTGCTACAGCTACATACCCTACAGCCCATGAAGGAATTTTGTCTGCATCTTTGAAATTTAATTTCGTTTGCATTGCAGCAGTTGATTCAGCTTTATCACGCAATCCCATCAATCGAACTGCTGCCGTAATCGCCTCAATGCGGGTAACAGAGTTGTCAGGCTTGAACGTACCATCTTCATAACCTTCGAATACTTGCTTAGAAGCAAGACTTGCTATGTAACGCATTGCCCATTGAGCACCTTTGAGATCATTAAAATTAATGCGAATTTGAATATTGCCTTTTACATTAATGTTTTGATTATATTGATTCTTGTTGCCATTACCGCGATCATCATGGTCATTACCTTTGGCAAATGCTGCGGAAGCGCCACCCATTACCATTGTAAATACAAGACCAGTTGCTACAAATTTCTTCATTAGATTCTTTTTCATATTCAAGTTCCCTCTCCCTTATTCATATAGTTGGTTTTATTAAGTTGTGTGGAGCCTTCGCGAAGGGTTCCTGGTTATGCTACAAGAATTCGCCCATCCGATTATCTTTTGGGGGGTGGACATGAAATCTTTTATATCAACCTATTTCTGGGTCTGTTAAATCCGCTATGAAACTGCTAAACTTAAACCATATCAGACTATCATTAAAGGAGTTTATACATGCGTTTACGGAATCCGCGAGTTCAACTTATTATTGCTCTAGCCGTTCTGCTTATTGTTTTCTTCGCATTTTCGTATAACAAGGTTTGGCCTAAGCAAGGGAATAAGGAACCAGAAGCTGTTTCTGGGCCAACCATCATGCATCCAAACTCACCAGTCGTTAGCGCTGTCCCCACAGCACCTGTTGTCGCAACAAATAATGAGAGTGTTACTACGTATCCTACTGAACACATCGATGTCGTTGTGATCGGCAGTGAGCTCGAAGGTCTTTACCTAGCCAGAGCTGCAGCAGATGAAGGCTTGAAGGTTAAAATACTGGATCCTCATAAAGCTTTTGGAGGTCAGATTCTCCAAAGTCAAATGCTATTTCTCGATGAAACTCGCGACGATCAAGGACATTTACTTGTACAGGGTCGTGTCAAAGAATTATTCGACGGTTTCCGAAATGCCAAAATTCGTAAGCTTCCTGAATTCACTACATATATGAATAAATTAATGAAAGACATTCCTTTGGAATCTGGCATTGTCATTAATGAGATTGAACAAACGAATACACCTGATCATATGAACAAAATCTCTTCTATCGTTTACAGTACGGAGCAGAATGAAAAAAAGAAAATTACAGCCTCCTATTGGGTCGACAACAGTGATTACGCGGCGTTAATCAGTCGATTGGATGCCAAGCGTTTGCCAGGTCTCGAAAAGTTCTATGGTCAAAAAGAGATCGAGTATATGAGTGCCGGTATGATGATGAAGTTCAAAAATGTCGACTGGAAAAAGTTTAATACCGCATTTAATTTATTAAAGCCGGAAGAGAAATCGAAGCAATTCGGTGGCGGTTATGTAAGTGATAGCTTTGCTATTGGGCTAAGCGGAATGACTAAGGCCTATCATCCTACCAATGATCGAGTCTTCCTAAGAGGATTGAATGCGGTAAATCAACGGGATGGGGAAGTACTAATTAACGCCCTTCTTGTTTATACCGTGGATCCTTCTAAACCTGAATCCATCCTAGAGGCTGTTAGCCTGGGTAATAAAGAAACACCTTTGATTCTCAATCACTTCCGTAAAACGTTACCGGGTTGGGAACATGCTGAATTAGGCGAACTACCTACGTATCCCTATGTCCGAGAATATAATCATTATGAAATGGACTATGTTTTAAAACCATCTGATCTCCTTTCAGGCACGATGTTCTGGGATAATGTCAGTATTGGCGGGTATCCGCTTGATTTACAGGGCACAAGTGCTAACAAGTGGGGGATTGAAATGGGGCGTCCGGATAAATACGGCATGCCGCTGCGCAGCTTTTTGCTAAAAAATTATGATAATGTCATCGCGGCAGGAAAAAATGTAGGTTCATCGGCTATCGCCTATGGAAGCACAAGAATTCAACCGAACACGAGTCTTGCCGCAGAGTCCATCGGAGTTATATTAGGTCAACTGCATGGCAAGCAAAAGCTCAGGGAAATCACTCCCGATGAAATGGCCAAACTCCAGCAGTACTTAGCTCTTCACTATCAAATCAAACTTACTGGTGTAGTAGGTACGAATAAAATTATCGGTTGGAACGAGGAAGAAATTAGAAAGCTAGACTCTGGAGAAATTACGTATCCTAGTTATATTAAAACCAGAAAAAAACCTGCTGTTAAATAACAGTTAAATGATGAGAAAACCTCTATCGAGGCCATTCAAAGATGAGCGACCGCGTTTAGAGGTAAGTTTTATCGCCAATAAGAAAGCGGTTTTCGTGAACCGAAAACTTATTCTTTCTTATGTGGTCAGAAAACCGTGCATTCGCTCCTTGAGCGAATACGCGGTTTTTTTATGCAGAATAGCGTTAAATTTTACTAAAACAAAATAGTTGAAAAGAATGCATATTCCGCATTATAATAAGTCATATACTTATAATCACTTATAATCACTTATACAAAAGGGGTGAAAACACTTGTTCCAAGAAGAAAGACTTATTTCAATCGTCGAATACTTAAAATCAAATAAGCGAATTACCGTTGACCTAATTTGTGAGCTCTACGATGTTTCACGGGATACTGCTAGACGTGACATGGTTAAGCTCGAAGAGCAAGGGACTATCGTTCGAACGCGCGGCGGTGCCATCCTACCCACCCTTTCCAAAGAAGTTGGCGATTATGATCAAAGGCTGCAAGCAGAGTCTTCTTCGAAGCTAACGATTGGCAAGACAGCTGCGGCACTCGTTCAAGATGGCGATTATATCATGATGGATGCCTCGACCACAGTCCTTCATGCAGCCACCCTACTTAGCTCCAAACAGAATATCGTCGTGACAAGTTCAATTGAAATTGCTGCTATTCTAACTCGTAAAGATGAAACAACGATCCATATTCTTGGCGGTGTACTGGATAACAAGCACCATAGTGTATACGGAGCGAAAGCGATCGAGATGTTAAATGACTATCATGTTGATAAGCTGCTCATCGGAACTTGCGGAATTACAGAAGAAGGGCTGTCAGCTCCAAACGAAGAGGATTGTTATTTGGTGAGAGCCATGATGCAGCATGCGGACCAAGTTATTGTACTTGCGGATCATTCCAAATTCGGAAAGCGATTATTCCATCGCGTAGTAGGGTTCGAGCGTATCGACATCCTCGTAACGGATCAGGCATTAAGCCCTGAGATGAAAGAGAAATTACTTGCATGTGATGTGGAAATCGTATTAGCAGGAGGAGAAGACCAAGATGATTAAACTTATCGTAAGTGATTTGGATGGAACATTACTTGATCATAGTAAAAAAGTCAGTTCACGAGAATTGGCTGCCTTAAAGAAAGTCAAAGAAGCCGGTATGATGCTTTGTTTGGCATCGGGAAGAATGAACATTGAAATGCAGATGGTTTTAGAGGAGATCGGCCATCGTGCCTACTCCGTATCACAGAATGGCGCGTTCATCCATTTGGAGGACGGTACGTTCATGAAATCACAGCATTTTCAACCTAAATTGGCTTATCAATTGTACCAGTTGCTTAAAGGATTTGATCTCGTCAAGCTCGTTTGCTCGGGCGAAGCGAATTATATCACGCATTTGACTCCTGCATCCGATGAAGTGCAATCCCGAACCTTCCAGCCTTTTATTATAAAAGAAGATATGGAGCAGTCTTTGGAAGGGGACTTTGCTGTTTGTAAGTTCTCGATGTTTGGAGAAATAGAAACACTCTTAAAGCTTAAGGCTCTATTGGAGGAAAAGCTTGGGGATCAGCTGGAGTTGTTCATTTCTGATAAAGATTGTCTTGATATTATGCCTCGCTCTGTTTCAAAGGGCAGCTCTTTGCTTGTTCTTATGGAGAAATTGGGCTTGAAGCCAGAAGAGGTGGCCTGTTTCGGGGACTCTTTCAACGATGTTTCCATGTTCGGCATCACTCCTCATAGTTTTGCTATGAAAGGGGCTCATCCCGAGGTCAAACAAAAAGCCATTTACCACGTAGATTCTGTGGCCGAAGCCATTGGTCATGTATTTGCCTATAACGAGAAATTTGCTTTAGAGCAAAAAGGAAGCACGGCCTTATGAAAAGACTACTTACGATGGCCTGCTTGTCTTACTTATTGACCGGCTGCACCCACGTTATTTTCGGAGCTGTATTGCCCGAATTACTCGCTCATTACGGAAGAAGTTACAGCGACGGGGGACTACTCGTATTCATGGAATTTGGAGGCTTCCTTCTGGGTGTGCTCTGTATGCCAGCTCTGATTCGTCGGATCAGTCGCAGAAGTACCATTACGACCGCTTTTGCTCTTCTCTTCTTCGCAATGCTCGCCATCGTTCTCCTGCCTCCTTGGCCGATCGCGGTTTGTCTGTCCTTCATCGCCGGGGTTGCTTTCGGACTCGTTGAGTCCAGCATCAGCACCTTCGTATTAATTGCAGCCAAAGATCAACAAGCGATTGCCTTCAGCAAGCTAGAGGTTTTCTTCGGACTTGGGGCATTATTTATGCCCATAGTGTCAAGCATCCTGATTGCCAATGGTTTATGGAAATACGGATTTATGCTATTGGGATTAAGCGCACTCATTGCATGTATCGTCTGGTCGAAGCTTTCCTTAGGCGAGCATGATGAGCTATTGGCTCATAAAGCGGATCGCTCGCAGCAGACAGAGAAACTCCCTGTACTTACTAAGAGTTCCTTGACGTTTCTTTGTTTACTCATGATTGTTTTCTTCTTATATGTAGGAATGGAAAATACCATCGTTAATTTCTTGCCGTCGATCTTTACCGATCAATTACATGCTTCCAGCTCCGTTTCATCACTTGCCGTAACAGCCTATTGGTTAGCTATGGTTGTAGGCCGGCTATTCGCAGGTGTTGTTGCCGAGAAAATGACTTATTTCCGTTATTTGGCGGTCTCTTTTGCAGGCAGTCTGCTCACCGTACTTATCTGGGTGTTTAGCACGAATCTATGGAGCAGCTTCGCCGTTGTACTATTACTTGGATTATTCATGTCCGGTATGTTCGCAGTAGCTCTCATTTATGCCAATCAACTGCTTCCAGGCCGTACGGAGCAAACGACGAGTACACTAATCGCAGCAGGTGGCTTAGGAGGCTCTATTCTTCCCCTAGGTGTCGGTTGGGGGATGGACCGCTTTGATGTTGGCGTGTCCATTTGGTTTGTATTAATTGGCATGTGTGTCGTATTAGGTATCATTTTATATTCTCGGAGATGGCACGTTCAGACCTCACAGTCTGTATAAAGTAAAAAAAAGCTGAAATCCTTCATGGATTCAGCTTTTTCTATGTTATCGCAGCGGCTTTAATTGGATGATCATGGCTTTTTCCTCGAATAATACGTTCCTTACACCAATTAGTTTTGGCAAATGATCTTCAATAGGAAGTTCAATAGGCGCAAGTTGAACCCATTCGCTTGGTACTTGCATGCCTTTAACACTCGTATTTCTATGTTGAATGACTAAATTCGGCGGGTTCCAAGCAAGGGTGAACATCATTTGGGCACCGATGGGTATCTTCTCCCGCCACCTCACATTGACGTCAGCGACAAGGTTTGAACCTTGAAGTGTAAGCTTCGCCCCTTCAATTCGAAAATCGTTAGGCAGAACCTGATGGGCAGCTAGCTGCTTCTTTAACACCTCATTAAGGTCTTCTTCGGTAAGCCGTACTTCAAGCTTCCGGTTCTTGACAATGTCCGCAATCTTACTGCCGATCGTGATTTCTTTGTAATCTAGGTTTAAAGCTTCGGTTGGTCTAACATGCCGAACGGCGATCGCAAGTAGCGCCGTAAGGATGATGACCACAACGATGGCGAAAATGAAAAATTTTTTCAGCACGTTTCACACCCCGCAGATACAATTTGTTGTTGCCCTCGTAGATAGGGCTACTCTTTGTTCTGCTGCTTTTCTTTGAGCCAGCGAGGAGCGCCCTTGCTCTTGCGATCTCGCTCGCGCTCTGCTTTACTCACGGCCTTGCCACCGGCGGCCGTGTTCGTGTTCGCCTGCGCCGCCGGCTTCGCCGGGGCAGCGCTGCTCTGGCCGCGCGCGTCTGGCGTCGCGGCGCTAGTGCGCACCGCGCCCGCTGGCGCGGCTGCATCCCGCGCGCCGGCGGAGCTGCGCGAAGATGCTGCGCCGCTCGGGCGCGCAGCTTCGCGGCGGCTGCGCATCGTCGCCGCACTGCGGTCTTGGGCCGGGTCGACGAGCCGGCCCTCGAACATCGCCTTCGGCGCGATCGTGATGCCGAGCTGCTTCTCGAATTTCTCGAGAATGAACTGCTCCTTCGGCGTCACGATAGAGATGGTCGTGCCCTCGCGGCCCATCCGACCGGTCCTGCCTACGCGGTGGAGATAATACTCCGCGTTGGTCGCAGGATCCAAGTGGAAGACGTGGGTCACGCCTTCAATATCCAGTCCTCTTGCAGCAACGTCCGTTGCAAGCAGCAATTGAAATTTCCCATCCCGGAAATTCCCCATCACTCTGGCCCGATCCTGTTTGCTAGCTTCTCCGTACAAGGCTTCAACAGATAAACCAACGTATTGGAGTTTGCCCACCACTTGGGCAATATCGTCCGTAACGTTGATAAACACAATAGCTGATTTAGGCTTAATCAGACGCACAAGTCTTCTTAAAGTATCAATCTTTTCCCGCTCCTGACACACCACATACATGTGTTCCAATGTTTCAGCTGTACGTTGACTCGGATTGATTTTGATAATCACAGGATCTTTGAGCCATCTCCCTGCAGCTTGCTCGGTGCTTTGCGGGATCGTCGCGGAAACAAACACCATCTGACTGGACTTAAGCATACCTTTAAGGACGGCTTCAACATCCTGCATGGAACCTAACTCAAACACTTGATCTACTTCATCAACAATACCCATTTTCACATGATGCAACGTTAGCTTCTTAATTTTCATAAGTTCAAGCAAGCGACCCGGCGTCCCCACAACAATATGAGGGTGTAGTCGAAGCTTTTCTACTTGTCGAACAATGGCCGCTCCACCGATAAGAGATTGAGAACGAATCGGTCCTCCGTCTGTGAACTTCTCAATTTCCTGCATGATTTGCATACCAAGCTCCCTGGTGGGAACGACAACAAGCACCTGCAGTTGTTTTTGTGCAGGATCGATCCGTTCCAATGCTGGGAGTAAATAGGCTAATGTTTTACCTGTACCCGTTTGTGATTGAATGATGGCATCTTTCCCTTGCTTTAAAACAGGAATACCTTCCGCTTGAATCGGTGTTGGCTCACCCATCCCTAATTCTTGCAATTTATCTAAATAGGACTGCGCGATCTGCAGTTGTTCAAAGCTTGTACTCAATTTACGAAAACCCCTTTTCTCATCCAATCTAATGTCCCTATTATATGTCACGCCGTAAAACGATACAAATCGACAACCATTAAAAGCAGAAATAAGAGTCCTTAAGGACTCTTATCCGCCAGTTCCCCACTCTTCAAGCAGTCTCTGCTTAATCACATCACGTGCCCGGAACAAGCGTTGTCGAACAACTCCCTCCGTTACACCAAGCTCATTAGCCATATCTTTGTAAGATAAATTATGGATCCATTTCATCGCAATAATTTGTCTGTAGGAGGGGCTAAGCTGATTGATGTAGGTGATAATAGCCTCACGCATTAGCTTCAGCTCTACTTCTTGGTCCAGTGGGACCAGATATTCAGATGTGGATGCCGCTTCCTTGATGCAGAGGTTGAGTTCAGCTTCCAGCTCATCTCGGTTGCGCTTGTGCTTGCGAAGATGATTGAGTGTAACATTCCGAGTTAACTTCTTAACCCAGCTTTCATATTTATCAATCTCAGTCAATAAAGGCGCTTTACGCACCGCCCTAAGAAATGACTCCTGGATAATGTCTTCCACCGCCGCATGATCCCTCAATATGAAGTAGATCATGGGATATACGAGAAGATAGAACTCCTGGTATATCTGCTCCTGCACGCTTTTATCTAATGTATAAAAATCACTGCTGAATATCAGTCTCAGAGACTTCGAATTAAACGCCCCCTAGCCTACCAGGTAGAACCAACGTAGTGTGTTCCTACCTTATTTTAGGTCATAAAACGGGAGTAAACAATAATAATAATTAAATTAAGTGGAAAAGACTTCCTGCCTACTTCGTTTAAGCTTCTCATCAAGCCATGCAAATACGTCATCCAGAGCCTTTTCATCCTCTTTTCGAGGAAAACGATGCTCAAGCCCTGCATATAACGCCATCGTATAATCTTTGCCTGCTTGCTCCAAAGAATTAGCCAGTTTTCTTGCATGTCCGATGTCCACTTGTGAATCCTTCGTTCCATGAATAATATAGATTGGCGAGTCAATTTCATTTGCCCAATAGGCTGGGGACCGATCGATGTAAGCCTCGACTTGTTTCTTCGGATGTCCGACAACCCGTTTGAGCATCCGCCGCAAATCCACACGCTGCTCATAGGTATCCAACATGTCACTTACCCCTCCCCAAACGACAACAGGACCAACCCCGCTGCACTCTCGGGCTGCACGCATGGCCATAACAGCACCTCTGGAAAATCCGATCAGTGGTACGGGACCTAGCAGTACTTCCTCTAAAGATTGCACCATTGGAATCGCATGAAACAAATCGAACCTGTCTTCCCCGCCAAAATCCTCACGTCCTTCACCACCTTCATTCCCCCGATAATAAGGAGCAAAGACGACGTAGCCTCGTTTAGCCATCGAAATAATTCTTCGTTTACGAACCATCCCTACGCGTTTAATACCGCCGCGGCAGTATATGACAGCAGGTCGTGGACTTGTTCCATCTGGAACGGCTAATAGGCCTTTCACTTTTAGGCCTTGACTAACATAAGTAAGGATATACAGCGATATATGCTTCACGAAGCAGCGAATTTGCTCTTTTCCTAGTAATTGACCATCTCGGATATCATCTAGTGCTATGGACATGGTTTCCCCCTTTTTGACAGCTGTCATATCATCATATAAACTAAACGTACTACACCTATTTTCCATCCGAAGGGATGAAACTATGAATACAGATTTTGAGAACGAATTTAATTCCTTAGTGTTCAAAACAGCTGAACTCATCACAGGCGATACTTCGCCTGAAATGCTTGAGAAAATTAAGATCTGGGCGTTTTTTAATCATGTCCATAAGTCGCTGCCGGCACTAACCTCTCACTGGAATCAAACACATCCAGAAGGCAAAGCCGAAGTACGCCGCATTTTCGAAGAAATTCGAGAATTGAACCAGGCCTTGCAAGCGGCCAAAAAGCCGGAACAGACTTAGAATCGTCCATCCATGAAAGAAAAAAAGCGGAATCCCTATCAATAGCTGGGAGCCGCTTATTTTTTATTTAAAATGCCTGATGCCAAGCGGTCGAACATCCGCGGGAATAGATGAAATAATTTGATTCCCATACCAGCTACAAAAGGAAGGTCTTTCTCAGGAATATTTTTTTCAATCGCATGTAGGAGTTCTTTGACGACTTTCTCCGGTTTAAGCATAAACCAAGCCACATTTTTAACATAGTTACCGCTAGGGTCTGCTTTGTCAAAGAAAGGTGTGGAGATAGGTCCCGGGTTTATCGCAGTTATTGAGATCCCAGTTCTATTTAGCTCCTGTCGCAAGCTGTTCGTAAAGCCCAACACTGCATGCTTAGTCGCGGAATAACCTGTAGATTTAGCCGAACCGATCTTACCCGCCATAGAAGCCACGTTCACGATATGACCGCTCCCCGCCTTCAACATATGGGGCAATACAGCTTGGGTACAGCGGACTAGGCCCATATAATTTACATTCATCATTTCTTCAAAATGAGCAAGCGGCGCCTCCGCAAACGACTCAAAAATCCCGTACCCCGCGTTATTAATCAAAATATCAATGCGACCAAATTGGGCTATGATTTGTCCCACAACTTCATTAACCTGCTCCGTATTCGTGACATCCATCTCGTAAACGGCATGCTGCCCTTGCAAGCCTGAAGCAATTTCTTCAAGTTTAGCTGAACTGCGTGCTGTTAATATAGGAATGGCTCCTTTGGCTGAGAATTGCTGTGCCATAACGGCCCCAATGCCGCTCGAAGCACCTGTTATCAAGACGATTTTGTTCGAAATGTTCAAGCTTACCTTCTCCTCATTGCGTAGATTTATATATAAAAAAATGGAGGTACCGCTTCAGCAGCACTCCAGTTCATTTTAACATATGTATCTGTAATAGGTCTCTTACGTGATTAATACTTGAATGTCCAGTTCGCCAATGTTATCCATGATCAAAGGTATGGTCAATGCTTTCTTCGGCACAAATCCTGCAGCTGTCGCAGATTGAACAATTTTGGGCGGTGTAATATCTACCCTAACCCCTTGATTGAAGAGCATTGTGCTTGCATTCCCACTAATCATATTCCCCAGCTCAGAGATGGCGCTCTTACCCATTTCATCCATTTCTGTAATAACAAATCCACCCATCATGGCAGAAACCATTTTCAAAGCAACATCCTCAGCTAAGCCGAAAACAATATCGCCTTCCATCTGCCCGGTCATCCCGATTTGGATCCAGATATACTTTTCCACAAATTTGACGTCTTTGACGCCGAGCTGCCCCGTTGTTGGGCGAATGTTAGCAACTTGCTCGATGACAATTCTAGCCGACTCCAAAAAGGGATTAATGTACTCAGCCTTCATAGCTCCGCTCCGATCTCATTTGTGAATAAGTTCCACAGAAAAACGACCTTTTTCAACATTATACCTAAAAAACTAGGACAAGTATACTGTCTTTTTCCATAAAATAGTTCCTACTGCTCAGATACACAAACTCATCCTACCTTCATACTTATATTGTCGAACAACGATATAATTGTTCATTAACAAAGGAAACTGCACCATGTATATGGAAGTTTATATATATTCGTGTCGAATCCTGATAAGCTTATGGGAGAAAATTCCTTAAAGGGGCGTTGAAAGTCTGTATGATTAAACAGCAAATTACTACTCGAAATTGGAGTTTATATCAACTAGCGCTTGTTTATCATATTATTGCCATATTTTTGATCTGGACAAATTTCTACTTTATTCATCCTCTTTCTTATGTGCAAAATAACCCACTAATAGGTCTATTTATCGATGTCATCCTATTTGGGTCCATACTCGGATTAGCTTTATTTGGCATTAAAATAGTTAAAAACCGAGAATCCTCCAATAACGAAACCGCAAAGAGGTATAAATCTCTTTATGATAATCATCCTGATTCTATTATCTCGTTTAGCTTGGACGGCGAAGTATTATCCGCTAATCATGGTTTGGAAAGTCTTCTTGGACTTGCTCGTGAGTCCTCGATGTTAACTTCCTTCATTCCTATGATCAATCCGCCCGATCTGCTCAAAGCGTTGCATCATTTCCAAGTGGCTTCAGCCGGGATGCCGCAAAATTTCGAGGCTGCTTTTGTTCATCAGAAAGGATACCCTATCCAATCCAATGTAACGTTCGTCCCGACCATGGTAGACGGTAGTATTGTTGGTGTCTTCGCCATTCTTAAAGATTTGACCGAGGTCAAGGAACAGAAGAAAGTCATTGATAAGCTGTATAAGCAAAATCAACTCATCCTCAATTCCGTATCGGAAGGGATTTACGGGATTGATCGGAGTGGTCGGACGATTTTCTGGAATAAGGCCGCTGAGGCTATAACTGGATGGAAAGTGGATGAAATGCTTGGCCGCCAAATTCATAATCTCATTCGACCCGTTAAGAGTGATGGTTCTCTTTATCCACCTGAGGAAAGTCCTATTTTGAGTACGATTCTGAATCATGAAGTTTCTGATATGCAAGAGGATATCTTCTGGCGAAAAGATGGAACCACGTTCCCGGTCATGTACATGTCTAGTCCCATGCTGGAGGGAAAAGGCCAACTATTAGGTACGGTTATTACTTTCAGAGATATTACCGAGTTGAAAAAGACGCAAGAACTGCTAATCAAATCAGACAAGCTTTCTGCTGTCGGACAGTTGGCTGCAGGCGTTGCGCATGAAATCCGTAACCCGCTAACGGCCTTGAAGGGATTTTTGCAGCTGCTTAAGACAAATAATGCTAAAGAGAAATATTACATAGAAATTATGCAAAATGAGCTAAAGCGAATTGAATTTATTGTAAATGAGTTCTTGTTTGTATCCAAGCCGCAGGCGACGCATTTCGCAACTCAAACCTTGGATTCCATTGTCACAAGCACAATTGAACTCCTGCAACCTCAAGCGCTGCTTGGTAATATTCAGATTGAAGCTGAACTTGTGCCAGATCTGCCGCCTGTCTCCTGTGATGAGCATCAGCTTAAGCAGGTTTTCATCAATATTATGAAAAATGCGTTGGAAGCTATGCAGCAAGGTGGTACAATGCGTATCCAAGCTCATCTGGATAATAACCCAAACTACATAACTATACGCTTCATCGATCAAGGGTGCGGTATTGCACCCGAGCGGCTGCCCAAGCTTGGCGAACCGTTTTATAGTACGAAGGAAAAAGGAACAGGACTAGGTCTTATGGTCTGTTACCGAATTATCGAAGCACATGGCGGCTTTATGGAAATTCGCAGTAAATTAGAAGAAGGAACGACGGTAGAGATCACACTTCCTTCCGCGAAATAAACACATGAATGGGAGCGTTAGCAAGATGAAAGGTTTTCTCATTGATTTAGACGGTACCCTATATCGGGGACATGAACCGATTCCCCATGCGGCGGCATTCATTCAATGGCTGCACCAGCACAAGTTAAAGTATTTACTCGTGACGAACAATTCGTCTCGCACGCCGGAGCAGGTAGCCGAGCATCTGCAAGAGCTCGGCATCGAGGTTCCAGCGGCAGCCGTCTATACGTCATCGCAGGCAGCCGCTCAGTACTTGACCGAGCAGCGCGGAGGCAACCGCGTGCATATGGTCGGCGAAGCCGGACTCCGGATCGCCTTGGAGGCGTCCGGCTTCGCCCTAAGTGATGGGACGACGCCGGATTACGTCGTCCAAGGCATTGACCGCAGCTTCTCCTACGAGAAGCTGACCGAAGCGGTCCGCCATCTGAAACATGGCGCGACCTATGTGTTAACCAACCCCGACCGCATGCTGCCGTCGGATGGTGGGCTTATGCCAGGAGCTGGCTCCCTGGCAGCTTCGATCACCGCCGCCTCGGGCGTGGAGCCTGTGGTGATCGGCAAGCCTTCGCCGATTATCATGGCTTACGCTATCGAGCGGCTCGGGCTGCCTGCCGCCGATGTCTGGGTCATCGGCGATAACGTGCATACCGACATCCGCGGAGGCAGGTTGGCGGGATGCCGCACGGCGCTCGTGTTGACCGGTGTCGCCACAGCGGACAACGTGCAAGAGCAGCTGGCGTCGGCGGGCTTGACGCCGGACTTGGTCTGTGATGATTTGCAGCATTTCATCGAGCTGTTCAATGGAATGGACAGCTAATAGCGTGCTTTCACATCCTACTAGGATGAGTTTGACCCGAGTTAAAGCTGTTTTTCATAGCTAAATTACGATGAGCGGGAGAAGCAGCTACTTTAAACGGATGTTTTATATCGCTACCGTGGTGGGATTGCGCTGTATGCACGACATCTAACCAATTCTCGTAGAGCAACTGTTGTTGTTCTCTCATTCAAATAAAAAGCCGCAACTGCACTCAACAAGAGCAGTTGCGGCTTTCTTCTATTCGATACGGTCCCAGTCAACTTCCGGCGGGGAGTTCTTCTCTTGCAAGCGGCCCTCTCTTGCATCCTTCTGCAGCTGCTCCAGCCATTTCAGTTCACTAAATGCACGCTTGTAGGTGCCCACCATCATTTGTAGGACAACTCTTGGAACAATGGAGATGTGTTCTTCATACAAGCTTTTCATCTTATTCATAACCATTTTTTGGGCCAAAATCTTATTCTCAAGAATGTGGGCAATCTTCGCCTGATCCCCATGTACGGAAAATGGCAGAGCGACATAAAGCGGATGATAGTGCCTGATTTCTTCATGCAATTGTTCTACTAACAGTTCTTGAAATTTTAATTTCCCGGCTGCGGTAATCTGATAGATCGTTTTCTCCGGACGGTTCGTATCCCGTACAACCTCATGTGCTTCTACGAGTCCATCCTTGTGGAGTTGATCCATCGCATAATACAGCGAGCCGTCTTGCAGCTTCATGTAGTTGTTCATGCCTCTTTCTTTCATCGTCTGCCGAATTTCATAGGTATGCCGATTGGCTTCCATGAGCAGTCCGAGAATGACGAGCTTCATTGACATGGATGTTAACCTCCTAGTGTCCTACCGGTACGCTTTCTTTGACTGGAGCACTTCCTACTTCAAGCTTAGCGTTACCCATGAAGAAGATGAACACAAGACCGATTACAGCCAGAACAATGGTCGTCTGGAAAACAACCGCAATGGAATCCGCCAATGCTGTTAAAAGCTTGTGTAAAACTTCAGCGGGAATGTTTGCACGGACCTGTGGCTGAAGCAGAATTCGCGCATCATGAAACTTTTCAGCCATCGCTGGATCCTGAAGGGATTTTGTAATGTTATCTCTAAGCGAGTTAACTTGAATGCTGCCAAATACCGCTACTCCGATTGCCGAACCTACGGAACGGAAGAAACCAACAAGTGAAGTCACGGTGCCTCTGCGGCGAAAATCTATTTTATGTAGCGCAGACATTGATGTTATCGGGAAGCAAGCGCCAATCCCCAGTCCAAGAAGAATCATATAGGTTGTTATTAGCCAACGTTTGGAGTCGATGGAGAGTCCGCCTAAGAGCGAAGTTGCCAGCAGCAGCAAGGCTATGGAAACAAGCATGACATTGCGATAAGAGAATTTACCGATGAAGCGCCCGCCGAGCGCACTGCTGACAACAACACCAAGCATCATTGGGGTTAAAGTGGAGCCTGCACTTGTAGCTGAGCCTTCAAATACACCTTGAATGAATAAAGGGATGTATGTACCGGCTGAGATCAAAACCGCACCATAAGCGAAGCTGACTCCCATGCTGGCGGTAAATAGGCGATTTTTGAACAAATCCAGCGGGATAATCGGTTCTGCAGCATATTTCTCAATCATAATAAATGTACCTAAGAGAACAGCAAAACCTGCAAACAACCCGATGATTTGTAAGGAATCCCAAGCATATTCTTTGCCGCCAAGCTCCAATGCGAACATGAGGGAAATAATCGATGCTGTCAGGAAAATAGTACCGCCCCAATCAATTTTCGCTTTACTGTGTTCCACGGACTCGTGATAAGAGAAAATGATTAGTATTAAGGATACAATGCCAAGGGGCAGATTGATAAAGAAAATCCATTCCCAAGTCACATGATCGGTAAAATAGGCACCAATGATCGGCCCCAGTACACTGGATAGTCCGAATACAGCCCCGAACAGCCCTTGCATTTTACCCCGTTTCTCTGGCGGGAAAATATCAAAAATGATCGCGAACGTAATCGGCATAAGGGCACCGCCCCCAATACCTTGAATGGCGCGGTAGATGATGAGCTCGGTCATCGATCCTGCCGTTCCACACAAGGCTGAGCCAATCATAAATACGATGATACCGATAATAAAAAATAGTTTTCGGCCATACATATCGGATAGTTTACCGAAAATAGGCATAGCAGCCACATTCGCAATTAAATACGCAGAAAAAACCCAAACGAATTGACTGAAACCGCCTAGTTTGGACACGATTGTCGGCATTGCTGTTGATACAATGGTCTGATCCAGTGATGCAAGTAAGAGTCCCAACATCAACGCCACAACGGTCCACGTTGTATTTGACTTACGGGTTAACGACATAAGGTGAGTCTCCTTCATAGTTTGATTATATACATAAATTATTATAATCAAATTTGAGTAATTAGCAACGAAAATCAGTTGAATTTGTCTGAGTTTCCTTGCTAGAATGTGCTTGGTTGTCCAACTTTATCCTGACTGGTTGCCGATTCAGGTATTCCTATCATATAATGGGGTTACAAAAGGTTTTTATGTCCTTTACAATTTCGATAAATTTTATTTGTATCTTTACTATGATAAGCAGGAGGTATGCTCATGAATATGAACCAGTTAGAAACATTGCTCACCATATCCAAAACAATGAGCTTTCGCAAAGCTGGCGAAATTCTTAACTTGACCCAACCTGCCGTTTCCGCACAAATAAAGAGCCTTGAAGACGAATTCGGCACAATTCTCATTGATCGCAATCAACCTGTTACTTTAACCGATAGTGGTAAGCTGTTCCTGGAGCATGCAGAAAAAATGCTGCGGATCGCCAGTGATCTCAAACAGCGATTGTCCGACTTACATCATACACCGCAAGGTCACATCCACATTGGCACGACCACGTCGATTGCCATGCAGATTTTGCCTAGGGTCCTGTCCTATTTCCAAGACCAATTCCCACTGATCAAGACGACCATTCACTCGATGACCTCTTCCCAAATCATGGCTTCCGTGGAAAATAGTCAAATTGACATTGGGATTACGTATTTGTTTGAAAAAAATCAAGCCTTAGAAACTTCTGTGCTTTATTATGATACGTTCGAGCTGATTGTTTCCACGCAGCATCCACTTAGCCGATTTGCCCATTTATCCATTGAAAAACTGCGCAACATTCCGTTCATTATGCTTTCTCCAGAAACAGCGGGACGACGATTCGTCGATCAAATCTTCAAGGCCTATGATGTCTCCCCACATATTGTGATGGAGCTTTCCAGCAGCGAGGAAGTGAAGCGCATGGTGGAGTTAAATCTCGGAGTTGCTATTATCTCCAAGCTTTCAGTTGCAGATGAACTGCGACATGGCACCTTGAAAATGGTCAAAGTGAACGAATTGGATATTACGCATCCTGTAGGTGTAGTATATAAGTCAGGACGCTACTTAAATTCCGCGATGCAGCAGTTCCTGCGCGATCTAAAAGGAATGCCAGAAACCCAGTTTCTCGGCTCAGAATAAGATTTGCCGCTTACGATGCCAGTTTTGCTAAAGCTCTCTGAGGAGGTTATTTTCTATGAAATTCGACCTACATACCCATCATGACCGATGTGGACACGCCAAGGATAAAATTCGCGATTATATCGAAGCTGCTATTGCCGGCGGATTGCAAGTCATCGGGATTTCGGACCATTCCCCTTATTTTGCGAGTCCAGAAGATCAGGCACAACCTTTAATTGCTATGGCTAAGAGCGAATTCCCCCGTTACATCGAGGAAGTTCTGCATCTAAAAAAAGAATATGAAGGAAAAATTGATGTGCTGCTAGGTGTTGAGTCCGATTATTTCCCTGAGCACGTTGAGGTATACCGTCAAGAATACGCGAAATATCCATTCGATTACATCATTGGTTCTGTTCATTTATCTGGCGGGGTCAGCATTTTCAATCGCAACAGGTGGAAACATTTAAATGAAGAGCAGAAAATTCAGCATAAAGAAGAGTATTATGACCTTATTGCGGAATCCGCACGTTCCGGCATGTTCCATATTCTTGGCCATATCGATGCCATGAAAGGCTTCTATCCAGCCTTTTCTGATATCTCCACACCTAAGGTTAACGAAACGTTGAAGATCATCGGAGAAGCTGGTGTAGCGATTGAAATCAATACTTCTGGAAAGACGAAGGACGTAGGCGGCTGGTACCCTTCTCATGAAATACTGGAGCAAGCGCTGCATTATGGCGTTGAAGTGACCTTCGGCTCTGATGCTCATCTGCCTAGCCGTGTTGCTGATGATTGGGAAGAAGTCCGCAAAACGTTAAAAGAGATCGGCTTCAAACATTGGGTCTATTTCAAAAATAAACAAAAACAAATCGTTCAACTCTAAAACAGAAAAAATCTCCTTCGCTGCCTTCAGCGGAGGAGATTTTTGTTTGTTCTTTATTGAATATGGCCAGCTGGATTTGATTCAAGAAAGGCAAGCTTATTCTGTAAACATTCCTGCAACATTGGCAGCACTTGCTCGGCAGTCATAGGCCGGTAGAAGTAATAGCCTTGAATTTGGCTGCAGCCATTAGCGACTAAGAAACCCGCCTGTTCTTCCGTTTCAACACCTTCCGCAATAATTTGCAGTTGAAACGAATTGGCTACGGAAATAATCGCTTTGATCATCGCACGGTCCTTGTCATCCGTTTGTACGCCGCGGACAAAGGATTGATCCAATTTGATCTTAGTGACGGGAAACCTTTTTAAATAACTTAGAGAGGAGTAATGCGTACCGAAATCGTCGACGGATATCGCAATGCCCAGCCCGCGAAGCTTGCTAAGTGCGTCCAGCTGTTCATCCTGCATGGCGAAATTTTCGGTTATTTCCATTTCCAAATACTTAGCTTCCAAGCCTGTTTCCTCTAAAATTCGTTTCACTTTATCAACAAAACGTTCATCATTCAGCTGTTTGACCGATAGATTGACAGAAATAGCTAAAGGTTCAACCGTCGTGCTGTGCCAAGCCTTCATCTGCTTGCAAGCACCTCTCAACACCCATTCGCCAATGCTAGCAATGGTACCTATCTCTTCTGCAAGTGGAATGAAGTCAGCTGGAGAAATATAACCTTTGGTCGTATGATTCCAACGCAAAAGTGCTTCAACGCCAATAATTTTACCTAATAAACAATCTACCTGCGGTTGATACACAATTTCGAGTTCATTCCGGTCAAGCGACTGACGCAGATGATTTCCCATCTCCAGCTTTGATAATGAATTCATTGCCATCTGCTGATTAAAGAAGCTGTATGAGCTGCCGCTCTCTTTTTTGGCTATGTACATGGCAATATCGGCATTCTTAAGCAATGCCTCCCAAGTCACGCCCCCATAAGGATACTGCACGATACCAATACTGGCACTAATGAAAAAAGAGCGATTCAATAACAAACAAGGCGGTTTTAGGATATCTATTAATTGTTCACAGAAGACCTGAATCTCCTTCTCATTTGGACAATCTTCTAGCAGAATGGCAAACTCGTCTCCGCCAAATCTAGCAAATGTATGGTAGGAAAGGTTCGATTGCCCAATACGATTAGCAACCTCCTGCAGCATCAGATCACCCATATGATGACCATGCGAGTCATTGACCATCTTGAAGTTATCTAGATCAAAGAAAAGCATAGCAAGAGATGTACGATTAATTTCATTGTGAACAATTTGTTCTTTTAAAATCATTTGAAAATGGGCTCGATTATGTATTCCCGTCAAAACATCATGATAAGCCATGTAGGATAGCATTTGTTCGGATTCCAGCAAGCGTTTGGTTGAATCGTGCAGTTCCTGTTGTCCTGCCAAAAGCTCTTCATTCGCAGCAGTCAAATCCTCATTTGCAAACTGCAGCTCTTGTGTTCGCTCATTTACGGCTCGGCGTAACTTATCCCGCTGTCTAAGAATATACAGGATAAAAATGAGACCGATTAGCAGTACAAGCATAAAAGAGATGCGTATTAATATGATTTGCCTGTTAATACTCTGTACAGCACTCGCCTGCGGTTGCGCAGCAAGCTCCCATTTGGTATCCGTTTGTTCAATGGTAGCTATCATTGGATTTTCTTGAAAAATAGAGTCGTCACCATAGAACGCAGGTTCTCCAGGATTTCGGATGGAAATCTGTAAATCCTCTGTATCTCTATTCTTAATTCCTGCTTCGACAAGCAGTTGATCCAGATTTACACCCACAGATACGAAGCCCCAAAAAACGCCATCTTGATAGATTGGCTTTCGAGCGACTATACCATTAATGCCTTGCAGTAATTGAAATGGGCCGTCCATTGTCATTTTTTTAGTTTGCAACGCTCTTGAAATTTGCTTTTGAACATTCGCACGGGGATCCTTCATCAAATCCCAATTATATATACTTTCGTTGCCCTGCAGCGGATAAACGAACTTCATAACTCCATTAGGTGCAATAATTAAATTAAACGTTGATCCCTGAGCACCAAGATAAAGAGAAGCAATGTATTCCATGACTTCTTTATCATCTTTGTTTTGCAAGTAATTCGCATTCACATAAGCTTCCAGGCTTACCATCATATTAAAATTACGATCAATAACGGATTGTAAAGCCAAAGCTCTTGAGGATAATTGGGTGTGCTCCGTAATTTCAAGCTCATGGAGTAAGGAGTCCTTATACTTAGTAAGAACAAACTCTGACGATGAAACTAATATGACGAAAATTAGAGCTATTATCGTGTATTGAATCTTTCTCATGCTACTCTACTCCTAATGTCATATGATAGTTTTATGTCACAATTCGACATCATCACCCTCTATTATTTCATCTCTAAACCTTCCGATGCAATCTTTTTATTGAATTTAGTTTTAATTTACCAAAATAGATGTTGAAATAAATAAGAAGGACCTAGCCTAGATTGGCTGAGTCCTTCATGTTGTCTGATTTTACAACGCTTTAGCCGCAATTCCTGTACGTCGAATTCGTACGGCCATGATGGCAGCAATCATACATACGAAGCCCGCCATAAGAAATGGCAGCGAATAACTGCCTAACAAATCTCTTAGCAGACCTGCTTCATAGGCAGCAAAGGATGCTCCCAGCTGGTGCGCTACTACAACCCAACCAAAGACCATGCCTGCCTTCTCTTTGCCGAAAATATCCGATGCGATCTTCACGGTTGGCGGAACGGTTGCAATCCAATCCAAGCCGTAGAAAACGGCAAAAATAAGAAGCTCCGTATAGCCTAAACCAAGCGCTTCCGGCAGAAAAATCAGTGATATTCCGCGAAGCCCATAGTACCAAAACAGCAGCCAACGCCCGTCAAATCGATCGGTCAACCAACCGGACATCGTCGTCCCGACCAGATCAAAGATCCCCATGAGCGCCAACAATCCCGCTGCGGTTACTTCAGGAATGCCAAAATCCCCGCAGGCCGGAATCAGATGCGTACCAATTAACCCATTCGTGGAGAATCCGCAGAAAAAGAACGTCCCAGCAAGCAGCCAGAATGCCTTGTTCTTACTGGCATCTCGCAGCGTAAGCAGAGGGGTCATAAATAGGTTGCCTTTGAATTCGGCAGGCTTGATGACTTGATCAGATCCATAGGGAGCAGCACCGATGTCATAAGGATGATTGCGCATCCAGATCGCTACCACAGGGATTAACACCGCAATCACAGCGATCGCTGTATAAATGGCATAGCGCCAACCGACGTCCACCGTTATTTTAGCGAGAAGCGGCAGAAACAGCAGTTGTCCTGTAGCCGCGCTGGCTGTCAGAATGCCAACCACTACGCCTTTGTTCTGAATAAACCATCGATTCGCGATCGTTACACCGAGCACGTTGGCAAGCGAACCCGTTCCAAGCCCCACCACGACCCCCCAAAGCAAATCAAACTGCCACAAAGCCGTGATCATAGGCGTCAGCGAAAGGCTGGCCGCGATGCAAATCAGGGAGATCAGCACCACCCGACGGGTACCAAAACGCTCCATCAATGCAGCCGAGAAAGGCCCCATCAGACCATACAAGAAAATATTAATGGAGACAACAGAGGATACATCCGCGCGGCCCCAACCGAACTCTTTTTCAAATGGAAGCATGAAGATGCTAGGCACCGAGCGTATACCCGCAGATACAATCAAGGTGAAGAAAGTTACCAGGACAACAATCCAGCCGTAGTGCAGTTTGGTACGTCGTTTTGTTAAAGTTTCCACGCTATTTACTCCCATTCATTTGCCAAAATCCCATAAACCTCATGATCGTGAAAGGTGTTATAACTGCACTCAGCCTGTCTAATTGTTCCTTCATGCTTGAATTTCAACCTCACCGGGATTGCGCGGCTCTTGAAGTTATCTGTTCGAGCTCTGATTTCGATCCTGTTTAATTTCAACTCTTTCAAGGAGTAATTCACTATACATTTACAAGAATCCGTCATGATGCCTTTCCCTTGATACCCCTCTGCAAGCCAGTATCCAATTGACGTTTTCATATTTACCCAATCTATTTCGTGTAGACTAATACAACCTACGATCTCATTTTGATAAAAGATGCCGCAATAAATGCCCTTGTTCTTTGCAAATCGGCTAAGTTCCGATTCTATGAAAACCCTTGTGTCTTCTACTTTTGTTGTTTGTTCAACCCATGGAAACCATTTCGCTAAATAGGCACAATTCTGATTGACCAATTGGAATAGGGCATCTGCATGCCTGACTTCTAAAAGCTTTAATTCGAGTTCATCACTTATTTGACAGGTAAACATGATTGACCTCCGATCTCTAGTACCATGAATGGCATTACCACGATTTTGTTTCTTGTTATATAATAATCCAAGGACAACCTGAACGAATGGAGAAATGAATATGGATATACATGAAATTCCCATGCATTTAATTGACGAGGATACGGATCAGCCCCGATATCAATTCGATGAAGAGGCGCTCCAAGAATTAATGAAAAGCATCGAGGAGATTGGCTTACTCTCTCCGATTAAAGTGAGAACAACGGCTGACAATCGATACAAAATTATTTACGGGAACCGGAGATACAAAGCTAGCAAAATGCTGGGACGCCCTACTATGTCCTGTATCGTATCGACCGTAACGGATGAGTTGGAGATTTATTTAGAACAGATTGCAGAGAATCTGACGAGGGAAGGCTTTTCCCCCATTGAGGAAGCCGAGGCCTTCCATAAACTTATGAATGATTCCAAATTCAGTTCTTCTATTAAATACCTTTCTAGTAAACTTGGCAAGCCGGAAACTTACATCAAAAACAAATGTGATTTGTTAAAGTTTGGTAATTCAATCAAAAAACTGATCGTAAGCGGCACAGAAATTCGAAAAGACAAGTTGACCGAGGATCAGCTGCTGCCTATCAAAGATTTACCGATTGAGCACCGCGATTCGCTAGCTTTGATTATTGCCAGAGATGAAATGCCTGTCAGTGATGTCAAAAAGATTGCTCGCATGTTCAAAGATAAAGATATTTCGGAAAGCACCAAAGGGAAGCTTCTCTATAAAACAGGTCATGAGCTGGTCGAAACTTGGTCCGTCTTCCAAAACAACCGAGCAGAACGGGCTAAGCCTGCGGCTGCAAAAGCTCCGACAAAAGTGGAGAAAGCGGAGAAATCTAAGGAAATAGTCTCGGAAAATAAAACAGAAACACCCATACAAAGCGGGCTATCTGCAGCTTCAACTAGTACAACAAGTAGCCCAACATCTAGCCCAATTCAAACCAAACTACTGCAAATGCTTAACGTAATTCCTGCACCTAGTGATTTTCAAGTTGATGCTTTTGACGTCGATGTGCATGATAAGGAACAATTTCTGAATGATCTCAATTCCTTAGTTGGTCATTTGGAAAAGCATTTGGATGCATGGAAAAAGGTTAGAGAACTTGCTGTTTCCCAATAACTTACTAGTCTAGTACTTCAAGCTTCTTCGCATAGCAATGTCTTAGAAGACCGCCATACATCGGGCGGGTGAATTGAAGTGAGAAGCCTGCTGCTTCTAAGTTTTGCCGACTGATCGCATTGTCAGGATGTACGGTTGCGTAGAGGTGTAACATACCTTGCTCCCGCGCGCGCTGTTCCCTCAAGGCATGAAAATGCCGCTGCAGCCCTTGTCCTCTGACTGATTCATGGACAATGGATCCTTCCAGAGAAGCAACTCTTGGTAGATCATCTTCCGGCACTCCAAGCTCACGTCCGAGATTATTGGCACTTAGACCGGGAAATGCGATAACCGTATAAGCAACAAGCTTTTCACCTTGAAAAGTGCCATACATCTCTCCCTTGTCTTGGACATATTCGTATAGTGCCTCCAAGCGGTCCATCGAATAAAGCGCATCAGAAGGAAGACGTGACACCACGTCCATCATTAGTGCTTGCACTTGTGGTATATCTTGTTGCCATAATCGCCTTATTTCCAAGGTGTAATCCTCCTTAAGCGGTGCTGATCAGTAGGTCACCATGGGTTGCTGAAACCAAGCCTCATTTCGTCCCTCATTGTCATGAGCTTTAATCTCAATCCTGCATACCATGGTGGCGTATTTGATAGATCACTATCCTCCAAAGCTGTTAGGATTCTTGAAAAGCTATAGAGTTTAGAGAACCGTAGGAACTTTGGAAAGTGTTCTATCATTTGCTTGTCTAATGGAAATATCGTCGTGTAGCCTCTCAAAAAGCATTCTACCTGACGGCTGGAATCCCTCTCCTTATTATCCAATACGTCAGCAAGAGCTGCAACAATATCCATTGCATACCAATGATACATAGCATCATCAAAATCAATAATATGAAATTGCGACGTACTTGTATGCCAGAAAATGTTATCCTGTTGAAAATCATAATGAATGAGACCATACTCATGCTTGGATTGCTTTAAAGAATAAAGCCAAATCCTCAGGTTATCTAGCTCCAGCAAGGCTTCTTTTTCATGTGAATGACGTTCTATTACCACTGCAATATGATCCAGTCCATCTCGCCAATCCTTACGCTTTATTTCTTTAGCAGGTTCATATACCTGTGAGCATGTATGTAAGCTGCCGAGTGATTTCCCCCACGACTCCATCTGCGAATCGTTCATTTGATCACAATCTAAACTTTCCCCTTCCGCGTCACTGAACACAACACCAATATATAACCCTTCACTTGTGTTACTCTTTCAACTAGCTTACCCTCGCTAGAACGTATAGGTACAATTGTAGGATAATGGGATAAGGCTAAGTAGTTTATGAAATCAAGCTCAGCTTCTACTTGCTCCTGGGACTGTTCTCCTTCAAAAGAGAACCTCAAAAAGAATTTCTTACCTTTATTTTCAAATCGATATACGAAGTTGGAGCTTGCTCGCCAAACTTTTAATGTTCCATCCTCATGTTCCCATAACCGCATGAATGCCTTAGCCACATGATCGTCGGTTAATCCAACAACCATCGTTCTTAGATTCATCATTTTATTCTACCTCTATTTTCGCAGCAGTTGCTAACTCGGGTTGAATGCGATGTTTCGTAGCCTGCTCAAACCCATAAGCAATTTTTATCAAAGCGGGTTCGCTAAATGCCGTTCCTACAAAGGTGATCCCTTGTGGTCCCTTCGTTATGTACCCGCCTGGTGCGATAATCCCCGACGCCGCATACCCTTCAGGGACAGTAATGGATGGGTAACCGGCTTTTGCCGCAAGATCTGCCCCATCCTCGGCTCCTAGGAATAGGAGTGCATCCAGTTGATGCTCCTCTAATGCATGATCGATCCCCAGCTCACGCGACATCTCTTTATCCCTCTTTTTGCTGTCTAAATAGGCTTGTTCCGTTAGTGTCCCGCTTGTTTCCTCTGACCAGATTAAGGTTCCTTGCCCATATTTCAATGCTTGATCTGCATGTGCTTCATTGTAGGCAATAACGTCTGCCAATGAATGGACGGGTACCTCACCTGACAATTTGGATAAATAATCATTCAAGTCTTTCTTAAATTCATACCTCATGACATTGCCATCCCATTGCGTCTGTTCGCACGGGAGCTCTACCGGATCAACGATTGTAGCACCCTTTTGTTTCAAAACGGCGATAGCCGCCTCTACAATATCAAGCCGAGCCTTGTCTAATTGTTGATAATAAAATCTCGGGATCCCTATTCTAGCTTGCTGCAAATAATTGGCATCTAAGAATGGCGTGTAGTCTTGGAAAGAACGCCCTTTACTCGCTAATGTCTCAACATCACGCTCATCTATCTTGGTTAAAGCGCCGAGCAAAATCGCTGCATCACTAACTGTTCTTGCTATAGGCCCCGCTGTGTCCTGACTATGAGCGATTGGGATAATGCCCGTTCGGCTAACTAGTCCAATCGTTGGTTTAATGCCGACTAGACTATTCTGGCTGGAAGGGCTGATGATAGAGCCCGATGTTTCCGTTCCAATTGCCGCTGCTGCTAAATTCGCTGCCGTAGCTGCTGCTGAGCCAGAGCTTGAACCGCCAACGAATAATTCGCCAAGGCCGTAAGGATTTAAGGTGAGACCACCTCTTGAGCTATAACCGGCCCAAATATCACCTGACATGTAGCCCGCCCATTCGGTCATATTTGTTTTACCCAGCAGCACAGCCCCTGCCGCTCGAAGCTGTGCCGCCACGAAGGAGTCGGCTGCTGCGAAGGATTCCGCTAATGCGATGGAACCCGCACTTGTATGCATCCGATCGTGTGTATCGATATTATCCTTCAACAGAATAGGAATACCATGCAGGAGACCACGACTGCCCTTCACCTTTCGTTCTTCATCTAAATCTTTAGCTATGTCTATAGCATCTGGATTTATTTCTAAAATGGTATTTAATACGGAGTCGTACTTTTCTATTCGGGTTAAATATATAAGAACCAATTGTTCCGAAGTAACCTTCCCCGTAGTCATTGCTTGCTGCATACTTGCAATATCTGCTTCTATGATCCATTTCTCTAACCCAGTTTCCATTCGTCGATCTCCTTCTGTTTTCAGTCCTATTAACACTTTTCTCTGTAGCGTATGAAGTTCCTTTATTTGTAAGTTGGGGAGTTTAATTATAGTTATTTTTGATTGATATGTGTATGCGTAAATAAAATAAGCTAACCCTTTCCAGCCTTGGCTGAAAAAAGAGTTAGCTTTCTTGTTATCAACGTTCCTATCAGCCACAAGGTCATTAGTACAACGGAAATTTTTCTCTCAAATCTTCCCTCTGAGTAACAAACGAATCCTCTCGAATGTAGTGGCATACATAGGAACGTCGCCAACGGTCCTTGCTTCGATTCTTATTGGACGAATGGATAAGCAGCTCACTAAAGAAGAGGATATCTCCTTTCTCCATCTCGACTGGGATTTGCTTGCTAAGGTCTGCGCCTTCTGTCTCGTCCGTCCATGATTCGTGCTCTTCAATATTTTTCACTGCGCCATGAGGCAGCAGTCCAAGCTTATGTGTGCCAGGGATGACCCAGAGACAGCCGTTTTCGATATCGACGACTTCTTCCAAAGCGATCCAAGCAGCTATCATCGTCATGGGGTCATTTTTGATATAGTAATAATCCTGATGCGAGGCCTGTCCCGGTGAA
Source organism: Paenibacillus alginolyticus DSM 5050 = NBRC 15375 (assembly GCF_000422905.1). GTDB lineage: Bacteria > Bacillota > Bacilli > Paenibacillales > NBRC-103111 > Paenibacillus_E > Paenibacillus_E alginolyticus. The sequence goes on from NZ_AUGY01000073.1 coordinate 28,580, forward strand.
CCTGGTTCCTTGTAGAAGTACATGCTTTGCACACAGTTTGCCTCTCTGCCCATTAATTGAGCCAGCACACCTCGGATGATGGGAAGCTTCATCATTTGGCGAGAAAAGCTGTCATGCTTGTGCGGATTAAACAATCGCAGGGAGAACTTCTTGCTTTCTTCACAGGCAGCCCACTTGGGTATTTCCGCTTGGTTTCGAATATCATAGATGTGTCCATTAAAGGCATCAATGAGATCGCTGCTGCAGCCTTTCTTAATAAGCAAATACCCGTCTCTTTCAAATTGGCCATACTGCTCTTCCGTGATAGGTGACATAAGATCTGGTTTCTTAACAAACATGGCAGCTAATCCCCTCTCCTGTTTGAGAAAGTAATACGTCTTTCCTTACCTTCATCATACGGTCAAGGTCCTCTTTCAAACAATGGCTGAAATTATCAAGTTTGTATCTGAAATTGATCTAGTCAATTCCATTCACTAAGAAGCTTCATCGGGGATAAATGCGGTAATTCGCTTTATTTCCTCCGCCACTTCGATAAGTTGATCATGGAATTCATCTTTTTGCATGATGGCAAGTTCCAAATAACTTGCTGCTTCATGTAACCGATTAGCGGAAATACTTCCGGCAACACCGATAAGTGTATGGATAGCCCTTTTGACAGCCTTCCAATCCTCTTCAAGAATACTCAGCATTAGCTGCTCGACAAAAGTTGTATAATTTCTCTTGAACAACTGAAGCATGACGATTAGAATACTTTCTTTTCCTTCTAGACGGGCAAGTGCAGCTTGCCAATCTATCGCTTCAATTTGCTTATAAAAATCGTTTACTTTCGTCTGACTAGCTTCTATTGAAGTAGGTAGTTCTATCCATTTATTAATCACACTAAAGAGACGTTTGATATCAAAAGGCTTACTAATGACGTCATTCATGCCGTAACGAATATAATCTTCATGATCCTGCTTAACCACGTTGGCCGTCAGTCCGATGATGGGGATATTCATATAGTTGGGGATCTGCCGAATGTGCGCTGTCGCTTCAACGCCGTCCATGATCGGCATGTGAATATCCATCAAAATCAAATCGTATTCGTCGTCGATTGTCAGTTTTTCAATAGCTTCCTGGCCATTTTCCGCGATCGTGATCTCAAATTCATGCTCCTTTAGAAACTCCATGGCCACCTGCTGATTAATTTCATTATCCTCCACGAGAAGGATCCGCCCTTTCTTGCTAACACTTGCGGAAATAGCTTGCAAAGACTTGCCTCTTCTTGGAGTTTGATTGTGCGGGTTAAACAAGGATTCCAATGTTTGATAGAGCTCCAAACGGCAAATCGGTTTAACCATGACAGCATCTGGTCTCTCATTTATCGAAAGTTTCAACATTTCTTCTTTGCCAAGCGGGGAAGTTAAGCATACAGCAAGCGTTTGATCTCTTTGGATCGACTCGATAAATGTCTGCCATGTATCTATGCCATACATATCTTCAATTTCCATATCAAGCAGGATACAATCGTACTTGTCGTCATCGGATCCCAACGTCTTCAAATGTTCAAACATAGCTTTCCAGGAAGGCACCTCCGAAACAATTAAGGCGAATGACTCCAAAGTGTCCCGTAAGCTGCTGCGCATCAGGGGATGATCTTCGACCAGCAAAACTTGATACGTCGTATGCTCTTTGGTTAAATCCCATTCATCTGGATCAGCGAGTTCTATGATTTGAAAAGGGAGTGTAAATGTAAATCTGCTACCTTTACCCACTTCGCTTTCAGCTGCTAAAGACCCACCCATAAGTCCAATCAAATGTTGGCTGATCGTAAGCCCCAATCCAGTTCCCCCATATTCACGACTTGTAGATCCATCTGCCTGAGAAAAGGGATCAAAAATAAAGGCTAACCGATCTGGAGATATGCCTATACCACTATCCTCTACGGTAAAGCTAAGCATTATTTCTTCTTTGGACGTATGTGGTTCCAACTCAATTTGGAGCATCACATAGCCCTCTGAAGTAAATTTGATCGCATTGCTGCAAAGATTAAGCAGTACTTGCTTCAGTCTCAGCGGATCTCCGAGAATATGGTTGGGCAATTCAGCTGCTGTATTAAAAATAAGCTCGATCTGGCGACTATTAGATAAGACACTTAGTATACTGGCGAGATCCTTGAGAAGCTCATCTAACTGAAAGCCGGTACGTTCTACTTCGAGTTTTCCCGCTTCTACTTTGGAAAGGTCAAGAACATCATTAATAATGCCAAGCAGTGTATGGGATGAAGATTTTATTTTATGTAGATAATCCTTTTGATGGTCGGAGAGCGAGGTTTTCCCGAGAAGTTGAGAAAGGCCAATGATACCGTTCAAGGGAGTTCTAATTTCATGACTCATTTTGGCTATAAATTGACTTTTGGCTTGGTTCGCTTGATCGGCCGCATGCCGCATGGTGACCTCTGTGAAATCATGTATGGTACCGACAATACCATCGATTTCGCCACTCGCATCATGGTAGACCGAAAGCGTGATACAATAATCTCTTCGAGCACCCTCCGAGGACGGAAGACTCATTTCAAACCGTACGTTACCGCCATTCAGGATGACTTCCTGGAAATGGGAATCCCAATGAATTTGCTCGGCCTCCGGGAGAAACTTGGTTATTTTTTGGCCCAACATGTCCGAAGTTGACGCATGAGTCATCAGGGAAACAATTTGATTAACAGAGGTAATCTCGCCTTCCTTCGTGAACCCAAGAATTCCTTCCTGTGAATTCTCGACAAGGATACGATAACGCGCTTCACTCTCCTGAATACGCCGCTCTGCTGCTATTCTCTCTGTAATATCTGTCTTAGAGCCGATGATCTCGACCACCTGCTCGCCTTCAAATACAGGCTGCAAGTTTGTAAAGGCGATCTTCCCCTTTATTTGATCCTCATAAGCAACTTTGTTCCCTTTCCATGCTTCTTCGAATTTCGCAATGATAAACGTTGTGAATTCGGTAGTAAAACCTTTGATGGATTGGATATTTTTATCTATTAAATCTTGCGGATGCAGTCCAAGATTTCGTAACAACTGGCCATCAATCATGGAATATATAAATTGATTATGAATTTTTTTTAGTTTAAATGTGATGCCGGGCTGCAGCCGAAGAATATCCAATAACTCTTGTTGGATATGACTTACCTGACTCCTTAGCTCCTCTGCCCGTAAGAAATAGCGGATTAACGCTGCTGCGAATAAGCCGCCTCCCAAATGCAGAAGTAAAGCTGGAATGACTAGCCTGGCAAAAGGAATATGATAAATAAGCACCATATCAACGAACAAGACGCTGATAGGACACATAATGAATAAAGTCCATTTCCTCCAATAACTGTGGATGTAATGATTGGTTAGCGCGGTTACCGCAAATATGAGCAGTCCTAGTGTTGAGATTCGAAAGAAAACAGAAGGATCTATCAGCGTCCTGCCAATAATCATAATCATTGTGGCAATAAAACCAGAAATTCCGCCACCAATGAATGTAGCCATCAGAATGGCAATCGCTTTTAAATCCAATATATGTCTTTCAGTAACATGTACGCCAAGAAAAGTTAGAATGACACCATAGATCCCATGCATCAAACCAGCGATTAGGCGATATTTCCATCTCGGTGTGGCTTTAAATCGAGGTGAATAGAAAATCTCGATAGACAAGAAGATAAAAACAGCCAATATCGAGAAATTGTTCAGTAGATCTTTGAGCACTTCTATTCACCTCATCGCTTAATTACACACCTTAAATAGCTGAAAGATATACAAATTTATAACCGACACCCCAGACGGTTTTAATATACTGAGGCTCCTTTGGATTCTGCTCTATTTTTCGACGGAGATTCGTTATATGTACATCAATGGCGCGGTCATTCACGATTTCACCCATCCGATATAAAGTATCTATGAGCTCATCGCGTCTAAACACTCTGCCTGGATAGTGAATAAAACGTTTCATAATTTCAAATTCCGAGTTTGTGATATCAATTTTTTGATCTTTGATCACAATCAACCTGCGCTCTACATCCAGTGTAAAGTCAGGATATTGTGACTCTGACTCTGTGCCTTCCGAACCACCGGCAGCAGAAACCTGTATGTCCGCCATGCGAAGCGAGGCTTTGATCCGTGCTTTTAACTCCTGCATGCTAAACGGCTTACACAGATAGTCATCAGCCCCAATATTAAAGGCCTCCACCTTCTCCTTAATGTTTGTTTTCGTGGATATCACAATAATAGGAACCGAGCTTAGTTCTCTAATGGCCCCGCATAGCTCTAACCCCTCATAATCTGGCAACACGAGATCCAATAGAATCACATCAGGCTGAAACTGAACGATTTCCCGCAATCCATCATGTCCATTTACCGCTTGTTTCACTTCAAATTGATCTTCCGAAAGATACATGCTTATCATTTGTCCTATAATGACGTCGTCTTCGATAATAAGCACCTTAATCACTAAAATCCCTCCTTTATACCTAATTTGTTTCTATCATCTATTATAATATGTCGAATTATGGCAGGTCCACACTATTTTTTACCAAAAATATGAAATACAAAAACGCCACTGATCCGATAATCGCTATCATGGCGTTAGGATGATTCTTATGTATTCGCAATTCGATTGCACGCAAATCTATCGAAAATCTCGGGTACTTCAATGGCTTCTACCGGGCGGCTAAATAAATACCCCTGTACGGTGTCACAATTGAATTCCTGCAGAATCTTTAAATCGTCTTCGTTCTCTACCCCTTCTGCAATCACAACTAACTTTAGGTTACGTGCTAGCGCAATGATCGTATTTACAATGGCTGCATTGGTAGGATTAACTGAGATATCCTTCACAAAGGATTGATCGATTTTCAAATGATGGATCGGGAATTCTTTCAAATAGCTGAGCGGGAAAACCCAACTCCTGCCAGCTCTTATTCTGGCCGCAGGCTTCTCTAAGAACCCATTTTCCAATCGGATAAATTAATCCCGTTTCCTCTGCGATAGGAATAAACTCTAGTGGCGATACGCGCCCCAGTTCAGGGCTTTCCCACCGAATTAAACTTTCAAACCCGATGATCTGATTCTCTAATAGATTGACCTGCGGTTGGTACACAAGAATAAACTCATTTTTCTCCAATGCCTTTCGCAAATGCTTTTCTATCTTAATTCTACGTTCTATTTTCGCATAAATTTGTGAATTGAAATATTGAACTCGATTCCCGCCTAGCTCCTTGGCGTATTCCATAGCAATATCTGCAAAGCGAATCAGATTATCAGGGTCCATATCATCTTGCGGATACTGGCTAATCCCGATCGAGGGAGACATATAAATTTCATGATCTTGGATACGAATGGGCTGATTAATACTTTGAACAATGGTATGAGCGAACGCTTCAAGTTCAGCTAACGAATGGTGCTTAACCAAACCAATAAATTCATCGCTTCCTACTCTGAAAACAGAAACATCTTTGATCATGGTGCTATTTTTCAATCTGCGTGCCATAACTTGAAGAATTCTGTCCCCTGTATCATGAACTAAGATTTCGTTGGCCAGTTTGAAGTGATCCAAATTCACGAATACAACAGCAAAACGTTCCTGCTGCGCAATGGCGTCTTCGATCCATTTACTTAATCCATGTCGATTCGGAAGGCCTGTCAGAGGGTCATGATGGATTAAATAGCGGATACGTTCCTCCATGCTTCGTGACTCCGTAATATCTACAGTCAACGAAATGACTTCCGTAATGACACCATCTCGCCTAATCGGACGAAGAACGGTTAAGTAATAATAACCATGCCATTCTGTTTCGAAGTCAATCACTTCTTCATTGTCCCATGCCGCTTGATAATAGGGTGCCATGAAATTGGCCTTATCTTTCGGAAAGATCGTAAACAAATCCTTGCCTACTGCATTTCTCTCCTTAATACCAAGCCGATCAAATAGGGAGCCCTGCCACGTTGTATAGATAAATTTATGATTTTCTTGATGAAATTTAACGAGAAGTCCATTCTGTTGTTTTATTTGATCCTGCAGCTCATCGTGAAAATGGAGCATATCCTCTTCCATTTTAAGTAGGAATGTAAGCATTTCCAAGTGGATTTTGATCGACTGCTCCTTCCCCAGCATACTCGTCTCATTCCGTAGGAACAGCTTCTTCCTCATCGCGGTTTTACACCGTAACAGAAATTCTTCTTCTATCAGAGCATTCTGAGTTCTTTGGAATAGTGTCTCTTTTTGAAAAAAATCCATAGCCCCTAGCTCCAGAGCTTGCAAAGCAACATTTGAACATTCTTCCGTGCAGCTGCTCAGCATAATAACCGGAACGGGATGGAAGGTCATAATTTGACGCAAAGCAGCTAGTCCATCGAGCTCGGGCATTTCTACATCCAATGTTACAAGGTCTGGCTGAAGCTCTACAATTTTATCCAGCGCATTGGCACCATTAACCGCAAATCCTACCACTGTAAATTGTTCATCTTGTTCAAAAAGAGTCGCAATCCTATTTCTCATTACGATGGAGTCATCAACGATTAACACCCGGTATTTCCTCATACTTATCACCTAAATTCTTATGAATTCGTCTTTGTCACCAGTAAAACACGAGAATAGCTTGATGATGGTTGTACGGAGATACGCGATAGATGATTTCTGCATAATACCAGTTAAGTGACACGCATCTGAATCGCAGAGAAAACAAGATCAATCATTTCCCCTCGTGCTTGATTGACATAACCTAATGTTGTCTGCTGCAGGCTTTCTATAGAAACACATGAGGATAACAGAATCTTATCCGAGAACAAATATAAGGACAGTTCATACGAAGACGAAGCGTTTTTGACTACTTCACTAATATTCGTCTTTTTGTATCTTTCAGGAAGCTCAATCGCATACACTAAGTACAAGGGTTCACTCGGAAACTGAGTCATTTGAAAAAATTCTTTAAAATAAGACTTCGCATTCGTATTCCAACGAAATCCAAATCTATAATGACGATCCTCTTCCCAATTAGGCTCAAACTGAGAAATTAATTCGAGAAACTGCTGGCGGTAATAATGTATCAGGTTCATTGGTGGCCTCCCTCGCAATTCCTGAAAATGTTAGCTATCATTTCTGTACATCCATCATACTTTGTAATTGTTGTTAAACATCTATTTTAAATCTTAGCTAAACATTATTTTTCCTAATAGTTCGCTAACGAATCTAACACTTTAACTCTTCTGAAAAAAGCGAAAAGACCAAGCGCTGACCGCACTTGGGTCATAAACTCAGCCTTTATCTTATAGTTGTTACATATTCTGTCAGACATGTTTGCTGTTCATGGCAATCGTTACAGCGAGCGCCGCTAGATAAAAGGCTAGAGGCGATTTCCTGCGCCTTACAAGTCCTTTTTTCACGTCATATCCCTCCTTACAATTGGAAATATCTTGATGAAAATTATTAACCAATTGTAAGGAAATCGAAACAAAACTTCGTTTATCGTGTCGTCTGCAGTTTGACCCACATTGACTTATTTCGGAATTCTTCCTCCGATCCTAACTCTCTCCCAAACCAAGAAGGTACTACAAAGAGCCGCGCAGCTTCAACATCTGGGAACTCAACTTCAACAACCAGGAGGTCTACTTGTTTATATTCATCAATTTCAAAATGGAGCCCCCGTACATCAACCGTGGTGCGAATCTTCTCCAATGGAATTAACCCCGTACGTTCAAGCAACTGCTTATAGATAGGCTCCGATATGTTATATTCAATCTCTTCCCGAACCAAGCCATGCCCCGATTTGAACGTATGTGTAAAATGCGACAATCCAGAACTATCCACCAGCTGGCGCACTCTGATTTCTTGATCCGCCGAGAAGGCCAAATATGTTTGATAGATGTACTGCTTTGAAACTAGCGTTATCTCATTATTGTCCAGTTCGGCCGCAGGGAACGCGGGTAATAGGAACTTTCTTTCGATTTCGGCACTCATTGGTGTGGCCCCTCTCTAAACTAATCATGGCTCATCACCATTTTACCACGCTATGATGAAAAAAACTTCCAAAAATGAGCTCCCCCCTCTCATCGCCGAAGGGGCTGGGTCTCTATTTGATTAGCGAGTGTCGCTTTCCAATATAGCAAACATGACATGGTCCCGCCAAACGCCTTGAATCTTCACATTTTCCCTAGCTAAGCCCTCTTGACGGAAACCAACCTTCTCCAACACCCGAATAGATCCAGTGTTATGCGGCATAGCCCCAGCTTCGATCCGATGAAGTCCCGCCTCTCCGAAAGCGTAATCCAACACAAGGTGGATGGCCTCTGTCATATAACCTTTGCCATTGTATGCTGCATCCAAGCAATAACCTAGCGTCGCTTTCTGCAGCGGTCCGCGAATGATTTCGAAAAGGGAGGCATCCCCTATGAGCTCATCGGTGCCTTTAAGGAAGATACCGAATGAATGACGTCTTCCCTCTTTATCCGCCTGCTGCCAGAGCTCAATGCTGCTGGTTTGGTGATCCAGCGTGTAGAACGATTCCAACCGAGTTGGCACCACTTGTTCAAACAACTGTCGGTTGCGCAGCATCAACGCCAGCAAAGCTTCCGAGTCGCCCATTTCAAAGGAGCGAATGTACAACCGTTCTCCTGTGCGAATCATTTTGTCATCATCCTCCCATGACTAGAATAAGATTGGGTTCGAGCATCCTGACAAAAAAAGGGGACCTAGCCAACGGGGCCAGGTCCAAAGTTTATATTAAAAAAGGGGGGTCTTGTTTATTATAATACACCCACTATGTTAGAGAACTGTAACAGGAATGTTCCAATTGTGTTACAAAAATGCGAATCCATTCGAATCGCTTTTTTTGTACCCACTTTTGTACATACTACAGAATGTAAATCTTTAGGAATAGGAGTTAAACATGTGAAAGTTGAAGAAGCCATTGTAGAACAGATTAAACAGCAAGCTGTGCGGCTGCGCTCCTCCGAAGATTTGGATGTATTAGTAGAGGCAATCGGGGACAAGAAGTACGTTTTACTCGGTGAGGCAACGCATGGTACATCGGAATTTTATAAGCTGCGCATGGAGCTAAGCCGTAAATTGATTGAAGAGAAAGGTTTTTCTTTTATTGCTGTCGAGGGCGACTGGCCGTCATGTTATGAGGTTAACCGTTATGTGAAGCATTACAAGGATGCAAAGCCGAGCTCCCGAGAGGTCATGGAAACATTTAATCGCTGGCCAACTTGGATGTGGGCGAATGAGGAGGTTGGGGCGTTGATGGAGTGGCTCAACCAACACAATGCAGATAAGCCGATGGAAGAGCGCGTCGGGTTCTATGGTCTGGACGTCTATAGTTTATGGGAGTCACTAGAAGAAATCGAACGTTATTTACAGGAAAAAGGCACACCCGAGCAGTTAGCTCTAGCGCGGAAGGCATTTGAGTGCTTCGACTCTTATGAGAAGGAGGGGCAAAATTACGGGGTTTCGGCGGCTTTTTACGGCGAAAGCTGTCAAGATGAGGTTGTGAAGCTGCTTCAAGCGCTTCACGCGAAACGCGTGCGGTACGAAGAAGACAGCGAAGCAGCTCTTAGCGCGGAATTGAACGCGCTTGTTGCTGTGAACGCTGAGGATTACTACCGCACCATGGTCCGTCACGACGCGGAATCGTGGAACGTCCGCGACCGACACATGGTCGAGGCGCTGCGCCGCCTCGCCGACCACCACGGCCCAGACGCCAAAGTCATCGTCTGGGAGCACAACACGCACGTCGGCGACGCGCGTGCCACAGATATGATGGCCGACGGTATGGTGAACGTCGGCCAGCTCGTGCGCGAAGCGCACGGCGAAGCCGATGTGTTCGCCATCGGCTTCGGCACTTACCGCGGCACGGTCATCGCCGCGACATCTTGGGGCGCGCCGATGGCGACGATGCAAATGCCACCTGCCCAGCCGGGCAGCTGGGAGGAGCTCATGCATCACGCCGGCGCGCACGATCAGATCCTCCTGCTGCGCAAGGAGGATCCCGTTCTCGGGCACGAGGTGCTGGGGCACCGTGCCATCGGGGTCGTGTACCGCCCTGGCCATGAGAGAGGGAATTACGTTCCCTCTCTTATGGCTCGGCGGTACGACGCCTTCGTGCATGTGGATGAAAGCCATGCGCTTCATCCGCTAACCATAAATAAAGTGCTTGTGTGATTTCGCACAAGCACTCCCTGCATCACACGTTATATCAGAGTCAATATCAAGCTCAGGTCCTATACATTTAATAATGTTGTACAAAATTAAACAGTTAAAATAAAAGCCAAGGAGTTTTAATAATGATTCGTTCCCTTGCTATGACTATGGACTTCAAGGTGCTCCATAATGTCCCCTTCGAGGAGCTTCTAGGCCCGAACATTAAGTGGTATTGGGTCGACTTTCATAATCCCAGCGAGGAGGAAGCACTGCATCTGAAGGGTCATTTTCACTTTCACCCGCTGGCCATAGAGGACTGCTTTTTCTTACTGCAACGACCGAAGATGGATCATTATGAGGACGTTCACTTTTTTGTGATGCATGGGATTAATGCTTTAACACTGGATGCTGAAGAAGTGGACATGTTTCTGGGAAGCAATTTCATTGTGACCTTTCATTTGCATGAATCCAGAGAAATTGAGGATGCTTGGAGCCGAATTTTAGAACAAGAACATTTGCGGAATGAAGGTCATATTTATGCGGCGTATTTAATTCTTGATAATTTGGTGGATCAATATTTCCCAAGTGTCTACCAAATCGAAGATCAATTGGATGATATCGAGAACAATTTTGATGCCGAATCCATTGAAGTCTTAATGAAACATATTTTCGGTATTCGGGCCAAATTGTTGAAATTGCGTCGTACTATCGTGCCCATGCGTGACTTGCTGTACAGGGTCATCAATACAGATCGAATCGAGCTTCGCGAACAGCTCGTCTTTTTCACGGATATTCATGATCATCTGCTCAAGCTGTCTGAAATGATTGATTCAAACCGCGACATGACGGCGGATATGAGGGATAGCTACATCTCTCTGAATTCAAACCGAATGAATGCCATCATGAAAACGTTGACCGTAATCACGACGATCTTCATGCCGTTAACGTTCATTGCTGGTCTATATGGGATGAATTTCGCTTATATGCCTGAACTGAAATGGCACGGGGGTTATTTTGCCATTCTCGTGATCATGTTCGGGATTGGATTCGGTATGTTCGCTTGGTTTTGGAAAAAGGGCTGGTTTAAATAGAAGACCTTCCTAATTCTTAACGAGGCTCATTTCGGAATTCCTTCCTAAAGCCAGCTGGCGAAACCCCCACCTTCTTCTTAAAAGCTCGACTGAATGCATGAATACTAGAAAATCCTAGCTGATCAGCGACTTCTTGAAGCGGCATTAAGGTATGCCTGATCATATTCTTGGCACGTTCCAGCCGGATTCTCTGATGATATTGAATTGGACTTACATCAAATACTTTATTAAATAAATGGATCAAATAATATTTACTGATATGGAATCGCTCCGATAGTTCATCCAATTTCAACTCACGGTGAACGTGAGCCGCGATGTATCGCTCAATATCCAATAACAGTTCTTGGTGGAGACTATTTTCAAATAATCGTCCGTTCCATGCATGCTCCCTTACTACAGATGTAATTAACTCCAGCAGACTGCCCTTTAGACGCCATTCGTACAATGGGAGCTTCGCTTCAAATTCATAGATGATCCCAAAAAGCTGCTGCTCCACGCGACTTGGCTCCCTTAATCGAATATAATTCGGGAGATCAACGAGCGCGCCCGACAGTTCATCCTTGCGAAACCAGCTTCGCTCCGTATCATCCATATCTTGCAGCATTTTGAACGATACCTTCACATCCCCGCTGTCCGCCTGCTGGAACAAATCAAAATGCACGTGCGGCTGCCGAATCGGCTTATCACCTATGATCTGGATGGAGTGCCTCTGTCCAGGCTTTAACAGAAACAAGTCGCCCGGTCTGCCTTCATAGATCTTGTCCTCGATCGTTATGTCAGCCCGCCCCTCCATTAGATATAATAGCTCGTAGTCCCAAATCATTCTTTCTTTTAACATCCAAGGAGATTGTATGATACTATCCATCGCAATCCGAACATAAGGGGAGACAGTTTGAAAGCTCACAGAAAGAATCCTTCCTTTTCAGCAATAATAGTTAACTTTTAATTAACTTTGGCTAAATGAACGCGCTTACCTTCATTATATAATGTTTTCAAGTTCGCATAACTATAATGATAAAGGTGGATGTTCCTATGTCGCAAAATCAAGGCTTTATCCATGAACTCTCTGCAGCTCCATTCCTGACACATGGCCGAACCCGCTGGATCACAGCAGAGAATCCGACCGGAGAGAAGGGACAAGGAGGGAAAGCAGCAAGCAATTTAGGTATTGCCCGCAAAGGCAAGCCGTGCATCACTTTACCACAAGGAGAAACGGTCGTTCTGGCCGATATTCAAGGAACTGGCATTGTGCAGCACTTCTGGATTACTTGTACGAATGCTACCTCCAAGGGGAATTTTGTGCTTAGAGATTTAGTGCTCCGCATCTACTGGGACGATGAAACCTTGCCTTCTGTTGAGGTGCCGCTTGGCGATTTCTTCTGCAATGGGTTCGGTGAACGCTGCAAGGTGAATTCGCAGCCGATCGTCGTGAATCCCACAGGCGGTATGAACTGCTACTTCCCCATGCCTTTCCGGCAATCAGCCAAAATTACGATCGAGAATCAACACGCCGAGGATATTCACGGCTTCTTCTATCAATTTCATTATGAGCTTGTCGATTCGCTCCCAGAGAATACAGCTTACTTTCACGCCCAATGGCGAAGAGAGAATATAACAACGGAAGGCAAAGATTACACGATTCTAGACGGAGTCAAGGGGAAAGGAAAATATGTTGGCACCTATTTGGCATGGGCAGCATTAGAGCGCTATTGGTGGGGTGAAGGGGAAATTAAATTTTATTTGGACGGAGATGAAGAATGGCCAACCCTTTGCGGAACGGGGACGGAGGATTATTTCGGCGGAGCCTGGTGCTTTTATGAAAAAGAAAACGGGATCCCTGTCGAGGTGCCCTACAGCACTCTCTATCTGGGATACCCGTTCTATTCCAAATCGGATACGACCCTCAAAGAGAAGTTCGGCGAAGATTCCGTGCCCATGCATGGACTGTATCGTTGGCATCTTCCAGACCCCATCCATTTCGAGAGCGATCTGCGTGTCACGATTCAACAGATTGGACATAACAGCAGAGAGCTTTTCGAACGAACCGACGATGTTGCTTCCGTTGCCTATTGGTATCAGATGGAGCCTCATGCGGATTTCCCCCTACTGCTTCCCGTTCATCGGAGATGGCCGCGATAGCAAACACGCCAACCTCTTTGCGCGCCCAGCTCATCATATGCGTATGATCTTATTCTAAGAAATGGTTGGCTGAGAATTCATCGCCATAAACATACTGGGTTTCACGCCAACCGTAGCCTTGAAAGAGCGGCTGAATAAATAAATACTTGAAAAGCCCACCTGCTCAGCAATAGCGGTTAACGTTTGCTTCCCTTCGATCATTCTTATTTTCGATTGCTCGATTCGAATATGGGTCAAATATTTATGAATCGTAATGCCAAGTTGATCTTTAAATAAAAACGATAAATGATTGGTCGAAATTCCGACATGTTTACTTATCGTATGATTATCAAGTTCAGGGTCCCCATATCTTTCATTAATGAATTTGATCGTGTTTTCAATCAACACCCAACCCTTTGTCATTTTACCTTCTATATCGTTATGGCCCATTTGCCCTTTCATAAAAAGAACTAATAATTCCAAACAAATCCCCTTAAGAATCAACGAATAACCCGATTTCTTATCCAGAAACTCCCTCTGCATGATCAGGAATCTCTTCTTTAACTCGATCCGGTCCGGCAGCTGCAGGTGAGAAATAGGGAAGGTATATGCTAGCTGCATCTCCTTGTTTGCAATTGCTTTACGCTCTTCAGTAATCGTTTGGTCCTTCCAAGAACTTCGTTCTTCGTCATAATACAAATCAAAATGAAAGATATATTGGATCAATGGCACTTCAGACGTTGAGCGAATAATATGCGCCATGAAGGGAGGCATAAGGAGAATGTCTCCTTCCTTCACCTGATATTTGACCCCGTCCAAAAAAAACTCAGCTTCCCCTTGCTCGATATAAGTATATACATGGTCATAATCCATCCATTCACCCGCCAGAGAGAAGGATTTATGAATTTTGACCATTCTGACGAAAGGCGAGATGCTGTTCATCCAAGTCTCCATGTACTTCCCTCCTGCGGAATGATGATGATCGACTGCATTATTTCCTAAGTATAACTGAAGCGTATTCATTTATTCCATCTCTCAACGTGACGCTGACTTCTCTCTTACGACTTATGTCTCGCTCCAATCAAATAAAACACCGCTATACTGATCCTTATGCAATCGGAGACCCTCATAAGCTTTCTTCGCTTCCTCCGGCTTCAGCACATGGCTGATTAAAGGTTCGACCTGCAGCCGTTTCTGCTTCATCAGCTCGAATACGATGTTTGAGTTTCTAACCAAAGAATGTTTGACAAACTCATTAGGCTCCGTTGGATACCGCCATTCGTGCGCTCCCTTGAATGTAATACAGCCTCGTCCATATAAATGACAGTAGTTCAGAATTTCAGTTACATCCGTGTTATATTCACCTCGAGGGCTGCCCAGGAAAATGATCTCACCCAATTTGGCGATCCACTCGAGACTTTGGACGGCCACTTGAGGCACCCCTGTTGCCTCGATATGGGTTGAAACTCCCTTTCCAAGAGTGAATTCGGCAATCTGTTCATGCACGCTGATTTCTCCACCCCTAATGGCATGAATGACACCGCATTGCTCGGCAATTCGAATCCGTTCCCCCGATAAATCAATACCAATCACAGCAGCACCCTGTAATTGCGCCAGCTGAGCTGCCATATTTCCTATGAGTCCAAGCCCCGTTACGTGAATATTTCGGTGCCATAGAGCCATCGAGTTAATGAGTGAGAGCCACCACGTTAATCTATTAGAGCCACTATGTTAGTAGAGAGAGCCGCCCCGTTGGTAGAATGTACAGATGTGCGTCTGCCTAGCAAGTGCACAAATACCAACGGGAGGTCATCAAAATGACCAAGTATCGAGAAATTTTAAGGCTCAATAGCATGGGGCTGAGTCAGCGCAGTATCGCTTCGAGTATTCAATGCTCACGCAACACCGTCTCCGAGGTGTTACAACGTGCAAACGAAAAGGAGCTATCATGGCCACTACCGGAGGATGTGGTAGAA
>NZ_AUGY01000074.1 GCF_000422905.1 Paenibacillus alginolyticus DSM 5050 = NBRC 15375
GTTTCATAGTTCTCTCATGCGAGAAAACCAATTATCCGGTCTTAGCTATCGTTTCCGATAGTTATCCCGATCTTATAGGCAGGTTACCTACGTGTTACTCACCCGTCCGCCGCTAGCTTACCCCGAAGGGTAAACCCGCTCGACTTGCATGTATTAGGCACGCCGCCAGCGTTCGTCCTGAGCCAGGATCAAACTCTCCATAATAGTAAAACTATTTGAAAGCTTAATTGCTCATTTGCGTTGCTAGCGAGATTTTGCAATCTCTTTTTGAACGATTTCTCGTTCGTGCTTACTCACTCGTTGTTCAGTTTTCAAAGATCAATTTCTTTCGTATTTCTTCGCCATCCGTTTAGCGGCGACTTTTATAATATATCACATCTAGGCTACTCAATGCAAGCTTTTTTTTATTTTTCTTTTTTCTTACTTCGCTTACATCTTGGTACTGCGTTGGCTTTCGAATGCGAACCGTTTTTAGCGGCGAGAGTTAATTTATCATAGAATTGCAATCAAAGTCAAGCAATAAAATAAGAATAAAAAAAGAACCAGAATAATACCTGATTCTTCATGGGTTTAGTTCAATTAGACACTTGTATATCTTAACTCGATTTCTGAATTCTCTTCATCAACGAGAACAGCTACTTCTTTAATTAACCCTTTTTTCACCAGCTTATTCAACAGCAAGGGAAGCTCTGCCCTAAGCTCAGCTAACTGAGAATGCTGCTGCAATTCATCCGTGCTTAATGGCTGTTCATTTTCTCTAAGTATTTGAATAAACGCCTCACAGCAACGCTCCATTTTTGACATAACCGAAAATTCACAGGCGAGCAGAACGAGCTGAACTCTCTGTTTCAACGTTTCCTTGCTCATTGTCAGTTCCTCATATAGTTTATACACGCCAGGATTAATCGCACGGATCTGCCTCCATACGGTAATTTCCGGGTGATAACCATCCTCGATAATAACTATGCGCGCCCAATGATGTAGAGCTTCTAGGATATTATTGTAAGCATCCAGCAAATGCTCATCTAAGATGTATTCCTTGCTCTGCAGATATTTACGTAGAAAAAGGGAGAATTCAACTAGTAGTTTGTGCTCACGTAAGTCCCCTGGAAACTCGAGTATTCTGTGACGCAAGCCTTCTAAATAAGTATTCTGATCCAGAAGTATCTCCCCTTTTAGCAGCCAGTGAAGGATATTTCGGTTGATGCCATGACGTATCCATTGCTCTATGGAAGACGGATCTACCCATCTTTCTTGTATCCTCGAATCGTCTCTTATATAATTAGTCGTATGATTGCTCAGACTCAGGTCGTTCGTTACTATAAGAAGTAGCGTATCAAAACCATCTGTCAGTGAAGGAAGTTGCTTAGGATTATCTACCGCCATGACACTAATAATTCTCTGGTCATTTCGGAACTTAAGCAAAAACTGCTCTTTATCGATTCCCATGGGTATCCGAAGCTCCTGTCTCCAAATTGTTTATATCTAATTCTACATGGTAGAAGGAGTTTCCTGCTGATTTCTGTGACAATTCATACAAACATGATAGCTATTAAATGGGGAGGAACAACGCGTGCGTTTCAGATCAAGTAAAGTAAATGAATTCCGCTTATGGGGTCTCGCTATGACCATGGGTGGAATGCTGCTTATGATTATAGGACTAGCAGGTATCGTTTTTGATTGGGGGAAGGCTGGGCGAATCGCCGCTGTAGTCTTCATGATTATTGGTATGATCAGTATGATGGTAAGTATGGGTATATACTTCTGGGCAGGAATGCTTTCTACATCGGCGACTGTCATTGATTGTCCGGAATGCGGAAGAAGAACGAAAATGCTGGGGAAAACGGATCGCTGTATGTTTTGTAAAACTATTTTATCTGTTGATCCACAATACGACACAACGGCCGAGAACGAAACAGCCGCTACACAAACCGTTCAGCTCGAAGTGGACAGAGCTCACGAACATAAGCCTCATTGATTATGAGAAAAAAAGCCGCAACCCATTTGGGTTCGGCTTTTTGTTTTGTTATTGCTTAGTTTGTTGCAACGCGTCTTGAATGACTTTCCACGCGGCCGGCTGTTCGAAGCCTCTTCTCCATGAGGCTACTCCTGCTAGATCATACTTTTTCACGAGTTCAAGCCTTGCTTTGATTGATGTTTCATCTTCTAACCAAATACGAATGAGTTTCTCTCCCTCTTTGTACTCCACATAGTTCTGACCTGTTTCCTCCAAGAAAGTAGGGGTTAATTTTTTATCTTTAATAATCGTCTGGGCGGCTTCCATCGTTAAAGTTTTGGAGGTAACCGTCGTTTTACCATTTTTCGTCTCTTCGGTCCACTGACGCGTATAGAATGGCACACCTAGGACAAGCTTAGATGGTGGCACTTTCTCGCTGCCCAAGAGTTGGGTAACAGAGCGCTCTGTCCAAGGCAGCGATGAAACGGATCCGGATTTCGGGCTAGAAGCCCAGTATTCGTCGTATGCCATCAGCATCATATAGTCAACAACTTCGGCAAGAGCAGGTCTGTCATAAAACATGGACCACATCTCATTCGTTGATTTCGGTGTAACGTCAATGGAAACAGCAAGACCCTGTTCATGCATAAAAGGTGTCAATTCGCGGACGAATTGGACCAAATTTTCTTTATCTTTGAGATTCACATTTTCAAAGTCAATATTAATGCCCTGCAAATTGTATGTTTGTGCAAAGCCGAGCAACTGTTTAATCATTTTCATACGACGATCATAAGTCGATAGTGCTTGAGACGTTCGATCGGGTTCAAAGCCGTTGCTAAACAACGCCCAGACCTGATAATTTCGCGTTTGCGCCCATTTTACATAGGATGCGTCAGCTAAGTTCTTAATGCGCCCCTCGCCGTCAGCCAGGGAGAACCATGTAGGGCTAACAACATGTAAGCCGGGCATATCGCTAAGCTTAGAAGTGTCGGGATTCTTCGTAATGACGTGCTCCCAAGTCAGATTCAGTTTGCCGTTAAGCGGCTTCCAGGCTACATAAGCTGGCGTCTGCTCCTGAGCCGGTATGGTTTCTTCATGGTCTTCCATAATATCAGCTTTACGCACAAAGCCTATAGGACCACTCTGCTGCTGTACACGATACCATTCTCCCTCTACGGCCAGTATCATAACTTGCTCATTGTTTGCAATCGTAGAGACTATCGGTGCTTTTATAGAAGCAAATGTCCTCACCTGGGCATCTTCGGCACCCACATGCTTCCCCCACTTGACGAGGTCGCCTTTTTTGTATATAAGAATGGCGCCTGACTTCTCAGACTCTCTTATTTCAAAAGGATACAGTTGCCGAAGAGGCTCAATGGGTACGTAAATGTCATTTCCTTTCTTTTCAACAGGAAAAGATAAGTTGATAGGTTTCTCGTTCATTAAAGCTGAAAGCTCCGTAGTCTTTAACCGTAATACTTTATCTTTCGTTGTGATAATAACCGAATCACTGCTTTTTTCATATATAATCGATGGGTCCATCCACTCCTGTATAAGCTCTAACGGAAGCTTCAGTCCCTCTTTTTCCCCAATCGCGCTTGTCTTATAGTAATTCCCTTGATAAAATACCGGCTTGCTTAACTCGTGATATTCTAGCTCTACCTTCGTCCGGTTCGGCGCTAACTGCTGCCATAAGAACGTAGCTGCACCTGCGGCAAACATTCCAATAAAAAGACCAAGTATCAAGAGAATTCTCTTCGTTGATCTTCTGCGTTTCGATTGCTGATCTGTCGGTGTTGAATGCAAGGTTTCACTTCCTTTTATGCGATATATAAAAAGAAAAACGTGTTCTTACCTCTCTACAGCCGAAAGGTAGGATCACGTTTCATTATACATCATAGGTACAGCGAATGAGGAATTCTGCTTTAGTTAATGCTTGGTAATCCCTGTACAATCCGGGCAAACGCCATAAACCTCTAGTCGATAACCGCCAACTCGGAAGCCTGTTTGCGCAGCAGCGGTAGTCTCTATATCCGAAAGAGGCGGATACTCAAAATCCGAAATCTTCCCGCACAACTCACAAACAGCATGATAATGGTCCGTCATATCCGCATCAAAGCGACTCGAGCTGTCTCCATAAGTCAGTTCCCGAACAAGTCCCGATTCAATAAATACTTTAAGATTATTGTAAACAGTCGCAACGCTCATGTTAGGAAATTTGGATTCAAGAGACTTGTAAATGTCATCTGCTGTCGGATGAGTCATGGAATCCAGCAAAAAGGATAGAATAGCATGCCGCTGCGGTGTCATCCGAACACCTGTTGTTTTCAACTTAGCTAAAGCCTGTTCTAAATGTGCTGCCATGGTACTCACCACCTGATGTTAGTCATTAAAACCTTACATTATATTGTACGTGTGTGAATTGACTTTTGTCAATGATGGTTGCGCATATAGCACCATTTGGCTATTTATTTTTACGGGAATCTAGGACATACATAGCCAAACCAGCAAGGACGAGGATAACGGATCCAAAATACGAGCCCATGAGATCAAAGAGCCCTGTAAACCAACGAGGCTTGTTACTGAGAAGAAAAAACAATACACCTGCAACAATGAAAATAACACCAAGATTCGTGCCTTTGATCAACTTCTGTAAAGGATCTTCGCTATCATAGAGACCAGTCGCGAACTCGCCAAGCTCATTGCGCCGATTCACATTGTCTGTAGTTTGAAGCGCATCGAATAGATTATAGAAGTAAATCACAGGAATGAACAATGCAAAAAGCGTTACCATAGGTACACTTGTATCGGACCGAGATGCGAAAGATGTAATAATAAAAATATCGAGAATGAGAAGCATCATAATAAATAGACCGCGCTGCATGAGGCCTAAGTAAAAGTGTCCAGTTCCCGGGACAATGAACGATAGTACGCCTGCGACCCATTTGCGTTTTCTTGGAGCAGAATAATAGGGAGGGTAGTGTTGAAAAGATGGATTGGGTGAATACTCTGGAATGTGCGGATTGTCTTTGGGCAGATTCATGCTAATGCCTCCTATCTATTTTTTTTACAAGTATTGGGATAAATGCTGGATATACGCTGTTATCTGAGTGATCCCCGAATTTATATGCATAATTTTGTTTATAATCCCTGATTGCATGAGGAGCATAGTCGCTGCTATCGCAACAAAGCTGTTCACCCATTGTTTTCTTTTGCCAACATGGGGATTCTTTGGAGTCTCAGGAATTTTAGCTGATTGTATCCTCCGCATCACACGCTCCGTCAGCATTGGGCTTGGTTCGCTAAGCGGCATCTCGTCCAGCAGTTTATTTAGGTATTGCGTGAGCCGAGTGTCTTCCTGATGTTTGGGAATCATGTGCATTCACCTCCAACCATTTTTCTTTTAGCATCGCTTTTCCCCGATAGAGTCTAGTTTCCAGCGTTTTCATAGGCAGCCCAGTCACCTCAGACATTTCTTGATACGAAAGCTGCTTATAATGAAACAAATACATGATTAATCTATACTTGTCTGGAAGTTCGGAAAGCAGAGCCTGCATATGCTCCTGATCTTCCTTCAGCATAGCTATTTCCTCGGGCTGCTCACGGGCATCTGTGAACCAGCCCTTCATTTTATCGAGCAGTGCTTCATAGGGCTTACGCTTCTGTGAACGCCGAAAGTCTGTCACGAGATTCGTCGTCATTCGATACAGCCAAGTGGTGAACTTCGCATCGCCGCGAAAATGAGCTAATGAACGAAACAGCTTAACGAACACTTCTTGGGTTAAGTCTTCAGCAGTTTCCTTATGCCCGACCATTCGGTATACGAGTGTATAGATGTAACTCTTATGCCGTTCTACCAATACACGGTAAGCATCGGAGTGACCTTGACGGACCCGGTCGATCAGTTGCTCATCCGTCATTTTGTCCATGCCTGACTTCCCCCCTTTCTGTTCGTCCATAAGCTTTGACGCTTCCTATGGGCTGACCCCTTCAATTTTTACTTTTTTCGAGGGTAACACCGGTAACTCCATTCATTTGATTGATTTCTTCAAGTACTGTCTCGATAATGGACGGCTTAGGAATGGTGACGTGGAATGTAATTAGAACATGATTCGGTTTATTCTCGTTTTCTTGTTCTTCCATTGCGATCTTACGGATGTCCACTTTCTGTCTACCAAGTAGGGTCGTAATAAGTCCAAGCGTCCCCGGTTGGTCGATCGCCAGTATTTTAAGAATACGAATCTTCTTCCCATTAAAATATTTATGCTCCACTTTATTCAAAATCCATAGGGAGATGAGTACCATGAAACATGCAAGAACAGCCGGATAATAAAAACCTGCCCCAATAGCAAGGCCAATTCCCGCAACTACCCAAAGGGATGCCGCTGTCGTAAGACCCGTAATCGATCTCCCGTTAAAAATAATCGTTCCAGCACCTAAGAATCCAATGCCGCTGATAACTTGTGCAGCTAAACGCGAAGGATCTATACGGACATTCACTTCGTTCACAAAGGCACTAAACCCATACATAGAAAGCAACATAACAAGGGCAGAGCCCACACATACTAAAATATGTGTACGAAGGCCAGCTGCATGACTGCTAACTTCCCTCTCAAACCCGATTAAGCCGCCTAGAAAGAGTGCCAGAACTAATCGTATCGTAATATGGAGTTGATCAATAACCCAAGGATTGCTCATCGTGTAACCGCTCCCTTTTCTCATACTGATAGTACCTTGTATCACACATGATAGTGAGAACTACGGAATTAATATTTAGGAGATGATGGCCGGTCGTTCGAAAGTGGTTAAGCTAACTCCCGGTGGAACTGTGAATACTCGACGTACGGCGAAACCGAAGCTCTCATATAGCTGGATTGCAGGTAAATTCTCCGTTCCAGTGGATACAATAAAACGCGTCGCTCCATTTAATTGTTGATCCATTAGTATATGTTGTAAAAGCGACCTAGCAATTCCGCGGCGAAAATATTTCGGATGCACCATCATGCGGCAGATCGTGACCGCGCCCCCTTCTCGCGAGTAGGAAATGGCTCCAGCAAGTGTACTCTCATCATTCTCATGAACGAAAAAACCATAAAATGTTTCCTCTGCTTCACGTATAGATTGAATCCCATCCTTCAGCGGGGGGATGTCATCGAAGCCAATAAGTTCTGCTTCCACGCGATAGGAAGCGATTTGTAAAGATAATAGGACCAAAATATCCTCGTTAGTTTCCAAATGAAGTCGTTGAATGGACAAGCAGAGTTCTCCCCTCTCATGATACATGCTAATTTAACTGAAAAAAGTGGCGTCCATAACATCGGATCACCACTTCAAACTTAATCACTTACTCTTCAGGCACTCCACAATTAATTTGTTGACGAGTCCCGGATTCGCTTTACCTTTGGTTTCTTTCATGACTTGCCCGACTAAAAAGCCCACGGCTTTTTCCTTACCGGCTTTGAAATCCGCTACCGATTGTGGACTGTTCTCCACAACTTGCTCAACAATGGCCTTGATTGCACCTTCGTCGCTGATTTGTACAAGTCCCTGCTCTTCAACGATCTTTTGCGGTTCTTTGCCGGATTCGATCATTTCCTTGAATACGGTTTTGGCGATTTTGGTGGAGATTGTGCCTTTCTCAATCAGACCAATCATCTCGCCTAAGCCCTTACCTGTGATTTTCACATCGGTGAGCTCCAGGCTATTCGCGTTCAAATACCCGAGCAGATCACCCATGATCCAGTTCGAGACCGCTTTGGCATCTTGGGTAAATTGTAAGCTCTCCTCGAAAAAATTCGCCAGTTTCATGGACGAAGTGATTACATCGGCATCATAGCTCGGTAACCCGTACTCACTGCTGTATCTCGCTTTACGCGCATCAGGCAATTCAGGGATAGAAGCTTTGACGCTAGCTTTCCAAGCATCGTCGATATGCAGGCTGACGAGATCCGGATCTGGGAAATAGCGGTAATCATGCGCATCCTCTTTGCCGCGCATGGATAACGTCTTGCCTTGCGCTTCATCCCAGCGGCGGGTTTCCTGCTCGACTTCGTCACCGCTGCGGAGAATTTCGGCTTGGCGATATTCCTCATACTCGAGTCCTCTTTGGACACCGCGGAACGAGTTCATGTTCTTCAGTTCGGCTCTTGTGCCGAACTTCTCTTGCCCGAATGGACGCAAGCTGATGTTGGCGTCGCAGCGCAGCGAGCCTTCCTCCATTTTCACATCGGAAACATCGCAATAGATCATAATCGCTCTAAGCTTCTCCAGATAAGCCCGCGCTTCCTCCGGCGAACGGAGATCAGGCTCGGATACGATTTCAATCAGAGGGGTTCCCGCACGATTCAAGTCCACAAGAGAGGTGTAACCACCATCAACGTGTGTCAGCTTGCCTGCATCTTCCTCCAGGTGAACGCGTGTTACGCCAATGCGCTTGCTTTCTCCATTCACTTCGATATCGATCCAACCATTCAAGCCAATAGGCTGATCATATTGCGAAGTTTGGTATGCGTCTGGTGAATCCGGATAAAAGTAGTTTTTACGGTCAAATTTACTATGTGTAGAAATCGTGCAATTGAGCGCCATAGCGGCTTTCATCGCATATTCGACTGCTTGACGGTTAAGTACAGGAAGTACACCCGGGTGACCTAAACAAACCGGACATGTATTCGTATTCGGAGGTGCTCCGAATGAGGTTGCACAACCGCAAAATATTTTGGAAGCGGTATGAAGCTCTACGTGAACTTCAAGACCGACTACAGTTTCAAATTGGGTATCTGTTGCCGACAAAATGAATGCCTCCTTCGTTACTCATGAACTATTATCCTACAATTGCGGGCGCTGCTTATGGTGATCTGTATGCTGCTCGAAAGCGTGGGCTACACGCAGAAGAGTAGCTTCATCCAACGCTTTGCCGATGACTTGCAGGCCAACGGGAAGTTCGTTCACGAATCCGCAAGGTACGCTAATCGCAGGAATGCCCGCCAAGCTGACCGGAATGGTCATGATATCGTTCAAATACATCGTGAGTGGATCACTGCTTTGCTCACCGATTTTGAAAGCAGGTGTCGGAGCCGTTGGTCCGATGATGATGTCGAATTTCTCGAAAACTTGATCGAAATCTTGCTTGATCAGGGTACGGACTTGTTGTGCTTTCAAGTAGTAAGCATCATAGTAACCCGAGCTTAACGCATAGGTTCCGAGCATAATGCGGCGTTTGACCTCGGGGCCAAAGCCTTCGCTGCGCGACATGTGGTACAAGTCCAGCAAGTTGCGAGCGTTGTCCGAACGCACACCGTAGCGCACGCCGTCAAAGCGCGCAAGGTTCGAGGACGCTTCGGAAGAAGCGAGCAAGTAGTAAGTCGCTACGGCATACTCAGAATGCGGCAGCGACACTTCTTCCCATACAGCGCCTAAGCCTTCAAGCACTTTGAGCGCTTCAAGCACTTTCTCTTTGACCGCTGGGTCGATACCATTGCCCATGTATTCTTTGGGTACGCCGATGCGCAAACCTTTGACATCACCAGTCAATGCGCTGAGGTAATCAGGGATATCCACATTCGCAGACGTGGAATCCTTCGGGTCGTAGCCGGCAATGGCTTGCAGCAGGTAGGCGGAGTCTTCAACGTTCTTCGTCAGCGGCCCGATTTGGTCGAGTGAAGACGCGAACGCGACTAGGCCATAGCGGGACACGAGTCCGTACGTCGGCTTCAGTCCGACGATACCGCAGTAAGCAGCAGGCTGGCGAATGGAGCCGCCGGTGTCTGAGCCCAGCGCGAAGTAGACTTCGCCTGCAGCTACTGCTGCAGCGGAGCCACCGCTGGAGCCGCCTGGCACGTAATCCGTGTTCCACGGATTGTGGGACGGATGGAAAGCGGAGTTCTCGTTGGAGCCGCCCATGGCGAATTCATCCATGTTGAGCTTGCCGATCGTAACGGTTTGAGCATCCTTGAGCTTGCTAACCACGGTTGCATCATAGATCGGCGTGAAATTGGATAAGATTTTGCTTGCACAGGTCGTTTTCAAGCCTTCGGTGACCATGTTATCTTTGATCCCAATCGGAAGGCCGAATAAAGGGCTTCGTTCACTGCTGCTCGCGAACTGCTCGTCCAACTTGGCGGCAGCTTGTCTAGCGTTCTCTTCATTTAATGTAAGAAAGGCGCGAACCTTGCCTTCTACTTGTTGAATTCTTGTATAGGATTGATCCACGAGATCGGCAACTTTAAGTTCTTTGCCTTGAAGCTTCGCGTGAATTTGCTGTAGGTTTAAATCAAACAAAGACAACGACAGGCACTTCCTTTCATAATGGTTCTTATTCTAAAACAGCTGGGACTTTGAATTGCCCGTCTTCGTGATCAGGTGCGTTCAACATCACTTTCTCAATTGGCAGTGATGGCTTCACGACATCTTCACGCATGACGTTAACCATCGGCATGGCATGGCTTGTCGGAATAACACCTTCGGTATTCAGTTCATTCAGCTGCTCGGCATATTTTAAAATGGCATTTAGCTGTTCAGTAAATAGTTCTTTCTCGTTATCACTCAGGTCGAGTCTAGCCAACTTCGCAACGTGCTCGACATCTGTTTTCGTTATGCTCAAGTTCTCTACACCCCTTTAATTAATCAGCTTTTAGTCATTCTTTTCATTATATCCCAGATATTTTACGAACTCAATCCAGAAAAAACCACAAATCAAAAACCACAGCTTCTTCTCAGCTTAGCTTGGCGGCCATCACTAAAAAGAAGCTGTGGTTGAGTTTGTGGTTAAGAATTATTGGATAAATCCCGTATCCATCGCTTTCGCTTTTTCTTTTAACACGTAATATTTGAGCTTAGCTGCAGCTAAGGCCGTTTCATTCTGTTGAACTTTGATCTCGAATTTATTCAGATCATGCTTGGAGATGACGCCAACACTATAGCGAAAATTCATTTTAGTCAAATCGGCCTGCACATCATTCAAGTTCCGCTGTTCCGTAAGAACGGCTTGATACGCATTCTTGGCATCGTTGTACGTCGTTTGAATTTTCTTGGTCAATTCAAGCTTGGTTTGCTCATTTTTCTGCCCGTTAATGGCCAGATTAACGCCTTGATACGTCTCACCATAAGTGTTCTGAGTAACTGTGTGACCTGTTTCCCACATAGCTTCGTCGATGTTATTGCCGGAAGCTTTCATCTGATAGGAAGCCTTCAATAAAGTAGTCGTGTCTGTTTCCGAAATGGGATCTACAGAAATGGACTCGATATCCTTGATGACTAAATCAGGGTCGTATGAAATCCCAATGTCTGTCGAAAGCTGCACAAGCCCCAAACGATAGTTATTCAGCAAGGTTGTAATATCGTCCTTTTGCTTATTAATGGCTTTCTGCACCGTTTGCACATCGTCAGATGATGCCAAGCCTTGCTGCGCGAAAAGCGTAGCTTTCAGCAGGTCTTTCTCCATCACAACTTCGTATTCCTTCATGAAATCAAGCTGCTTCTTCTGTGCTAGAAGCTGCACATATTGCGCGATTGTTTGCAAGCGGATGCCTGCCTTAGCTTCATCTGACTGCAGCAGAGAGTTCCGCCCATCCGTCCCGAGCTGATGTGCTGCTGTGCTCATTTGCGCGCGTTGGGAAGAGATGATTTTATTCATGCCGCCAGCGAGAGCACCCATCCCCTGCATCATCTGGTTTATCGCTGTATTTTGCATGACAGTCCAGGCGATATCAGTTGGGTTGTTTAGGTTAGGCAGCTGTGGATTCCCTGTATTGGTGACCTCTGCAGGAGTGCTTGGCAAATGACCGGGCGTCATTGAGGCCGAACCCATTTCGTTCATTTGCTGCTCCAAATCGCCCTTTTTACTGCCTTGAGCAGCGTATTTTAGCGTTAGCAGGGCAAGATTATGGGAATCTTTCAGTGCTTTATCCAGTACATAGGTCAGATCCACGGAAGATACGGTTTCCAGAACGTCCGCATTGACGTATACATTTTGATTTGGATCTTGGGCAGTATCGGCGAATACGAGAGCTTGCGTTGTGCTTGAAAGGAGTAACAGGGCTGCAGATAAACTTATGAGCGTTTTTTTCAAAAAAATCGCTTCCTTCCTCTTCGGTTCGATTATAACGTGATATTCGATCCGGATGGCAGTACAGCTTGCGTGCCCGGAGCGGCATCTTTTGATTTCTTTTTAGAGAAGATAACGAAACGAGTTAATAACATAGCAATGAAATAAGTGAGTGCACCGGTCAAAATCAATGAAATGCAATCATGCCAAATGACAGAAAAGTCATTTCCTTTCACAAATACATTGCGCACGCCATCTAAAAAATAAGTGAGCGGAAGCATATGCCCGAGCACCTGGAGCACTTTAGGCATGGCTTCGAATGGCCAAGTGAACCCCGATAGCATGAAGGAAGGTACGGCAATTAACATCGCAGTCTGCGTCGCTCCGAGTTGATTGCTTGAGAACAAGCTGATTAGATAACCGATACCGCTGACGGCAAAGGTAAAGCTAACAACGACGGCCATGCCGACAAGCAAACTGCCGCTCATTGGTGCGCCAAATGCATACAAGGCGATAACGAAGGTAACCGCTGTGTTAAAGAAATTGATTAAAAAATAAGGAGCCGTTTTCGCGTAAGCGATGCGCCACGGATTTCTCCTCCATGCCTCGAACCGCTGCCACGTTCCTGCATCTTTCTCGCGAGTGATGGTTAAGGCAATGCCTAGAAACAGAACTTGCTGTAAAATCGCGCCAACTAGTCCGTACAGCATAAAGTCGCTGTAGTTAAAAGCTGAATTGTACATAATGCGATATCGGAAAGGAATGGGAGAAAGTGTGTTCATCACTTCTTCATTCTGCAGTCCTTGCTTAAGTTGAAGCTTTTTCTGTGAGTAACCCATGCTGAAGGTTGTGATGACTTCATTGGCCCCTTTGGTAGCGGAGTTCGAAATCATCATGTTGCTGCCATCGATCAGGGTAAGCAGCGGCAGCGTCTCACCATGCTTCAGCTTCGCTTCGAAATTAGAGGGAATGATAAGGCCTACCTTGGCCTCTCCCGTTGAAAGCGCCCGCTTCACTTCTTCCTCCGAGTGATATTCCTTCTTGATCTGGAACGTTTCACTTTGCTCGAAGGCTTGAATGATTTGACGACTAAGAGGACTTTGGTCTTCATCGATAACAACCGTGGCCATTTCGGTCACTTTATGGTGTAAGTAAATCGATCCGAAGAGCACCGTATAAAGAATCGGAACGAAGAACAAGATCAGAAAAAGACGTCGGTCCTTCAGAATGTGCTTCCATTCTTCTGTAATTAGCTTGCCAATCTGAAGATCCATCTCCTTCATCATCCTTCCGTTTTACCGTTCCATTGCAAGGTCATCCCTGTTGTTGCAGTGTCTGGCAATGTGTTCAATTCGATTTTGATCCCAAACGAACGAATGTCCGTTTCGCCTGAGGTTTGTGTCGCTTTCTTGATTGCGAAATCCGGCGCAGCCGCTACGGTTTTAACCGTACCAACGACTTTCTCGCCCGTTGACAGCATCGTCATGCTGATGTTGTTGCCTACTTTCAGACCAGCAATAGATGTCTCCGGCAAGTAAAACTTAGCCCAACGTTTCTCCGTCGATTCGATTGAGAGTACAGGAAATCCAGAGCCTACAAGCTCACCCACCTGTGCAGATTGACTAAGAATGACCCCATCGGCTGGTGCAACCAACTCTGTGTAGCTCAAGTAAGTCTCTGCTTCCAGCTGAGCCGCTTTCGCTTGCTGTTCACCGGATTGCGCCGATTGGATTGCTCCTTGAGCTTGCTGCACAGCCGCCGCTGCCGCCGCTACATCGCCCTGTCTCACTTGCACGTTGCCGCGATTGGCTTCAGCCAGCTTCAAGGTCGCTTGCGCTTGGGCTAGCAAAGCCTCCGCTCCGCGAATTTCTTCCTCACGCGGTCCTTGATTCGCCATGTTTAACTGCTGCTGTGCCAGGTCGCGTTTCGTTTTCGCTTCTTCGTAGCTCACCTTCACTTTATCCACGTCAGCTTGAGCAACAAGCCCTTGCTCCAGCATCGCTTTCATCCGATTCAAGTTTTGCTCAGCAATGGTGTATACTTCGGAAGCCGCCTGGAACTGAATCTCAGCTTGCTTCTTCTCTTCCGGACGGGCCCCATTATGCAGCCCATCCACTTTGGCTTGTGCCGCGCTAACCGCCGCTTTGGCCTGTTCCACCTGCTGCTCGGCTGTATCAGCCGTCACGTTGACACCGGCAATACCCTGCTGTTTCTTCGCTTGAGCGGTTGCGGTGGCTCCTTGCGCTTCTGCGATCTTGCCTTGTGCGAGCGCGACGGCCGCTTTGGCCTGCTCGACTTTCGCTTCAATCTCGGTGCTTTGCAGACGGGCCAGTGCTTGCCCTTTTTTCACAGCATCCCCTTCTTTCACGAGGATTTCAGTGACTCTTCCACCTACTTTGAAGCTGGCGCTTACTTCGTTCGATTCAATATAAGCCGTAGGATGCAGTTGGTTAACTACATCTGTTTGGCTAGTTGCCTGTTTGGTTGTTAAAAGAAATGCACTCGTTCCGATGACAATCGCCATCGCGGAATAAACCATCGGTCTAATAAAACGCATAATTACCCCTCCATAATAAAAATAAAAAAAATTATTGCATCAAAAAGTTATCAAAATACAACTGCAGCGTGCTCATAATCCGCTCGTCCGTTAATGGCACGTTCTGGTTCTGCTTCTCCCAATCGAAAACTAAAGCGACATACAGCTTGAATAAAATGAAAGCCGTCATCTTCGGGTCACAGCTCTTCATCGTGCCGTTATGTATCGCGCGTTCCATATGTTCACTCATGAACTGGATCACTTCTGTTTCGATACTGGCCAGCGCTTCAATCGTTACCGGACTGCCAAATTGTTGAACCTCGTGAGCCAATTGAATGAGCAGCTCATGCTCTTTGCGAAAAACGAGAACCCCATAAATCGCATTATGAATTTTCTCAAAAGGGGTAGCCCCTTCTGCTATTGCTTTATCGGCGCCTGCTTTCATTTCGGCAATTAACGACTGTACAATCTCATGCAAAAGATCTTCCTTATTGGCGAAAAACGTATAGATCGTCGCTTTGCCGACACCAGCAATTTTGGCGATTTGATCCATCGTTGTACCTTTGTACCCAAAAAGTGAAAAAGACTTTTTTGCTGCTTCCATAATCAACAATTTTTTGGCATCCATATATGCACCTCAGAACTAAAATACTAAAATAGTTTTGCGTTCGGATATTAATGTACCACCATTTCATGATTTTAGCAACAAAATTAAAAAACAAAACCCGCACTAGTAAGCACTAGGCGGGTGTTTGATGAAACATGTATTAAATCCAGGCCTTCAGGCCGATTTGTTTAATGAAATCTTCGGTTGATTGAACATCTTTGTCTCGTTCTACTTCCGGTTGTCCACTTGGATCACCGTTCATAATTTTACGAAACAGCTCCTCATTCTTCGTGGCAAGCGCGAAGTCAATTAACGCTTCTCTCTCGACTTGGTTCGCCTGCTGATGGAGAAGTACTTCTTCAAGCTCGATATCTGTCGCAGGTACGTAATAGTGTTTATTATCCTTGGGGACACGAATGACGTAGTCGAAAATGTTATCGTTATTCCGGTCGTAAGCAATAATATATCCATACCCGCCTATTGGCAGATTCTGTTCTAAACTATCGGCAATTACTATTATTTTCTCACCAAGACGAAGCATCCTGAATTCCCCCCACCTATATAAACCCACAATCTATAAGTCAAAAAGACTTATTCTCTACTCTACTAAAAAAAATAGATTGTGTCCAATTGATAGAGGGAGCATTCGTAAAATAGGCCATTATTTTTGGAATGGGATGGAAGAAGGTATAATGAAGGAAGCACTTTAAAAGCTAGTATCTGAATGAATAACAAGGAGATTCCACATGAGCGAGAATACCATGAAAAAGCCACGCCCGTCTTTGACGGAAGGCCCGATTGCCAAGACGTTGATCTTATTTTCTTTGCCGATTCTGTTAGGCAATGTGCTCCAGACGCTTAATGGTTCTATCAATGCCGTATGGATTGGCAAGTACCTCGGAGAAGGTGCGCTTGCGGCAACATCCAATGCCAACATTATCATGTTCTTCTTAATTAGCTCTATTTTCGGTATCGCGATGGCCGCTGTTATTATGATTGGTCAAAATCTCGGCGGACAAAAGGTAGAAGAAGCTAAAAAAGTTGTCGGCACCAGTGCAGTCTTCTTCCTCATTCTTTCCATCGTCGTTGCCTTATTCGGGCTGCTTTTCTCCCATACCATTCTGGGTTGGATGAATACACCCGCGGATGTTAAGGATCTTGCTGTGACATACACGCGAATCATTTTCGCTGGCGTTCCCTTTATGTTCGGCTTTAATCTCATTATGGCCATATTAAGGGGTTCTGGCGACGCCAAGACTCCTTTCTATTTCCTGCTACTGTCTGCCGTTTTGGACATTGTGCTGAATCCATTGCTAATTCAAGGCATGGGGCCTTTTCCGAAAATGGGGATAGCCGGATCGGCTGTCGCAACCTTTGTGGCACAACTGATCAGCTTCGCGCTGTTGATTGTGTATTTGTACCAGAAAAAGTATTTTTTGCGGATTACGAAAAAGGATATTCCTCTGCTTCGCATCAACTGGATGATCGTACGGACGCTGATACAAAAAGGACTGCCGATGGGATTAAATATGGTCGTGGTTTCCCTAAGCAACTTAATTCTCATCCATCTCGTGAACTCCTATGGTTCTGAATCGACGGCTGCTTTCGGTGTTGCGATGCAAATATCCAGCTATGTGCAAATGCCTGCCATGGCAATTGGCGGAGCTGTGACTTCCATGGCCGCGCAGAACATTGGTGCTGGGAAATGGGATCGGGTAAATCGGATTACGTGGACCGGTGTTGGGGTTAACATCCTGATGACGGGACTTATCGTCGCTCTTCTTCATTTGTTCAACCGTGAGGTCGTTAGTTTCTTCCTTCCTCCTGAGGGCAAAGCGATTGCAATTGGCGTACATATCAATAATATAACGCTTTGGTCGTTTATTATCTTTGGTGTATTTAACGTCGTAGCTGGCGTAGTTCGTTCGGCTGGGGCTGTTGTGTTCCCGCTTATCGTTGCCTTTATTGCCCTGCTGCTTGTCCGAATCCCGCTTGCCACTGTACTGGCGAACAAGTATGGATTTGATGTGATTTGGTGGAGCTTTCCGGTTAGCTTCAGTGTGGCCGCAGCGCTAAACTTGCTTTATTATCGCTTTGGCAAATGGAAGCAGGCGAGGATGCTTTCGAGTAGGGGTTAGGAAGAGGGAAGAGAGGCAATTAAAGCTGGAGAAGATCTTTGTGGATCTTGATGACGATCTTCTTGTTGCTCTTGGACTCCGTAATGGAACCATTCGGACGGTGAATGTCGGAAGGGAAGCAAACTGCAAACATACCTGGCTCCAGAAGAATTTCCGTTTCTTGCTGCGAGGGATCCGATTCATAAAAAGCAATATCATGGGAGTCGAACTTATCGTCGACGACTTTGGCGTTAGGATGCAGCTTGTAGAAACTGAGCCTTTCCTCCCCGCTCACTAAATATCTGTATAAATCCTATGAGACTCGGGCATCTGTTCCTCAATGGGACGGGTCATAAGTTCCTGCACATTGGCAAACATCAAATGACCTTGATCACCTTCAAGATCATACCTACCAACTTCCGCCTCACCTAACCTGCGATTCAAAATGTAATCGATACCACGTGATACGGCCGACGGCCACAGATGACGTTCCTGCTCAAAATGCTCAACATCGCTAATAATCATGGTGACATGGCTCCTTTTATAACTCCGATTAAAACTTACATTTACTATATCCTATGATGAGAAAAATTGGACACAAGGATAAACGACTCCGTCGTCCTTCAGGGACGAGCGCGTTTGTCAAGACTGATGACGCGAAGTGTAATAAAACTTATACTTTCTTACCTACGAAAAAAGACCCGCTTCTTACAGCGAGTCTTAATGCGCTTAAAACTTTTCTTGGTTTGCGCCTTCCCAATCTGCCAAAAACTTCTCGATCCCTGCATCTGTCAGCGGGTGTTTGCTCATGGACTCAATAACTTTGTAAGGCACTGTAGCAATATGTGACCCTGCAAGCGCTGCTTCAATCACGTGAGCGGAGTGACGAACGCTGGCAGAGATGATTTCTGATTTGATACCGTGTACTTGGAAAATTTGGCTGATTTCTTTAATTAGATTCATACCCACTTGGTTGATATCATCCAAACGTCCGATAAATGGAGACACGTATGTTGCTCCTGCGCGTGCAGCAAGCAAAGCTTGCGTTGAGCTGAAGATCAAGGTTACGTTCGTTGGGATACCCAGTGATCTGAAAACGCTAGTCGCTTGAAGTCCATCCAACGTCATTGGAAGCTTAATAACAACATTCGGGCTTAGTTTAGCAAGCTTCTTGCCTTGCTCAACCATTTCGTCCGCTTTCAGTGAAACAACTTCTGCACTAATCGGTACATCGCCGACGATGGAGATGATTTCTTTTACGGTTTCGAAAAAGTCTCTACCTTCTTTAGCAATTAGTGAAGGGTTGGTCGTTACTCCTGCAACAACACCTAATGCGTGAGCTTTGCGAATTTCGTCTACATTGGCTGTGTCGATAAACAATTTCATCCTGTATCCCTGCCTTTTCTCCCTTTTGTGGGCTCTTATTGGAAATACTTCTGTTTGATTTGTTGAACGATTGCATCTGCTGTAAAGCCGTATTCGCGAATTACTCGATCTGCCTTCGCTGATGCACCAAATTTACGGATGCCTACAACGAAGCCATCGCCTCCCGTAATCTCTTCCCATCCAGCCGGATAGGCCATCTCAAGGACAACATTTGCTTTAACTTGTGGTAAAAGGATGGCATTTCGCACTTCTTCAGGCTGCTGCTCGAACAATTCACGGCTTGGCATGGAAATAACACGAGCCCCAATACCATCTTGCGCCAACTGCTTCTTCACGTCAAGTGCTAAGCTCACTTCAGAGCCTGTTGCGATGAGTTGAATATCAGGGGTCGCTGATGCGTCAACATCGGATAAAATATAAGCTCCTTGATGAATATGAGCATAAGCAAGCTGATCCGTGCCCGGAAGCACCGGCAAATTCTGACGCGAAAGCGCGAATACGAACGGGCCTTCTTTCGCTTGTAGCACATACTCCCAAGCCGCTGCTGTTTCGTTAGCGTCAGCAGGGCGGAACAGCGTCAGATCCGGAATCATCCGCAGGGACGGGATCTGTTCAATCGGTTGATGCGTCGGGCCGTCTTCGCCGACAGCGATGCTGTCATGCGTGAACACGTACGCAACAGGGAGCTTCATGAGCGCGGACAAGCGAATCGCGCCGCGCAAATAGTCGCTGAACACGAGGAACGTTCCGCCGAAAGCGCGCATTCCGCCGTGCAGCAGCATGCCGTTCAATGCTGCGCCCATGGCGAACTCGCGGACGCCGAACCAGAAGTTGCGGCCGCTGTAATCGGCGGCGCTGAATGCCGCGGCGTCGTTAATCATGGTGAAGTTGGAGCTCGCTAGGTCGGCGGAGCCGCCTACTAGCTGTGGTACCCGCTTCGCCAAGCCGTTAATCACTTTGCCCGAGGCTGTGCGCGTCGAGATCACACCGCTCTCTGGGGTAAAGCGCGGCACATCTGCGTTCCAGTCGGCTGGAAGGTCGCCGCGGCTCACGAGCTCGAATTGCTGAGCGAGCTCGGGGAACGCTGCCTGGTAGCTGTTCCACAGCTGCTCCCAGCTGGTTTGGGCTTGTACGCCCAGTTCCTTGTGTTGGGCGAAGTGCTTGTAGACCTCGGCCGGGACGTAGAAGTCCGGCTCGAGCGGCCACCCCAGAGCCTGCTTCGTCAGCAGCAGCTCTTCTTTGCCGAGCGGCGAGCCATGCGTGCCGCCGTGGCCGCCTTTGCCGGCTTTGTTCGGACTGCCGAAGCCGATCGTTGTTTTGATCTCAATCAGGGTCGGGCGCCCTAGATCCGCCTTGCCTTCTTCGATCGCGGCGGAAATGGCCGCGACGTTGTTTTGCTCTTCCACACGTAAGTATTGCCAACCATAGGATTCGATACGCGTCCGAATATTTTCAGAGAACGACATGTTCAACTCACCGTCGAGCGAAATATCATTTGAATCGTAGAGCACAATTAGCTTGCCCAATTTCAAATGACCTGCCAATGAAGCAGCTTCGGAGGAAACACCTTCCATCAAGTCGCCATCTCCGCAAATCGCATACGTGAAGTGATCAACGATTGGGAAGTTCGGTTTATTGTAGACGGAAGCCTGATGGGCTTCGGCCATTGCCATACCGACAGCCATAGCAACTCCTTGGCCAAGGGGTCCCGTTGTCGCTTCAACACCAGCCGTATGACCATACTCAGGATGCCCGGGAGTACGGCTTCCCCATTGACGGAATTCCTTGATGTCGTCAAGGGTTACATCATAACCGCTTAGGTGCAGCAAACTATAAAGAAGCATCGAGCCATGTCCTGCCGAAAGAACAAATCGATCACGATCAACCCATTTCGGATTCGTCGGATTGTGCTTCAAATGCTGTGTCCAAAGTGCGTACGCCATTGGCGCCGCACCCATCGGCATACCAGGATGACCCATAGCCGCTTTCTCGACTGCATCGATTGTAAGTGTTCTTATTGTATTGATGCTTAACTCTTCAATGCCAACAGTTGTCTGATTCAAAAGAGATTCGCCTCCATCAATTGGGTTGTATTACTTTCAGCTACGCTTTATTATAAGGTTAGATGAAGCATTCAAATAATTGATAGTTTCGATACTCGCTATAGAAGCTGTCTATATGGTGAGTTTTGAGCTTTATAAAGTATTTTATCTGAGCAAAAAAGTGGTCAAATCCACTGGATTATAGGTCGGCTTGAAAGCGAAACTCTGAGGAGTGATTTCGAACATTTAGGCTGCAAATCTAAGGATCGCGGGGAACGAGGAGGCGTTATTTCGATGATTATGTCGATGCGGGACCCGCACGCGGAACGAAGGGGCCCTATTTTGCCGGTTTACCGGTTTTTCCACCTCGAAAGTGGGAAATAGAGGATCAACGTTCCGCGAAAACGTGAATTACGCGATTTTGAGCAAAATAAAGCTTCTACGTTCCGCTAAAATCTGATGATGCCGGGTGCGTGAAACACATGTATCCCTTCCATTTCCGTTTTCATTTTACAATACTTATCCACAGATCGGCATCTATCATAATTTCCTTTAGTTTCCTATAAAACAACAAAAAAAGGCGCGCCCAGCCAAACTGAGCACGCCTTTTTCACAAACTAACGATCGCTTTAATGACCTTCGACTCTGGCTTCAGCCAAATCTCGAAATGGTCGATCATATCCTCAAATGTTGCACGGTGCGTGATGTAGCGCGCGATGTCGATGATGCCGTCTTGCATGGCAGCCCGTACGGTATCGAAATCCTCCATAGTTGCATTGCGGCTGCTCATTAAGGTCAGCTCCCGTTTATGAAAGTCGGGATCGTGGAAGGTGATATCGGCCTTAACAAGTCCGACATACACAAGTTTGCCGCCATGTGCAACAAGTCCGAACGACTCCGTCATCGACCTAGCGTTCCCAGTCGCATCGAATACGACGGTAGGGAATTCGCCGTTCGTGAGCTGGGCTAGCTGTTCCTTCGGCTGCTGCAAGGCATTAATCGTATGGCCGATGCCTGCCCAATCACGGCAAAAGGCCAACCGCTCATCGTTTACGTCCATCGCAATCACATTCGCACCGCGCTGCCTAGCCAGGATCATGACGCCGAGTCCGATTGGACCAGCGCCAATCACCAGCACGTTGTCACCAGCGCGAAGTTCGGATCTCCTCACCGCGTGGGCTCCGATGCTGAGCGGCTCTAGCATCGCTGCTTGGTCTAGCGTCAGCCCGTCGGTCTTGATGAGATGGCTGACTGGCAAGGAGATCAGCTCTCTCATCCCCCCGTCGATATGTACGCCAAGTACCTTCAAATCAGTGCAGCAGTTTGTCTTGCTATTACGGCAAGCAATACAAGTCCCGCAGTGCATATAAGGAACAATGCTTACTTGATCACCGACTTGCAACCCAGTGACACATTCACCGATCTGTTCAATATAACCAGCCAGTTCATGCCCGAGAATACGCGGATAGCTAAAAAACGGCTGATTCCCTTTAAACGCATGCAAATCCGTCCCGCATATGCCAATCCTTTTGATGCGAACAATAGCTTCTCCTGCTCTTAGACTAGGTTCCGGAACTTCTGCTAGCTTAAACTTCTCGACCTGTTCACATATAATTGCTCTCACACCTGATTCCCCCTGTCCGATTACAAATAGGTCTTCTCGTTATATTCGGGTCTTCCACTGATCCAAGACTTATTGTGGATGGGGGCCAGGATCTCCAGCACCTCCTGAAGCAGCTCTGTGTCCATTGGTTCATCTGTCCACGCAATATTATTGCGAATGTTGTCAGGGTTCGCTGTGCTGACTAGCGTAGTGGGGATGCGTTCATTCGCTGTTGCTTCGTTCGTTTCACGAAATACAGAACCTAATGAAGAGGCGCCAAAGCTCAGCACGGAGACATCAAGCCCCGTTTTTCCTAATTGACGATACTTCATAACTTATAAAATTCCTTTGCATTTAGTCCGAATAAGCGGACATTATCTGCTTCCGACCAATTGTCTGGCAATGCTTCAGTAAGCACTTCAATAACTTCATCATACTCGGCTGCGAGCAAACAAACCGGCCAATCACTGCCGAATAAAACACGCTCCGTTCCGAATACATCTATCACATGTTGGATATACGCCGTAAAGTCCTCATGCTTCCACTCCGTATGATTGGCTTCTGTCACCATGCCGGATAGCTTACAATATAGTTTTGGATGCTTCGCAATTGCCGCCATTTGGCTTTTCCAAGGCTCAATAACGCCATCTGCAATTCGCGGCTTAGCCATATGATCAATTACTGCGCGTAAACCCGGAACCAAATTCAAAAGCTGAACCACCGGCTCCAATTGATGGGATACGACAAGCAGATCAACGGGTACATCTTTTTCAGCAAAATATCGTAATGCTTCTACAAAATGAGGCTCAAGTATCACACTCGCATTCGGCATTTCTTGAATCATGACCCTAAAGCCTACATATTTGGGATGCTGACTAAACCTTTTATAATGGATCTGGTAGTCAGGGTCATTCAAATTCAGCCAACCTACGACACCGGCAATTGAATCTGATTCCTCGCTTAGGGATAATAGGTAATCCGTTTCTTCTAATGTCGGCGCCGCTTGAACAACAATGGTTTGATCCAAATGATGCTGGTGCAGGCGGGACAATAAGTCGTCCGGCAAATAATCACGGTACAGCACGGACAGCTCCGGTGTAAGCCACCCATAGTCACCCCGATCCATCTTCCAATAATGTTGGTGTGCATCAATCCGCATTGAGATTCTCCTCTTCATCATCCATATTTGGTACCGATTTCCTCTATTGTAACACCAAATAAATCATATGAAATAACGATATCTAGCATCATTATACGGTTTTTTGATATCATGGGTTTACAAGCTAACTTGAAGGAGGATTCTAATGCATCCCGTACGCAAAGTGTTCGATGCTAACGATGCCTTCCCATTTTCATATGCCTACAAAAACACAAAGAGCTCGCAAAGCGAGCTCCCTGAGCATTTCCACGATTGGTATGAGATTGTGTATGTTTATCGAGGAAAAGGAACCTTTTTTATCGATCATACTTTTTATGAAATGAAGCAAGGCGATCTCTTCCTCATCCCTGGCAATACGATTCACCGGGCAACGCCGGATAGAGAGATGCCTGTAACGTCCACAGCGATTTATTTCAACCCCAGTATCGTACAAGTTCCTAATCTGGGTGACTCATTTTCTTATTTGCATTGCTTCGATCAAGCCGCAGAACACCGCAATTACAAGCTTGAAACTCTACTCCCCCAGCGTCAACACCTAGATGTGTGTTTGGAATCCATTCAATATGAATGCAAACATCAGAGTTTGGGTCACCGGCAAGCTATCTTGCTGCAGCTCCTTCAGCTCTTGCTTTTTTTGAATCGTGATTTGGATTCTGGCATTAAGCCTAACGTAGGTGATTCCATTGCTCCCCCTGTGTGGATGAGGGAAATCTTGCTCTATATCGATCAACATTTCTGTGAGGACATCGGCCTCAAGACACTTTCGAAGCAAGCTTCCGTTACACCTGCCCATTTCAGCCGGGTATTTAAGCAGTTAATTGGGATGAATATTACCGCCTATATTATGACCAAACGAATTATCCGAGCGAAGCAGCTGCTTAGCGAAAACGACCTCAACATTAACATCATCGCAGAAATGTGCGGCTTCGAGAGCTTACCTCATTTTCATGCCATGTTCAAAAGAGTACTAGGGATGACTCCCGCGGCTGCTAGAAAGTCGACTAGATAGCTAAGCTGCACTGGCTAGGAAGCGTTCAATCTAGCAATTGTGATCATATACGTGGTCCCTTTGGCTACTTCACTCTTAACCTCTATCTTACCTTGCATCTTTTTAATAATGCTAAACGAAACCATTGTACCAAGGCCCGTCCCTTTATCTTTGGTGGAATAATAAGGAGTTCCAAGTCGATTCATTTGCTCTTTGGTCATTCCAATGCCAGTATCTCCTACCGAAATGACAACATGTCCGTTAATAGAATGGGCGGTAAATGTCAAAATCCCACCCTCAGGCATGGCCTCAATACTATTTTTTCCGATATTAATTAGCGCTTGCCGCAATTTATTTTTATCACCGAGAATAAGAAGTTCATCTTGCTCGATTTGTTTGATGATCTGTACATTTTGATAATTCGCATAGGAAGTAAGGACGTTAGCTACATAATCGATCTCATTCTTCATCTCGATGACTTCTATTTTTTCCGGTTCAGGCTTAGCGAAGGTTAAATAGTCAGAAATGATATGCTCCGCACGTTCCAACTCCTCTAAACAAATTTTTTGATAATATTGTCTATTCGATGTCGTAAGATCATCTTTCCCCATCAGTTGAATAAACCCCCTGACAGAAGTTAAAGGATTTCTAACCTCGTGCGCAACAGATGCCGCTATATCACTGACGATCTTCATCTTCTCGCTTCTTATGATTTCTTCACGCAATTGGGCATTTCTCTTGAAAGTCTCGAGTACATACACAAATACACCGGAAATCGTACATTGGGCAACAATCACCCCGTAAAAATACAGAA
Organism: Paenibacillus alginolyticus DSM 5050 = NBRC 15375; assembly: GCF_000422905.1. Classification (GTDB taxonomy): domain Bacteria; phylum Bacillota; class Bacilli; order Paenibacillales; family NBRC-103111; genus Paenibacillus_E; species Paenibacillus_E alginolyticus. The sequence continues at coordinate 25,252 of NZ_AUGY01000074.1, forward strand.
AATTTGTATGAATTAACGAAGAAAGATTGCCTATGAGATAACTATAGGTAGTCAAGCTTATTAGACGAATGCTCGCATAAACAAGAATGGATGAGATCATTTTTTGAATCAATGATAATCCTTGGAACTTGATAACAAACCAGATAATCACCAAAAAAGTAGGTAAAAAAGAGATGATATAGGCTATCTGATGGGGACTGCCTAAGATAAACCGGTAGACAAGGACAACCGCATATAAAAAAAGTGAGACATAAATGCCTCCATATAAGGAGCCGATACTTAGCGCAACAGCGCGTAAATCAAAGGTAAGACCATTAAGTACAACTGGAAACGTCATTGTGACCACGAGTGTGAAACTAAAAACAATGGCAATAATCACCCGATTATGACCATTTTCACGATCTGTTTTCATAATATAGGGGTAGATAATAACAGGTAGAAACACAATAAATAAATTAAATAATAGTTCCCTAACGTTATTAAACATATAGCCTCCTAGTAGCGTCCATACACATAACAGTACCACTAAACGTGATGCGGAAACAATGAGAAAACCTCTATCGAGGCCATTCAAAGATGAGCGACCGCGTTTAACGAGGAGAGACTTTGGTCTACGACCAAAGATCCCTAAAGCGGAGAGACTTTGCTCTACGACCAAAGATCCCTATATTAGGTTTTATCGCCAATAAGAAAGCGGTTTTCGGGAACCGAAAACTTATACTTTCTTATGTGGTAAAAAAAACAACCTCCATAGATGTCTATGGAAGCTGTAAATGTCTAAACTTAGCCTATTAATTTTAAAATCGCCAGTAAGCTTTTTCACTTAATCGGGTGAAAAATCCTCTTACTTCCTTGTAAATGATACTTTGTGATATAAAGGTATGAACCTCGATCCGTTTCAAGAATGTCAGCAAGCGAAACCCGCTCCAGCTGTACGCTGCAAGCCCAGCCAAAAAGTAACTAAACCCATAATAATCGAAGCCCAGAGGCAGTAGTGCAAAAGTTAATATCACATTAAAAGTGAAATAGATTCCCCCAGTAATGACTGCTCCTTTACGATCTTCGAAATACAGCATGATTAAGATATTAATGAGCATGATGGAATTCATCAGTGCTCCTAGCGCACACATCTTAAAAATGTCGATTACGATTTCTTGTAAGCCAAGCCTTTCTAAGAGCATATGACTGATTAAAATGATAAATAGCGTCAATAGGCCTTGCAGCTTCGTCAAACGATACAATTCACGCCAGAGCACCTCGACCATTCGCGTCTTCGCCTTGGTGATCATCTCCAGCGTTCCGCCATGGGTCACATAGCCGTAAAACGTTTTGTATTTATCATAAAATTGCGTTTCTACGGAAACGACGAACAGAACGAGTGACGGAATAATCGTCAAATTTGCCAGAAAGACAGGGGTATCATAGATGGGGCTATACCTAAACGTTTCCTCGATCCGGACACCTGATGGTCCTAACCAAATGATGATGTTATGCGTCCAGACGCCCATGTTGTAAAGAAATCCGATCCAAAGGAGCGAAGGATATTTATCGACATAATGTAAAAAACCATAGGGATTAGTCGCTTCTTTAGCCGGAAATGAGCGCAGCAGTACAAATACCAGCATGCTCATGGTAAGTAGAATACCACAGCTGAAACCCAATAAAATGTTGGTCGCCTGCTCATGTTGCTCGAAGGCAATTGGGTACCTCTGCAGAATAATCACACCGATAATCGAAACCAAAACACCTGCCAAAAATGAATAAGAAATAATCTTATAATCCTTAGCCGCGGTTAAAAAGACCATGGCCAGCCAAATTTGTCCAACCATGAAAAATAACAATACGCTCGTCACTTTATAAACCATTGATAAGGGGGACGACCAATAAAAAATCACAGCAATAATGAGTGAAATACCGAGTATGATCCTGCTTATCCCAACATAGGTAGGTGTGACGACCTCTAGACGATTTTGAAAAAAATGATCGGCCAAATACCTTGTAACACTTAACTGCCAGCCCCCGGAAAGGATTTGCGAGAAAATGAAACAATACGATACCGTAACAATAAACAATTGACGCTGAGCGTCATCTATATGACCAAAGTGAACAAGCATAAAGTTAATCAGCGCAATACTGCCGACAGATATCATCCAAGGACCAGCAGCAATGAAAGAAGCATAGGTATAAGCCCGAACTCTTAGTGTAAGATAGTCATCGCGGAACAACTTCTGTAGGGTAAATCCGATTCCCGCCATTAGGTAACCACCTCATCGTATAACTGCCGGTAAGCATCAATAAAATGATCAATCTGATAATAGGCTTCCACCCGATTGCGTCCTACTTGTCCCATATACGTACGCTCTTCCGGGAGTGTATACATTTTCACCATAGCCTCAGACATCGCTTTTGGATTAACAGGAGGAACGACATATCCGGCTATTCCGACATCGTGCTCATCCTTCCCCTCCAGCAGCTCGCGGCAGCTGCCTACCTCCGTACAGATCCATGGTATTCCTGCGGCCATTCCTTCCAGAACGGCAAGGGGCTGACCTTCACTAATCGAGCTCAATATGAGTACATCAATCTTGGGCAGATATTCGTCAATCGCTACTTTCCCCAAAAAGGTAACGATCTCCTCCAAATGGAGATTGCGGGTTAAGGCTATGCATTCCTGATAGTAATCAGGATCTTCGTCCGTAGGCCCCATTATCCAAAGACGCATGTCAGGGATGTCATGACTGGCAAGCCGAACAGCATAGAGCATCGTCTTAATATCCTTAATAGGTACTAGACGTACTAAGGCCCCAAAGACTATCCCTCCACCGGAAGTACTCGTATGTCTTGGAAGCACTGACAATCTATGATAATCAATGCCATTGGGGATAATCATAGCTTTATCAGCATGAAGTCCGAGCTCAAGCTGAGTTTGATGGGTACCTTGATAAAGAGAAATGGTTCGATCAGCTGTGTGATAAGCACCTTGGGACATATGGTAGAAGTATTCGATCCATCTTTTTTTGAAGGGAGGATCTACCCATGCTGATTTCAAAATCTCTTCTTCCCTTTCACGTGCGTAAACGCCATGCTCCGTAAGCAGGAATGGCTTCTTATGCTTCATTCGCAGATAAGTGGCGATCAAGCCAGCATATCCGGTTGAAACCGCATGATACACATCAGCTATCGGATAAGACTGCTGCAGCAGATAAATGGCGGGGAGGTACATGGATCTCCACGTCCAGAAATAGCTATTAAACGAATGATTCGGCATTTCTTGCTCATAGGAAGCAACCAGGAAATCCCAAAATATTTCACTTTTCATAAAGGTGATCGGATTTCCGAGCTTTTTAGGATCAGCAATGCAGGGAATCGATTGCTCGGAATTTTTTTGAAAAGCAAACCACTCCAGACAAGATGCAGCTTCTTTCTTGGTTAATCGCGGAGGCTTCCCCTCCTCTAGATTCAAGTAGTCCATCATGAAAACATCATGAATGCCTGAAATATTCGGCGGAAGCTTGTATTTATAGCTTGAGGCCTCTTGACGAGAAGAAGAAATCGCAATGATTTCAAATTCATGCTCTGGCATGGCCGAGACCAACATCTGAATCCAATTCGCTACCCCACCTGACACGTAAGGGTAACTTCCTTCCACTAACAATGCGATTTTCATGGCTTCATTTCCTTCAATTGTAGGGTCACAGTAGGTTGACGAGCCTCCAAATGCCAAAGTCCGTCGGTATGTTCCATACGTGTCAGTACACCAGCTTCCTTGGGAATCTCCGGTGTTCGGTTAGCTGGCACACGAACGGTGTAATGCATGGGGACCAGCTCATCCTTGGTCGTAATCGTTATTACGTCTTGACTGTAATGAACATCGACCTTCCCAGCCGAGTAAATACTAAGTTTTTTCACGGCGTCCCTAACCGTTAAAGGTTGAAGATACGAATAGCTTTTACCCAGCGACGCCATCCAGGCTTCGAATTGCTGACTCAAAAACTTCCAGCCTTTTCCTGAGGAACGTTTGATATCGAGTGCATCATCCGGATGTACAAAGTGATTCACCAGACCAAAATTAGCAATAACATCATTTACGTAAAATTTCATGCTGTCGTCCAGCCAGTAACCGGATGATATCCGGGGGAAATTCGTGAATTGCGGAAATTCACTGTCCACCCCAAATTCCTGTTCCAGAAAGCCCTCTTCTTCTCCCGCATAATACAGGGAAGCGATGATATCAATGGAGGGTACAGCTTCAGCGATCGCTGCCTTTCCCGTCTTGTTCAGAACGTTGGACGGAGGCACATATGTCTTCAACTCATGCCCGGGAAACAAACTGTTCGCGAGCTCGACCATGCGCTGAAGACTTTCGACCATGGATGCTTTATCGGGCCAAGGAACATAGCCGAGATTACTATTAATTGGCTCCTCTGGCGTGACAAGGGATTGATGATTATAGCCATGCAGACCAATCTCTCCACCCAGACCCAGCAGCTTACTGCCAAAATAAGGCATGATCTTCGGATAGTTCCCCAGCAGTGTTGGGAGAGGCGAACTCGTCTGGTTCTGATAATTCCCAATCATGAGGCCTGTATACTTCCACCCATAAAGCTTCGCGAAACGAGCCATATCCTCCCACCAAATCCGTTCATAGAATTCAGGTGTGCTAAGCCCATACTCCTGACGAATCAGCGGATTAACAACAAGCGGAACGGGGGACGGGAAATCGTCAATATTCAGACTTCGTATGGCAACTTGTGAGGTAACGAGACTGTCTAGAGCAAGGCCAATGGATTGGACCATAAGCCCTCGACCTACCTTCTGGATACTGCTGGTTGAGTTCCAGAATACGACGCTCCCCTGCCCATAGTTATTTTTCCAAAGCATAGGCGTCCCTTCGGCTGATAAATACATGTTAACCTGCGGCTTAAGCTTAATATCCAACATACTGTTAGAAAATAGCTCGTTGCTAGCTGGAAGATTAGGATAGCCGGGAAATACGGTTTGGTTGACTTCTATGCCGTGAATCGTTCTTTCAATGAATCCGTTATTGCTTTCTATCCCAAGCATGTCGTTCCATTCCGGCGCATAAAACCGCGTATAGGCAAGAAGTCGGCCGCCTTCATTCAAATAGGACTGGATAACGGTCTGATCCAGCTCGCTTATATCTTCGCCAGTAAGTAGAATGACAGTCCAGGGGTTTGGTTTAATTGTCCTCAATTCATCAGCTGTTATGGAATCCGCATGCAATTTGGCAAGCCCTAGTGCTGTCTGTAGGTTGACTTTGACCTTATTGCCTACTGAATCCTTAGGATTTGTATACATATACAGACTGAGCTTATCACCTGTTGCGGATGATTGGACCGAGCTCTTTACTGGAAACTGTGCCTCTTGATACACATTTCTTACGGAGGATAAAGGAAACAAGTCAACGGTTCGTATGGTTTGCAGCCCGACACCGAGCAGCAGCACACTAACGATAACGCATGTAAAGATGATCAACTTGCGGGACACCTTGTTCCTTCAGCTCCTTCCAAAATTGGATCGCAGGCAGATGCTCGTCTGGAACCTCAATGCTGCAGTCCAACCATTGCTGTGCAAATAGACTAAGTTCATTTAGTTTTCCTTCTGCATACATTTTTTCTGCTTGAGTTAAATAAATCAGATAGCGATAATCTCCTACATGGGAAAGCTGTTCAGCGTAGCGGATGGCCGTCTGATAATCCTTTTCCATTCGCGCCAGATGACATAGCTCTACGATAAACCGGGGCTCATCGGGAAATTGCGAAAGCCCCCGTCCTATCCATTGTTTAAACGTTTGCCTGACTTCCATAGCAAGCTCTTCCGTCAATAAATGACTTCCCAAATATAATCGGTAGGTTTCCAATAATTCTTTCCATGTCTCCCAACTTTTATCGTCCTGCTGCAAAAGCAAGGTCCATTTCTTGATACTTCGTAAATATTGCTCATGTAAATAGTTCAAGCTAGTCGCTGCATAATGAACCACCTCGGGATCCTCATTGCGCAGGGCTTCGTTAAATAACTGCACTTTATTATTGCCTTCATATTGGAGGAGGGAAAATAAAGCCTCCTTCTTGCCCAAAGGCTCGCCTGACATCAGAATTTCCCTGAATGGCAGACGGTTCGATTCCGCTTCCACATTAATATGATAGCTTTCCATGGATTGCGGAGAATAATAGACGTAGTTCTCATATTCCTCGTAAAAATCGTGCCGAAAGCGAACAAGTAACAAGCCTAAGAAAACCAATGATCCAACCAGAAATCCAACGCCAGGAAAGAAAAGGATGATGGTTTGCACCCAACCGGCACTTAATCGGTCTTCGATTCTGAAGGTGATGATATGAAGCAGCCTATTATAAATGATTACAAGGACGAGATGGGGCAGCAAGCTAATCCAATGAAAAGAAAGCCCAATGATCTGCAGTCCATCTAACACTGCAAATAGTAGACTGACTGCCACGGCAAGCCATGCGTGAGGAGAAACATCAAAATGCCGAACATTCCGAGAGACTCTCATTCTGAGACCCTCCTATTGAAACGATTCCTAATCCTGTCTTCAATACGTGATGCCAGATCTGGTGACGTAGCAGGAAGTAAAAATAACAGCTCTCCGCGAAATGAATCGTAGGCCATCGCATCTTCTTCACGCAGCATCTGCTGTGTTAAGCTATTGATTTCGATCAGTGCATCTGTCTCTTCCATTTCGCTAAACTCGATAGGAATCTTCAGCAGCAGGAAATTTTGGGCAAAATCGGTTGCACGTATCGTTTCTTCATTCAATTTGGCGTAGAAATGATCCGGCTTCATGATCCGAGTATTGGGGAAATATCGTTGTTCATTCAACTTCTGTTCCTTTTGGAACGCTTTCACACAGCTCTCACCCATCCAAGTGAGAATAAGTCGAAACAGATCTATCGTATGCTTGTTCAAGGCAACAAAATCAAGCCCGTTCAAACCAATAATGCCTATAATTTGCTTATTCTCATCCAGAAGAGGGCCTGCAAGAATGGGAATTTCTGCCGATACTCCCTCCGGTCGCATTTGAATCGTTTTCTCCTTGCATACTTGGGCGTATAAGGATGGTTGATCTAGGAATACGGTGGAAGGATAATGGGTTTCTGCTCCGTAATAGACTTTCAGCCTCAGTACATCACCGCCGGGGCTCATTCGATAGATTACGATGGATCCCGCTTGAATTAAATCTTTGCATAAACGTACAGCATCCGTGAAAATAATTTCCGATTCTTCGGAATCTAATGCCTTGGCAATTTTATAGAGGGTATACATGCTTTCTTGAGCACCGACGACCTTCGTTTCCAAGGCTTTCTTAACAAAGAGCAGATCATGATAGCTGGTATCCATTTTCGCTAGCTGCTGCTTATTGTCCTCAAATTCATCCGCCAGAATGGCATATCGAAAACGTAAATCGGAGGAAACGTGACCTACAAATAAAGCGATCCCCCAATAACAGACGAACCATTTCGCCTGATCCCATCGGTCAAACAGTCCATATACGTCACCGTTAATCTGAAGGTACGTAAAGATATGCAGCAAGCTGGCTCCAATCGCCGAGGCTGCGCCTATGCGTGTTCCATAGCGGAGAGAAAAGTAAAGAGTCACAAATAAAAATGGATTGGGTGACCAATTCAACCAATCAATGTTGTACACCATATGGATAGTAAATAGAACGGCGAGAAAAAAAGCCAGTTCACACCAGGCTAACCAGCTTCGGTTTTGTCGAAAAATCAATCACGCTTCCTCCAAACTCTAACTATCCAAAGGTTTGATAATAATGGGGTTATTTTTCTTCTTATAAAACTGTTTCAATTGCTCAAAGATATCATCCATTTGAAAAGGCTTAATGATATACTCATCGGCTCCAGCCATCATTGACTTCGATAATTCGCCGATGGAATGCTTCGCACTCATCAGAAAAATCGGCGTCTTGGCAAAGGATTTGTCCGAGCGAAGCTCACGGCATAGTTCAAATCCCGTTAAATTCGGCATAAGTACATCGGACAGCACAGCGTCCGGTTTCAATTCCTTTATCGATTTTAACGCAACAACAGGGTCATTGAAGGCAGATACCTGGAGACCTATCACTTCGAATAAATCCTGTAGAATGTGTAGCAGGACATTATCGTCGTCTACGATAGCTATGTGTTTCATGGCTGTCAACTCCTTACATTTATCTAGCTGCAGATTTCATAATTGATGTATGTGAAAGGATAAGTTTGAATGTTGGTAGGTTATATTTTATCATATAATGAAGCTAATCCAAATTTCAGGAAGGTCCGTGAAAAGCGATGAAGACATCTCAGGTTACAGCTGCCATTATTGTCTCCATGGTCTTTTTTTCTTTCCCATTCAAAAAGCAAGTCCAAGCTTCTAAACCTTTTCAAAACGTAAAAGACTACTCCCTCTACTATGGTGCACCTACGGAACAAGCAATCATGCACTTAAAGTCCAAAGATCTTATCATTATTGAACCTCAATTGTTCTCAAAGGTCCAGATACAAGACATTCAATCCAAGGGCACTATCGTTATAGGTTATATAAGCGTTATGGAAACTCCTTCCTGGAACAGCCTTCGTGTGAAGGAACTACTGTCTTCGGACTACTTATTGAAGCATGGCGAGCGTGTCCATTTCAAGCAATGGGACTCTTATTTGATGGACTTGCGGCAATTACATTACCGTCAGCTGCTGTTGTCAGAAATCAAAACTTCGATCTCAGACAAAGGCTTGGACGGTATGTTCCTGGATACGGTTGGGGATATCGATGACTGGATTCAAGATGCAGCTACGCAAACCCAAACAAGAGAAGCTTACCGTTCTTTCCTTCATGACGTGAGCAACCAATACCCCGAGCTTTCCATGATTCAGAATCGCGGCTTTGATACACTCGACTATGCGCTGCCTTATATGGATGGTTTGTTATGGGAGGACTGGAGGGCGAATTGGAAAGAGGACACGTGGATGAGAACAAGAGTGGACAAACTGCGAAAGGAACAAAAGAAGGGCTTGACCGTATTTTCTATCCAATTAACGAAAGAGAGCTCCCCTGGAAGAGAAGCCCGCAAACTCAAGTTTTTACATATAGACGCACCTAATGGTTATTCGGAAATAAACAACTAATTATCCCAGATATTGTTCTTTGTAATAGTCAAAGGTCTCTTGCAAGCCGCTTCTTAATGTATATACCGGACTCCAGTCCAAACCGGCAAGCGCAGCGCGATTATCCAATCGACTGTGAACGATATCTCCTGCTCGAGCAGGTGCGTAGGAGGGATTGAAGCTCATTCCGCTGATGTCGCACATTTCCTTAAGAAGGACGTTAACACTCGTCTGCTCGTTCCAACTGATATTGTATAACCCTCGGCTGCCCTTGCTCAATGCGGCCACATTTGCGCGAACGATATCTTTCACATAAATAAAATCTCTCGTTTGCTCTCCGTCACTAAAAATCAAGGGTTGTTTACCTGTTAGAAGCTTATCTACGAAAATGGAGACTACGCCTCCCTCGCCCTTAGGATCCTGTCTAATTCCATATACATTCGCATAGCGCAAAATCGTATAATCCAACTCATAAAGCGAAGAAAAGCTCTCTATATAGTGTTCCGGCGTATGTTTGGAAATACCATAGAAGGATAGCGGCTTTATCGGATGCTTCTCATCAACGCCCAAATATTGCGGTGTTCCATACACGGCAGCGGATGAAGCGTAAATCAACTTACGAACGCCATGCTCCCTACATTGTTCCAAGACGGCAATGGTTCCGAGAATGTTTATTTTAGCGTCTAGTAAAGGATTAGTCAGCGAGGTCTGAACATCGATTTGTGCAGCATGATGAATGACGACTTCTGGGCGTGCAGCGGTAAATGCCTCTGCTAATCCGTTATCTAACAGATCCCCTTGATGGAAAACAGCAAGGGGATTCAAGTTTTCATCACGGCCTGTAGATAAATTATCAAAAATATGTACGTGATGCCCCGAAATGATCAATTGATCAACAATATGTGAAGCGATAAAACCGGCTCCCCCGGTAACTAAAATATTCATCAGCATTCGCCTCCATCACGTTAACGTAAATAAGTTATGAGAAAACCTCTATCGAGGCCAATCAAAGATGAGCGACCGCGTTTAGATGTAAGTTTTATCGCCAATAAGAAAGCGGTTTTCGGGTACCGAAAACTTATACTTTCTTATGTGGTAACAAAGATCACTCAACTTGAGTTTTATTATATTATAGATCTCCTGTTTGTAGTTAGAATGAAAAAATAACAATTAAAAAGAGGGGCTGTCTCAATCATGCACTTTGAGACAGCCCCTTTATTTTTTGATTGACATGGATTTAATTTTTTACGACTCTGTCATATAAAAAGTCGGCAATATGGACCGCCTCCATGTGATCTTTTTGCCCGTGCTTTTCTATACCCAGCTTCATTTGCAGCAAGCAGCCGGGGTTGCTTGTAACCAGATACTGAGCGGCAGTAGCGTTCACATTTTCCATTTTGTGCTCCAGAATTTGGTTCGCCATAACGGGCTGTGTGACATTATAAATGCCGGCCGAACCACAGCAGGAGCCTGCATCTTTCATTTCTATAAAGGCAACGTTGCCTACCTCTTTTAGAAGCTGTCGGGAAGGATTGCTGCCTTTCATCACATTGCGTAGATGACAAGAGTCCTGATACGTAACGCGAGTGGAAGCTCCGCCATCAACAGTCTCTGCGAACTGGAGTGGACGTCCTTGCTCTACAAGAATCGTACTGATGTCCTTGACTCGCGCAGCGAACCAAGTCGAAGCTTCTTTCCATTCCGGCTCCTCATGAAGCAAATGATCATACTCCACTAGAATGGCGCCGCAGCCACCCGCATTGGACACAATATAATCTACGCCGGCCTCTTGGAAGGCGCGAATGTTATTCTTGGCTAAAGCTTTCGCCTGATCACTCTCACCGCTGTGGGCATGAAGGGCCCCGCAGCAATTCTGCGTCTCTGGAATGACCACGTCAAATCCCGCTTCAGAAAGCAGTTTGACCGTTTTGATATTCGTTTCGGTAAACAAAACATCCATTAAACAGCCGCGGAACATGCCAACCGTAGCAATCTTTTCCCCTTTTGCCGGAATGTAGGTACCCAATTGCTCTACGATTCCTTTATTTGAAGCGTCAGGGAGTATTTTTTCCATATCGGATAAGTGCTTGGAAAACATCTTTACAGCACCTGTTTTCCTAACGACGGTTTGCAACCCTGATTTTTTATAGAAATGAAGCCCTGATCCTAACAAACTCATCCTTTTTTGATGAGGGAATAGCTCCTTGAACACCAGCTTGCGTACACCGCTTACCCACCATCTGTGCTGCTTCGTATGCGTCTCAATCGCATCGCGGGCCTGTTCAATTAACTGTCCATATTTCACATCGGCCGGACAGGCTGGTTCACAAGCGCGGCATCCCAAGCAATGGTTCATTTGGTCTTCGAAGCTGATACCTGGCTCCATAATGCCATCCACGGCCGCTTTCATAAGTGAAATTCGTCCGCGAGGGGATTCAGCTTCCACGCCGGTCTCCTTGAATGTCGGACAAGCTGGCAGACAGAAACCGCAGCGCATACAATTGGTTAACTGCTCGTAATCCAGCTTCTGTACCAGTGTTTCTTGAAGTGTTGCAGCCGCGAGCTTAGCCACGATTAATCACCACCCTGCGTCTGGACTCTTTGGCAAACATTTTACCTGGGTTTAAAAGATGGTGAGGATCAAAGACTTCCTTAATCCCTTTCATCATGGCGATTCCGGAACTTCCTACCTTCCATTCCAAGAAAGGCGCTTTGACTAAACCAACGCCATGCTCGCCGGTAATCGTTCCCCCCATCCCGATAGCCGCTTCGAATATTTCTTCGAAAGCTAGTTCAACACGATGTATTTCTTCGTGATCCCTCGCATCTGTCGTCGCCGTTGGATGAAGGTTTCCATCTCCTGCATGTCCAAAGGTACAAATTTGCACACGATGCTTCTCGGCTATGCGATTGATCTCTAGGACCATATCAGCAATCTTAGAGCGTGGTACCGTCGCATCCTCTAATATCGTTGTTGGGCGTAAACGAGCGAGTGCGGTAAAGGCACTTCTCCTTGCCGTTAACAGCTTCAGAGCTTCCTCCTGATTACTCGCAATGCTAACTTCATCCGCCAGCTCCTCGCGGCAGATTTCCGAGATCCGTTCGATATCCCGCTCAACGGTTTCCATATCTCCATCCTGCTCGATTAACAAAATAGCAGCCATATCGAGCGGAAGGCCCAATTTGGCGAAATCGTCGACAACACGAATCGTTGGATTATCCATAAATTCTAGGGTAGCTGGAATGATGCGATTTTCAATGATTTTGGATACCGTACGAGCAGCTCCATATAAATCTTTATACATAGCGAGCATCGTTTTCTTATATTTGGGAGGCGGTATTAGCTTAAGCGTTGCTTCGGTAATAACAGCTAAAGTACCCTCCGAGCCAATGAGCAGCTTCGTTAAATCATAGCCAGCTACGTCCTTCATCAGCTTCCCGCCTGTACGCATAATTTCACCTGAAGCTAGGACACATTCTAGTCCGATCACATAATCTTTGGTCGTGCCGTATTTTAAGCCGCGAAGACCTCCGGAGCATTCCGCAATATTTCCGCCTATCGTCGAGATCGACATACTGCTTGGATCTGGTGGATAAAATAAGCCAAGATTTTCAATATGTTCAATGAATTGCTTCGTAATGATACCCGGCTGAACCGTTGCTGTTAAATTTTGCATATCGATGTCGAGTATCGCATTCATGCGATGCATGACCATCACGATGCCCCCTTGAACGGGGACCGTTCCGCCGCAAAGATTCGTGCCTGAACCTCGGCTGACCAGCGGAATGCGATATTCATTTAACACCTTCATAATCGCAGATACCTGCGCCGTCTCTTTGGGATAGATCACACCATCAGGCAGCGCTTGGAGCATAGGTGTTCCATCGTAAGAATGCGTGACAAGCGATTCCATATCATCTTTGAAAAATGCTTCGCCTACAATATCCTGCAGTTTTTGTCTTACTCGGCTATCCAGCATAAATACCTCCCATGGGACTACTCATTTATTTCAACACAATTGATCATGTGATCAGATGACTTTTTTTCTATTTTAACTTATGATTGAATAGATGTATAGATACTTCATGGGGGAATTATATGACATTTCAGCAGATTCGACCGCAAAAAGGCTCCGAAATCGTGCTTCAGCAAATTAAAATGCAAATCGAGACCGGAACTTATGCACCAGGTTCGAAACTTCCAACCGTCGTGGAGCTTGCAGCTAACTTTCAGGTTGGCCGTTCTACGGTTAGAGAAGCGCTTAGCGGATTAAAGGCAATGGGATGGGTAGATATTCGACATGGCGGAGGCACCTTCGTTACGAACCCCTTGCCGATAGACAGCAGCAGCCTCTTCGATCAGGGCCAAACGCTGCAGGAAGTACAGGAGGTGCGAAGATTCATAGAGGCGGGTTGTGCTTCGTTAGCCGCAAGTCGCCGTACAGAAGAAAATTTGACGGCACTTAGGCAGATCCTCAACACGATGGAAGCTTCATTTGAAAACGAAGAAGAAAGCGAGCAAGCCGACATTCGCTTTCACCTAGAGATCGCCAAAGCCTCCCACAATTCCCTCTTGATCGGGATGATGGAGTCATTAACGGAACGGTTGCAGCTAAGTATGAAGGCTTCTCGCCGTCTATGGTTTTTTGCTGAACGAGCTTCCGCTGAGAAGCTATTTCAGGAACATCGTGACATCGTCGATGCCATTGAGATGAAAGATGAGCAGCTTGCAGCGGAAAAGATGTCGCAGCATATTCATAAAGTGGACCAAGTGATTCAAAAGCTTGCCAAGATATCTACAGATGCTTTCTGAGAAACTAGACTAAGTCAACCACTTCATTGTCTGTCAGCACAATACCGCACAGCTTCAGTACTGCAGCTGTGCGCTCCTGAGCCCTCGTGATTTCGCTTCTTTTAAACTCTTCACGCCCTCCCTAAAATCAAAAGAATCTAAGGCAGAGCTAACTTGCCCATTATCGTAGGACGCTTAGCTCCGGTAGCGGATGGCAGATTATTGGGCACACCATGAATCCAATCGTTGCCTAGCAAGGCAAAGAGGACAGCTTCTTTGGCATCACCTGATAAGCCAAGTTCATCCGAGGTAAGAACGATTTGTTCTGGAAGCATCTCTCGGAGCAGCCGGAGCAGCGTCTGATTATGTGCCCCGCCGCCGCTAACAATCACTTCCGCAATGTTATACTCCGGAAAAACGAAGTCCTTGTAAGCGCCAGCGATGGAATGCGCGGTAAAAGATGTCGCTGTCGCGACGATGTCTTCGGGAGGTAATCCTCGCTCAAGAGCAGCCGCCAAATAAGAAGCGGCATAATCTTTACCAAAGAGCTCCCGCCCCGTTGTTTTGGGCGGAGGGAGTTTGAAATAAGAATGCGCCAGCATGCTATTAAGCAGCTCAGTATTTACACAGCCGTTTGAGGCCCACTCGCCATTCGCATCATAAGTCAGCCGCCCTTGTGAAAGTTCAAAGACAACTTGATCCATAATCATATTGCCTGGTCCCGTATCAAAGGCGATAAGACGATGAGCTTCGGTCGATGCGGAGGCAGGAATCGCGGTGCAATTGCCAATCCCGCCGATATTTTGGAGAATACGCCCCTTCTCCTCGTGGCGGAACAGAATAAAGTCCCCGTATGGTGCAAGCGGTGCACCTTGACCGCCAACCGCCATATCCGCTGTTCGGAAATCGCCAACCACAGGTCTTCCCGTCCGCTTAGCGAGGACGGATAAATCACCGATTTGCAGGGTTGATTTCGGCAGAAAAGGATTCGCTTCATCCGCGACTGGAATGTGCCATACGGTCTGACCATGAGAGCTGATCAGATCAATATGCTCCATGGGAATGTTAGCCGCTGCCGCCGCACGTAACACTGCATCGGCAAAACGTTCTGCTATCGCGAAGTTCATCCCGCATAGTAACGACACATCGGAATGTTCGATGGAACATAATTCTTTAAGCTTTTCCCGTAACTCATCTTCATAGGCGAAGCTCTCAAAGTGGAGCACCTCCACCTTCGCGTGGGCGCCGCAGCCATCAATCCGAACAAGCGCGACGTCAATGCCGTCTAGGGAAGTACCTGACATGATTCCAGCCACCGTCAGAGAAGTTTGATTCAATAAGGAGCGCAGCATCACAAACCACTCTCCCATTTCCATCCGGCAGGATAGTCAAGACCGAGCGAGACCGGCAGTCGGCCTTGCGGAGTAAGATGACCTAGCAAGCACTTGGCCGCGCTTTGCAGAGCAAGCGGCCGGCTTTCATAAGCCGCGACGAAGGTTGAAATCTCCGACAGCTCCAGCAAATCGTACGGCACTCGGAGTGCGACGACGACAAGCGGCTTGCCGAGCGCCTCCAGGGCACGCACCAGCTCGACCTGCGCGGGATGGAATCGGGCGTTGTACGTCCCGATGACGATCTGCTCCGCCTGCTGCGCCTCGGCGAGCAGCCCAGCGCTGCTCGCTGCCACCTCCGGCAGCGGCAGCACGCGATCGAGCACGTCTAAGCCGTGCTCGGCCAGCGCAGCCCCCAAGCTCGCGGGGCCCGCGTATGTTTCGTCGACACCCGACGAAACGGCTGCGGCCACAGTGACCGCGAGCGTCTTCACCCGCTTCAGCGGGAGCAGCTTCTGCTCGTCTTTGACGAGCGTGATGCTCGCCTCGCTGAGGCGCTGGGCGACCGCGCGGTGCGCCGCGGTCCCGACCTCTTGTGCGGCCGCTGCACTTGGCCGCGCTTCAAACAAGCCGCGCCGCTCCTTGAGCGCGAGCAAACGGGCGACCGAAGCGTCAATACGCGCTTCGGTCATGCGCCCTTCGCGCACCGCGCGCTCCAGCGCGGTGATCGCCGCGAGCTGGCGGTCGCGGCTGTGGCTGATCAGCACGAGATCAGCCCCCGCTTCGACCGCCATGACAGCCGCCGGCGCTGTGCCGTAATGTTCGGAGATCGCGTTCATTTCCATGCAATCTGTCATAATCACACCCTCAAAGCCGAGCTCCTCACGGAGGAGTCCAGTAAGCACCGACTTCGAAAGAGTGACGGGCAGCTTAGCCGATTCTAAAGCGGGGAAATAAATGTGCGCTGACATAATAGCATCCACGCCGTTTTTGATCGATTCAACGAAAGGCACCAATTCAACCGCACGAATACGCACTTCTGAATGCTCGATCATTGGTAAATCCAGATGCGAATCCACATTCGTATCGCCATGACCCGGGAAATGCTTGGCCGTTGCAACGACTCCAGCATCCTGGTAACCTTGCATCGACTGTCTTCCAAATTCAGCGACAAGTTCCGGAGACTCCCCGAATGATCGAACGCCGATCACGGGGTTATCCGGATTATTATTCACATCCAGAACCGGGGCGAAGTTCATATTAACGCCCAGCGTTCGCAATTCCTGCCCTGAGATAAAGGACGCCTCATAAGCAGACTTTGAACCGTCACTCGCTTCAAGAGCTCCCGCAGCTAGTGCCATCTGCCCTGGCATTAGCGCCACGCCTTCTGTCAAACGAGCCACCATGCCGCCCTCTTGATCGATGGATATCCATAACGGCAGATTCTGAGACCGCTTTGCAACTTGTTGAAGCTGCTCGGATAACTGAGCAACTTGCTGTGTATCCTGTACATTGCGAGCGAAATAAATGACCCCGCCAATGTGGTTTTGTTCTATAAAGTTCTCCAGATCTTCCGTCATGCCTGTGCCTTCAAATCCACAAAGGATCATCTGACCGATTTTTTGCCGAAGCGTCCATTCACTGAGGTCTGTATGACTCCCGCTTATGCTACTTGTACTCATTTCTTTAAATAACTCCCCTCGTAAAGCCAAAATGATTTCCGCAGCTCCAAGCTGTCATGTAAGTGTTTACAAACTGAAACGAATATCTATTATTATAGGAATAACAAAATAATATTTCAATATAAATATAAAATATGAAATTTTATTTTAAATATATGTTTAAACATTTGCTTGCTAGTCCGTGTAATGTTGTATTTTGTACAGGCCTGTTGATCTACCAATAAATGGATTCAAGGGAAGGTTAAATTACTCGTCAAATAAACGATCCATTCCGGCTGCATAACGTCCATGCTAAATAACCGATCGAATTCGGCAAAAGTTAACTTGGCACTTGGATGAACTACGGAGTTTCCTTGATCGAACACAAATTTGAGTAACACATATACCAGTAGAGCTGTGTACAATTGGCCATATATGGCATTTGGGCTTGTTCCAAATAGCTTAGGCACGTTAAGATGCTGCTTTATCCAACGGAAAAAAACCTCAATCTGCCACCGCTTCCTATACATCTCA
>NZ_AUGY01000075.1 GCF_000422905.1 Paenibacillus alginolyticus DSM 5050 = NBRC 15375
TGTTTGGTAGGACTTACAACAATACTGGATTGGCAGATGTTTTTCCATTTTCAACCGTAGTTCATACCGTCAAGCACTGATTTCTGTTTTGAGCCAAAAAACCCAAAGAGAACTTTACCTTCATGTAGGAATAAACATAGGAAAGTTCTCTTACATACATTTTCTTTCAAAACATTCATCGATTATAGATGAATATTCTAGTTTTGCCACCTTCCTGACAGTCTAGTCAACTTCATTTCCTGTGGTTCCATTATAATGATGAGTATGTGGATGCATGCCATTTATCGTTGTAAATCCTTCCAAATAATGAACATGCCCTCCATTGGGAAGATTGATTGCTGGGCCTGTTGCTCCTTCAATAATATGAGTGTGACCGTCATTCATGGAAGTAACAGTATGATAACGATGAACGTGAGGGACGCCTGTCGGAGCTGGATCAGTAAGGCCAACGTATTCGTGTACATGCCCATAGTCTAATGAAGTAATTCCTGAAAACATATGCCGATGCAAGATATGAATGTTTAAAGGAATTTGACATAGGTATCCACACAAATGATGAAGTATTCTCTTCAATCCCCAAACGATTTTGGTTCTATACGACTATCAAAAGCAAAGATCGTTTTCATCACTCCATGAATTTCTATATAAGACGTGCACCTGCAAATGTTGGACTCAAGCCATAACTGAACCATTTCCTCGTTTGCATTTGGATGTAAATTCGCCAAACCATGACAGTTCATAATAAACCCGGGAGTGCAGTACCCGCATTGGAACGCCTGCTTTTGAACAAAGGCCTGTTGTACAGGAGAATGTTTCAATCCCTCAATCGTTGTTATATGCTGCCCTTCCGCTTCCACTGCGAGTATGAGGCAGGCTTTCATTGGGATATCGTTAACTAATATTGTACAAGCACCACAATCGCCATTGTCACAACCGGATTTACTTCCCGTCAAACCGAGACCATCTCGAAGCACATACAGCAGAGTATCTGCACCTCGTGCCCGTATAGTCTTTCTTTCTCCGTTAATTTGAAAATTCACTGGATACATACTTGATTCCTGTAGTGACATACTTTACCTCCCTTCCAACTTTTTTACTGTTTCGAATAACGTATTCTTGAGCACAAACGTTCGATAATCGGCAGAGCCTTCCATATTATTTAAAACGGGAGCCGGAAGGTTCCAGATTATCTGATCAATTCTTTCTGCTAAGGACAATCTTGAGTTGTTTACTATTTGTTCGATTTCAATAGATCGAAAAGGGAATGCGCAAACGCCGCTAAATGCTATACGAATCTGTTTTTCCTTTTTTAACGCAGCCACGGAAACGAGAGGATAGCCTACGTTGCCGATTTGCCTTTTTTTAAAATGAATACATGGCAAAGTTAAATATTCACGATCTGTAATCGTTTGCAATAGAAATTCATTCTTCTCCAATCTCATCCGTTGTAAGAAAACATGATGAATATGAATCACTTTTATCCCTTCTGGTCCTGCTATAACCATACGGCTATCTGCCAACAACAGCGGGAGTACAGCCTCCCGATAATAGATTTCGCCGCAGATGTTCCCTCCGAGCGTAATTTTATTCCGGGCCGTTTGATCCGCGACTCCTTGGGCGGCTTCGCTAAGTAACGGGAACAGATTCGATGCGGATAACCTCGATAACGAGATGCAAGATCCGATAACCAGACCATCTTTTTGTAATTCAGTAACGTTGCTCTCTGGAATGGCCTTCAAATCGACGACTGCTCTTGGGTGAATGAAATTTCTACGGGCAAATGTAATAATTTCTGTTCCACCGGAATAATACAGAGGATTTTTCCCCTGTGTTTGCAGATACTGAAATAATTCCACGGCCTTTTGAACTGAAGTAGGTTTATAATACTCAAAGTCAAAAGGAATCATGGATCGTCCTCCAGATCACTTCGGGCGTAAGAGGTAATTGATTAAGTCCTATACCGATGGCAGTCGACAAGCTGTTCGCCAATGCGGCAGGCATTCCAATCACACCATGTTCGCCTATTCCACGCAATCCGTAAGGCGCTTCTAAATGAGGAGTCTCGACAAAATCAACGAAGTACTTCGGCTGCTCCCCATAGCGAATCAACTTGTATGTCCGTAGTTGCGGATTTAATATGGCCCCGCTATCATTACTAAGAAATACTTCCCGACTGGCTAGACTCAGGCCTATACTCATACCGCCAGTGATTTGGCTCTGGGCGAATTCTGGATTGATTACCTTACCGGCGTCGATGACAGTTGCCGCATTCATGATTTTATAGGTATACTCTCTCGTGTCCAAGTCTACTTCAACGGCTTGAGCGCCTACCGTCCACTCGGGACCGGGGTTTCCTTTACCAGTTTCCGGATCCAGTAACGTTAAATTTCGCATGGCGTAACTCCCGCGTCCGATTACCTGTCCACCTATCGTGTGGCCGTCAGGGAATTTATATCCATTGGCGATTTTTTCAACTTCTATCCCGATGTCGGAACCATTTTTGAAGAATACTCTTCCCTTACCAACATCCAACTCGTCCGGAGAGCATTCTAGTACTTGAGATGCTATATCTTTTAGCTGTATGATGGCATCCTCAGCTGCCGCAAGAACAGCATTGCCAACCAAAAATGTGCTTCTGCTTGCCACGGTTTTCCAATGCTGGGGATCAACTTCGGTATTCACATCCATGGAAATGTGTATCATCCGATCATCCATGCTTAACCGTTCGGACAAAATTTGAGTAAGCGCGGTCCTCGTACCTTGACCGATTTCCACGGCTCCGCAAAGCAGATTGACACTTCCGTCGGGATTAAACATAATAATAGCCCCAGCACCTGCATCTGTCGGTGTACTTGAATTTTTCCAGAAGCAGCTCACTCCTTTCGCCTTGATGAAGTGACCTTCATGCTTTATTCTGGGCGAGTTATCCCAATGAATTAAAGATTTCAATTTTGCAATGCACATGGGCAAATTGCCCAAGTTACTTCTGTTCAAAATGGTTTGTGTCGGCGTGGTATCCCCTATTCCGATAGCGTTTATGAAACGAAGCTCCAAAGGATCCATATCCAATCGTTCCGCCAATACATCCATGCTTCTTTCCATCGCAAATGTTAACTCCGGATGACCGAATCCACGAAATGAGGTAGCATATGGATGGTTTGTATACATACATAAAGAGTCGCATTGAACATTGTCAATCCGATAAGGCCCCGTACAATCGGTGGCTCCCGCTCGACTCATCACTGCTCCCCGATCCGAATAGGCTCCACTGTCATACAAATACAGAATTTCTGCCGCCTTGAGTTTCCCTTCGTTCGTACAACCAAGTCTAATTTTAGCGTCTAGTCCAATATGTACAGGTGAAGAAATCATATCCTGTTCTCTGGAATTAACGAGTTTAACGGTTTTTCCTCCAACGGCACTGGAAGCCAAATAGGCGAGAAATTCTAATTGAATGGCGGCTTTTCCACCGAACGATCCTCCGACCAAAGGTGTATGAACGATAACTTTTTGAAGAGGAATGTGAAAAGAAAGACTGATTGATCTTCGAATGACATAGGGGGATTGTGAAGCGGAAGAGATAATCACTTTTCCATCAGGCGAAATTTCCGCTGTACAGCACCGTGTTTCTATAGCGGCATGGTCTGACTGAGGTAAGGTAACGTGAACATCAATGATATGATCACTATGGTTCCAACCTTCCTCCATATTCCCTTTGCGTATTTTGGTTCGATTTGCAATGTTAGTTCCAGGCTCCGGGTAGACCTCTTCGTGGCGTTTGTAAGTGGCAAGATGCTCATGAAGGAGAGGAGCATCTGGTTGATAGGCTTCCATTGGGGAGAGGAGGACAGGTAATAGCTCATAATCCACTTTGATTAGCAGTGCTGCCATCTCAGCCGCGTGTTCTTGTTCCGCAACGACGATTGCAACTGGTTCACCATAATATCTGACTTTATCAATTGCAAGAGGAGGGCGGTCTTCTAAAGGTGAACCCGTTAGAATTGGATGATCTTTACCTATAAGGACTGCTTTCACACCTGGAATTTTCCTGGCCTCCGACGAATCAATGGAAATGATTTTTGCATGGGCGTGAGGACTGACCGCTAGTTTGACGTGTAGTAATCCAATTTTCGAAAAGTCATCCGTATATTGGGCTGTTCCGGTTACCTTTTCCCAAGATTCCTTCCTCATCGTGCTTTTTCCAATTGATCTTTCGTCCATAGTCCCCTCCTCCAACTAATGATTATTTCACATTTTCTCCTATAGTCCATATATATTACTGATCTATGGTCCATATTAATCCAGCCATAAATAAAAGGCCTTATCAAAAAATTAAATAAGCCAGATTTTCCTTTGTGCAAGGAATATCTGGCCTTTAACGGGAGCTTTTCGTTCAACTTAACTTTTGGAAATCTTGAATAATCTGGTTAGCATTATTATACAAAGCAAGAGGGTACTGATATTTCTCTAGAGTGAAAGGTGTTTTGATATTAAGGACAGGAGCACTAAAAGTGAGGTTGGAATTGGTTCGTTTATCGAGATGTGAATTCCATTCTTTCACATGTAAGGCAATCGTGTATAAATGATCTGCCCAAATCTTTTGATCCTCCGCCATCCAGTGCTTACTTTCGGACCATTCAGTAAAAATCCGGATCATATCTGAGAGATTGGCAAAGCCTAGCCGGAGTTGTTGCAATTGCTGAGTTTGTCGCTTAAAAGTATCACGTTTTTCTGAAGCGAAAAGATGATAACTTAGACTTTGATTCGCCTTATCCATTTCAGTCGTGGCTTGATGCAGTTCTTGGAATAACTGTTGAATTTCTTTTTCCATGTCCCGTGATTCCATCGAGGAGCAACCGGCTTCAACCCATTGAGCAGTCTTGAAAAAATACGTAGTTAAATGGTCCGCAAATTTGCTCATAAGGTTTTTAGCTTTCTTAACGGAATCGGGTGGAAATAATAGTATGTGGATGAGTAAAGCAACTGCAGCTCCGATGACGGTATCACGAATGCGATCAAAAGGATAAGAGGGCATTTGACTTTGAAAGTACATCACTAACAGAATGCTAAGAGTAACTTGACTCATAACGATATTATCCAACTTTAATAACTTGACGAAAACCGATCCCAAAAGGATCATAAGTCCAATACTCCAGCCAGTTAACCCTAAAAAAGATACGAATGAGGACGTTAGTGCAACGCCGAGAATCGTACCCAAAATGCGCTGCCAAGCAAATTGAATGGATTTGCTAACTGTTATCTGAATGCATAGTATCACTGTAAGCGGAGCCAGATATGGATGACTCGATCCAGCCCATTTAGCTAACTCCCATGAGAGTGCAGCAGCTAGTGGGGTTTTCCATATCAATCCTGTATCTTGTATAAAAGATTTTATTCGAAGGTTCATTCAAATTGTATCCTTCTTCTTATTTGCTTTTGGTGCCCGAATTATTGTGCCCCATGGTTAGCGGGTTGATTCATTCTTTTTTTCTGGGCCTTTATAGAAATACTCACCACCATGGTTTATGATAGATTTGAATATTCATGATAAAAACTAATATGCGGGTGAGGGTATTTTGATTCTTTATGACTACATTGTTAATCTCTCCATATTTTCACTCTTAGTTAGTACGCCCTTAGTTATCCGTTCTTTCATTAAGCATCAGCCACTTAAGCAAATGCACCTCTGGGCAGGCGTATATGCCGGGCTTGTTTCCGTAATCCTAGTTATTTTGTCGGTTAAGCAACAAGGCTATTCTTACGACATCAGATATGCCCCCGTAATTCTGGTTTTTGCCTATCTTGGACCGGTACCTGGATTAATTACAGGTTTATTTTCCCTGATGACTAGACTATTTTCAAGCGGCAATTGGGTTCCTGCCATCATTGGGTGGACATTAATCATGAGTGTTTTCTCTGTCTTACATGTATATTGTTCACGATTCACACCTCTTAAAAAAATCGCGACTTTTTTTGGAACATATATTGTTCTCTATTTAATTACGGTATTTTCATTTCATATTTTAGTAAACCGGCCACTCTTTCACATTCAGTATTGATTGTTTGTAATGTTAGGAGTAATCTTTGGGGGCTTACTCATTGAATCCAATGAGAGGCTTCGTAGAATCATTACAGAAAAAAACCTTATGGAGAAGACACTAGAAGCAAGTGAATCGAAATACCGGCTAATCGCTGAGAATACGTCCGACCTGATCATGGTGATGGATAAGGATCATTCGGCTAGTTACTTTTCACCTTCTCACGAGCTCGTTTTGGGATATAAAGGCTTTGAATTGGAAGGTATTGAATTATGTATGCTGATACATCCAGACGATGTGTGGAGTTTTAAGAGTACGATAAAGAAGATGTTCGAAGATAAGGAATCCCACTCGATGGAGATCCGATTCAAACATAAAGAAGGCAGTTGGATCGAATTAGAGTCCCGCCTTCGGTCAGTTAAGGGAGAGGAAGGTACGATCAAGCATATCGTTATTATCAGCCGGGATATCTCCGAACGCAAAAAAGCGGAAGAAATTCTTTTGCAATCTGAGAAGCTGTCCGTTGTCGGGGAGCTGGCCGCAGGAGTGGCACATGAAATTCGAAATCCCCTCACAACCATAAAAGGATTTCTTCAGGTTTACAAGAGGGAGAATCATTTGATAAAGTTTAGTGATTTGCTCCTCAGTGAACTTGAACGCATTGAAACCACTACTAGTGAACTTCTTTCTTTGGCAAAGCCTCAAGCTGTTCAGCTTGCCTGTACGGATATACAGGAATTGATTGAATATACGCTCGAATTTCTGTCTCCTCAGACCCTGCTGAACAATATTGAATTTATACGTAATTATGAAGAATCCACATTCCCCATTACATGCGAAAAAAATCAATTAAAGCAAGTGTTTCTGAATATTTTAAAGAATGCCATAGAGTCAATGCCAAGTGGCGGGGAGATCGACATCAGTTTGAGAAAAGAAGCAGATGATGTATGTATGATTTCTATAAAAGATCAAGGTTGTGGGATCCCGGAGGAACTGTTGCCTAGATTGGGTCAGCCTTTTTATAGTTTGAAAGAAAAGGGAACAGGACTCGGTCTCATGATCTGTCATAGAATTATTAAACAACACCGAGGCAATATTGCGTATAAGAGCAGGGTTAATGAAGGGACCTTGATAGAGATCAGGCTGCCCATGACAAAATGATGATTGATATCGAAGATACAATAGTTTAATAAGCATCAGGGAAAGGCTGCCGACAGTAAATGGATCGGCAGCCTTTTCAGCTGCCGGCAGGTTTCGCTTTTTCTACCATCACAGAGATTCGCTCCTTGCTTCCGGGTTTTAATCCGACTTTTTAAGACTTTTCCCCTGTATTATTGTCCTCCGCTCCTGTTTTCCGGCCAACCGATTTCCGATAAGCTAATACATGTAAACACTTTCTTTATCGAGAGAGGCTAGATATAGAGATCGGACAGGAGGGAAGCGGGATGGAACTGGTGACCGCCAAGATCACCGATGCAAAAGAGACGCCATTACATAGGCAGATAAGGAGGATTTGGAAATACAAGCTGCTCTATGTTCTGCTGGTTCCCGCATTAGCATGGGTTTTCATTTTTGATTATCTCCCGCTTTACGGGATAACTATTGCCTTCATGGATTACAACGCTATCCAGGGTTTCTCTGGGAGCCAGTGGGTCGGATTAAAATATTTCTGGATGCTGTTCGAATCGGAGATGTTCCTGAATGCCTTCAAGAATACGCTGCTTATTAGCTTGTATAAAATGATCAGCGGTTTTCTTTGCCCCATTTTGTTAGCGCTTGCACTTAATGAAATACGCGTGGTATGGTTCAAAAAATCGCTCCAAACAGCCGTCTACTTACCGAGGTTTGTATCTTGGGTCGTCTATGGAGGGATCATCACGCTGCTCCTTTCGCCGGAAACTGGGGTCATTAACAAGATCATAGCGTTTTTTGGCGGCGATCCGGCCTATCTGCTCGTCGAACCCGCTTACTTCCGGACCATTCTGGTCGTCACGGATGCGATGAAGGAGATGGGATGGGCGGCCATCATCTATATGGCTGCGATCGCTGGGCTGAACCCAGAGGTATATGAAGCCGCCATTGTGGATGGAGCAACGCGTTTTCAGCGAATTGTGCACGTAACTTTACCGGGAATTACCGGGACCATTATCGTCATCTTCATCCTGAGAGTCGGATATATCATGAGCGCAGGGCTGGATCAGGTCATCAACTTGTACAATCCGATGGTCTTTGAAGTCGGGGATATTCTGGATACGTACATTTACCGTGTAGGCATCGAGCAATTTAATTTGAGCCTTGCTGCTGCAGCGGACGTGATCAAGGGTTTTATTGGACTAGTGATGATGCTGGTTGCCAATCAAATTGCCAAGCGGATCAATGATTCCGGTATTTTCTGACAAAGGGGAAGAATGCGATGAAGCTAACGAAAGGCGAGAGTGCCTTTGTCACTACGAACTATTTGGTTCTGACAGTAATGACGATTATTATTGTAATTCCTTTTTGGTACGTGATTTCGGTTTCCGTGACACCGTATCATATTTTCAGCGAGAAGAACGGCCTGATTTTGTTTCCGAGCTCGCTCAGTTTTGAGTACTATACGTATTTGTTAAAAGAAGGCTCGCTGATATTCACAGCCTACGGCAATACGATCCGCAACACAGCGGGGGGCGTTCTGCTCGCCTTGTTTCTGACAACAACAGCCGCCTACGCACTTGCAGAGAAAAAACTGCCCGGCCGGCGAATCTTCATGCTCATCTTCGTATTCACCATGCTGTTCAAAGGCGGGATGATTCCTACCTATATCACCATTAAGCAGTTAGGTTTGTTAAACACGAACTATGTGCTTATTCTGGTCATGGCCTACAGCGCTTTCAACATGATTATTATGAAATCGTTCTTCGAAAGCATTCCTGAGAGCCTGCGTGAATCGGCTTCCATTGACGGTGCCTCGGAGTTCAGAATCCTATGGCAGATTGTGCTGCCGCTATCCAAACCAGTTATCGCAACAATCGGACTCTTGTACTTGGTCGTTTATTGGAATGATTTCTTCAACGCCATGCTCTATGTGACGGATTGGCACAAAGCGCCTGTGCAGCTCATCCTCCGCACCATCATTGCCAGTTCCAGCCTTCCGCCTGAGCTGCTTGAAGCGGCAGGCTCTACGCCTCCGCCGACGATCGGCATCCAGATGGCAGCGATTGTGATCGTGGCCCTGCCGATGCTCATTATTTACCCTTTTATTCAAAAGCATTTCGAGCAGGGGATGTTGATCGGATCTGTCAAAGGCTAGTTAATTTGTTTGTCGGCTTCATTCCCATTGGGGCAAAAATAAAATATAATTCAAGGAGGTCGATTTGTCATGTCAAATCAATTGAAAGTTTGGTCGTACAGCGCACTTGCTGCCCTATTAGCCGGAACCGTAACCCTCGCAGGCTGCAGTAAAACGGGTGATCCGTCACCGACTACGCCAGCGTCTTCCGCAAGTTCGGCATCGGCGGCACCGAAAGTAGAGGAGCCTTATGAACTAAAATGGCTGAAGGCCCAAGATATATCCAAGCCTTATGATCCTTCGAAGGATGCCGTGAAGCAAGCCGTAGAGAAAAAGCTGAATATCAAAATCACGCCGGAGATGGTGGACGTTCAGCAGTATAAAACGAAGCTTAATCTCAAAATGTCCAGCGGGGATATTCCCGATGTCGTACGTATTGATTTCGCCGACGATTTCCAAAAGTATGCTCAGCAAGGCGCTTTCGTCGATCTGACGAGTCTCATTAATGAGAAAGATACACCGAATATCCTCAAGGAAGTGCCCAAGGAGGTATTCGAACAGGCGAAAGTAAACGGTAAAATATATGGTATTCCTTATCAAGGAGGACCAGGCGCGGGTTATCGCTGGAATGTGGTACTGCGCAAGGACTACGTGGAGGGCATGGGCGCTCAAGTCCCAAAAACACTGGATGAGTACTACAATTTGCTTAAAAAAGTAAAAGCAGAGAAACCGGATGTCATCCCGCTCGGCGGCTATACGGCACAGATTGGTCAGCAGAAATATGCGAACAATTCATTTGATCATATTTTTGGCGCATTTGGCATAACACCGGGTTATTTCACGGAGAAAGACGGTAAATTCAGCAATTATGATATTGATCCGAAAATGAAAGAGGCCCTGCAGTATTTGCAAAAAATGTACGCAGAAGGACTTATCGATAAAGAGTTCGCCACGATCAAGGAAGAGCAGCTGCGTGCGAAGCTTTACAGCGGCAAACTGTTCTCGTGGATGGGCTGGTGGTCCACACCGAATGATTATGACACGCAAGTGGAAACCAACGAGCTTAAGAAAAGCGGCAAATTGGCTTCTGACGGCAAGTTACCAGATCAGTCCAATGTACCGTTCAAATACTTGTCTTTGAACGGCTCGCTTGTCGGTCCAGATGGCAAAGCGGTAGCTCCAGCAGGCGCTCCATTCGGCCAAATGAACGCGATCAGCGCGAAGACGAAAGATCCGAAAAAGGTGCTGGCCATCATTGAGAATTCCTTGTCGCTTGAGAATCAAATGCTCACTGTATGGGGTATTGAAGGGGAAGATTACAAGATCGACAATGGTAAGATGAAGGTAGTTACCGATCTGATCGATCCTAAGACGCAGCAGGATAAGAATGGGAACTTCCGGGGTATTCAAAGCTACCTGTTTGCTCCTGGCTTGAAAGGCTGGCCACGTTATCTGGAATCACTGCCACTGCGCCATTCGCAGGCTTTGGATGTTGCCATTAACAATAAATTCCAAATTACAGATGCTTCCAATTACTTGGATTCTCCGACGAAAATCACCAAGCTCGTGGAGCTGAACACCCTGCGCGATTCTGTCTTTACACAAATTATTATGGGCGCAGACATCAAGAAATTCGATGAATTCGCAGAGAAATGGAAATCACAAGGCGGCACTCAGATTCTTACCGAGCTGGAAGCTTCCTTCAAAAAGAAATCAGGTAAATAAGTTTTGGAGAGCCCCTCGTTCAGCACCTGCTGATGAGGGGGCTTTTGCCATCATACCGGAGAAGGAGGGGGTCATTCATGGCGATTCGCTTCAAGAAACGCAGCGGTCATTCAGGGTTATTGTATCGGCTCAGTCTTCCCATTTTCCTGTTGATTGTGACCTTCATTGCCCTTTTTGCCACGGCGGCCAGTTACATCCTCATCCGGGTACAGAACGACCATACACTGAAGATGGCAGAGCAATCGACCAAATTTGTTTACCGTAATATGGAATATCAGCTTAACACAATGAACAATGTAGCTGCTTTCCTGATGAGTAATCAATCGATTGAAAATCTACTCATGAGCACGTATCAGATGCCCTTCGAGGCTGTTAGTGATTTCTATACGTTGGAAGCAAATTTGCAAAATCTCTCTCTATTGTCTCTTCTAAATGACTTCGGATCAGGCAATGTTGTACAGCAATCGTATGTCGTTTCTGTCGCGCTAGAACCGGGCAGCGGACTTTACGCCATGGCTACGGAACATTTTTCCCCGATAACGGGGATTTATAAGAATAATGATTTGCAGAATCAAAAGTGGTTTCAAAGCCTGAACCGCGGGGAACGACAGATCGTATGGTGGAGCCAGAAGTCAGATGCAGATTCGGCTATGATCTATTCAGCGCGTAAAAAAACGAGCCTCAAAGACGGTCGAAGCGTAGGTATGGTCATCGTCGGCGCAGATACGGGCAGCATCAGAGGAATCTTCGACAATGCGCGGCTTGATGAAGGGTTTCATCTACTGCTGGACGAATCGGACCGGGTCATTTACAGTGAACGCTATAATTTTCTCGATGACGCGAGTGAGCTTCAATATGTTCGTGCACTTGCTGATGCCAAGGGTTCGATCATTACGAAGATCGATGGTGAGAATCATCGGGTTATGTTTGAGACCTTGGATAACGGGTGGAAGCTGCTTGCGGTAGTTCCAGAGAGCCATTTCAGCCGGTACACCTTTGCCATATCGGCATTTGGCGCTGCGACAGCAGCGGCGGCCTTACTCATTGCAGGCTTCTGGCTCCGAAGAATTGTCGTGCGGGTCACTGTTCCCATCACCAAGCTGGTTACCGCGATCCAACGTCCGGAAGTGGTGGAGTTTAAAGAAGCACTTCCTTATCTAAACACGGGGATCTATGAAGTCGATGAGCTGAACCAGAAGTTCGCGTCTATGCTCGTCACCATTCATAGTTTGATCGAGAAATCCTTTACCGAAGAGATTGAACGCCGCCAGCTTCAATTGGAGCTGTTGCATGCTCAGATTAATCCCCATTTCTTATATAACACCTTGGATTTGATTAACTGCCGAGCCATTATGACAGGAGATCGGGAGACGAGCCAGATCGTTCGTTCCCTTGCTAACGTATTTCGTTACGGTCTTAATCGGGGTCAAACCTGGATTTCACTGGAAGAAGAGATGAAGCAGGTCGAGGCCTATCTCCATATTCAAAAGATGATGATGAATGATTTGCACGTGGATATACAAATACCGGGCGATCTATTGTCGGCAACGATCGTGCATCTTATTTTGCAGCCGCTCGCGGAAAACGCTATCATCCACGGGTTTGCTGATCGCAAGTCCGGCTGCCGGATCGCTATTTCTGCTAGATTGGAGCGGGAGGGACTTGTACTCCGGGTCGAAGACAACGGTCGTGGCTGTGATGCGGATAAGATGAATCGTATGCTTAGGCAGCCTCCTGTGCTAGATACTAATGAATCGAATGAAGCAGGAAGCGGCTATGGCACATTGAATGTTCACCGGAGAATACAACTGCATGACGGGGAGGGGTATGGTTTGCGTTATGTGGAAGTAGGTGAGGGTACGGGTACCAGCGTCGAAGTCGTTATGCCTTATCGCCCGGAGCGGCCGGCAGTCAGAAAGGATGCTGCGAATGTTTAAGCTGCTGATTGCGGAAGATGTGAAAATTGTTCGTGAGACTTTGGTGAACGCTATCAATTGGCAGGCATTAGGTATCGTTCTGCTTGGGGCCGTTGAGAATGGGGAAGAGGTACTAGACTGGCTAGAGCACGAGGAGCCGGACCTCCTCTTGACCGATATTGGGATGCCAAAGATGAATGGATTAGAGTTGATAGAAGCCGTAAAATCTCGTAAACCGGATATCCGCTGTATCATTTTATCAGGGCTGAATGAATTTGAGCATGCTCGGCAGGCGATTAAGCTTCAAGTGCTGGATTATGTACTGAAACCGATCGACCCTGAGGCAATTGAAAAAGTGCTTGTGAATGCAGTAGAAGTACTGTCCAAAGAACGGGAAGAGCGTCACGCATTGACGATCGCGGAACAAGCCGTCAAGGAAAAACTTCCGAATTTGACGGAAGCGCTGCCTCATGTAGAATGGACCGGAAGCTTGAAAAAGAAGAAGCTGGTTGAGCAGGCGATGCAGGTTGTGAAGGAAGGATACACGCGCAAGGAACTGACGCTGTCAGATGTAGCGGCTGCAGTCGGATTAAGCGATAAATATTTGAATTTACTGTTTAAAGAAGTAACCGGGGTGACGATCAACCATGCCATTATTCGTCTCCGTATGGAGGAGGCGGCCCGATTGCTGAAGGATCCCACCATAAAAATATATGAAATCTGCGATAGGATTGGATATACTGATCAGGATCATTTCCGGGAGAGCTTCAAGAAGCAGTACGGCTTGACACCGACTGAATATCGCAATAAGTTTCTGTAGCAGGAGGGAAGGCTCCTTTGAGTAGTCGGTCTTTTCTTCGTACCAAACAAATGGCGGTTGCCTCCGTGGCATATGTACAAGCATACCTTATGTAACGTACGTATAAATATACGGTAGTAAAATATTACAGAAGGGAATGAGTATACATGAGCGTAGGTTATGGTGAAGGTTATGGTACTGGGCGCAACGTAGCATTTATTTTGGTTCTTTTTATTCTTTTGGTTATCATCACAACAGCATTTGTAATTTAATATTCCTTAAAAGAAAAGACGGAAGCCAACAATGGCCGCCGTCTTTTTTTGTTAACTTAACATTTACTTACTTATTGAATTAAAAGAAAAACGGGAACCCAAAAAACGGAAAGGCAAATAAAAAAGCCAGTGCTGCAAATGGAAAGAAGAATCTTTCAAAACCGAAACTAGGAAAAAAAGCGGATGTTTTTACTTGCTTGGCTTTTTTGCCGGACTGTTTTTTGGCGGACGGATTTTTGTTCAAACCGTATATGCCAACTTCACCCGGTACTCCCCTATAGCCGTTTATAATCAATTGATTACCATCAATACCCTCAATAGTCCCGTAATAATGCGTTCCATCATGCAAAACTGCACAAATTGGACTTCCTAGGTAAGGCCTACAAGTTGCCTCGCAAATCGGAAATATTCTCTCCACCTGCCCTCATACCTCCTTTAAGATAAAATCTAGTTTTATCATATGTCTGTAGGTATTAGGTGATTGGATATATGACCTTTTCAAGCCTTTTCAATACCGCCCAATTTGGCAGACATTTCACTCTCAAGTTCATTTGCCACCCGTGACAAACGTCCAATCAAGCACGTTGTACCGAACGTATAAATATAACGTAGTGAAGAAAAATCACCGAGAGGAATGAGTATACATGAGCGCAGAATATGGATTTGGACGTAACGTAGCATTTATCTTGGTTCTTTTTATTCTTTTAGTCATCATCACAACCGCTTTCGTAATTTAATATATTCCTTAATCCAATACCAAGAATATCGAGAAAAACAAAAACGGGCCTTTCGCCAGATGATGCGATAGGTCCGTTTTTTCACATTGTTTAACGAAAGGAAACCGATTCTGTGAGGATGAGATAATGAGCTTATAGGAACTGAATCACCTAATCAAGCATATGCTAGCATCAGACCGTCATATAAGTTGGGTGAGCGACTGAATGCTAATGGAAAACATTGAAAAAGAAATGAAGTTTGGGCGACCAGAGGCAATTGGGAATATTGGAACAATATGGCCACCTGGAATAACGGGTCTCCATATAAACAACCAAAGCTTTTATCCAGGAACGCAATTATTTGGCCCTATTTTCAGCCATTCTTATGCACCCTATCCTATGATCACACCAATGTATCTGGGTTTTCCTTACGGCTATGTTTTTGGGTACCCCATAATTCAGTACAGACCAGGTTTTGCTGATTTCGACAAGCCTAATTTACATCAACTAAGAACTGGTTATGACGGATGCCCGTTGGGTTAGGGGGAGGTTTAAGCTTCCGCCTATTTGGCATGGGTAGCTATTGACTTTACTGAGTTGAGTGAGATTGTGGGGGGACAAATGTTTAAACATATCTCGTAATTTGAGCTGCATCAACCTATACAAAACGACGAAGGATGGCGTAAGCTGTCTTTTTTTGTTTATTTGCCTGAAAGTTTGAGAACATTGCATCAAAAATGACTCATCTTTAAAAGAGCATAGTCCAAACCTAACAAATCAACATAAGATGACAAGAAGTATGATTTCATTTAAAAGGATGAGTGAGCTGGGAATGAAAACTTTACAGCAGCGTAAAAAAAGGTACGGACGCGTCAAAGTCGGGCAAAAAGCCATCCCTGCAGCATTGCCCTCAATCTCTTCGCAAGTAAAAGAGAACTTAGGAACACCAGTATGTGTAGTGCTCAAGAACGGTTCTATGTATTACGGAGTTCTAGACAAAATACATGGCGACCAAGTTATTCTTCAAGGCTTCAAGGCAAATCGGAAACTCCCCCGAAATAAAGCCAAAGCCAAGGCACAAATATCGAGTTTAGGAGGTCTGGGAGGCTTACTTGGCGGAGGCGGATTAGGAAGCATGCTTGGCCTTCTTGGTGGCGGGGGGAAAGGTGGACTTGGCGGATTACTGGGTGGTCTTGGTAAAGGTGGTGCTGCAGCAGGTACTGCTGGGGGTGGAGGTTTCTTTGGTAACATAGGCAGTTTTTTTAAGATGGGCATGGGTGTCATTTCTTTTATCATGCCATTGATGAAAAATTTTTCAATCTGAGTGAGTAGACTTCTGCAGGCAAGATATTTCCTTATAAACCGAAAAAAGACAAAAATCGCTAAGCCTTGATGGTGCGCGGTTTTTGTCTTTTTAATGAGGGAACAGGGGGAGAATCCCTACTTCTTCCCCTTTCCCTGCAATTCGTCCAAATATTCGTCCAAACGATCGAAGCGCTCTTCCCACATGCGGCGGTAAGATTCCAGCCAGTTGTTCATTTCTTTGAAGGGCTGGGCCCGAAGCTTATAAATGCGCCGATTGGCACTGGGCTGTACTTCAACAAACCCCGCGTCGCTTAGGACGCGGAGATGTTTGGAAACTTGTGGCTGCTGGAGGCTGAGGCGCTCGGCGATTTCCCCTACGGTGAGGGGACCGCCTCGTAGGAGTTCGACGATGTACAATCGGTTGGGCTCTGCAAGTGCGCTCCAGGGTGTTGTGTTCAAGCCCATGTTCATGTGCTCCTTCCTTCAACACAAACCGATCAAGGGAGTTATTGTGAAGTTCGGTTTATGCCGCTAAGCGGGGTGGCTGACTTAATGATGCAGCTCTTTGTTTCTTATGATAACACACATAAGACCCGCCGATGATAACAAATCCGAGGATAAAAAACGCCAAGCCGCCGGCAGGATCGCCCACCGCGATACTTGAATACATCGCACCCGCAAGGTCAAATGCAAGACCGGCGTAAGCCCATTCCTTCAATCTAGGAAAACCGGGAATCAGTATCGCTGCAAGACCTAATAATTTGGCCACGCCCAGAAAGGGCAGAAGGTAAGAGGGATAGCCTAAATGAGCAAATAAGGTAACCGCATCTGATGCATAGAGGATATCCGGGATAGCACCAAAACCCATCAAGGCGATCAACAATCCTGTAAAAATCCAATACATAACTTTCGTTTTTTTCATAAAATTAGTACTCCCTTCAAATGATAAATTTGATTTGATTTTGGTCCTTACATAGTGGCCAATTGTTCTGCGAGACGATCCATTGTTGATTTGGCGCCTTCGACAGCGCCATATTCCATGACCGCTTTCTCTAGATCAGCGGCGGATTTGAAGCGCGCCGTCATCGTGAGCTCTGTTGTTGTATTAGCTTGCTCCGCAAACGTGACCGTCACATGAAATGGTTCCTCATCATTGCCCCCGCCATGGGCGTATACGAGTCGCTCGGGGGTCACGATCTCATGGTAGACAATTTTATTGTCATAATCGACGCCATCCGGACCATGCATAATGTAACGCCATACCCCGCCTGGTCTAACATCAATTTCTTGAACCGTTGTCGTAAAACCTTTGGGTCCCCACCATTTCGGCAAATGCTCCGGATCTGTCCAAGCCTTGAAAACCAGTTCCCGCGGCGCATGAAAGAATCGGGTGACACGGAGATCTTGACCTACAATGGATGTGAGCGTGTTGTTCGTTTCTTGAGCGTTGTTCATAATCATCCTCCAAATTGTTTTTCATCTTTGTGTATTGAATATACCACAATGGGAATATTCCTGTAAAGGAATATTTAAAGTTTTTTTTGAATTGCAGAAATACTTAAAGACGGTATCTCAATTCTCAAACAGATAAAAAGGATTTATTCTTATAACTTCTTAAGCGGAAGAAAGCTTTCGGTGCCTAAAGACGATCTGGACTTCAACTAACGAAAAACGATAAAAAAGAAAAGCTTTTTTGGAGGAATTTCAAATGATTTCGCCCGCAGCCTTGCATTAGACTGATTAATGCTATTCACTTGCTTTCCATCTTGCATATTGTTCTGGTAAACATACTGCACAAGGTCTGTATCCAGCGGCTATAGCGATTTCTTCATTTTCAAAAAATACGCGATATTTTACATATCCCCCATGAGCTATGACCCTAAGTGCAGACGGGCAATCTAGGCGACCATATATTTTACCGCGTCGATAACCTCCCAAAGTTCCCGGAGTTCCGCTATGATAAGGACGGCGATCAGCCCCTAATAAGGTGTAAGTAGATTGACTCTCGTTTTTCTCAATGCCGTTTGCACCCATGTAAATGACAACTCACCACCCTAATGAAGTTGTACCATAAAACGACATGTAGCAATTTCGTTATCTTGCTGTTTCATTCGAGAACGCGTACAAAAGCTGATTCTCGGGGTTATACTGTAAGAAAACGAAGGAGGCTTTCAGCATGCCTGAGAATCTATCACAAAGAATAGCGGATCTGGATTGGAATTTCATCCAGCAATCGCTGGACGAGCACGGTTATGCCAAACTACCTGGCCTGTTAAGCCATACGGAATGTAAGGAGATCATAAGCACTTACGAGGAAGAAGGTAACTTTCGAGCGACCATAGACATGGCCCGTTACCGCTTTGGGATTGGGGAGTACAAATATTACAATGCTCCTCTTCCATTTATGCTTCAACAGCTGCGCGAAGGATTGTATCCGGAACTCGCCATAACAGCAAACCGCTGGCTAGAACAATTGGGTCATAATGCTTCTTATCCGGCAACATTAGCGGAATTCCTCGATCAATGCCATCAAGAGGGGCAGAACCGTCCAACTCCATTAATCCTGAAATATGAGGCTGGGGGATACAATTGTCTGCATCAGGATTTATATGGGGAAGTATTCTTTCCCTTTCAAGTCGTATTCGCTCTTAATCAAAGAGAAGTAGATTTCACAGGCGGGGAGTTACTATTGGTGGAGCAGCGTCCGAGGGCGCAAAGTAGAGGCCATGTCATCACGTTGAAACAAGGAGAAGGCTTGATTTTTCCAACTAATCATCGTCCGGTTTTGGGAACGCGCGGCTACTATAGAACGACTCTTCGACACGGTGTAAGTACTGTTACAACAGGTACAAGATACAGTTTGGGTATTATTTTTCATGATGCGAAGTAATGAGAACAGATCGAAATTAGTAAATAAAAAAAGGAAGGGGGCTGTCTCCAAAATTTGATGAATACATTAGAGGGTCAGCAGGTCTATAACCCTATTGGGACAGTCCCCTTTTGAATTTTATTATTGAACGACTAGAGTAGCCGCTTGTAAATTTACTGGTAAATAATCAATAGGATCTGTTGCGCTGCTAGTGATCGTTTCGACATACCAGGTGTAATCCCCAACAATGGTGGGTGCCATCCAGTTAGTGAATGTAAAAGTCACACTCTGATTCCCGCTAAGTCCAGCATTAGTTAAATACAGATAATTACCGGAAAAAGATAAGTTGCCGCTCAGTAGGGTTCCATCGCTTTTTACAGCCGTGACGCTGGAACCGTAATTTTATCGATGGATGCTGTACCTCTGCCATAAGAGCCGCGAATACGCAAGAATTCCGCATAATATTTGTCCGCTGTTGCTTTGTCATGAATAATCATTAAATTTTCACTGTTCGTGTCGTTGGCATTCGCACTTGCATTAAAAGAACCTGTAGCGACAACACCAGTCGTATAACCTTTATCAGCAATAAGCACCTTATCATGCAGCTTGCCGCCGTATGGGTTGTCAGCAATACTGACCGGAATATCTGCATCAGCAAGATAAGCTAATTCCCCGTAAGGCCCGTTAGAACCATATTGGCTCAAATCGAAAATACCCGCAACATTAACTCCACGAGTTTTAGCATTAATGATCTCCGTTCTTAGGTTATCATCTGTAAAGGAAAAATAATCGAAGTATAAATTGTATTTGGCATTATTCACAACATCAATAGCGCGGTGCGGTTATCGCCTTTTACACTAATACCTGCATTTATCAGCTGTTGAGTAAATGTGTTTGTGATGTAGTCGGAATCTGTGACGATACGAATATTCACACCTCGGTTTTTGGCACGAATGACTGCATCCACAAAGGAATTAGCATTTTTTTAAATGGTTTTACAATAAACAAGAAATTCACCTTCTTCTATATTGTTGCCTTCCTATGAGAAAGACTCATTCTATAGATTAGGATGAGTTTGTTAAGGGTGTAGACGAAAAATATTAAAAAAATATATAGAGATGGAAATATTGAGAAACTATGAAAAATGGATAGGGGCGTGTATATCAAATTAATGCTGTGATTTATCAAAAAATGAGAAAAAAATATAGCCTGTTGAACTTTATCAACAGGCTAATCTATCATGACAATGCTGGAGGCTTATTAAGAAGGAGTATAAGATAAACTGGCGCTAAATGAGAGTTGGGTAATATCAGCTGCTGAGGGATCTGTCGACGCAAGCGTCCTTACACGAATACCAATACGATCACCAGCAGCAACTACTAATGACCCCCCAACATTTATATTCGTTGCGGTTCGGAAGCCGGATGGGTTACCAGGTGTAATGACCGTATTCGGAAATCCGAATCTAACCGAACTAGTCAGCGGAGTGGTTACGTAAGGTGATGAACTATGATCAATCCCATTATTAGGAACTGACGGTGCTCGGAATACTGTAAAATCATATTGAAGACCGAGAGTATTTATAGAAACCACAGAAGCAACCAATAAATCTACACTTATTTGTAAATTTTGAACGGTACCTGCAAAGGGAATTGGGAAAGCAAAACCACCTGCTTCGGGTGGCATAGTTGATTCTCCAGTACCGTCAATAACTTCAACCGTGTGATTACCAAAACCCATTAAAATTGGAGCTGCTGATACTACTGTAGCACCACTTATGATGATCCCCGTTGAAAATGGAATTAATCCGCCTCCTGGTGGTCCTGCCGGACCAGTGGCTCCAATTGGTCCAGGCAGACCTTGGGGTCCTGTTGCTCCTGCCAGTCCGGCTGCGCCAATTGCTCCTGCAATTCCTGCAAGTCCAGCTGGTCCAAGTGCTCCTGCAAGTCCAGCGGGTCCAGCTTCGCCAATTGCTCCTACAAGTCCTGTTAGACCAGTGGGTCCAAGTGCTCCTGCAAGTCCAGTGGGTCCAACTGCTGCAATTGCTCCTCCAAGCTCTTGAAGCAATTGCGGTCCTACTAGTCCTGGAGGTCCTTGTGGCCCTCGCGGTCCTTCTGGTCCTGGAGGTCCTGGTGGACAATTACATCTTCCCATAGTCTCATCTCCCTATTATCAAAGTACTGTATCATATTAAAAGCTTAAGAAGATAAGCACAGCAGATACCTATCAACTGAAAAATAGGCAAATAGAGTAGTAATAAATTCGCTAATTTCTATTCTCCTATGTGATTGTCCCATACCAATTTGTCTATGCTCGCATTAAATAGTAAAAGGGATCGAAGGCAGGGGAGTGATGAGATTGGAGAGTCGCCCTTTGGTAACGAAAAGAAGCAGTAGAAAAAGAATTTTGGAGCTTTACAGACGTTATCACAGTCTAAACCTGAAGCTTTACGCCTTTACTCCAGCAGATATTCTTTGGAAGGAACAACGTATTATTGGACTTAGCCTGAAAAAGGGTATATGGAAACAAAGCTCGTTTCCTTTTCCTCATGTCGTTTATAACCGGTGTTTTAACAAAAAATTAGTAACCATTCAACGCCTAGAGAAGGCGATTGGTAGAAACAAATGTTTCAACAATATCAATTTTTTTAATAAATGGGATCTCTATAACCTATTAAAACAGTCCATTCTTAAACCCTATGTACCAGACACATTTTTATATAATGAAGTGAATATATCAGAACTATTAGAGAAATATAAACTAGTATACATTAAGCCTTCTTACGGATCTGAGGGGAAGTCTGTGTATCGGGTTGACTAACGGATAATGGAGATATTCACATCTCTTTGCACAGCTTGAATCCAAGATATATTTGTA
This sequence comes from Paenibacillus alginolyticus DSM 5050 = NBRC 15375, assembly GCF_000422905.1. Lineage (GTDB taxonomy): Bacteria > Bacillota > Bacilli > Paenibacillales > NBRC-103111 > Paenibacillus_E > Paenibacillus_E alginolyticus. Next base: position 21,786 of record NZ_AUGY01000075.1, read on the forward strand.
GAAAAGATGAAAGCGTTCAGGAAAAACTGAATGAACTTCTCGGACCGAAGAAATATATGGTTCAGCAAGGGATTCGTATAAGTCAACTTGATCGTCAGTATGTTGATATCCGGGTACTTGTTCAAAAAGATATTCTTGGAGAATGGACGGTTTCCGCCATAACAAGTAGAGTGGCTTATGAGAATTACTTTAACACGAGTATGTGTGAAACCATTTATGATGTGGTTGAAATTCTTCCGCAATTAGTTTCGCTGGAAAATATCAATGAAATCCTCCGATCTCTGCATGAGATAAGTGTAAAGGCGCACAAGAAGCAGAAACTCATTTGGGTTCATTGGGAGAATTGAGTGTCGATTTTGTATTAGACGAACAAAGTAAGTTATGGATTATTGAACTTAACGGAAAACCCCAAAAAGATATATACAAAAACCTTAAGTGTTGTAAACGCAAAATTTATAGTAGACCTTTGGAATATGCGTATTATCTCTCTCAAATTGAGAGAGAATAAGTTTTTCAAAATATGCATGTTTCGCTCATGATTCTGCAAACCCACACGATTTTAATTTTCCACTATACCGAAAAGCCCTCTTATGAACATCTACAAGAGGGCTTTTCGGTATAATTTGCTGGATAGTTATTGGTCTTTAGCAATTTCTTTTCTGTTTGGTGCAATTGGAGGTTGTTCTAACCATTTATTTTTTATCATGAGATCAAACCAATTTTTTGATACGGTTAGGTCTTTGAGAATTATTCTCTCATAATCAAGAATTAGATCAGACCTCATGGAACCCGCTAGTCCTAATCCATGGTATGATTGAGAAGTCAGAAACAAAAAACCAGTATGATACATGATAAGTTTATCTGAAAACGGTGAATCAGTAGATTCGGTTATTTCCGTTTCCCATGACATCGGAACAGGTAAATTATCATCCTTTAGTTTTTTACTTAGCAATTGAATGTGGTCATTTGACGTTTGAACTGCATCTGTTAGAAATTCCCTTATTTCTTTAGTTCCGGCAATTTGACTAAATGCAATTCCAAGTGTTTTTGCCATAATGCTTTTCTTTAAATTAAGGGAAATATTACCTATTTCTATGGCTGAAAGAGGACGTTTATCTCCCCAAAAACCATCGAGATATTTTTTACTATCAATAAACTCTGGGTTTGCTCGGGGGAAAAAATACGGGTCTCTTTGAAAATGCCCCTTTTCAAGTAATAAATCAACGGTACGATTGTACATATTTTTTCCATCCAACAAACAGGAATCAAAAAAATCCCTTAGATCTTTTCTAACTGATGTAGTAAGCGAATATATGTGACCGTTTAAACCATGTATTGTCATGAGATACAAATAATCTAAACAAAAAATATCTGAAAATAACCTGCTTATATTGGGGTTGAAATCTTCATCCGTAAACCCTATGGGTAATGGAAATCCATCGCTAAGAATAAAAGTCGAAACCTGCTGCATTTGATTCTCAGTTATTTTTATTGCATCGTCAAAAACCTCTCTAATCGACGTATCTTCTATAGTGGAAAGCATATATTTATTCACACAATTTACCATCGTGCCATTTACGTATTGCCCCCATAAAGCTCCGATTTCCGTCGATGTTAGTTTTAATTGAGTTTTATTCATATCTCCGTCACCTCTAAAAGTTAGATTGTCCCAATTAGAAAAGATTTATCATTTTAATTTTCGAAAAAGAAGTTCGCCGTAGAAGGATAAAAAGGCTATCCCACAATCAGAAACCTATTGGGACAGTCCCCTTTTGAATTTATTATTGAACGACTAGAGTAGCCGCTTGTAAATTTACTGGTAAATAATCATTAGGATCTGTTGCGCTGCTAGTAATCATTTCGACATACCAGGTGTAAATCCCAACAATAGTAGGTGCCATCCAGTTAGTGAATGTAAAAGTCACACTCTGATTCCCGCTAAGTCCAGCATTATTTAAATACAGATAATTACCGGAAAAAGATAAGTTGCCGCTGGAACCGTAATTTTATCGATGGATGCTGTACCCCTGCCATAAGAGCCGCGAATACGCACGAATTCCGCATAATATTTGTCCGCCGTTGCTTTGTCATGAATAATCATTAAATTTTCACTGTTCGTGTCGTTGGCATTCGCACTTGCATCGAAAATACCCTCAACATTAACTCCACGAGTTTTAGCATTAATGATCGCCGTTCTTAGGTTATCATCTGTAAAGGAAAAATAATCGAAGTATAAGTTGTATTTGGCATTGTTCTCAACATCAATGAGCGGTTGAATCGGATTATCTTCCGGTGCAAAATAAACTTCAACTGGAAAGCTTCCGGTTGATGTGTTAATGGTTACTTACCTTTTGCCCATCAATGATGGCATATTTATTATGCATTAGCGCGCTGCGGTTATCACCTTAAAAATATATAGAGATTTACTTCCAACCCGGGTGCCCAGCGTCCGGGTTTTATCATGAAAAGAATATCCGTGCAAAAAATGTGTAGTCCTCGAAGCAAAAGAAGCGGAGAACAGCAAATAGTGAGACTATCCATATAAAACGGCGGTTGGTATGGTGGGTTCAAGCCGAATCACAAGAGGCTAACAACAGAAAGGAAGGTGAGCCATGCATGCTTTCACAACCAATCGCCAAAGCTGGAATCCGTGGAAGCGCTGAAGGGAAGGCTTCACGAAGATCGTTATGGAGGGATCTAAAGCGCCGGCCGTTTCTTTATATGCTGCTTATCCCCGTTATCGCCTACTTCATTGTTTTCAAGTACTTTCCCTTATACGGGGAAATCATTGCATTTAAGGAGTTTCGGCTGGCTGACGGTATTTGGGGCAGTAAATGGGTGGGGCTGGAGCAGTTCAATCGGCTGCTGCACAGCAGTGATCTGTTCAAGATCGTTCGCAACACGCTCCTATTAAATCTTTATGGACTTTGCATTGGTTTTCCTGTGCCGATCGTGCTCGCCATCATGCTGAACGAGGTTCGTGTGGAATGGTACAAGCGAGTTGTGCAGAACCTACTGTATTTGCCGCATTTTTTATCGTGGATTATCCTCGGCACGATCGTCATCGGACTACTTTCCCCGGGCAGTGGGTTTATCAATTATGTCTTGAAGGCGTTCGGGTTTGAGCCGATCTATTTTATGGGAAACACCTTTTGGTGGCCTCTTGTCTATGTGTTCTCCGGCATATGGCGGGATGCAGGCTTCAGCACCATTCTTTATTTGGCGGCAATGTCCAGCATTGATCCGCATCTGTATGAAGCTGCCCGAATAGACGGTGGGGGCAAGATGCGACAAATATGGCATGTGACGCTTCCTGGCATCCGAAGTACGATAGCGCTAATGCTTGTTCTGCAAATGGGCCGTATGTTCGACGTTGGCTTCGAGCATGTTTGGGTGCTGACTAATCCAATGGTGACCAGCGTTTCTGACGTGATGAGTACTTACATTTACAGACTTGGCCTCGTCAACCTGCAATACAGCTACACAACTGCGATTGGATTGGTGCAATCCCTCGTCGGCTTGATACTCGTGCTTTCGGTGAATCGCATCATTCGGGCGATGGGAGAGCGGGCGTTATGGTAGCGAAGGATGCAGCTGGAGGCAAATTCAATCACCGAAAGGAGGGGCTGCGGATGGACATTTGGAAAGAGCGCGTGCCCCGCTTACTACTCTACCTCTTCTTAGCCATATGCACGTTCTCGACGTTATTCCCGTTTCTGAATGTGCTGGCGGTTTCCCTTAGCTCAGGCGAAGCCATACGTGCCGGCAACGTTTCGATATGGCCAAGACATTTGACGTGGGATGCCTATCGCAACTTGATTGATGACGGGCAGCTGTTCGTAGCGATGAAAAATACGGTTGTGATGACCGTTGTAGGCACATCACTAAACATGCTGGTTACGATCATGGCGGCTTACCCGCTGTCGAAAATGGATTTGCGTGGACGGGGTCCTGTCCTTGGTATGATTATTTTCACGATGCTATTCAGTGGAGGGCTGATCCCTCAGTTTCTACTCATTAAAAGCTTGGGACTTATGAATACGTATTGGTCGCTTTGGTTGTCTGGCCTTATCAGCACGTACAATTTGTTCGTCCTGAAGACGTTCTTCGAAGGGCTGCCGAGTGAGCTTGAGGAATCGGCATCCATCGATGGGGCGAAGGACTGGGTCGTGCTTGTGCGGATCGTTCTTCCGCTGGCACTTCCGGTTATCGCAGCATTGACGCTCTTCTACGCGGTGGGGTGGTGGAACGCATATTACAACGTGCTCATTTTTATTAAAAGCTCAACCCAAATGTCTCTGATGGTGAAGCTTTACCAGATGATCGATAACCTCGATCCGGCACTGCTGGTCGGGGATTCTGCGAACGCGAACAACACGCTGCCGCCGGAAGGTGTGCGTGCGGGAGCCGCTATGCTGGCTTCTCTGCCGATTCTGATTATTTATCCGTTTCTGCAAAAATATTTCGTGAAGGGCGTTTTAATGGGCTCCGTCAAAGGCTAGCTTATTTAACGTCAGTTATTAGCTCCGTTCATAATGGCGCTAAACGCCTTGTGATATAATTATTCCATGTGGGAGGTCATCGTATGAAGAGTATGAAGAGTATGAAGAGAACAAAACGATGGGTGTTAGGTTCAACGATTTTGGCAATGACGCTGGGAGCAGCCTTAACTGGCTGCAGTAAAACGGAGCAAGGAGCCAGCAGCAGTTCAGCCCCGTCAGCAGCAAGTAAGACGGAGGACAAGTACGATAAGCTGCCGAGGAGCGTTAGCGTTTCCATGTACGATCGAGGCGCAGTCGCCGCAGAAGAAGGGTCCTACGAACAGAATCGCTGGACCAAGTGGATTCAGGAACAGTCAGGCGTTCAGGTCAAGTATGTGCCGGTTCCCCGCAACCAGGCGCAGGATAAGCTGAATACGCTGATTGCCTCTGGCGAAGCGCCGGATCTGATCTGGGATTATGACCGCAATTATATCGGTACGCTCGTCTCACAGGGCGTCGTCCAACCGATCGATGACTACATCAACCAATACAGTACGGTAATTAAGAATTATATCAACGAAAATCCGGAATTAAAGCCGCTGATGACATTCGACGGTAAAATATATGGGATCACAACAAAACGGCCATTAAACGGCCTAGCCAATGGTGGCATGTGGATCCGGCAGGATTGGCTGGACAAGGTTGGCATGAAGGCGCCGACGACGGAGGAAGAATTTTTTGCAGTGACGAAAGCATTCAAGGAAAAGGGTTTATCCGGGAATACGAACGCACCTGTTGTTTCCATGTTTGTCTGGCCTAACGTGATCGCTGGTCTTTATGCGACACATAGCACGCAGTGGTACCTCGATGGGGGTAAAATGATGAATGCGAACCTCGTTGACCGCAACGTTGGTGCACTTACTTTTGAACGTAAGCTATACGAGAACGGGTATATCGATAAGGAATATTTGACAGATAAAAATAGCCAGAAGATGATGGCTGACTGGGCGCAAGGTAAAACAGGCATCCTGATCGGCACCGTCGGCAATGGCATTGACACTTATATGAAGGATTTGATGAAGAATTACCCAGATGCGAATCCGGTGCCATTAGCTGCTTTCTCGACGAAGTATGGCAAGTTTGGAGCCTATCAGGAAACGCAAGCAAGTATTTATGTCGCGTTCAATAAAAATATGAAAAATCCGAAGGCAGCGATCCAATATCTTGACTGGATGCTCGATAAAGGCTGGTATACACTGTTAAACGGCACGGAGAATACGCATTTCAAATTGGTGAATGGTGTTCCACAGGTGCTGGATTCTGACAAAGTCAAGAAGGAAGTTGCGTATGCCGGTGAATATGCAATCTTAAGAAACGATGCCAAGACGTTTAAGCTGGAGGATTTGATGATCAAAGCCGCACAGGATCCGCTTTCGCAGCGCTGGGCGAAGCTGAATGCTGAAGCGATGAAGACGGCGCTTAGCGTACCGTTCCGTCGGGATATTCCGTTTTCGCCAAACTCGCCGGAAATCAGCAATGTGCTTGCGAGCATTGCGCCGAAGTTGACCGAGATCCGCACGAGAGCCATCATCAAAGGAGACATCACGCCAGAGCAAGCGCTTGATATGATGCGTAAAGAGTACAAGAACGCTGGCGGAGACAAGGCAGATCAAATCGCGCAAGAATGGTACGAAAAGAATAAAGCGAATTTCAAATAACTCAATGTGGGAATAAATGGGGTCTTATTGGTCCCGTTATTTCCTCGTTTATCGATAATTCAAGGGGGCAGAGGCATGTTTTGGCGACAAAAGAGAAGCCGTTCGAAGCGAGCAATGTCGATTATTTTGCTTTTTTTAAGCCTATGCATTGTTTCGACGGCTAGCCTGTCTTATTTCATCACGACCGATCATCTGCAGGCAGAAGTTGAGCAAACGAACATGTCGCTGCTCCACGAGGTAAACGGTAAACTGCTGTTGGTGCTGAAGGCGATCGACTCGGAAACGATGCAATTTTTGCGCAGCCGTGATATGAGGACCTTTATGGAGGACGATGCTGCTGATCAGCAGGACACGATCAATATCAACACGCGAATCGCCGATATGCTGCTGAGCAATGATACCATTTTTTCAATCGATCTGTATTCCTATGCGAAGAAGCGCTGGTCGCAGACGAACCCGTTTCAGACGCCGGAACCAGGCCCCGATTATCAATGGATTAGTGCGTTTGAGCGATACAAAGGCTTTTATCAGTGGGTCGGCACGCGCAAGCTGTCCATCGACGATTCGGGTAACATTCGGCACAACGTCATGACGCTCATTCGCTCCTATCCGCTTACACACGGGGAAGGATACCGGAAAGGTGCGGTTGCTTTCAATGTCGATGAACGATCCATTTACAATCTGATCAAAAATGCGATTGATCCTTCTCTCGGCTACTTGTTTCTAGCTGATGCGCAGGGAACGGTTCTTAGTCATTCTGATAAATCGTTGATCGGCACGCAAACAGAAGAGCTGCTTTGGTCCAAAGAAATGAACGAGCGGGATGAAGGGATGTTCCGTACGAAAATGAACGGGATCAACAGAACCGTCTTTTACATGAAGAGTCCGTATACGGGTTGGGAAATCATTAGCGTGGTGTCTGATTCTGAGCTCAGCAAGCCGCTGGTACAGGTGCGAAACACATTGTTTGGCATTTCGATCGTTCTTCTGCTTCTTGCAGGCGGTATGTCAGTGGTGTTAAACAGCTGGATGTTCCGGCCTGTGAATCGGGTTCTCTCGAATGTGACGAAACAGCTGCAGGCGTATGGCGGATATGAAAGAAAAGATGAGCATACGGCAGACGACGAATTCAGCGGCATCGAAGTTTCCTTGTCGTACATTTTGGCGGACAGCAGTCGCATGTACAGGCAAATGCGTGAAACACAGCCGGTTATCAAATGGCGGCTTGTGATGGATGCGCTGATCGGGGCTCGCAAAAATCCGGGCGAGCTGTTGCCCAGCCTTGCAGCGATCGGATTTCCGCTGCATGCGATGCAGTATATCGCGATGGCTGCCGAGTTCGATGGAAAGTCGGGGATTGCCACTCCGCAGGATCTTCATTTATATAGCTACGCGCTATGCAATGTGGCGGAGGAGATGATCAACACCGAGTACCGAGGGATCGCCATTGAAGCGCGGGACGGCCTGGTGGTTATTGTAATCAGCTTTGACGATGAAGACGGGGAAGCGAATCTACTGCGGGCGCTGGCGGTTGCCGAGATGATCAAGAGCTACGTGGAAGAACAGTTCAAACAGACGATTTCGATTGGACTAGGCCGCATGACGCAAGATTTGGGCGCGCTTCAGCATTCGTATCACGACGCGATGTCGGCGCTGTCGTACAAAATGATTCTCGGCGGCAACACAATTATCTCCAGCGAAGATATTCGGGAACCTGCGAGCGGGGAGTTTATGCGCTTGCTTGGCATGACGGATGGGATTGTTGACTCGCTGCGGATGACAGATGGCGAGAAGATGACGAAGCAGACGGAGCGTTGGTTCGGCGAAATGGCTGGTAGCGGCGCTGCACCTGATATGATTCGCCAGCTTGTTGTTCATTTTATGATGAAGGCAGCTAAAGCGGTAGGCGAGATCGATCCGGCACTGCTTGAAGAGGCGCCATCGCATCGACTATTCGATCTGCTGAGCCAGTATGAAAGCATCCATGAGTTATCGGATTACGTCATCGAGCAGCTTGGCCGATACGCAGGGCTAATTGAGGAGAGACGAAGCAATCGAGAGCGAAACGACGTTGTCGAGCGGATTACCGCTTTTATTGATGCCCACTATATGCACAGCGATTTATCATTGAATTATTTGGCAAGCGAGTTCAAGCTGAGCGTGTCGCATGTGAGCCGAATATTCAAGGAGCAAACGGAAAGAAATTTCATTGATTATTTGATGGATATTCGCATGAGGAAAGCGAAGGAGTTGCTCGCCGGTTCCGATATGCTGATCCGCGATGTATCGGGGGCGGTCGGCTACACGAACGTCAACAGCTTCGTGCGAATTTTTAAGAAAAGTACCGGATTTACCCCAGGTGAATATCGGGAGCGGGAGCAAGCGTCGCTAAGAGAAGCCGACGGTGCTAATGATACCGATGATGCCGAATAAGAATGCAACAGGAGGTATGGACGATGCTGAAGTGTACATCGTTTACAGATACAATCACGGGGCTGCCGATCCTCGCACTTGGCTCGGAAGTAGGCGATACAGGTCATCTTTATTTTACGGCGATGTCCTGGTTGTCGAACAGCCGACATCTAATTGTGCACACGGACATGGACCGGGAGAAGTGGACGGGTAACATCGTGCGTTTCGATACGGAAACGGGTGATGTGCAGGTGCTGGAAGAAGGCCTGACTTGGGGAAGCGGGGTCGTTTCGTGCGATGATATCTTATATTTATTGGACAAGAATGAGCTATACGCAATTGATGCGTGGAGCGGGGAACGGCGTACGATTTGCAAGCTGGAAGAGCATTGCACGTTCTTTGGGCCGTTATCAATTACGAACGATGGCAAGGTGCTTGGTGTCTACTGGAAGGAGCAGCTTCTTCGATCCGAGGATAATGCGTCGCGGGAGGCTAATTGGGTGATTGGCACCGTTCATACGTCGAGCGGGGAAGTATGCGAAGCAGCCCGTCCTTTGTTTGAGGAGCCTCATCCGGTAGCCAATCATGCTATGATCAACCCGGTTGATCCAGAGCAAGTGTTCTTTTCCCATGAAGGTGCTACGGAGCAAATTCCGGATCGGCTCTGGGTAGTCGATACGCGAACCGGAGACATGCGCAACCTCTTTTCGCAGAAAAGGGAGGAGAGCGGACGGCCAGTCGAGTATGTTGGGCATGAAATTTGGGCGTTCGACGGCAGTGGACTGTACTTCGTAAAATATCCGCATAGTCCGGATAAACCGACAGGCGTATATTTCGTAGATCGTCAGGGCGAGCGGCACGAGTTCATTAACGGAGACTACAGATATTGGCATGTCGGCATCAGTCCCGACGGCCGATATGCGGTGGCGGATACGCAGGAGCCCGGTATTTCCAAAATCGTGCTCATCAACACGGCTACGAAACAGTCCGAGCTGTTATGCGAGCTGCCTTGCCGTGGGATGCATCCTGGACACCCGCATCCATCGTTTAGTCCGGACAGCCGTAAGGTTACCTTCACATTTTCGGATGAGCATGATCGGCTCCATGTCGGGATTATGGACATTAGCGACCGATTGTAGCTAGGTGAGTATTCGCGAGTGGCGATTGCGTTAAAGCACAATGATAGGCCTGCATGATCGAGAATCATGCAGGTGTGGGGATGGAGATGAGCAAGCATAGTTAGGCTGCCGGTGTTGGCATATTAGTGAAAACGCTTTCAAAAATGAGAGGGAGTGAGTTTACTTGGTGATAAAAAAATGGATGTTAAGCCTTATGCTGATTTCGTTATTGTTTACCTCACCTTTGTTTGGACTACGATCATTAGACAACACGACCGTTTATGCGGCAGACACATTACAAAATGCAACGATTGGCGGATTTGAAAGCGATGAAGAACTTTGGAATTTCAGCTTGGGCACCGAGTTTCCCGGAGCCAAAGGTGAGTATGTACGGGATGCGTCGGCTCCGAGATCTGGGACCTTTTCGGGGAAGCTACACGGTGATTTCAGTACGGGCGGCAAATATGTGGCCATCAGTAAAAATTTTCTGCCCTTGGATATGCGGAAGCTGGAGTTTTGGCTTAAGTCGGCCGACGCCTCCGCGGTCACGCTTCGGGTGACTGATTCGACCGGACAGGTGCATCAGCGGAAGATCGCGCTGGCGAATGCCAATTGGCAGAAGATCGAGATCAGCACCTTCAACATTGGCACGAACTATCTCCATTTCGGCGGCGCCAACGACGGCAAATGGCACGGTCCCGCTATTGGCATCTCCTTTTTGCTGGAGAAGTCCAACTTGATCGGCGGCAAAACGAGCGGAGACGCTTGGATCGACGATGTGTCGGTAACTGCGCCGCCTCAGGAGACCGTATGGGAGAACACCATCGGCACCTTCGAGAACGGCTTCGACATATGGACGCTGGCCTCGCAAGGCGGAGCCAAGGGCGAATATATACGGGATACGGCCGAGGTCAAGTCGGGGGCTTACTCAGGCAAGATGAGCGGGAATTTCAGCGCCGGCGGGCTGAATGTTTCGCTCGGACGAAGCTTTTCTACGCCTATGGATATGAAGAAACTGGCGTTTTGGGTCAAAACGGCCGATTATGCTGTGGTCCTGCTTCTGATGAAGGATTCGACCGGGCAGGTGCATCAGCAGAAAATTGCCTTGGCACCTACCGGGGATTGGCAGAAAATAGAAGTGTTCAAGTTTAACGGCGGCACGAGCTATCTTCATTATAACGGGGCAAACGACGGGGTATGGCATGGTCCCGCCCAGGCAATCGGGCTCTTGGTGGAGAAGTCCGGTCTGGTCGGCGGCAAAACAAGCGGGGATATCCGCTTCGACAATGTCGTTGCGACCGGTTCCTTCCCGGATTTGTCCATCCAGCAGTCCCGGATGGGGAATGTCTTCTTGGCGAATGAGTCTGCAGCCTTTCCTCTTGCAACTAGGGGAGACACTGTAAGTTGGAGTGTATATGATCATTTGGATCATCAAGTATTGGCAGGCAGTGAGGGGGTGCAGGATGGGCAGTTGAATTTGACGGTTCCTATACAGCAGCTTGGTTATTATAAGCTATCGCTTGCTGCGAAGAAGGACGGTCAAACGATTAAGAGTGCGGATGTTTCGTTTGCCCGCTTAGCCGCTGATGATCCTACCTTAGTGAACAACTCTCCGTTCGGGGTAGCCACTCATCTTGCAAGAACAAGCGCCGGATGGACACCTGAGTTAAGTACATTATTGAAACGTGCCGGATCCAAAAATTTCCGTGACGAAATCACATGGGTAGATGTTGAATACGAAAAAGGGAAATACCAGAAGCCGACGGGCCGCGATGCCTTTATGCGGAAAACGCAGCAAGATGGACTGAAGCCGTTCATCACCCTCGACTTCACCAATCCGTTTTACGATCAGGATAGTACGCCCTATTCAGATGATGGCCGTCAGGGGTTTGCCAATTATGGTAAGGCGTTGCTGGACTTATACGGCAATCAGATGGAATGGGTGGAAGTCTACAATGAGTTTAACGGTGGGTTCGGCGATCGGGGGAACGGTCCAGCAGATTCACGTCCGGACTATTATTTCAAGCTGCTGAAGAAGACCTATGAGACGGTGAAAGCCGCCAGACCGGACGTCACGGTTGTCGGAATGGCAACGGCTGTAGATATACCTTGGATGGAAGAAGTGTTTAAGCTTGGCGGACTCCAATACATGGACACTGTTTCCATCCATCCGTACAATCGAACGTCGGATGGCATGCTGCAAGCCATCCTTGATGCGAAAAACTTGATTCGGACTTATAACCAGGGTCAAGACAAACCGCTTTGGATTACGGAAGTCGGCTGGCCGACTCATATTGGCGCCACGGGCGTAGTCGAAAAAACGCAAGCAGATTACTTGGTGCGTGCTTATGTGCAAGCGCTGGGTGCCGGTGTCGAGAAAGTATTCTGGTACGATTTGATGAATGATGGCATGCAAGCCGACTATGGCGAAAATAATTTCGGCCTCATTCGCCATCAGGACGACCCCAAAGGCCAGTTCACGCCGAAACCCGCCTATGCGGCTTACGGGGCGATGACCCGAGAATTGCTAGGCGCTTCATTCGTTGAACAGGAAACAGTCGGCACGGGCATTACCAGCTACAGATTTGATAAAAACGGCCAGAAGCTAAGGGTTGTTTGGGCTAATACCCCTGTGCAGGCAGCCATTCAAACGAATTCGCCGATTCAGGTCACGGATATTATGGGGAACACGGAAACCTTCACGCCGCTTCATGGCAAGGTGTATATGACACTAACCGCGGAACCCATCTACATCCAAAGCGACATTGACGGCATTGCGGTTGATTCGACGTTCGCTGTGACTGGGGCTGAGGCGGTAACCAGCGAGCCTGTTGCGCTAAAGGTAGAAGCAAATAATACATCCGCATCGCCTCTCGCTGCTTCATTCATGGTGGAAGGCTCGACATATCCTTTGTACGCGGGAGCCGGTCAGAAGACGTCGCAGCCATTTGCCCTGCCTGGATTGAGCCAGGAAGGCATTCGCTATGTAACAGGTGATTTGACCGTGAGTGGGAACCGCATCGGAAGACTGAAGCATGCGATTCAGACCCTCCCTTCATACCGTGCGCGAATCATTCCTGTTATTACGGATGTGAGTACGAAAGCTGAAGCATTGAAGATTCAAATTCAGAACTTTTCCAAGCAGCTAGGTCTAATCGTCCGAAAAGCGGATTGGCAATTCGGTACCCAGTCAGGCACACAAGATTTGACCTATGTGATTCCTCCGGACACCATCAAGACGTTTGATATTCCACTCAGCGGCTTTAATTACGGTGTCAGCAACCAAGCGCAAGTGACTGTCCAATTTGACGGAAAACAACCTTTCGTTTATGGAGGGAAGCTGGATTTCAATCCGATCCTTCCCGGAACGGTACAGATTGACGGTTTGGCAGACCCATCGATCATAGCGTCGCCACCGGTCGCTCAATTGTCGCAAGGGACGGTAAAAATGCAAAACTATTCGGGTCCATCGGATTTGGATGGCAGCGTATGGGTGAATTGGGACCAGGATCATTTCAATCTGACCGCGATAATTAAAGACGATGTTCATTACACGCCTGCAAGCGGAGCGGATATTTGGAAAAATGACAGCCTCCAGTTTGCTGCAATGGCGGGTATCCCCGGTGAAAATCTGGCTTCCTATGAGTTTGGCATTTCCCAGACGCCTCTGGGGCCGCAAATCTTTCGTTGGTTGTCGCCTAATACCAGCGTCAGGGAGCTTGTAACGAACGGTTCCTTGCAGGTATCGCGAGATGAGGCACAGAAGGTTACGGTTTATGAACTTGCACTTCCTTGGTCTGAGCTTGCGCCGATCAAACCGGAAAAGAACGGAGCCATCAGCTTCTCGCTGCTTGTTAATGATAACGATGGCACCGGTCGTAAAGGGTATATCGAGTGGGGCTCCGGGATTGGTGAAACGAAAGATCCCAAAAAATTCAGAACTGTTCAGTGGATCATAACGGATGATACACCTCCGGTTACCGTCGCCGCTTTGGAAGGGACGAAGCAGAACGGTTGGTACGTCTCCGATGTCCAAGTAAATCTAAGCGCTACGGATGACAAGTCCAGCGTTACGGAAACCGTATACAGCCTGGATGGAGGCGCCACTTGGACGAAATATCAGAACACGCTTGTTTTTAAAGAAGATGGAGTCCATACGATTTCGTTCCGATCGACCGATCAGTTTGGTAATAAGGAACAGTCACAAACGGTATCCTTCACAATCGATCAGACCCCGCCGGTTGTTCAAATCAGCGGAGGGGGGACGTATACCGTCGATCAAACGGTAATCGTTACCTGCACAGCTACGGATACCGTATCCGGCGTTGTCTACAGCTCATGCTCGGCTCCTTTATTGAGCAGCCCGGCCTATCTGTTGAACGTGGGAGACAATGTCGTTTCGGCACATGCGACCGATGCTGCCGGCAATTCCGGAACGGCGGCAACCACCGTTACCGTCAAGGTAACATTGGATAGCCTGATCCGGCTCATCGAAGCTTGGGTCACCGGCAATGGCAGCCAAGGTATTGTTAACTCGCTTGAAACTAAGCTCCGGCATGAACAGTTTGACGCCTTCATCAACGAAGTTCATGCACAGAAAGGCAAGAAAATTTCCGAAGAAGCGGCAAATTACTTGTTGAAGCTTATCAATGATTTGAAGTGATAACAAGATGTCCTGAACACTTGCTCCCACAATGGGAGCAGGTGTTTTTACAAAATAAGAAAGTCAGGTGGTTCATGATGTCGAAAACCCAAATTGAGAAGTTTACACAGCTGCATACACCTTTTAAGCGCGAGCGGCAGGTGCTGAGTGGATCGGGAGTGGAAGGCAATTTTGATTCGCAAGCCGTCGATTGCCCCTTTGTTTTTGTCCATCAGGATTGCTTCTATATGATGTATGTCGGATTTGACGGAATGGGCTATCAGACCGCACTAGCAACCAGCTCCAATTTATTGGAATGGGAGCATAAGGCGATTATCCTCCCGCGATTGAAAACGGATGAAAGATGGGATCATGTCGGTGCTGCGGGGTCTTGGATGCTGTTGGAATCAAATGGTTTGCACGACCTGCCGCGACTCAAAAAGTTAGATAATCGCTATTGGATGATCTACCACTCCTATCCGGATAAGGGTTATGAAGCAGGCGGAGCCGTGATGGGACTGGCATGGACAGAGGATGAGAATTTACTGGAATGGCATAGGCTGGATCAGCCTGTCTTTACAACTAAAGATGGAGCAGACTGGGAAAAGGCAGGGTTATATAAAAGTTGTGTCATCGAGCATGAAGAGAGGTTCTGGATGTTCTACAATGCGAAGAGAGATGAGAAGTGGCCGTGGAAAGAAGAGACGGGGCTTGCCTTCTCGAACGATTTGATCCATTGGGAACGTTATGAGAAGAACCCCGTACTTGAGGTAAAGGAAGGGAGCTTTTACAGTCAATTCATCAGCGATCCGTGTATTAAGCATGATGGTCAGCAGTGGGTGAATTTCGCGTTTGGTTTTGATGGCAATCATGCACAGGGAGCTCTGGCGGTATCCAACGATTTAACGGTTTGGAGCTGTGGGGAACATCCTTTAATTCCGTACGGGGAACAAGGGGAACTTGACGAAATCCATGCCCATAAGTCTAATGTCATCTATTGGGATGGAATTCTATATCATTTTTATTGCGCTTGCAGGTATTATAAACAAGGAGACCTGACAAAGCTGGAAATATTTGAAGGACAATATGAATTTCGTTGTATTGCAGTTGCGACCAGTAATCCAGTAACAATTGGAGAGTTTAATTAATGAAGGGAAAGGGGATGTAAATATGCCTAAAATCATGATGGCTTTTCCTGGGGGAAAGCATAAAGTACTGACAGTGAGTTATGATGATGGTCAAGCCGCGGACATCAAGTTAGTGGGAATTTTCAATAAGTATGGCATGAAAGGAACGTTCCATCTGAACTCGGGGATGCTTGGCACAGATGGCCGTATAGCTGAAGAGGAGGTTGCTGCGCTGTATCGTGGACATGAGGTTTCCGCACATACGTTGACGCATCCTACGATTGCATGGTGCCCGAAGGAGCAAATCGTGGAAGAAATCTTCGAAGACAGAAAGAGATTGGAGCATTTGGTTGGCTATACAGTAAGAGGCATGTCATATCCTAATGGTTCTTACAACAAGGCAATAAAAGAGATGCTGCCTTACCTGGGAGTGGAGTATGCAAGAACTGCACAGAGTACAGGGCAATTTGCGATGCCAGACGATTTGTTCGAGTGGAAGCCCACATGCCATCACAATGGGGACTTGATGAATGTGGCGGAAACCTTTGTAAACTTAAATAAAAAACAATATCTGTACATGATGTATGTATGGGGGCACAGCTATGAGTTCGATCATGATCAGAATTGGCCATTGATAGAAGGCTTCTGTGCGTTTATCGGGAACAGGTTGGATATCTGGTATGCGACCAACATCGAGATCGTGGATTATCTGAAAGCCTTTCAAAATCTCAAATTCTCCGCTTCATGTCAATTCGTGTATAATCCCTCCGCATTATCCGTATGGCTTCAAGTCGACAATCAGATTGTTGAAATAAAAGGCGGGAGCCAGATCCATTTGACGTAAGATTCTGAGATTGGCGGAGGTTACCTGAGCAACAAAAAGAATTTTAAATAGCATAAAAAGAGGCTATCCCAAAAGCAGAAAATTGCTTCTGGAATAGCCTCTTTTCTTTTCGTTCAAGCCGCAACTAGCTTTCCAATACTTGTCGGTCCTCTAACAGGCGATTGCGCAATTCGGCATAATCGACATCCTGAACTGATGTGCCGTGCTGGATGGCTAACGCCGCTGCGGTGGCAGCCGATTGTCCTAGGGTCATGAACACCGGCTCCATCCGGATCGAGCCATACGCGATATGGGAGGAGGAGAGGCAGACAGGCACCAGCAAGTTGAGGCACTCTTCACCCTTAGGAATGATGGATCGGTACGAAATCGGATAGGGGCCGGAAGGCCGAACCTCAACGTTGCCTTCATTGATACAACGGCCATCAATGACGATGCGTCGGCAGTTGTGAGAGTCCATCTGATAGGCGGCGAGCCCTACAGAATCGGATACTTTGCGGTAGCCACGACAGTCGTCCTCGGTCATCACTAAGTCCGAAATCATTCTTCGCGCTTCGCGAATGTAAAGTTGTGGAGACCATCCTCCGAAATTTGTATATTCGTCAGCCGGCAACCCCCATTTCCGTGCTTCTTGGCGGATGGCCTCGGGCACACGGTTGTCGTTGCAAAGGAAATACAGCATGCCCAGATTATAAGTCAAATGATCTTGGAATATTTGCTCGCGTCTGGAGTAGCTCCCTTCAGCCCATTCATAATTCATTCCGATATAGTCGGTTGACACCCCGCCGAAGTTGTTGAGATCTGTTTTGCTCTTCGGCATCGATGAGTGAAGCTGAAGGGAGTCCCATACACCTGCATCGATATAACGAGCCAGCAGGGTAAATATCTCGGGATCGTAGTTCGGAGGTTCCGGAAACGGCATGCGGTTGCTAGGATCATTCGTCAGGCAGATGCGGAAGTTGTAGGCTTGAACACAGTGATCTCCTTGGCCCTGATAGCCTGGAGCCGCATCGGATACGCCGTGCAGCAAGCCGCTGTCCGGCTTGCCCGGAATAACAAAGGGATCGACCCATGCTTTGAAATTATGATTCGGATGGCCGAAATGAACGCCGTTCAACGTTTCCTTGTACACCGAATTTGCTTCACGGCCTACATGATACGAGACTCCGGCTGCAGCCAACAAATCCCCCTCGTAAGTGGCGTCGATAAACATGTCGGCTTCAATCTGAACGCCGCTCTCCATCACGATGCTCTTGATCTTGCCTTGCGACTTACGAACAGTCGACAAGCGTTGGCCATACAGCACTGTGATCCCATCTTGTTCGACCCACTCCTGGAAAATACGGTCTGCTACGTGAGGTTCGAAGTTCCATTGCGTGCCGTCTCCTTCGAGACTTCCGTAGTGACGCCCCATTGCTTGGTAAAACTCACGTGAGATACCTCCGATCGCGGCTTTGTTGCCGATATCGGTTTGGCCAAGACCACCAGAGGACAAGCCTCCCAGCTTGTGTCCGAATTCTGCGAGCACGACTTTTAACCCCATGCGTATAGCTTGCACGGCTGCTGCTACTCCGGCTGAGCTACCGCCGTAGATGCATAGATCGGTCTTGTAGGCTGCATCGGACGATGACGCCAAAGGCTCGTAGTACTTAATTTTGCTAAAATCCAACATATCGATCACCTCTTTGTAGTTGTAGAATTGCCTTGCTTTCAGTATAGTTATAAAAAAGCATTAATTTATAGTTTCATTTTTGTTACATTTTAAGTTACGATTTTAGTTGAAATGATTGATGATGGAGGGGAGTCATTATGCCGATCAAGAAGAAAGTAACGCTCCAAGACATTGCCTCGGAGTTAAATTTAACGATCCATACCGTGTCTAAATCGCTGCGGGGACTTCCTGGCATGTCCGAAGAAACAAGAAGGGCTGTATTGGAAGCGGCGAGAAGATTAGGTTACCGCACCAAGGAGCAGGAACGTGGCTTGGCTGTCGAACATATCCCGATCTTCTCTGCGAGTCCGCGGGTGTTCAAATTTATCATAAACGGCAACATTTTGCATTCCAAGTTGCATCAATTGATATTGCAGGGACTGCAGGAAACGCTTCAGGAATTCGGACATACGGTTCAAACGTTAATCGCTCCGGAGAGCGATGAAGCAGGCGTCATCGAGGAGTGGCTGGAACAGCAGAACGTTGCTTACTGGAATGGAGTCTTCATTCCTCCAGCGATCAAGCCGGGGCTGGAGCGGCTGCTGCTTTCTTTGAAGATTCCCCGTGTCATGATTAATTTCCCAATGCCCGCCGAAAAGGTGGACAGCGTCATCTGGGATGTCGGAGCCGCTATCTGGCAGTCCGTTCGCTATTTGGCATCGATGAAGCATACCCGAATTTTGTACATTGGTGATACGGTAAGGCACCGTGGGTTCTCCATCCGCTGGCGGGCTTTCAAGGAAGCGATGGAGGAGGCAGGGCAAAACGTAAATTCGGAAGATCATGTCATTGGCGCGATCAGCGATAAAGAGCAATGGATTGCGGAAGTGGGGGAAAAACTGAAGCGGACCAAGCCGACGGCAATCTTAAGCGCCGTTCAATACGACTTGGCCTGGATCTATTACGCCTGTAGTTTAGCAGGACGAAGCATTCCCGGTGACTGCTCGCTGATCAGTTTGGAGGATGATCTCAACGAACTTCTGCCCGGCTTGACCCGACCGTTTCTTGTTGTCCGCGAGGCTGGAGCCCGTGCGGCCGAGCGGATGCTATGGCGCCTCGCCAATCCATCCAAGCCTTATGAGCATACCTTTGTTCAAGGGGCCTTTTACGCTGGGAATACCGTATTGCCATTGAAACACTTTGAAGGTTAGGAATGGCGGGATAGGAGGATAGATATGCGATTCACATGGCGGAAGCTGTTGCCCAAGACGATAAAGAATAAATTGTTTTTGTCGTTTCTCATTCTCATCCTAATTCCCTTCTCTCTTCTGCAGCTTCGCAGCTACTCGACGATTGAAAGCGTATACGTTAAGAGAATTAGTGAGCAGAATCAATACCAGCTCGATCAGGTGAAGGACAATTTCGAACGCATTCGATCGTTGATGTTCTACAGTTCGCTTCGGTTGGAGAAGGAGCCCTCGATTCGTGATCGGCTTCGCAATCCGTCTTTGCTGCAAACCAACCCGACGACAGCAACGCCAACCATCGATCCGATCATGCTGACCTTGCAATCAATAAAGAACGACTTTGGATTGGCAAGTCCTTTTGTGAACTATACGTTGTCTGATCTATCCGGGCGAAAATATGTCGATACGAATAGCGCATCTGCCGATACCGCGCTGAATCCTGTGATTGTGCGGTCTCTTTTGAATGGGGAGGCGTCCTATGTGTGGGAAACCGCGACCGAGAACAAAGATGGAGTGCAGCCGCAGCCGGCCCCGCGTAAGCAACCAAAGCTGGCATTCTATATGACGTTGACCGACGAGACGGGACTGCCGGAAGGAATCGTGGCGGTACATTTCGATTATCAGTCATGGCTCCGCTCGAGCGTCAGTCAATTCCTGATTCAGCAAGAGTACTTCATTGTTGACAGTCAGGGTTCAGTTGTTTTTCAAAGCCGCTCGGATACGTATGTGCCTAGTGACATTTTAAAGATCGTCCACTCCTTGGACGAAGGCAAACAGCCTTACTATGTCGATCGCAATCGGACCCATATATTAAATACAAGTTCGATACCTTCCGTAGGCTTGTTCTTGGTCGGCCAGTTTCCTTTGGATCTGCTCTTTGGTGACATCGAGGCGTTGAAGCGGCAGTTTTTCGCATCCTTCTTCCTGCTTACCGGCTTGTTTATTCTGATCACATTCGGGAAAGTGATTGTGGAGATAGTACGTACCTATCCGATCAGAGAGAAGGAAAATGTAATTGATAGTTGAAAAAAACAAAGAGTAGATATATATCACAATAACTGCTCCTTGTTTCTATTAAGCTAAACATTCCTGTAAGGCCTAAGATTTGGGCTTTGTTAAAAAAGGAGCACCTCGGTATGATGGATTTGTCGAAGGGTTTTAACCCAATACATCAAGGAGGCGCTCTTACTATGAAGTTTAAACAAACAGACGGACAAAATCAACGCATTGAACGAATTTCTACATCTCATCTTGTTGTGGGTATAGATATCGCCAAAGAGACTCATGTAGCACAAGCAACTAATTTTCGCGGTATCGTACTTAGTAAGCGACATCTTACATTCTCAAATACAATTGAAGGATTCGAAAAATTAGAAC
>NZ_AUGY01000076.1 GCF_000422905.1 Paenibacillus alginolyticus DSM 5050 = NBRC 15375
TAGAAGCATTCGGCGTTAAAGGCAGCCACTCTCGCAAAGCAACCTGCCTGGATAACGCATGCATCGAATCCTTTTTTTCGCATCTCAAGTCAGAGAAGTTGTATCTCAAACAGTGTAAATCAGGAACTGAAATTCATCAAGCGGTGGAAGATTATATTTATTTTTATAACTACCAACGGTTTCAAACCAAACTTAAAAAGCGCGCCCCGATTGAATATCGGTGCGCGCTAGCAGCATAGCTTTTTTCATCTGTCTACTTGACAGGGGTAAGACCAGGGCTGGCCTCGGGTTTTTTATTGATTCATAAAGAGAATATCTCGCGTACTGGTATCGGGGGCGATGAAATCAAACAGGTGTTCCGCTTCCTCAGCAACCTCATCTTGATCAACTTGGGATAAGGGCTCGAATAAGTTGATGGTCAAAATAGCCGATTTGCGTTTCTGGATGATGGACCAAATGCCGCGAACAAAACCATCGACAATCAGCGTGGCCCGGATGATGCCATTGTCCGTGAACACCAGATGCTTATCTTCATCGCGCATGATGCGGATGCGATTGTCGTAGGACAAGAGCATACTGTCGAACTCCGATAGGAAACGTGGCGGAGCTGGGGTTGCAGGGTCCGGCCGAGGAGCGTCCGGCAGGTCGAACAGCTCATTTTCTTGCTCGTCGCGAAAGGAGAGCAGGCTGGGGCGCAGCCTCTCGACCACCTCGCGCAGCCGAGTAAGCCCGGACCAGACCTGCATATCCTTGACGGATGCAGGTCCGAATGCCGCCAAGTAGCGCAGCAGCATGGCTTCGGGGTCTTGCCCTGGTGCCAGCGGGCGGCCGAGCCAAGCCTCCGCTGTGGTATGGGCGGCCTGTCCGCTGGCGCCCCAGATGCCGCGGGGCGGCACCTGGACAAGCGGCAGGCTGCAGCGCACCGCTTGAGAGAGAGCAGTGGCATCGCTTTGCGGCCACTGGGCTTGGAGGCGCTTGCCGAGCTCACTGAAGGTGAGCGGCTGCGCCTCTAACAGCGCTCGCCCGGCGGCGGCGAGCGCGTCTAGATTCAGTTCGGCAAGCTTCTTGCCGAACGTGCCCTTTAAGGCGCGGTCCTGCACGGACTGCAGGACAGGACGCAGCGTCAGGCAGTCTTCGGCCGTGACGAGGTGAATCGTCGAGCGCATGAGAGCGATGCGCACGATGCTTCTGTCCATGATGAGCCGAGACAGCTCCTCATGGCGAAAGTTCTGCAGTCTAGTCCACAACGCCACATACGGTGGGTTAGGAGCTTGCGCCTGCAGCCCGACGAGGTGCCGGGCAGCCTGTAGGACATGCTTGTTCGAGCGCTCCAGGAGTAATTGCCGAGCTAGTAATGCTCGGTTTAAGGCGCGCTGACTGAGGATGGGGCTGGTACAGCCGGTCATGTAGGGTTTAGCAATGTCCTTTTTAGAGCAGCCCTCGTTCGAAGAATTTATTAACGACATGTGCACATGCCTCCTATGATTTGAACGATCATTTGCTATATAAATTCCATTATATAAGAACTTGCTGACAACGTAATGTCAAGGAGGAATGTACGTTTTAAAGCCAGACAAGTTGTTTCCGTTGGTATCAGCACGCTAGAATGGGATTAACGAACGAATATCCGAGAGGTGAAGGGCATGATCAACATCGGTCTAGCCGGCTGGGGCGACCATGAGTTAGGCGGCAGCAAAGGGAAGCTGCGGGAGTATGGCGCACATTTTCCGATTGTGGAAGTGGATACTTCTTTTTACGCGATCCAACCGGAACGCAATTATATAAAATGGAACCAAGAGACGCCAGAACGCTTTGGTTTCATTATTAAGGCATACCAAGGAATGACGGGTCATCTGCGGGGAGAGAACCCTTTTGCCGGTGGGATGGAGCAAATGTTTGAGGTGTTCCTACAGTCGATCCGACCTGTTCAAGAAGCGGGGAAGCTTAAAGCTGTTCTGTTTCAGTACCCGCCATGGTTTGATTGCAGTAAGACGAATGTGGATGTGCTGCGTGATGCCAAAGAGAAGATGGGTAATGTGCCCGTAGCGCTGGAATTCCGCCATCAGAGCTGGTTTACGGAGGAAATGCGCGACAAGACGCTCACCTTTATGCGGCGAGAGGGTTGGATGCACAGCATCTGTGATGAACCGCAGGCCGGGATTGGTTCGGTGCCGACAGTGCTGGAGGCTACACATCCCGAGATGACGATGGTTCGATTCCACGGCCGTAATGTTGGCGGTTGGGTGCAAAACAATGAGGCGAACTGGCGCGACGTGCGGTACTTATACCATTACAATCAGCAGGAGCTGCTGGAGTGGAAGACGTGGCTGCTAGAGTTGCAGAAGCAAACACAAGAGGTATGCGTGATCTTCAATAACAATTCAGGTGGACATGCCGCAGGGAATGCCAAGGAATTGATGGGGCTGCTCGGTTTGGAATATGAAGGGCTGGGACCACGGCAGTTGGATTTGTTTTAGCAATCACATAGGGTTGTTCATTTGCGTGTTGCAAGATTTTCGGGCTATAGTAAGGGTTATAATGAATCGGGCTGAATATAAGCAAAAGAGGAGAGTTAGACAATGGTTGGTGCCGTCATCTTAGGTGTTATCGCCCTTTTGATCATCGTGGGTTTGACATTCTGGGTAACGAAGAAAGCGTACTCCCGTAAATGGGATGAAGAGGATAACGATTGAGTTATTGACAACGAAATGGAATGCTAAAGTGCCAGCCTTCAAATGAAGGTTGGTCTTTTTTTTCACACAAGAAAGTATAAGTTTTCGGTACCCGAAAACCGCTTTCTTATTGGCGATAAAACCTAATATAGGGATCTTTGGTCGTAGACCAAAGTCTCTCCGCTATAGGGATCTTTGGTCATAGACTAAAGTCTCTCCGCTATAGGGATCTTTGGTCGTAGACCAAAGTCTCTCCGCTTTAAACGCGGTCGCTCATCTTTGAATGGCTTCGATAGAGGTTTTCTCATAAAGAGGGGCATTAGCCTGTAGAGATATTGACATTAGTTAGTAAAGTAATTTAGGATGATAAAAGATAATGATAATCATTCTCATAACATTTTAAAGGGGAGATAACTATTTATGCATAGCCATTTTTCTGCTGCAAATCGTACATATGGAGGTAAGCTGCTTGTTCTTATCACGATAATCACGCTGATCCTAGCTGCTTGCGGACAACAAACGGATACTTCGAAGTTAAATGCTGCAGCTACCACGAATACGAAGAAAGAAAGCCAACCTGTTCAGTCGGAAGAGTATACCGTTAAACATGCCATGGGCGAGACAAAGATAAAAGGCACTCCCCACAAGGTTGTCGTGTTAACAAATGAAGGTACGGAAGCCGTACTCTCGATGGGGATTAAGCCTGTTGGTGCGGTGAAGTCTTTTACATTAGGAGATTGGTATGATCATATCAAAACGGATATGGAAGGCGTGAAAGTAGTTGGGGACGAAAACCAACCGAATTTAGAAATGATCGCTTCCCTAAAGCCTGATTTAATCATCGGAAATAAGGTGCGTCAGGAAAAAGTATATGAGCAGCTGTCAGCGATTGCTCCTACTGTATTTTCGGAAAGATTATCTGGCGATTGGCAGATCAACTTCAAGCTGTATGCGGAAGCTTTGAACAAGAAAGCTGAGGGCGATAAAATCATTGGAGATTTCGAGAAACGCATCACAGATTTCAAAGCGAAAGCAGGTGATAAGCTAAAGACGAAGGTATCGATTGTTCGTTTTATGCCGGGTAAAGTTCGTATCTATATGAAGGATACCTTCTCAGGGGTTATTCTCAATAAACTGGGCTTCCAGCGTCCTGCTTCGCAGAATCAAGATAAATTCGCAGATGATCTGACGAAAGAACGTATTCCGGATATGAACGGGGACATTCTGTTCTACTTCACATGGGATAACGAAAAGGGCGAAGCGAATAAAATTGAGCAAGAATGGACGAATGATCCGCTTTGGAAAAACCTCGATGTCGTGAAACAAGGCAAGGTGTATAAAGTAAGTGATGCGGTTTGGAATACGGCAGGCGGAATTAAAGCGGCTAATTTATTGCTGGATGACTTGGAGAAATATTTTCTGAAAAAATAATTCGCTTAAAGCAGAATTACTTATAACTAGGAAGTGGAGTAGTGTTTCTCATAGATGAGTCTAGCGACTCGGTTGTCAGGTATACGCTTTCTTGCTATGATTGAAGCAGTACATATAAAGGTGGCTGGCCGATGAACCGAATGGAGGCCGAATTTAGTAACCTAGTGAAGGCTTATCGCAAAAAGCATATGGGCAAGGGGCCGGAGCGCGTGATGACGACCTTCTGTAAATGCTGGGCGATATGCGAAATGGCAGGAAACCTCTCTCCAGTAGAAAAGTTTATAGCGAAAACCGGTGATGGCAGACAAATGCTCCGCACGGCTCGCACGGAAATGGTGAAAAAGATTTATAAAGAACACCCCCCTGTTGAGATGGAGGAGCTGCTTGGCGCGAAGTTCGTTAAGCTGTTCGTCGATATCGATATTGAGCTGGATGAGGGGATGTCGGTGTTCGTTTTTGATCAGGATTTGGAAAAGAAATTTTGTAGGTAGAGATGATGGCAACCCGATGACCCGAACCTGGCTTCCGCAATGAGATGATGTAAAAGTGCATCTATTTTCGGTTGAATAGCGGTGATATCAGAAAAAACTGCAAATTGTGCAGTAAAATTAGCTGTTTTTGACGTTTTTTCCTGAATCGGGTCAGATTAGCTGTAGGAAATGCATCAAATTCATTAAATCTAGGATGTTAAGAACAATTTGCTGCACTTTATGCAGCTGCGGTTTAAATGGAAGTCATTAAGTAAGAGAATTTCCGTAAATAACAGCTCAAATAGCAGCATATACATAGGTAAAGGTGCTTGGCACTTGGTAGCGAACCTGCCGGAGACTAACCACTGTAAGACAAGACTTGAGACTTCCTCTGATGAGAGGAGGTCTGGGTATTGTTTTGCGGTGGTTTTTTGTTTGCTGGGGTGATTGGGGCAGCTATTGAGTGTACGGAGTAGGGGGAAGCGATAGTGAAAGGATGCTGTGCGAGCTGGAAGTTGGGGAAGTAACTAGCGGATCTGAGCCAATGGGATAGCGGCTAGAGTGGGGTGTGGGAAAGCGTTATTGGAGAGTTGTTCGCAGGTATGAAGATGGGAAATTACACTGGGCAAGAGTAAGAGAAAAAGCAAAAGGAAGAGTAGAGCAAGAGCAAAAGCAAAAGCAAAAGCAAAAAGATTGAAAGAGATATAAATATAGAACCAAAGGAGCGTTGTTTAAATGGGGAAAACGAAGCATACGGGGCCAATCAAGCTGCCCGCTAAGCCAGATCCGAAGCTATGGGTAAGCAAGGTGCCATTCGGGCTCGGGAAGATAAAGCCGCAGCATATTCGCGAAACGGCAAAAATCGCCTGGCAGAATCGCGATAATCTGCCCTATGCGTATCGCATTTTGACGCAAGGGGTGTGCGATGGCTGCGCGCTAGGCGTATCAGGGCTTTACGACCAAACGCTGGCGGGGCCGCATCTCTGTACAACGCGGCTGAATGTGCTGCGTTTGAACACGATGCCGGCGATTCGCGAGGAGCTGCTGCATGCGGACATCGATGAGCTGAGCCGCATGAGCAGCACCGAGCTCAGACAGCTCGGGCGTATCCCTTATCCGCTCATCCGGCGCCATGGGGAGCGGAAATTCAGTCGAGCCACATGGGATGAGGCGTTGGACACGATTGCAGGAAAGATGCGTACGATTGACCCGAAGCAGATGGCTTTTTACTTGACGGCTCGAGGGATTACGAACGAGTCGTACTATGTGGCAGCGAAGGTGGCAAGGTTGCTCGGTACGAACAACATCGACAACGCCTCGCGAATTTGCCACTCTCCGTCGAAGACGGCACTTAAGCGATCCGTTGGCGTGGGCGCGTCGACGTGCAATTACAAGGACTGGATCGGCACGGACGTCCTGGTGTTCTGGGGCAGTGTGGCCGCGAATAACCAGCCGGTCTCGACGAAGTATATGTACGCGGCCAAGCGCAAAGGGACGAAGATCATTGTCATTAACCCGTACTACGAGCCGTCCATGGAGCAGTACTGGATTCCTTCGATTCCTGAATCGGCGTTATTCGGGACGAAGCTGGCCGACGATGTGTATCAAGTAAACATCGGCGGGGATATCGGCTTCATGAACGGCGTCATGAAGGTGTGGTTCGAGATGGAGGAGCGTGAACCGGGCTCCGCGATTGATCATGCGTTCGTGCAGGCGCATACGAACGGGCTAGAACAGCTGCGCGCACACGTGGCGCAGCAGGACTGGACGACGCTGGAACAGTCGTCCGGCCTCACCCGCGAACGCATGCGCGAGTTCGCGGAGCTGCTGGCGCGTGCCAAGAGCGCGGTTTTCGTGTGGAGCATGGGGCTCACACAGCACCGCTTCGGCACGGACAACATCTCGCAGGTGGCGAATCTCGCCCTCCTGCGGGGCTTCCTCGGCCGCGAGCATTGTGGGCTGATGCCCATCCGCGGCCACAGCGGCGTGCAGGGATCCGGCGAAATGGGCGCCGATCCCTTCAGCCTGCCGGGCGGCGAAATCGCCAGCGCCGCCGACCGCGCAAGAATCGAGCAGCTCTGGGGGTTCGAGCTGCCGAAATGGCAGGGTGACATCGTCGGTGTCACCCTCGAGAACGCGCTCCTGCCCGAGGAGCAGGAGCGGAAGCTCCGGATGTTCTACACATCCGGTGGCAACTTCCTCGAGACGATGCCGGACCCGGCATTCGTCCGCGAAGCCCTCACAAGCATCGATGTCCGTGTCCACCAGGACATCATCCTGAACACCTCCACGCTGCTTGACGCGCGGGAGGCTGTGGTGGTGCTGCCCGCGATGACGCGCTACGAGCAGCCCGGAGGGGGCACGTCCACCTCCACGGAGCGGATGGTGTACTTCTCACCCGAGATCGCCGGCCCTCGGATCGGCGAAGCCCGCGCGGAGTGGGCGATCTACGTCGATCTCGCCCGCCGCGTGAAACCGGATGCCGCCGAGCAGCTCGGCTGCGGCACCGCAGAAGCCATCCGCGCGGAAATCGCTCTAGCCGCGCCGAGTTACAACGGCATCCAGCACCTGCGTGAGCGCGGTGATGTGTTTCAATACGGCGGCGCGTGGCTGTGCGAGGACGGCGTCTGTCCGACGCCGGATGGTCGCGGCGCGCTGCTGCCGATTGAGCTTCCGGAGCTGCGGAAGCCGGAAGGGCATTTCGCGGTGACGACGCGCCGCGGCAAGCAGTTCAATTCGATGATCTACAGCGACATCGATCCATTCAATGAAGCAGATCGCTACGATGTGCTTATTCATAACGACGACGCTAGCGCTCTTTCTTTGAATGAAGGTGAGGCGATCGTGATCTACAACAGCTACGGCAGCATGCACGGAAGGGTAAAGCATGCCGACGTAAAACCAGGCAACATCGAGGTGCATTGGCCCGAAGGAAACTCTTTGATTCCCAAAGGTGTGTATGAGAAGTATGCAGGCATCCCGGAGTATAACACGGCGGTCATTGTAGAGAAGGCAGAAACCTACCACGCTCACAAGGATACACGCTATGTGGAACGGCGTATTCAAGAACTGGAGACAGAAGTGGAGTGAAGCTATTTTTTGTCGAAATC
Organism: Paenibacillus alginolyticus DSM 5050 = NBRC 15375; assembly: GCF_000422905.1. Taxonomy (GTDB): domain Bacteria; phylum Bacillota; class Bacilli; order Paenibacillales; family NBRC-103111; genus Paenibacillus_E; species Paenibacillus_E alginolyticus. The sequence continues at coordinate 7,684 of NZ_AUGY01000076.1, forward strand.
TGCCCCGGCAGATCTGGCACTTCGGTTGGCTCTAGATCAAGGTATTACGGTTATTGGCTTCATCCCTATGGAACAATTATCGGGGTATTCGCACCCCGAACGCATAGCGGAATGTCGATAATGCCCTCTTTTTGTGGAAATATTTGTATTGTTTCTCTATCTTAATTATGCTAGATTCTAGCTATTGCCATCTTTTGTTAAGAGAGGAAACACAACAATGGGGAATTGGAATGCTTTTACGAAAAAAGGGATCACCGTGCTGCTTGCAGCCTTCTTACTTGTCTCTCTGCAGGGACCTGCAACCATATATGCAGCCGAAGTGAATGCTGAGGTTCCGAAGGTCATTGAGAAGACATCGCCTTCTGTGGTGGCTATTATTGGAAAGCCTTCATCTGATTCGGATAAATCGTTAGACAAGAACCGTTTTAATCTCGCGCATGGAACGGGAGTCATTGTGGAATCGAATGGCGTCATCGTGACGAATGCGCATGTGGTCAAAGATATGAAGAATATCGTCGTCGTTACGTCGAACGGTACCACTTATAATGGACGTGCAACAAATATCGATGAGGAGAGCGATTTAGCCTTGGTCAAAATCGATGCGACCGGCTTGTCGCCTGCGAAATTCGCTTCTTCCTCCGATATCAAAGTGGGTGAAACCGTGGCCGCCATCGGGACTCCGATTTCTTTTGCCCTCAGGAACTCCGTTACCGTTGGGATTGTCAGCGGGCTTGACCGTTCCGTGAGCTCGCAATATCAGCTTATTCAAACGGATGCGGCCATTAACCCTGGTAACAGCGGGGGTGCTTTGATCAACATGAATGGTGAAGTCATTGGGATTAATACGATGAAATATGCGGATATCGGTGTCGAAAACCTCGGGTTCGCGATTCCGGTGGATACTGTCAAATATGTATTAAAGCATTTTCAGCTTTACGGCAAAGTAAAACGCCCTTATCTCGGTTTGGAGCTGGAAGAAAGCTGGGAAGCGGTTGTTGGTTTACCAAGTTCTACGGGTTTAAGAGTTGCCTATGTTGAGCCCGATTCACCAGCAGCCAAAGCTGGCATTCAGCAAGATGATCTATTCGTATCGATCGGCACAAGTAAAGTGAAGACGCTGGTGGATTACAATGAGGCGATTAAGAAGTTTTTGCCAGGTGAAACGATTGAAATAACCATTCAATCAGGAAATTCCACCAAATCGAAGTCAGTTACACTCGGAGAAGCGCAGCAAAAGGAAATGAAACGCACGCAGGACGCTGAGGGTTCTTACTTGGATGCGGACCGCGGCAAAACGAAAATCGGCGACAGCCACTACGGATGGTCCATGAAATACCCGGCGGGCTTAGTGAAAGGTCATCAATCCGATGATGGCGACTCCGTCAGTTTCGTGGATGCGAAAGGGGACTTCTCCCTATCGATTAAAGTAGAAAGCAATCAATCCGACGAGCTGTCACCTTCAGCGCTTCTGAACAGATTGGCGAGTGATGAAGACAGTTATTCCGGCTCTTCGACCATTTTGGAACGTCAGTATGTGAAGCGTGAAGGTAATCCCTATGCCAAAATTGTCGGTCGCTCAGGGGATGAAGGCTATATCCAGACCCGCGGATACCTTCACCAAGGCAGCTTATATACGGTGCAATTATTTGTATCGAAAGAGCATTACAACAACAATTTTAAGCAAAATAGCTACAACGATCTGCTGGATAGCTTTAAGGTTTCCTTTAATGATAAGGATGAGTCGCTGAAAGACATTTCAGTTTACTCTGGCGGCAATACAACCTACAAGAACGAGTATGGTTTATCCTTTGATCTGCCCTCCAATTGGCAGCAAGGCGGTTATTCGAGCAGTTCATCCTTCTTTAATGATGACTATTCCCAAACGCTTCATGTCAGCGTAACCTCAGCTTCATCCGGTGATACACTGGGAGCGTGGGTGGATCGTCAGCGTAAGCAGCTTGAAGATTCCTATGCGCCCATATACCGCAGTATGAAAGAACCCGAGGAAATAACCTTAGCCGGAGTGCCTGCTCTGAAAGTAACCTATGCAAGTACATTAGGCAATAAGTGGAGCGCTGGCATTTCCCTCTTTTTTATTAAGGATAAGTATAAATATGAGTTGGATATGAACTATCCGCAAGAGGAAGACAAGGCAACGCTTGAGGATATCCTGAAAACATTAACTTCTACGGTCAAAGTGGATAAAGAAAGCATGGATCAAGAGCTTGGCTTCATTCAGGATCTGGATGAACTCTTGGATCCCAGTCGTACGGTTGCTTACAGAAACGAGAAATTCAAATACGCGCTGCAAATTCCAGAGATCTGGACCAGCAGCAAGTCGTACGATAACAAAGATCAAGTGAATAAGACATTCCTCTTCACAGGCGGGCACTTGAGCGTTGATGCAGAAACCAAAACCACTTACGAAGAGATGGTTAAAGAGGAAGATGCCGCTCAGAAGAAGAGTCACGATAACGATAATGACTATACGTTTACCGATGCGGATGTCACGCTATTCGGTAGTGTTAAGGCTAAGAAGTATGAGATCAGCTATGCAAGCGCCAAGATTCCTTACAAGGAAACGATCTATATTTTCAATAAAAATAATATTTCTTACACCGCTACGCTCCGTATGGATGATGCGGTTCGCACCGAAGCCAATCTGGCTCGGCTGAACAAGGCTTTTGAGTCGTTCAAATTTTTGGATGGTGTGAAAAAATAGAGATCGCTAATCGAGAAACCTCTTATCGGTCATCAAGGCTGAAGGGAGGTTTCTTGTGTTAACCTTGGATGACTTCTCTAAAAGGGGATACAAACCATGAAAATGAAGGTTGTTCGACCGCTCATTTGGCTGCTTTTCATAGGATACACGAGCTGTTTGCTGTATTGGATGTTTCTAGGCTTCGGGCGGCATATGCACACGACAGGTCAACTTGCTTATAATGTGGTCCCTTTTCGAACGATTGGTATGTATGTGCTGCATGTTGATTCGTTTTCTACCCGGACTTGGATCATTAATTTGTTTGGCAACATTGGTGTTTTCACTCCTTGTGGTTTTTTACTGCCTTATTTATTTCGCTCCGCCAAACGTTATGGTCCGTTCCTTCTGTACTTTGGATGTCCACTTTTAGGCTTGGAATTACTGCAAATGCTGCTGCGGGTAGGCAGCTTCGATGTTGATGATGTAATACTGAATGTGCTTGGAGCCAGTATATCTTTTGTTCTTTTTGCGGCTGTTGGACGAAGCTTAACGGGGAGAGAATCAAATAGAAGGTATAAAATGTGACCAAATGCCTCAACATAGCGGGTGTAACGAATTAACCCCAGAGGAGGAATTTAATCACCATGACTCAGCCAGATTCAAGTCTACAATCACAGAATCCGATATCCTCAGCTCAAAACTCAGTAGATAATGTCCATGCAGCCGTTTCTCGTGCGATGTCTCATCCAACGTCGCAGACGACGCAAGAGGCTCAGAATTCAATCGCCCATGCGGAAAGAGCGCTGGATCAAGCATTGGATCAATCGGATTCGCCAGCAGTGCAGCAGGCTGTCCAATCACTGAACGATGAAAAGGCAAGGCTGCAGAGTAACCAATAATATTAAGAGGCTCCTCCCTTTTACCAAAGAACGGTTTCATTTTGTTTTAGAAAAACGAGAGGCTGCCCCTCAGTCATTTTTTATGACTTTTGGGACAGCCTCTTGCTTATTTATGATATAACGCATAGCCGGGATCTTCTGGAACTTCAATGGCAATGATGCGCAGGCCTTGATTGCTATCCGCCTTCAGTTGAAGAATTTCACCTTCCGTGGTAGCTTGGATTATCGCAAAGTTCTTGTGGGACCATGTTTGAAGCTCACCCGCGGCGGTCTTACTGGTTCCTTGTCCTCGAATAACGAGGAAGGCTAGCGGGCGGTTTGGCGTAAGGGTGTAGCTGAATTCGGAACCAGGCTCAAGGCTCCAATCGTACATGTTAACGTCCGTATCCAGCTTAATGGGGGAATCCCCGCCGATTACGGTTTTCATCGTTGCTCCACCGCTATGGAGGGTTGAGAATTTCTCATGCTCATATTGATGGTAAGTGGCAGGCTTTTTCACAGTCTGACTCAGGTGAGGCTCGAACCAGATTTGCATCGCTTCGCTGCCTGCTCGGCGGAACGCCTCTGCGTGATAAACACCGGAACCGGCCTGAATGACTTGCGCACCGCCATCTGTTACTGTTTCCAAGGAACCCAGGGAATCCTTGTGCTCGACGAGACCATCGACGACATAAGTGACAATTTCGAACGCTTTATGAGGATGCATTCCGATCTCCGAAACCTCGGAAGCTTTGCCCCAAGCCCAGTAGAATAAGGGACCGACGCGGTCAACAGCCGTTTTCTCACCCGGAAAGCTGATGGCTCGTTGTTCCAGGAATTTGCCTCCGTCAAATGCGCCAACGCCCTGTTGCTCAGCTGAAAATACTTGGATTTTCATAAATACAGCCCCTTCGCTATAAAATATATAATTACTTACTATATGTAAGTAATTATAAGTCTTTTCTATCCGGCTGTCAAAGCCTTATCGATTACCCAACTGGGGTAAATCTTGACTTCGCATCTACCCCGAACTACAATTTCTAATGTAAGGAGTGTGACTTTAATGAAAATGCAAAACTTTAAATATGAAGGAAGCGGACTTAACCGCTTTTTCGGCCCCTTAGAAGCAAAGATTATGGAAATTCTCTGGACCAACTCCCTTGAAATGACGATTAAAGATGTCCAACAGAAGTTGGATCAAGCCAAAAACATTAATTTCAATACCGTTATGACGGTTATGAACCGCTTGGTAGCCAAAGGAATTCTGCAAAAGAAATCCGTTGTCAGATCGTTTAAGTACAAGCCCGTCGTTACGAGAGATGAGTTCATGGAAACGCAATCCAAAGAGCTTACTTTTGACCTTATTGAAGAATTCGGTTCTTTGGCCGTCACTCATATGGTGGATGCGCTTGATAAAGTAGACCCCGATCTGCTCGACAAGCTGGAGCAAAAAATTAAAGATATCAAAAAGGATCGATGACGATGTTGGAAACGCGGTTCAAATGGTTGTATGCTGCGTCACTCGCCTTATCGGGGGCTATTTTAGGACAAATGTTACTCTACGCGCTCCAGCAAATTTTCAAATGGAAATCGTTATTTAATATATTTGATTTATGTGTCATTTTATTCAAAGATCTTCATGTCCCTGCTCCCGTTGCTTGGCATGCAGTGAATGCCCTTATCCTCTACTCATTTAGTGCAGTCCTTTGGATTTCGGCTCGTCATTTCCTCGGTTCCATTAAATCTATGAAGCTCGTAGAAAGGTATCAAGACCCTCATCTAACAGAGCAATACCGCGATAAATTTCAGCTTGCTGAAGGTCGTTTCCAGATCATTTCCTACAAAGCTCCCATCGCGATGACGATAGGGCTGTGGAAGCCGCGGATGATCCTATCATCCGGACTTATGGACATGCTGGAACCTAACGAGCTGCACGCTGTTATCGAGCATGAGAAGTGCCATATGGAGCATAGAGATCCTCTCGCTATCTTCCTGCTTTCGATAATATCCAAGTCCATGTGGTACATTCCAATATTCGCTTGGTTGGCAGATAAATACCCCATTATGATTGAACTTAGGGCAGACCAATATGCCATTACACAAATGAAACAGTCCGCACATTTAGGCAGTGCTCTCCTCAAACTACTCAAACAATCACCAACACCGCATGTATCCTTATCTCACGCCTCATTCGCAGAAACATCAATGAATGTACGTATCATGCATATTCTCGATCCACAGATGAAACTCCCATTCAAATGGCCTCTTATTCGGCTGCTTATTTCGCTCTTAACAATTATTTTACTTGTGGGTCTTATCTAAGATAAGATACCCTGATACTATTGGTTTACATTTAGCAGTCGGAGCCCATGTCAGATAAGTTGACGGGCTTCGACAAAAAATGCTGAAAAGTCTTGACTTTTCGGATATCCAAAACTACACTTTGTAGTGTGAAATCGTACATAGTTTTTAATATGGGGGAGAGAGATTAATGGATTATATCTTGAAAAATTTACACTACATCGTAACACATGTACCCATCGCACTTCTTGTTTTTAGTTTTATTTTTGACTTAATCGCAATGATCGCGAAAAAACGTGAATGGCACTCCGCTGGTATGCTTTGCCTAGTTGTGGGCGCGCTCGGGGCTATCGCAAGTGTCCTAACAGGCCCATCCCCATGGCGTAATCCACTAGTGGTTCCGCATGAGTTTTATGCGAAATTAACGATGGTTTTGTCAATCGTGTTAGCGATTGTACGCGTTGGTTTATTGATCTGGAAAAAGAAAGAATTGGGTCGTAACCCTATCTACTTGATTGGTTCGCTAGCGGCAGTTATCCTCGTTGGCTATACAGGGCACATTGGCGGACAAATGGTGCATAAACCGGTTCCAGCTAAGACGGCTGTGCCTGCTGCATCACCAGGAGCAGCTCCAGCAGCATCCACTGCACCAGCGGCTACAGCAGCACCAGCGAAATAATAAAAAAGGGTTGTCCAAAGGCTTGCGGCCTTGTGGATAGCCCTTTTTTTTGCTTTGCTTGTCTAGAGTGGATTAGCATGACCAACAGGATGAAGCCCAAAACTACTTGCCCCGAACCAGCTCCAGCTCCTCCAGCGTATAACGATGCTTCCACAAAAATGTCATATCGTACTGTATCGAATCTCTTTCGACAAAGCGCGCAATGCCGGCGATGACTCCCCCGATAACAACTCCAAAAGCGACAATCCAGCCCATCAGAGCAAACACTTGATCGACCATGCACATCCACTCCCCTATGCGCTATGAACCTATATACTATGGATATGCCGCCATATTTTGAAACATGTGTGACAATTCAAAGGGGTTAAAAGGCGAGTAAATTCATCCGAAATAACGAGGTAAGATAGTTTGTTTATAGTCTTTTTCTCCGATTGACACAGACTCGCCAAGGATGGTAAGATCACCTCTGTAAGCAAGAATATACAACTTTTGGAAGAGAAGTTCGTACCATGCATGATTTTTAACAACAACACTAAAGGAGGGTTTCAAAATGATTGATATGGTTATGGATCCTATTACCCATCGCAGATTTACAGATAAAAACCATACAATTTCATATTTGGTAACCCGAATGTTAGCCGGAAGCGCATGATTTGTGCTTGTTCGGCTGCTGCCGCCCCTTCACATACGCTATTGAAAAGCGCGGGTTACGAAGAAGTTCGTAACGAGCGCTTTTCTGTTTCATAGAAGGCATATCGCTGCGTGCGGTGTGCCTTTTTTGTATGGATTTTAGGTCATTTTGGACAGCACCATTTGAGAGGAGTGACATCATTACATGTTTACGGTATTAAAAAAATTAGCTTGGTTTTTCCGAATGAATTGGATTCGTTACACGATCGCCATTGGACTGCTTATTATTGTTGGAATCATTGATGTAATTCCACCGAAATTGATTGGCTACGCGATTGATGGCATACACATGGGAACTTTGACGGGCAGTAAATTGATCCAATTGCTCGCTTTTTGGGGGGCGCTAATTGTAGCTGGCTATGGGTTATCCTACGTCTGGCTGTATCAGCTATTTGGTGGTGCTTTCGTGCTGGAGCGCATTCTTCGATCCCGATTAATGAGGCAACTGCTGCGGATGACGCCAACCTTCTATGAGCGTAACCGCACGGGTGACCTGATGGCGAGAGCTACGAATGATCTGCAAGCGGTGTCGACGACAGCGGGCTTTGGAATTTTGACCTTCGTAGACTCGACGTTATTTATGCTTACCATCCTAAGTATGATGGGCTTCTTCATTAGCTGGAAGCTGACGTTCGCCTCGATTATCCCGCTGCCCATTATGGCCGTTGCGATTACGATCTATGGCGGACGCATCCATGAAAGATTCTTGCTCGCTCAGAATGCCTTCGGGCAAATGAATGACCGGGTGCTGGAGACGATAGCCGGTGTTCGCGTCATCCGTGCTTTTGTCCAAGAGAAAGCCAGTGAACGAAGCTTCAAAACGATGACAGACGATGTCTATCGCAAAAATATTGCGGTTGCGGTGATCGACGCCCTTTTTGAACCAACGGTCAAAATCCTAGTGGGCATTTCCTACTTAATCGGATTATGTTACGGCGGATATTTGGTATTTCACAGTGAACTGACGCTCGGAGAGCTCGTGTCCTTCAATACATTCCTTGGCATGCTGATCTGGCCGATGTTCGCTATTGGCGAATTAATGAACATTATGCAGCGCGGGAATGCCTCCCTCGATCGGGTGAATGAAACACTTGGTTATAAACCGGATGTAAAAGAGGATCCCAAAGCGACGACGCTGCTGCTGCCGAACTCGATTAGCTTTAAAGATGTTACGTTCCGCTATCCTTCTTCTTCAATCGATAACTTGGTGAATATTAATTTCCACCTGCAGCGTGGACAGACGCTCGGAATTGTAGGACGTACGGGAAGCGGAAAATCAACGCTGCTTAAACAGCTGCTGAGAGAGTATCCATTAGGTCAAGGTGCGATTGTTATATCGGAAACACCGATCGAGAAATTAACCATCGACACGCTGCATGGCTGGATTGGTTACGTGCCGCAAGAGCCGATTCTTTTCTCCAAAACAGTAAAAGAGAACATCATGTTCGGACGCAGCCAAGGAACGGAGGAAGAGCTGATACAAGCGCTTGAGCTGGCCGCGTTCCGCAAGGACGTGGAGTTCTTGCCAGAAGGCCTTCAAACGTTGGTGGGTGAAAAAGGCGTCGCCTTATCCGGCGGTCAGAAACAGCGCGTTTCCATTGCGAGGGCGCTTTATGTAGACCCCGAAATCCTCATGCTGGATGATGCGCTTTCTGCGGTGGACGCCAAAACAGAGGCTGAAATCATTCGCGGCATTCGGTCAGAACGAGCCGGCAAAACGACACTCATCACGACGCACAGACTCTCCGCTGTTCAGCATGCGGATTGGATTCTTGTGCTGGATGAGGGGTATATCGTTGAAGAAGGTACTCATGAGCAGCTTGTCGAGCTTGGCGGCTGGTATAAAGAGCAGTATGACCGTCAGCAGTTAGAAGAACAGACGAAGGTTTAATAAATAGATATCCGATGAAAAGAAGGTGAGAACCCTCATGAAACAAACAGGTAAGCGGTTATTTCAATACGCGGCGTTATTCAAAAAGCCCTTGCTCATAGCGTTGTTATTCTTATCGGTCGCGGTGGCAACGGAGCTGGCAGGACCTTTTATCGCGAGACAGATGATTGATACACACATTCTCGGTATCGAGAAGCCGTGGTACGAGACAACGTCTGCGACGCAAACTGATAAGGCCGTCCCAGCGGGTGGAGTTTTTTATAAGCGAAGCGACAACTTCACAGAAGGCGAGCCGAAGGGGAAGGAAGTTCGCATTTTGCAGGTGGGGAGCCAATTCGTATGGGTGGATCAGCCGATCGCCTTTGATGGCGTACGCAAGCTAGCAGACAATGGTAAGCTTACAATTACACAAGGAACGGAAGAAGCGGAGTATGCCGTTAAGAAGCTGAGTATTCAAGAGCTTTACACGTTCTATAAACCGGAATTTAACAGTCTAATGAAGCTTGCAGGCTTATATTTTCTGCTAATTATTATTGGTGCAGGCTTTACCTATGGACAAAAGTATTTACTTCAATCGGCGGCGAATCGGATTATCCAGCGCATGAGAAGTGATGTTTTTGCACAAATCCAGCGACTTCCGATCAACTATTTTGATAATCAGCCTGCGGGCAAAATTGTGTCAAGGATTACTAATGATACGGAGTCTGTCAGGGACCTGTATGTACAGGTGCTTGCGAACTTTTTTACAGGTACGATCTACATTGTGGGCATCATCGCGGCTTTATTCGTTCTAGATTACAGATTGGCTTTATTCACACTTCCGGTTATTCCTCTGCTTTATTTTTGGATCATTGTTTACCGTAAATATGCCTCCTTCTATAATCATGAAATTCGGGAGCGGATCGGCTCGATCAATGGGATGATCAATGAAGCGATTCAAGGCATGACGATCATTCAAGCTTTTCGCCGGCAAAAGGAAACGGTCCAGGAATTCGAACAATTGAACGATGAATATACGAAATATCAGAATAAACTGCTTAGCTTGAACTCGCTGACCTCTCATAACCTGATGAATGTGGTTCGGAACTTATTCTTCTTCGGTCTGATCTGGTATGTCGGGGGCAGTTCAATCAACTCATTGATCACTGTCGGTGTGCTGTACGCTTTCGTTGATTATCTGAATCGGATGTTTCATCCGATGGTCGGGATTGTGAATCAGCTGCCGAATTTGGAGCGTGCTCTAGTATCTGCTGACCGTGTATTCGAGCTGCTTGATGAGCAGGGCATCGACGTGGCTGCGGAGAAATCGGATCGCTATCTGGGCAATGTGAAGTTCGAGCATGTTCGATTCGCCTACAAAGAAGGGGAGGATGTGCTCAAGGACATCACCTTCGAGGCGAAACAGGGGCAGACGGTGGCGCTTGTCGGTCATACTGGATCGGGCAAGAGCTCGATCTTGAATCTGCTCTTCCGCTTCTACGATGTGAATGAAGGCCGGATCACGGTGGACGGCCGCGATGTGCGGGAGATGCCCAAACAGCTGCTGCGTCAGCATATGGGCATCGTACTGCAAGATCCGTTCCTGTTCACAGGGACGATCGCGTCCAATGTTTCCTTGGACGATCCGTCCATCACCCGGGAACGGGTGGAGGCTGCGCTGCGAGAGGTTGGCGCAGATGAGATGTTCAAGAGCCTGCCGCACGGCATCGATGAGCCCGTGATCGAGAAGGGCAGCACGCTGTCTGCCGGTCAGCGGCAGCTGATTTCTTTTGCCCGGGCGCTGGCGTTCGACCCGGCGATTCTGATACTCGATGAGGCGACGGCCTCCATCGACACGGAGACCGAGGCCATCATTCAGGCCGCGCTCGAAGTGCTTTCGAAGGGGCGGACCACCTTCATCATTGCCCACCGCCTGTCGACGATTAAAAGCGCCGACCAGATTCTTGTGCTCGACCACGGGGAGATCGTCGAGCGTGGCAACCATGAGGAGCTGATGGGGCTCCTCGGTCGGTACTACCAAATGTACCAGCTGCAGCAGGGACATCCGGAAACAGCCTCGGCCGCTGAAAGCGAAGTGCGAAGCGTGTTATAGGGCAGGGAGCCAGCCGTCGGACTTATTGTCCGGAGGCTGGCTTTGGCTTTTCTGAGTAGATAAGAAAGTATAAGTTTTATACTTTTGCTTCGCATCTACCTTGACAAACGCGCTCGTCCCAGAAGGACGACGGAGTCGTTTATCCTTGGAAACGGTATATGAAATGTTGCTGTCATCGTATAATTGATCTTATAGATTGGTTGTGTATTTCTATAATTTGATCAGCAATAGTTTCACTACCCTTTAGGAAATTGAGGTAAAGAAAAAGCCTACCGAATGGTAGACTTTGTAATAATCATGCTTGCGTTCGGTAGCTTTATACTGGCGCTATTGACATACATCGATAAACGGAAGTAACCCACTCGTATAGGTTGACGAGCTAGTGGCTTACTAACTCTACAATTCGGAGGGTATTCACACCCAAGTCTGTGCAGGAGATGGTGTTGGTCGCACCGTCTCTTTGTTATTATAATCATACTACGTATGCTGGGAAAACAACCTATTAACTATAAGGAGATGATGAGCCGATTACTAAGTGCGAACTACATTGGTTTTCTCTATAATTGCAGCATCTGAACTAGAATGAACTCCACTACGGACAAGGCTCTTTAACCGCACTAAAGACTATCTGTCGGCTCTATGCTACAATAAGTAATATTTCCCTATTTGAAATGGAGGAGCATCATGCGCCCAGAAACGATTCGATTGTTAAACCTGCTTCAGCTGCTGTCCGAAATTGCTATTGCTGTCGGATACTTGCTTGGTCTTATTCCGTTTGTATATTTGTGGTCGTGCTCGTGGGTGATCCCACTCGTGTTCGTCAATCTGGTCTTTGCCATACTTACAAGCAATGGGACCACGACCAAGACGGTCATCAATATTGTTATGGCTTTCTTGAGTTTTATACCAGTAGCGGGGTACCTTTTCCGTGTGGTTGGGATCGTTGTGTCCTGGATCAACATCCAGGCATTGGCGAAGGGAAGAAGAGGTTACTAGTTGTTCGTACAAAAAAAGACGGATGGAGGCCGATAACTGGCTTCCATCCGTTTTTTTTACATAATTTTGGTTATGGGGTGTGTGGTGACGAAGTTAAAAAGGTAAGGCAAGTTGTACTGCGTACAACAATTTCCTTGATTTCTGCTTGGAAAGCTCAGATTGTTGTATATTCAACAACAATTTAGCCAGTTTATAGGCTATAGAGCTACTTTAGGCTAATATTGTTGTATTTTTTGCAACAATCACGTGGACAACAGCGGATTAGCTTGCCAAAAGTTGTAGAAAGTACAACAATCACACGGATGGGTAAGCGAATGTTTCAGGATTACGTCTCTTGGATGTAGCTTGCTTTGCCTCAACCATAAATGAATCTCAACCAAGGGCGGCGTAAGCCGTTTGTAATATTTGTTTGCTCTGTTTCTGCGCTGTTCTGCGCTGTTCTGCACTGCTTATCTGTTCTGCTCTGCTCTGTTCCGCTAATAAGCAATCCCCACACGACATCCCACAAACTCGCCTTCGAGAGCAACTCGGTACGTGAAAGCCGCGGTGTCGCCCACGGAGATGGACATCCCGCCATCGGGCAAATAGTCCCGCTCGATGCGGTACTGCCCTTGCGGCTCGCCGTCGGGCAAATAAGTTGGACAGACGACTGTCCAACTTAAGCCCGAGGCAGCGAGCTGCTCCCACGCCTTGCGATGCTCTTCGGCAGCTCGCGCCCTCGAGCGCCGGGAGTCCGGCGCCTCATAGCGAAGCAAGCCGGGATGCGCTCTGCTTTGCAGAATGCCGGCTGTACCGACAGTGATAACTCGGCTTACGCCGTGTGTCTTCATAGCCTCTATAAGTAGAGGCGTAAACTCGGTCAGCACCGTGCCGCCATCGGTGCCGAGGCAGCTTATGACCAGCTCCGCTCCGCGGAGGGCAGCATGTAGATCATCTCCGTTACGAGCGTCCCCTTGAAACAAGGTTAAGCCTTCGGAGTGAATTCCCGTCAGCTTCTCCGGGCTTCGAACGAGTGCAGTGACTTCGTGGCCGTCCGCTAGTGCTTTTTCCAAGATTCTTCTTCCTACTCTTCCTGTGGCTCCTAGTATGAGAATATGCACGTTGGTGCCTCCCTGTTTCGTTAATAGTTACCATTATTATACGCCTATCACACGCGGGGAGGGAATTTACGTCGACCCCTTTGAATGCTACTTGAACCGAGTGAGCGAATCCAGCATAATAGTAGGTACTTGATTACGGCATAGAAGGGAATTTCCCAAGCATGAGAATTAATAAATATATTAGCGAAACCGGGGTTTGCTCCAGACGTGAAGCGGACAAGTGGGTAGAAGCGAAGCGCGTTACGATTAATGGTGAGCTTGCTGGGTTGGGAAGCGTCGTGGGCCCTGGAGACGAGGTTCGGATTGACGGTCGGCCAATCGGTGAGAAGAAGGAGCATGTGTATATTGCTCTCAACAAGCCTGTAGGGATCACGAGTACTACCGAAGCGCATATCAGGGGCAACATTGTTGATTTCGTTGGGCATTCGGAGCGTATTTTTCCGATTGGGAGACTGGATAAAGATTCCGAAGGGCTCATCCTTCTGACCAATAACGGAGATATTGTAAACCAGATTCTGCGAGCGGAGAATAACCATGATAAAGAATACATCGTGACGGTCAATCGGCCGATTACACCGATGTTTTTGCAAGGAATGGGCAGCGGGGTTCGCATTCTGGGGACGATGACGAAGCCTTGTGAGATTTACCAAGTTGGCGACCGCGTTTTCCGAATCATTCTCACGCAAGGGCTTAACCGGCAAATACGCCGGATGTGCGAGGCGTTCGGGTATCGCGTAGTGCGTCTGCAGAGGGTTCGGATCATGCATATCCATCTCGGTAATTTGAAGGTGGGCAAATGGCGGAATTTGACGCAAGGTGAAATGCAGGATTTAATGCACACACTTAGCAAAGAGAACACCCAGTCGAGTCGATAGTTCAGTTAATAAAAGCACATGTATGAACACCTGATAAAAGGGTTCTCAGACATGTGTTTTTTGTTAGTTATCCTAGATTTTTTAGCCATGAACCGTTTCGATCTAGTGGCATTTCGTATAAATAAAAATATATAGCGGTTATCTAGTTTCTAAAGCAACTTTTTTCCAGGTTTACACGTCGAGGATTATTATGGAAACTCTATGTCTCTAAAGCTTTTGGAACGTAAAACGTTGAGGAGGAAGATGACTTTGAAATTAATCAAACAAGCAGGAACGTTGGTGCTCGCTTCTACACTGCTGCTCACTGCTGCGCCTGGGGTTTGGGCGGTTGAAGCTGGTGTTGGAAGCACGTCGATTGCACCCCCTGTAAATCCAGGTAAAGAGGATAAGCAGCTGGATGCCAAAATTACCAAAGAGCAAGCCATTGAACGAGTGAAGACCTACATAACGCTGCCTGAAGGCTATACATTTCAATCCATTAGTCTGAATGCTTATTACAACATGAATGGCCGGAATTTCCCGACGTGGAACATTAATTACACTAAAATGGTGAAAGATCGGAATTACGGCTCTTTAAACGTATCGATTAACGGCTTGGACGGAACGCTGACTTCCTTTTCCGTGAATGATAATGACCCTGACCACAAGCCAAGCTATCCGCCAAAGGTGGATTTCAAAGCTGCCAAGGAAGTCGCTTCTGCCTTCATTAGCAAAGTGAATCCAGATAAGCAGAAGGAGCTTGTATACAATGATGCAGAGGAGAATGCATTTCGTACGCCGCTGAATGGTAATTACCAGTACAATATTCGGTTTGATCGGTCTGTAGGCGGTGTTCCTTTTGCTCCAAATGGTATGAATGTGACTGTCAACGGGGAAGGGCAAGTTACGAATTATAACTATAATTGGGATGACAATGTCACGTTTCAGCAGAATGTAACACCGATTTCTAAGGAGAATGCTGCCCAAAAGTTCCGCGATAAGGCGAATCTTTCTTTACTTTACCAGATTCCATACGGTGCCAAAGGCAAGAAATTGCCGATTACTTCTTACATGATGGGCGGCTTCTCCCTGAATGCAGAAACAGGCGAAATCTGGAGTCCAGTCAAAGGGATGGAAGATACAGAGGGGAATAAGCCGTTAACCGACAAGCCTCTAGCTGCTAAGCCGTCTGCTACTTTGGACCTGACGAAGGAAGAGGCCATTAAGAAGGTAACAACGGTTTTCAACCTATCACCTGACTACAAAATCCAAGAAGCCTCCTATAATGAATCGACGAACCCTGAAACGGGGGAAACCAATTCGAACTGGAATTTAAGTTGGAATGAGACGTCTGAAAAGGATTCCAAGGTTAAAATCGTTGGCAAAGGCGCATGGGCTAGCGTGAATAGCAAGACTGGAGAGATTACGAATTTCAGCAGCTACATTCCTTACGGAACTGACGCTAATAAAGATATAGAGGGTAAGATTGCCCTGGAAGCTGCGATAACAACAGGTGTTGATTTTGTGAAAAAGCAGCTTCCTGCTTATACAGATCAGCTGTCGCTTCGTGTTCAGACGGCTAAAAATTATTCGGAAGATCAGCTGAAGCATATGCGCAATTGGGATATTAGCTTTAAGCGCGTGATTGATGGCGTAAATGCCGGGAATGAAGAAGTGACGGTAAGCATCGATCGTGTGACTGGTCAAATTGTTGGCTATCACTTCTCCATCAGCAATCTGCCCTATCCTCAGCAAAAACCGCAGGTGTTGGCTATCGATAAAGCCAAAGATCTTTGGCTCGCGCAGTTCGACATTAAGTTGAATTATATGGCCCAAGGCAGCGGGTTCATCGGTGAAATTCCGCTAGAGAAGTACAGAGTGATGGTGGCAGCTGGGGATGTCCCGCAATCCATGGATATGAAGACAGACGGGAAACTAGATGCTAAGCTCGTCTATTCACTCGTTCCCAAATTCAACCGTGAACCTTTTCTCTTGGATGCGCAAACCGGTCAATGGCGGAATAGTGAAACAGGTGATGTGATTTCCTTGGATAAAGTGACAGTAAGCGATATTGACAACCATTGGGCTAAAAATGAACTTCAGCTTATGCTGGATTATCAAGCGCTGGATGTGAAGGATGGCAAAGTGAATCCGGATCAAACCATTCAACGTGGTGAGTTGGTCAAAATGCTCGTTATTGCCATGAATGGCGGTAACGGTGGCATTTATTACGGGGCTGAACGGAAAGCATCTTTCGCTGATGTGAGCAAGTCTTCTCCTTATTTTGCCTATGTCGAAAATGCGGTTGATCGCGGTTTGCTGGATGTAGGTGCTGATTTCAACCCGGAAGCTGCGATGAATCGGGAAGAAATGGCACAGCTAATTGTGAAGGCGCTTGGGTATAAGAGCCTGACGAAGTTCGACGGTATTTTCAATAGTAATTTCGCAGATGCTGCTAAGCTTAAGCATGTGGGTGACGCAGCTATTGTGGTGGGGCTGAATATTATGACTCTGGACGAGGGACAATTCGTACCTGGGCAAGAAGTGACGAAAGCACAGGCGGCCAGCGCCTTCTACCGCTTCTTGCAAAGACGGTCTGAGCTTCAGGAACAGCCTCGCTACTATTACTAAATTAAGCGGTTGAGGGGAGTTCATTAACTCCTCTCATAGTCAATAAAGAAGCCTCTAATCCACTTAATAGTGGTTAGAGGCTTCTTGTAGTTGAGCAGGCAGCAGATATTATCGTACCCTCTCTGATGGGAACTTACGTCCTAGCTCTAGAGCATTGGGAACACATATCGAACTAGGAAATACAGAACGCCGAAAATGATGACGATGTAAGCAGCATATTTGATGAAAGTAGAAGCAACTAAACTGGAATCCGATTTCTTCTCCACATGGCGTTCTTCGATATCGATATTACGAGGTTGAGTCGACATTTGAATCACTCCTTTGAAGTTGTATTGCTATGTAATACCCTGCTGGGCACGAAGTGAAACAGAGGAAAGAGCGCTGCCAATATTATTTTCGTACAGGTGGCGAGAGTTGTGCTACAATAATCTTTAAAACTTTAATTGCACAATGTGGAGAAAGGAAGTAAGAGAAAATGGTTGTTTCCAGTAAAGTAGGTTTGGAAGATATTATTAGGGCCAATCATGTGCTCAGCAGGGTGATCGAACCATCGCCTTTGCAACGCAATGAGCTGCTCTCTAACTTGTATGAATGCAACGTTTATCTTAAACGTGAAGATATGCAAATTGTTCGTTCTTTCAAAATTCGTGGAGCGTATAACGTGATTCAAAGCTTAACACCGGAGGAACGCGAAGCGGGTGTCGTGTGTGCGAGCGCCGGCAATCATGCGCAGGGCGTGGCTTATTCCTGTAAACAGCTTGGTATTGAAGGCAAAATCTTCATGCCAACGACAACGCCTAGACAAAAGATTTCCCAAGTTAAGCTATTTGGCGGGTCTTTTGTTGAAGTTATTCTCACAGGGGATTCCTTCGATGATTCCTCTAACCAGGCCAAAGCCTACTGTGCTCAAGAGAATAAGGTGTTCATTCACCCCTTCGATGATGTCCGTACGATTGCCGGGCAAGGCACAGTTGGCCTCGAGATTTTGAATCAAATGCCCGAATCTCCTGACTTTATCTTCGCAACGATTGGCGGAGGCGGTCTTGTGGCGGGTGTGGCGACCTATGTGGATAGTGTCTCTCCACGAACACGCATCATCGGTGTTGAACCGGAGGGCGCGGCAAGCATGACGGAAGCGCTCAAGCAGGGGAAGGTCGTGACCTTATCCACGATCGAGAAGTTTGTAGACGGCGCGGCCGTGAAGCAAGTGGGCGAGCTCACTTTTGACATTTGTAAAGAAAAGCTGGAGGATATCGTCATTGTTCCTTCCGGCAAGGAATGTACAACTATTCTGGAGCTTTACAACAATAACGCCATTGTTATTGAGCCTGCTGGCGCACTTCCTGTTGCAGCACTTGATGCTTATCGGGAGCAGATTCGCGGTAAGAATGTGGTCTGTATCATCAGCGGCGGCAACAATGACATTGACCGTATGCAGCAGATTAAAGAAAGATCGCTCGTGTATGAAGGCTTGAAGCACTATTTTATTCTTAATTTCCCGCAGCGTGCTGGGGCCTTGCGCGAATTTCTGGAAGAAGTCTTAGGACCCACAGACGATATTACCCGATTTGAGTATACGAAAAAAAATAATAGAGACGATGCTCCGGCGCTGGTCGGCATTGAGCTCAAAAATAAAGATGATTATGAGGGGCTTATTGAGCGCCTTTCCCAGAAAGATTATGGCTATATAGAAATAAATAAGGACCCCAAGCTCTTTAACTTACTTATTTAAACAAAAATAGCCAAACGTGGAATGAGTATGATATAGTTAATTAGTCCCATTTAATTCCATTATATCTTAAAAGGCAAACTTATCGAAAGGTAAGGACGCAAAGCTGCAGATCTAAGGTTGCCCTCGCAACAATGATGGCTGGGCTGCCGACAGGTTGCAGTTTACCTAAAACCTACGGCTATTCCGATTCGGAATAGCCTTTTTTTTGACCACGTTAAACGCGGTCGCTCATCTTTGAATGGTTCGATAGAGGTTTTTTCATATCAGATAAGGAGGTTCGAGAATGAGAGGCATACTTTCTAAGTGGATACAGCATATGAAGGCCCAAACGCTAGCCTATTTAGGCGTACTGGGCTTCTTTTTGTTGACCATTAATCTACTTGCTGTTTCCTCTTTCTCCTTCTCGCCTTATGTTTTCATTAGTATGCTTGTTCAAGCGCTAATCTGTCTATTTTTTGCGAAGAGTATCCATCGCTTGCTGCTTACAAGTAAAGAGCAGGAAGAAAAGAGCAAACAACTAGCCTTTCTGGCCTATCATGATACATTGACGGGATTACCTAATCGCCGATTGTTTAATGATCGACTGGAGCGGGCACTTCTGCATGCACAGCGTAAGGAACAACTGGCAGCTGTTATGTTTTTGGACATGGACAAATTCAAGGACGTCAACGATTCATTAGGTCATGCCTACGGTGATCGTTTAATTCGCCTTGCAGCAGAACGTTTGGTGGGCTGCCTGAGGGGATCAGATACGGTGTACCGACAAGGTGGCGACGAGTTTACTATTTTACTGGAATCATTTGCAAAGCCAGAAGACGCAAGAGTAGTAGCTTCCCGAATTCAAATGGCTCTGGAAGAGCCTTTTATTCTAGATGGAATGCCAGTAACTATAACAGCTAGCATAGGGATAGCTCTGTATCCGTTAGATGGCAAGCTGCCTGAGCAGCTCATGGCGTATGCAGATGAAGCGATGTATGCGGCCAAAAATCGGGGACATAACCAGTTCCAATTCTATGCCTCTGACATCGATGCCATGGTGAAGAGCAAAGCTCACATGGAGAAAGAGCTGCGACAGGCCTTAGACAACAACTGGCTTGAACTCCTATATCAGCCTCAATATGAAATAACAAACCGGAAATTAATCGGAATGGAAGCGATTATTCATTGGAGCAGGGGAGACGACCTCCTCGCACCGAGCATGGATTGGAAGAAAGCGGCCGAGGAAATGGGCTTCATGATACCTATCGGGAAATGGGCTGTACGAACGGCGTGCCAACAGATGAGAACCTGGCAGGACGAGGGCTACTCACCGCTGAGAATGACCCTGGCAGTTACATCTTCGCAGTTTAAAGATGAGCATTTTATTAATGAAATTGCCGTCGTTTTGAAAGAAACAGGTATTGATCCGATGTTAGTGGAACTGGACCTTACAGAAAGTATCACATCGTCCAATGTACAAGAGGCTAGCGAAAAATTGATTATGCTGAAGAAATTCGGTGTGCGTATCGTGATGGATGACTTGTGTACAGGCCTATTTACAAGAAGCGGGCTCGAAGGAATGCCACTCGATAGCGTTAAATTGGACAGCACATTAATTCGGGATTTGGTAGATGACGATGAGAATCAGCTCCTGGCTGCTGCCATTAATCGCATGGCTCACCGGCTAGGCCTGAATTTAATTGCAAAGGGTGTCGAAACGGAAGAACAACTGGAGCATTTGAGACTTTTGCAGTGTACGGAAGTGCAAGGAATGCTGTTCAGCAGCCCTTTAGGTCCCAAGGAATTCATGAGACTAATGAACGATAAAATTAACAAAGGGTAATCTAGATTTTATTAACCAGTGGTAGTATAATAAATAATTGGGGCTTGGAACCTATATTGTAGGGGCTTACAAAAAGACCGTGTCAACTTGTATGACATAACGAATTATGTTGTTTTGCTGGTGTATCGCTTTTATCTTGGGTTTCAAAATGATACACTCATGCTATAGCCAGTCTTACATAATTTAACTAATTTTGGTCAACCTACAATGTAAGAGTTCATGGTTTTAAATTAAATGATTCTATGGGGGTAATAACGATGAAGAAAATGCTTTCGACAGCTCTTATGGCTGTAACGGTTTCTGCATTGGCTCTTTCCGGCTGTGCCAAAAAAGATACAACGAATCCGGCGGCTTCAGCAACTCCGGCTACTTCAGCGGCTGCAACAGCTTCAGCAGCACCTAGCAACAACAGCGGTAAAGACTTCAAAATCGGTATGGTTACCGATATTGGTGGCGTCAACGATAAATCTTTTAACCAAAGTGCATGGGAAGGCTTGAAGGCGCTTGAGAAACAAACAGGCGTTAAAGTGAAAAACCTGGAAAGTAAAGGCGATGCAGATTACACGCCTAACTTAAATCAATTCGTTAAAGACGGCTACAACCTGACTTGGGGTATCGGCTTCTTGATGGGCGATGCGCTAAAAACAGTTGCCACACAAAACCCAAATGCTAAATTAGCGATCATTGATAATGTCGTTGAAGCTCCAAACGTAGAATCCGTAACATTCTCTGAGCAAGAAGGTTCTTACCTTGTTGGGGTAGTTGCAGGTCTAACAACAAAATCAAACAAAATCGGTTTCGTTGGCGGTATCGACATCCCGGTTATCAAACGTTTTGAAGCTGGTTTCGTAGCTGGCGTTAAAGCGGTTAATCCAAATGCTAAAATTCAAATTAACTATACAGGCGCTTTTGATAAGCCAGACCTTGGTAAAGCAGCAGCAGCAACGATCTACAACGATGGCGCTGATGTTATTTTCCACGCAGCTGGTTCCACAGGTAATGGTGTATTCAACGAAGCGAAAGACCGCGTGAAAAACGGTAAAAAGGTTTGGGTTATCGGCGTAGATAAAGACCAATCCCTTGAGTTCGGCGATGAAGTTACATTGACTTCCATGTTGAAACGTGTTGATACAGCAGTTATTCGTGTTTCCAAAGATATTATCGACAACAAATTCCAAGGTGGTAAAGTGGTTACACTTGGTCTGAAAGATGACGGTGTAGGCCTTCCTGAAACTTCCAAGAAAAATGTATCCGCGGAAATTTTGAAAAAAGTGGATGAGTACAAAGCAAAAATTATTAGCGGCGAAATCAAAGTTCCTGAAAAACCTTAATTTAGGTATAAAGGGCGTTGCGGTTACGAACGATAGGTTTGCTTCTGTTCAAACAAGGCTAGTTATAATAACTAGCCTTGTTCTTTAGTTTTAGAGGTAATTAAAAAAATTGATCCTTAGGGTGATCTGATGAGTGAAGTAGTCCCTGTTGTTGAACTTAGCAACATTACGAAGCGGTTTCCAGGAATAGTGGCGAATGATGCCATTAGTTTAAAGCTGATGAAGGGTGAAATTCATGCCTTGCTTGGCGAAAATGGTGCGGGTAAATCAACACTAATGAACATTGTATTCGGACTTTATCAGCCGGATGAAGGTAATATTAAAGTGCAAGGCAAGGAAGTCTTTATTGATAGCCCGAATCGTGCTATCGAGCTTGGCATCGGTATGGTGCATCAGCATTTCAAGCTGATTCAGCCATTTACCGTGACAGAAAACATCATTTTGGGCATGGAGCCCAAAAAAGGGTCGAAAATCGACTACAAAACAGCGCAAGACAAAGTACGCAAGTTATCGGAGCAATATGGTTTGCGTGTGGATCCAAAAGCGAGAATTGAAGATATCTCCGTCGGCATGCAGCAGCGCGTGGAAATATTGAAAACGCTGTATCGCGGCGCCGATATACTTATTTTTGATGAACCTACAGCTGTACTAACGCCGCAAGAGATTAGTGAATTGATGGTCATTATGCGCAATCTTGTCAAAGAAGGCAAATCCATCATTCTCATTACACATAAGCTGAAAGAAATTATGGAGATTGCCGATACCGTGACAATCATTCGTAGAGGTAAAGTGATTGATTCGTTAGAAATTTCGAAGACGAATCCACAGATCCTGGCGGAGAAGATGGTTGGGCGCGATGTCTCCTTCAAAGTGAACAAGCAGGATGTGAAGCTTGGAGAACCCGTTCTTCAGGTGCAAGAACTAGTCGCGCGTAACCAGCAGGGCTTGCCTGCTCTGAAAGGGCTTAACTTTGAGGTGAAAGCCGGAGAAATTCTGGGCATTGCCGGTGTTGATGGCAACGGGCAGAGTGAATTAATCGAGGCGTTAACGGGGCTTCGTTCCATTGATAGCGGTCGTGTGCTTCTGATGGGTAGCGATATTACCAACCATACGCCGAGAGAAATCTCCGAGGCTGGATTGTCGCATATTCCTGAGGACCGGCACAAGCACGGACTCGTGCTCGATTTTACAATGAGCGAGAACATGGTGCTGGAAACGTATTTTCATCCTGCGTATAACAAAGCTGGCTTCTTGAATTATGAAGCTATCGATCGCCATGCGGAAGCGTTGATCAAGCAGTTCGACGTTAGAACGCCAAGTATCTACAATAAAGCGCGATCTTTGTCGGGTGGTAATCAACAAAAGGCGATTATTGCCAGGGAAATATACAAAAATCCTAATCTTCTCATTGCCGCGCAACCGACGCGGGGATTGGATGTCGGTGCCATCGAATTCGTGCATCGTCAATTGATCGAGCAGCGGAACAAAGGCAAAGCGGTTCTGTTGATTTCTTTTGAGCTGGATGAAATTATGAATGTGTCGGATCGCATTGCCGTCATCTATGAAGGACAGATTGTGGGAGAAGTGCTGCCGCAGGAGACGAACGATCAAGAGATTGGACTTCTCATGGCTGGCAGTAAGCGCACAGAGAAAGGAGCTGCTCATGAATAAGGTTGCTCGCATTTTTACAAGTGAATCAACGGTGAATCCGATCGTGGCGATTATACTTGGGCTGTTATTCGGAGCACTCGTGATGCTGGCAGGCGGATATAATCCAATTGCCGCCTATGGAGCGCTATTTTCTCGTATTTTCGGTAATGCGTATGATATGGGTGAGGCCATTCGTGCAATTACCCCACTTATTTTAACGGGACTATCCGTTGCATTCGCTTTTCGTACAGGCTTGTTTAATATCGGTGCCGAAGGGCAATTCGTCATGGGCATGACGGGAGCTACTTTTATCGGTGTCAAAGTGACAGGTCTTCCGTGGATCATTCATGCTCCGTTAGCTGTTATTGTCGGTGCACTTATTGGTGGACTGTGGGGAGCTATTGCGGGCTATTTGAAAGCAAAGCGCGGAGTTAATGAAGTTATTACAACGATTATGTTGAACTGGATCGCCTTGTTCCTGTCGAATTATATCATTAATCAATTTCTTCTAGAGCCGAAGCAGCAGCGCTCCTATATGATCCAAGACTCGGCATCTCTGAGCATCACATGGCTGTCGGCCATGCTAGATAATGCGAGGATGCACTGGGGTACACTCATTGCGATACTCGCAGCAATTGTATTCTATATCATTTTGTGGAAAACAAAGCAAGGCTACGAGCTGCGCGCAGTTGGTCATAATATCGATGCCGCGAAATATGCCGGAATGAATGTAAAGAAGAACATTGTTAAAGCAATGTTTATCTCGGGCGTTTTTGCCGGGCTTGCGGGCGTGTTTGAAGTCCTTGGTGTATTCCATTATCAAGTTGTTTCAGCAGGCTTCCCAGGGTACGGGTTTGATGGGATTGCAGTATCCCTGCTAGGCGCTAACAACCCAATAGGGATTGTCCTTGGAGCTGCACTGTTCGGTGGACTGTCTTATGGTTCAGCAGGCATGAGTTTCGGTGCGGATGTGCCGCCTGAGATTATCCGAATTGTCATCGGTTCGGTTATCTTCTTCGTTGCAACTCAAGGTATCGTTAAATGGGTGCTCATCCCGTTCTATAGTAAACGCAAGAAAGAGAGGGCTACGTAACATGGACCTGCTCACCATGCTTAACGCGTTTTTCACGAAATTTAGTGAACTGATCAACACGACGCTCGTCTATTCGACGGCGCTCATCTTTGGAGCCTTGGGTGGGATTTACTCGGAGCGCTCCGGAGTAGTTAATATCGGGATTGAGGGCCTCATGGTTTCTGGGGCATTTGCTTCAGCGGTGGGTGCTTATTATGCACAAGAGGCGAATATGGGTATCTGGTCCCCATGGATCGGTTTACTGACTGCCATGCTATTTGCGCTCATTTTCGCTCTGATTCATGCGGTAGCAACGATTTCCTTCAAAGCCAATCAAGTCATCAGCGGTGTTGTGATTAACTTCTTGGCAGCTGGCGTAACGTTGTATTTGGTCAAAGTGCTGTTCAATGGTGCTGGTCAAACCGAAACGTTAAAAGAAGTGTTTTCCAAATGGGAAATACCGATTTTGTCCAAAATACCGTATATCGGATATGCCTTCTTCAATGCCTATCCGACAACTTACATTGCATTGATTCTCGTCGCAATTACTTACTATGTGCTGTTCAAGACACCATTCGGTTTGCGTCTTCGTTCCGTTGGGGAACACCCGAGTGCCGCGGATACCGTAGGGGTTAAAGTAAAGCGTATTCGATACACCGCTGTATTGATTAGCGGTCTTTTAGGCGGACTTGGCGGGGCGACCATTACACTCACGACAACAAGTGCCTTCTCGCACAACACGATCTCAGGTCAAGGGTTTATAGCGATGGCCGCGATGATTTTCGGTAAATGGCATCCAGTTGGCGCGCTGGGCGCAGCAGTCTTCTTCGGAATGGCGCAGGCGCTCAACAACTTCATGCGTTTGTTCGAATTCTCGAAAAATATTCCGCAGGAATTCCTCTACATGCTGCCATATGTACTGACAATTTTAGTACTGGCAGGCGCAGTAGGCCGGGCTAAAGCTCCATCAGCCCTTGGTGAACCTTACGATCCAGGTAAGCGATAAAATTAAAAACATGCATGGCTATGGGAGTAATCCCGCGGCTGTGCATGTTTTTTTTGTTACTGTAAATGTCAATAATTACCACACGTGACGTGTCGGGAAATACAGGGAAAATGTCGAAACATGGCGAAATTCCAATCCACCTAGCTATTTTTCATAAATTAGTTGACTGCGGAAGGAAGAATGCCACAAATGTCTGTTTTACGAACCTTGTTAGGAGCCAAGTCGCTCAAGGTGAAAATGACGCTGCTGCTGCTTGCCGTCTCACTTATCCCTCTTTTGATCTCTATGCTTATCCTTACCTCTCAATCCTCTTCTGTTGTTGAGTCTGACACCAAAAATCAGCAAATGCATCTTGCGGAGCTTAGTACGAGCGAGATCAATGCCTGGTTGAATGGCAAAATTGCTTCGATTCAATCCGTTGTTAAAGCCCATCCAGAGTTCTTGAATGGGAAGTCGAACACGATCTTACCCGTGCTAAAAATTATGGCGGAGAGCGATCCGGAGGTTTATCGATTTGCCTATATTGATCCGCAAGGCATGTCCATTGACACAGCTGGCGAAAAGCTGGACGCTAACAAATTTGATAATTTTAAGAAAGCTACTGTGGATAAGAAAGTATCGGTGTCCGAAATCATCAAGGAGGAAAGCAGCGGCAAAAATATTATCATCATCGATGTCCCGCTTGTGGACAGCAAAGGCGATTTCCGCGGCATCGTGCAATCTTTCCTCTTTCCTGAACAAATACTGTCCATCATCAACCATATCAAATTCGGCGAAACAGGTTACGGCTACCTTCTCTCACCAAGCGGTACATATCTCGTTCACCCGAAGAAAACGGGGCAAAAGCTAGAGGAATCATCGACGGCTGAGAAGATGGCTCTTTACAAGAATACGGTATTCAAGGATCAGAGCGGGTATATCCTATATACAGAGCCAGATGGCACATTGAAGTCAGCTGCTTATCAAACCATTGAAGCCACGAGCTGGAAGTTGATTTTGACTGCCGAGCATTCGGAAGTATTCAAACAGGTGACTCTATTAAAGAAAAATTCAGCCGTTATGCTAGCTGTTTCTGCGCTGGTTGTCATTGTTATAGCTATGATCGTCTCACAGATGTTGATTCGCCCAATCACGACAATTTCATTCCTCATGCAGCGAGTAGGGCAGGGCGATTTATCCGGCCGTTTGAAGACGCATGGAGAGGATGAAATCGCCTCGATGCGCAAGAACATCAATGCGATGCTCGATTCTTTTTCCGCGATGATTTGCAAAATCTCAGAAGCCGTGTCGCATACCGCTGCATCTTCCGAGCAGCTCACTGCGATTGCCAGCGAATCGACGAAAGCCTCCGAACATATTACCGCAGCGGTGGGGCAGGTCGTGCAGTGTTCCGAAGCCAACTACCAGGCATCCGAACAAATTTCGACCGCGATGGGTGAAATGTCATCGGGCGTGCAGAAAATTGCCGAATCGTCCACGAATGTCTCGGAAACTGCGCAAAACGTCGTTCAAGAGGTTGGCCGTGGAAACGGTGAAATTCAACAAGCCATTACCCAAATGCGACAGGTCAGTCATGCCGTGGAACATACTGCCGAACTCGTGCACGGCTTAGAAGAGAAATCCGAGCAAATTCGTCAAATTGTTGGCTTTATATCCGAGATTGCGTCACAAACCAACTTGCTTGCCTTGAACGCTTCCATTGAAGCGGCAAGGGCTGGCGAACATGGCAGAGGCTTCGCCGTCGTCGCTAGTGAGGTTAAGAAGTTGGCAGAGCAAACTAGCAGTGCGACCGTGAACATCACCTCCATTATCGGTGAAACGATCCATGCTACGAAAGAGGCATCAAGCTCGATGCAAGACGGACTCTCAGAGGTTGAGAAAGGCTCGGCACTCGTTCAAACGGCTGGGCAAGTGTTTCAATCGATTCTGGCCTCGACCCAGCATGTCAACGACCAAATCCAAGAAGTATCAGCCGCATCAGAGGAAATATCAGCGGGAACCGAAGAGGTGGCGGCTTCTTCTCAGGAGACAGTCGGTATCGTAAAGCAGGCTATGGATCAACTGCAGGTCATAGCCAAGTCGGCAAGCGGGCAGCTGCAAGCGATGGAGGAGATCAGCTCCTCTTCCGAATCGCTCAGCGTGTTGGCGGTCGATCTACAGGATCAAATCAACCGTTTCAAGTTGAAGTAACGTACTGCGGCCAGGCACGATTTCGTAGGTGTTTCCCAAGCGGATTCGAATGCGAAGTAATCGCATGAAACCAATACGGTTTAAAAAGCTTGGCGAATCCGCCAAGCTTTTTAGTCTTTTTATATATGAGACCCGCCGCTGGCATCAATCAATTGCCCCGTTATCCAGCGGCTGTCCGAAGAGGCAAGAAAGGCGGCGATATCGGCCACATCTTCCGGCTGCCCCCATCTGTTAAAAGGGGAGAGACCGGCAGCGAATTTCTGCCCACCCGGATCCTGCAATGTTCCGGCATTCATATCGGTATCGATGATACCGGGTAAGATGGCGTTTACCGTAATGCTGCGATTCCCAAGATGCTGAGCTAAGACGAAGGTGAGTGTGTTGAGCGCACCTTTCGAAATGCTGTAGCCCAGAAAATTTGGGAAAGCCAAACGGGTAACAGCCGAAGAAATATTGATGATGCGGCCCTCATCTCTCAGGCGAGGTAATGCTTGTTGGATGAGAAATAGAGGTGCTTTGACATTGAGGCTCAGAACTTCGTCAAAAGATTGTTCCGTCGTCTCCTCGATGGTTCCACCTTGCCCAATTCCGGCATTATTAACAAGAATATCAAACTGATTGCCACCAGTGTGCTTCTCGAGGGCTTCGTCCAAGCCCGCATATAAATCGTGAACGCCGTTTACGATATTCAAGTCCGCACCGAGTGTAAGGGCGGATCCGCCTTTATGCTGAATCTCACGAACCACTTCCTCTGCAGCATCGTAATTCTTTCCATAATGTACGACGACAATGGCCCCATCCTGCGCTAGACGCAGAGCAATCCCTCGTCCAATCCCCCGGCTTGCACCTGTTACTAAAGCGATTTTACCTTTCAGCATGCTCATATCCTCATCTCCTTCAATGTATTCATGTCTAGTTTTATCACAGAGTGACATTCGAAATGTTGCTCTCTCATTCGCAGACACGACAAGAAGACGCCATTCGTAAGTATACTTTTACGATCGAAATGGGTAGATTTAGGATTGGGATTGAGGAGTACTGATATTACCAGTACCCCTGTATGAGCATGCTTCAGGAGCTGTTTGAAGGATATTATTCAATGCTTGCGAAGTGGCGAATCGTTGACTTGAGACAGATGGGACGTTAATATCAAAGGGATTTGATTTGATTCCGGTACTCGCTTGGCGAGACGCCGTACCAACGTCGGAATTGCTTAGAGAAGTAAAGAGGATCGTAGAAACCGACGGATGATGCGATCTGTTCGATGGTTAGTTCCAGCCGTTCTCGAAGCAGCAGGCGAGCTTTATCCACACGCAGTTTCAGAAGAAACGTGACGGGTGTTACCTTGGTATGACGCTTGAACATGCGCGATAAATACGCACGGTTATAACCCAAACTCTCGGCCATCAGCTCAATAGTGATAGGCTCGGCGTATTGGGTGGACAGGTAGTGAATCGCTTGCTGCACGATGCGGTCACTCTCGGCTTCCGTGAC
Organism: Paenibacillus alginolyticus DSM 5050 = NBRC 15375; assembly: GCF_000422905.1. GTDB lineage: Bacteria > Bacillota > Bacilli > Paenibacillales > NBRC-103111 > Paenibacillus_E > Paenibacillus_E alginolyticus. The sequence goes on from NZ_AUGY01000076.1 coordinate 36,794, forward strand.
CATACCAGCCAATGTGGAAGCTGACAATGTTTCACAGTATTCACCGAGTAACAAATGTAGGTATCCGATGGACTTTAGCTGTGCGTTCGCTTTTTTGGCTCTTAATGCTTGCTGGATATGGCGAAAAAGCACAGGGATATGGCGGTTGCGCTTGGTATGAATAATGGGCTGCAGGGGATTCACTCCTGTAGAGCTGACTAACGCCGCGGCCTGCGTACCCGTAAAAGCGATCCAGCAATAATGCCAAGGATCTGTCTCATCGGAGACATAGCTGATGAGCTGTTCAGGCTCGATGACGAAGCTGTCACCGGCGCCAAGCTCGTACTCTTCGCCTTGCGAAGAGAATACCCCTTTCCCCGATATCACATAGTGAATCAGATAGTAGTCGTATACTTTGGGGCCTAACCGATGCTCAGGCTTCGTCTGGCTCTCACCCGCAAACAACACAGTTAATTCACTTACTTGGGAAGGCAGTGGATTCGAAACAACGTAATAGCTCTCCGACTTTGTCATGCCTACTTTTCATCTCCGATCGACACATCTTCATTTAGCTTCACTTTATCATAAATCTAACCACAGTTGCGAATGCGAGATCACATTTTTCCATGTGAAAATAACATGCCTCCATAGCCAATCCTACGTTCTTCTCGTATACTGAAGTTACAAGACACCAAGCATAAACGACTCCGTCATCCTCAGATGACGAGCGAAATCACTTCTAAAACCACTAAAGGCGGTGCCAGAATGGCAGATTTGCAAGCTCTAAAAACCACGTTTATTGAAATTTACGGGAATTCTGCAACGGCAATTTCAGCTTTTCATGCTCCAGGTCGGGTAAATTTGATCGGTGAGCACACGGATTACAATGGCGGTTATGTTTTCCCGGCAGCGTTAACGTTCGGAACGACTATGATCATTCGTCCAAGACAAGATCGTGTAATTGGATTTGCATCGACAAACCTGGCACTTCGCAAACAAATTTCCATAGATGACTTGTCCTATCAAGAAGAGGACGACTGGATCAATTATCCAAAAGGGATCTTCGTTCACTTAGCGAAAGCAGGCTTCCCTGTTACACAGGGCTACGATCTTTTGTTCCACGGTGAAATCCCGAATGGTGCCGGACTTTCGTCCTCGGCTTCCATTGAAGTCGTTACAGCTTTTGGCTTATTAACACTTGAAAAGTATCCGATTGATACCGTGAAAATCGCGCTGCTCGCGCAAAAAACAGAGAACGAATTCGTTGGCGTCAACAGTGGCATCATGGATCAATTCGCTGTAGCCAATGGCAAAAAGGATCATGCCATCCTGCTCATGTGCGACACGCTTGAGTATCGCCATGTGCCTTTTCAAAGCGGCAGCTACAAGCTGGTTATTGGGAATACGAACAAACGCAGAGGTCTGATAGACTCCGCTTACAATGAGAGAAGAAGCCAATGTGAGCAGGCTGTGACCTATTTGCAAAAGCAGTTTCCTTCGATCACTTTGCTCGGTCAACTGAACCTTGCGCAATTTAATGAATTCAAACATCTAATTCCAGACAAAACCATCCGCCAACGAGCGCAGCATGTTATTGAAGAAATTGACCGTGTTCTCAAATCCATTGAGGTGCTGGAAGCGAACGACCTCGAATCTTTCGGTAAGCTGATGATCGGGTCCCATGACTCGCTTCGTGATCTTTATGAAGTAACAGGGGTAGAGTTGGATACGATGGTTGCGGCAGCGTTGAAGGTTCCGGGTGTGCTTGGGGCACGTATGACAGGCGCAGGATTCGGCGGATGCACGGTTTCTTTAGTTCATGAGGACAGTGTACAGACGTTTATCGATCAAGTGGGCAAAGAATATACGGAAAAAACAGGCCTGACACCAAGCTTCTACGTTTGTGATATCGGCAATGGTGTTGAGCAAGTCGGGGAGGCGATATAAAATGGCCATTCTAGTAACGGGCGGAGCAGGCTATATCGGATCTCATGCGGTAGCAGAGCTGCTAGCCAAAGGTGAAGAAGTTGTTATCGTTGATAATTTGCAGCAAGGGCACAGAAATGCTGTGCTTGGGGGCAAGTTGTACGTAGGTGACCTGCGTGACGGCGAGTTTCTGGATACGGTTTTCACAGAGAACAGCATTGACGCTATCATCCATTTTGCAGCGAATTCGTTAGTTGGCGAGAGTATGACCAATCCTGCGAAATACTATCATAATAACGTATACGGAACGCTTTGTTTGCTTGAAAAGATGACCCAATACGGCGTGAAGAAAATTGTCTTCTCCTCTACGGCTGCGACGTATGGTGAGCCTGAAAATATTCCAATTCTAGAGAGTGACCGCACCTTGCCGACCAATACGTATGGCGAGACGAAGCTGGCTATGGAAAAAATGATGAAGTGGTTCGACATCGCGCATGGTATCAAATATGTATCACTTCGCTATTTTAATGCAGCTGGGGCTCATGCAGGCGGCAAAATCGGAGAGGACCATAGCCCAGAGACGCATTTGATCCCTATCATTCTTCAAGTGGCACTTGGTCAAAGGGCGCATATTTCTATCTTCGGAGAAGACTATGCAACAGAAGATGGCACGTGTGTACGTGATTACATTCATGTTAGCGATTTGGCAAGCGCCCATGTTCTTGCGGTTGAGAAGCTGCGTGGCGGAGCAGAAAGCAATATTTATAACCTAGGCAATGGCACAGGTTTCTCGGTCAAAGAAGTCATCGATATCGCCCGTAAAGTAACCGGCCATGCGATTCCTGCCGTCATCGAACCGCGTAGAGCCGGAGATCCAGCAACGCTAATTGCCTCCTCTGAGCGTGCAAGAGCTGAGCTGGGTTGGAAACCGACACGTGATTCTTTGGAATCCATTATCGAGAGCGCGTGGAACTGGCACCAAAATCATCCGAACGGATACGAAGAGTAGGGTAGAAACGGGTAGAACAGTGCGGAACAGCGTAAAACAGCGTAAAACAGTGCAGAACGAAGCTGAAAAGAGGTTGGTTTTGTAGAAAGGAATGTGGAACATGGAACGGACAGTTAAAGCGCCGCAGCACGCAGCGTTGATTATAGAAAGGCTTCTTCAGTTCGCTGTGCAAAATGGGCTGATTGAACACCTTGATGTCTATACATCAAGAAATGCTTTGCTTGATTTATTCGGTCTTGCCGAACCTTACCAAGGTGAAGTGCCGACTGAGAAATTGAGCAGCCCGGTTGCTATGCTGGAAGAGCTGCTTGATGCGGCTTTTGAGGCGGGCCTCTTGGAAGAGAATACGACAACGTACCGTGATTTGCTGGATGCGCGGATTATGGGGCTATTGATGCCTCGTCCATCGGAGGTTGTACATCAATTCTGGAACACAGCCAAAACAACGAGCATAGAGGCAGCGACGGATTACTTCTATAAGCAATCTATCGACTCCAACTATATTCGGATGGATCGCATTCAGAAAAATGCCTACTGGTTGGCCGAAACAACGTATGGCGATCTGGAAATCACGATCAACCTTTCGAAACCGGAGAAAGATCCGAAGGAAATTGCCCTGCTCAAAACACTGCCGCAAAGCAGCTATCCCTTGTGTCTACTGTGCGTAGACAACTTAGGGTACGCAGGTCGTGTGAATCACCCGGCAAGGCAAAATCTACGGGTCATTCCGTTAGAATTAGATGGCGAGAAGTGGTACTTCCAATATTCGCCGTATGTGTATTACAACGAGCACAGCATTATTTTCCATGAGAAACACATTCCGATGAAAACGACGTCGCACACGTTCTACCGTTTGCTGGACTTCATCGATCAGTTCCCTCATTATTTCATCGGATCGAACGCGGATCTGCCGATCGTCGGTGGTTCTATTCTGAACCACGACCATTTCCAAGGCGGACGCCATAAATTCCCGATGGAAAAAGCGCCAAGTGAGAAAGCATTCTCACATGCTGAGTTTGCCGGCGTGAAGGCCGCCATCGTCAAGTGGCCGATGTCAGTGCTTCGCCTGAGCGGGCACAACAAGCAGCAGCTCTATATGCTGGCGAGCAAGCTGCTCGAAGACTGGCGCGCCTACAGTGATGCGGGAGCGGACGTCCTCGCCTTCAGCGAGAAGGACGGACAGCGGGTACCGCATAACACGATCACCCCGATCGCCCGCAACAATGCACGGGGCGAGTACGAGCTTGACCTGGTGCTGCGCAACAACCGCACCAGCGAAGAGCATCCGGATGGGATTTTCCATCCGCACCAGCACTTGCACCACATCAAGAAGGAGAACATCGGCTTGATTGAGGTTATGGGGCTGGCGGTGCTGCCAGGCCGCCTGCAAGAGGAGCTGGCGGATATCGCCAAGCTCCTCACCGGCGAAGCCGCATTCGGCCGCGAGATCCGCGAAGAGGCCAGCCATCCGCTGCATAAGCATGCGGAATGGATCGAAACGCTGCTCGCGAAGCACGGCGCTGCGCTGCCGCAGGAGCAGGCCAATGCAGTGCTGCAGGCCGAGGTCGGCAGCAAGTTCATGGACGTGCTGCTGGACGCAGGCGTGTTCAAGCGTGATGAAGCGGGGCAAGCGGCTTTTGGACGGTTTTTGGCAGCTGCGGGCTTTGCGCAGCAGTAATTTGGAACTCCCTGGTCAATTAGACTGGGGAGTTTTTTTGTCAATTTGGGGTTAGGGGTAAGCAATAAAGCTTACCTTATTTAGGATAGTTAGCCAAGATTTTTACTAGGCTAAGTGAGATTATGAATAAGTATAGTCATTTGTAAGTATCAATGTTTTTCTATCGTTTTGTTTCTGGTTTTTTGAAAATTGGATAATTAGAAAAGCAAGTTGTACTGCGTACAACAATTTCCTTGATTTCTTCTTGAAAAGCTCAGGATGTTGTACGCTATACAACAATTTATCCCTTTTATAGGCTGCAGAGCTACTTTAGACTAAAAGTGTTGTCGGTTGGAAAACGCGAAGTAACTTGCGTAAAGTTGTACAAAGGAGACTGTCGATTCAATCTAAATATTCTGTCGTATATACAAACTCCAAAACGAGTGATTTTCTCCAAATAATCGCTTGTTTTCTTTATTTTACTCTCCAATACTCTCGTTTAATGGTATACTTGAAATATACCATTTCCGGAGGGATTCCTATGAGCAGAGTCCGATATAAACAATTTGAGCAATTATCTTTCAGTGACATTGAGGTGTTTGCATGTCTTCCTGAACATCCGATTTGGAGTCGGGCTGCTGAACTCGTTGACTTTTCCTTCGCTGATGAGGTTTGTTCTCATTTGTACTCAGGCCGAGGCCAGTACCC
>NZ_AUGY01000077.1 GCF_000422905.1 Paenibacillus alginolyticus DSM 5050 = NBRC 15375
CAAAAGTCCCTGGACAACGCTAAAGTTATTGCGAATCTATTTCTATGATAGCTGGTCTAACTTTGTAAATGCTGTCTTTCGCCCGCCAAGTAGAACTTCAAAGGGTCGACAGAAGACGAGCAAGACAAAAGAACGGCTAAGTTCACAGCGCATCATAGTGAGAGAATAGCGGAGACACAAGAATAAAATGTAAATTAATGGTAAAAACGCGTCATTTTCTGTAGTCTTTACTTTTTTGGCTTGTACCCAGAAAAACAAAATGGTAATAAATACAATATATTTAAGTAATTGTATTTATACGTGAAGACTTACTGATCATGTCAGCTATTTTGCATCGGTAATGATCAGGAAACTGCTTCATCACAGGTACGAAATCCTCCAACTTATTGGTACTAGCTGGATTGAGAGCGGTGAAACCCGCATAAAAATCCGCGTACAAATTGGGGTGCTTTTCGAGTAGTTTTCTGATATTTTCCGGTGAATTAAACGCGTTGGCGTGTGCGAATATAATTATTGTGTTTGGATGTTTGTCAAGCGCCTCTTCTAACTTATCTATAACCATTCCGTTTGGCGGGTCAATATGCAACAGAATGGGGACTTTGTATTTTGCACATATTTCGAATATGTCCGGTAAATAACCGTCCATTGGGCTTTCACCCTTCCAAGCCACTTTTGATACCACAGGTGAATACAAAGAAGCAGCTGCAATTTCACCTAAACCAAAATATCCTTGTTCCAGGTTATGTGTCACTACATCGAGACTCGATTTATCATGCATATCAAAGCCAGAAAAGTAAGGAATAATACATCAGGGTTATCTTTGTAAGCCATCCATGACATCTGGTCGGTCATTACTGCGCTTGGCTCTGATACATCACCAAAGAGAACAACTTGATTGACGGCATTACGCTTCCAAACTTCCAGCATATTTATATACTTTGAATCAGATGCATCATGATTATGGGAATCGATGACTTTTAAAAGACGGTATTGTTCAACTAACTCTTTAGCCGTTTTCTGAGTCCCCTTATCAATCTTTGTTTCATTTACGATTAAAGGTATATTTGAGGTGGGTGAAGCTTTTGTTACGGCAGAATCTTTTACTTGGTCAAACGGGAATAGACCCAAAACAGAAATTAGCCATATCCCTATGGCTGTACTCACAGTCACTATTAATGTAATAATAATCCGGTTTTTCATTCGTATGACCAACTTTCTTTCTTGAAATGTATCAGCCTTCAAATCGTAGAACCAAATAAAATTAATTCGGGGAACTCAACTGATTATCCTTTATTTTCCATCGAAAAATCAAGAGCTTAGTCTGCATTTTATAATATATCAAATGAGGTTTATCTGCATCCATTAAGCAGCCTCCTCCAACTGCAAAATATGTCATTACTTAAGTTTTATTCATGTAGAATAAAGCAATATTTTGTATTTCTTTAAGATTGTTTGTCGAAACACTTGATTTATCATATATAACATGTTAAATATATCCATGCAGATATGTCATGACAATACAATGCACGCTACTCTTCGATGAAGGAGGTTATATTGAAACAAAGACAGCTTCGTTGAATTTAAAATTTCAAAATGAGGTGAGCAGATTGATTGGGAAATTAAGAATTTTATGCATGGTACTACTATGTGTGACAATGCTGCCTTTCAGCATTTCTGCAGCACAGGCTGATGGTGTGACTGCTGATGGGATTAAATGGCCGAAAAATCAAGCGCTTCCAACTTTTAATCAACCCAAGCATTTAGACGTTGTCAATGTTTCTAATGCACCTGGAGACGTCAAACTGCTGATGGCTACACTTCAGGGCGTTGTGAATCGAGAAAGCCCCCGTATCTATCTGATTCAGAACAAGGTGGACCCTTGGTATAACGAAATGACCATACCGCATAAGCTCCATGAAAACAGCATGGATGTCTTCGATTTGTATAAAAATGAAGTAAAAGGAATCATTATCTACGATCCGAAAACGCCAGATTCCATAAACGTCGCGACCACGATGGCTGGACTTAAGAATGCTGTTGTCGTCAGCCCTGAATTGGCAGGCAAACTAACTGCGGCTCCCTACAAATTGAAAGTGATCGAAGATTTCCGGGGCAAATTCAAAAATAAAATTGACGCGTACACATGGCAGTACGAGCACTTATGGAATCAGACGACTCACCGGATGCTGATTGGGCTCAGTCCGGACACATCAATCTCGCTCCCCCCCGGTTTACCCGAATCCTTCGTCACGATTGCTGAAGAGAAAAGGCAAATAAGGGATGCCAGTAACCGAGGAACGTATGAATACGACCTTTCATCGTTTTTAGGGAAAGAGGCGATATACGTTCGTTTCGATGATTCTTTCACCCAGGACGGATGGGGACCGGCCGTTCATGCCATCACCGTAAAGGCAGACGGGAACGTAATCGCTCAATTTGAGGCTGGTACGCCCGAGGAAGAATTGTACTTGTATGACAGGCAAAATTCAAAGCATTTACCGGGTGCAGACCACCGCTTCGCAGATAACGGAAGTTACTTCATGTATGAATTTAAACCAACTGCTGGAACGAAACAGTTGACGATCTCTGTAGAGATGTGGAATCAATACAAAGTTTCGGTCGGCAACATTCGCCCTCTCTCGTCTGAGCAGAAAGAGCCTTACGGATATTTACGAGACTATGCGGTCGCTAACAAAGCAATGGTTTTCTGGCTTTCGACGGATGTGCCGGATCAGCGAGCACTCTTAGAGAAGATTCTGTCCGATGTCGAGCCGGGGACACCTTATCTGGGCTGGTTCAGCAATGACTTCGAAGGCGAAGCCGCTTCCGTCGACCTACTTTCTAGGCATAGCGTCTTCGTATTGGCAGCTGATTGGTTCCACAACATGACCGTCTTCTCGGGAACGAAGGTGGAAGCCGTCCCTAAGATCAAGCCCAATCCGCTCAAACTGGAAAATAAAATTTATGTGACGTTCACTTTCGGCGAAGGCGACAATTTGCAATACAATTTGAACCATATGCGAGAGAATCTATGGGAAGATCCTGCACGAGGTAAAGTACCTATTAATTGGACTTCCAGTCCATTACTCTACGATGCCGCTCCAATGGTTCTTAATTATTACCGGAAAACGGCAACAGAGAATGACTTGCTGGTCGCCGGACCGTCTGGCGCTGGTTATTTCAACCCGCATCCATGGCCGGAGGAAACGTTACCGGATTTCATGAAGGATACTTATAGATATCTCAAACAAACCGGTATGACCATTCCGATGGTGATAAACCGGGATGTCACCAAAGACATACCCATAAGCTCCTCCGAAGCAGCCGCGTACGAGCATAATTATAAAGTTCCCGGCATCCTGCTTGTAAGCGATCAATTCGGCATCGAAATCATGAACGGTACGCTTCCTGTATCGATGATGCGAGGAATTGGAACGGTTCAGGATGGAATTAATATGCTAGCCGAGGCCAAGAAAGGCTGGGACGGCAAATCACCATTGTTCCTTTCCGTCGGGGTGAATGCGTGGGGTATGAGACCTAACGATATTCTGGCCATCGCCGAATCACTCGAAAAGGAATATAAGATCGTAAACGCCGAACAATATTTCACACTTATTCGTGAAGCTTATGGATTGTCCAAAAAAGAATAAATCCATGTAAAAAGAATCGGATAGCGTGCAGTTTTAAACTGCCGCTGTCCGATTCTTTTTTGCTACTTTATTAACGAAGTCCGAACTCCAAATCTTAGTCCCTACAGGAATGTTTTGATTAGCGATTATTGGCTATAGGTTCTTGGGCATGCTTCGAACGCGCGATTTGCGTCGCTTCAACCATGTTTCGCAAGGAAGCGATCGTTTCTTCGAAACCACGTGTTTTAAGACCACAGTCCGGATTTATCCAGAATAGCTTCGGATCCAGCACTCGCAAGGCACGTTCGATCATACTAGTCATTTCCTCCACGCTCGGAATGCGCGGACTGTGAATATCGTATACGCCTAAACCAATGCCTAGCTTATATGTGTTCAATTCGAAGCTATGAATCAGTTCACCGTGACTGCGAGATGTCTCGATCGAAATCACATCGGCATCCATCGCTTCGATAGAATGGATCATGTCATGGAATTCGCAATAGCACATATGGGTGTGAATTTGCGTCGTATCCTGTACCGTGCAGGTGGCGATACGGAAGGCTCGGACTGCCCACGCCAAGTACTTCGCTTGATCATCCGCCTTAAGCGGCAAGCCTTCGCGAACCGCAGGCTCGTCGACCTGTATCATGCCAATACCTGCCTGCTCAAGCGCCTCCACCTCTTGTCTAAGCGCATAGGCCAGTTGGTAGGCAATTTGTTCACGCGTGATGTCCTCGCGAACGAACGACCAATTCATTATCGTAATCGGACCAGTCAGCATTCCTTTTACTGGACGTTTGGTCTGTGTCTGTGCATACTTTGTTTCTTCGACAGTCATCGGCCCCTTGAAAGCTACGTCCCCAAATATAATTGGCGGCTTAACACAACGAGAACCGTACGACTGCACCCATCCGTTCTGCGTGAAAACGAAGCCCGCGAGCTTCTCTCCAAAGAATTCGACCATGTCGGTTCGCTCAAATTCGCCATGCACGAGAACATCCAATCCGATCTCCTCCTGAAGCTTGATCCAGATGTCGATCTGTTCTCGGATGAAGTTAGCATACTGCTCATTGTTCCATTCACCCTTGCGCCACTGTTGACGGGCCTTGCGCACCTCAGGAGATTGCGGAAAGCTGCCAATTGTCGTCGTCGGAAAAATCGGCAATTGCCACTTCTTCTGTTGAGCAATATGACGCTCAGAAAATGGTCGACTGCGCTCAGGGTGTTGAGCACTGATGGAGGCGACTGCATGCTGAATGTCACTCCGATTGCGCTCACCTGATAGCTTGAGTGCCTGTATAGCTCGATCACATTCTTCCAGTTCGCCTGTGATACTGGCGGCTCCTTGAGAGATCGCTTTTGCAAGAAGTACAAGCTCATCCAGCTTCTCATCTGCAAATGCGAGAGCATCTTTCAGTTCAGATACGAGCTTCGTCTCATGTTTTACCGATACCGGAACATGAAGCAAGCTGCATGACGTCTGCACAATAAGTCGCTCAGTCGTTACGATCTCAGCGAGTTTTTCTACGAGTGCCAGCTTCTCGCGCAGTGGCGCCTTCCAAATCCCACGACCGTCAATGACCCCCGCACCTAACACCTTATCCGCCGGAAAACCTAGCGCTTTAATCGACGATAGATTACCGGAGTAACCATGTACGAAATCTAACCCTATTCCTTTGACGGGCAGCGCGACGATATCATTGTAGTGCTCTACCGATTCAAAGTAAGTTTGCAGCATGATATTCAGGTTCGGCACTGAGACTGCAAATGTCTCATAAATGGTCTTTAACCGCTGCAAGTCATCTGCGTTTAATTTCGTGACGATAATCGGTTCGTCTATTTGTACCCATTGAACCCCTTCACTTGCAAGCTCCTGTAGGATCTGCACATAAAGCGGAAGTAAGCGTCCCAGCCAGTCATCGGTCTCCGAAATACGGTATCCTTTTGACAGCTTCAGGAATGTCAGCGGTCCGACGATAACGGGCTTGCCCTCGATCCCAAGCTTCTCCTTAGCCTCCCGATAAGCCATAAGCGGTCTATTTTCGGTAAGCACCGGCGATGCCTCGCCCAGTTCCGGTACGATATAATGATAGTTGGTATTAAACCATTTGGTCATTTCGCTTGCCGCAGCTTCCTTCGTCCCACGAGCGATCCCGTAATAAACCGATAACGGTACCTTGCCGCCCTCATACCGAAAGCGTTTCGGAATAATTCCGAACATCGTGGAAGTATCCAGAATATGATCGTAATAGCTGAAATCGTTGACCGCAATGAAGTCGATGCCTTTCTCTTGCTGCTTACGCAAATGATTCAAACGGATCTCTTGCAGCTGACGGTGAAACTCCGATTCTTCAAGCTTGCCTGCCCAAAAAGCTTCGAGCGCTTTCTTCCATTCTCGCTCCGCTCCAATACGCGGATATCCCAACACGCTGCTTTTCATCATCTTGTAAAACTCCTCTACAAATTGTTACAAGAAGGATATCACGTATTGTTGGATATAGCGTAACTGGAATAAACTATATCTAGCCATAGCTAATGGCTATATCAAAGCGTTTTATTGGGATATTGCTTGCATGAGTGCTTGAATATAGGCCGCTCCTAACTTGGATAGCGAAGCATTTCTATGGGAAATCCATCCGACATGGATGGTTTCCTCACAATCCAAAGGTACGGGAATAATCTCATTTCCATTCAAATCGGCACTTAACACCCCAGTCGATATGGTGTATCCGTTCAATCCGATCAATAAATTGAATAGTGTCGCCCTGTCATTAACACGAATACTTTTCTTATGTGATATCGTGCTAAGAATCTCTTCTGAAAAGTGAAAGGAATTATACTCCCCTTGATCAAAGGATAGATATGGATAATTCTGAAGCTGGTCAATGGTCACTATGGATTGCTTGGCCAACGGGTTTTTAATACTGATAAAAATATGCGGCTTAGCCGTTAATAAGCTGTTGAATTGCAAATTCGCGGTTTTGAGCAGCTTGTTGATGACTTTCCCATTAAACTCATTCACATATAAAATGCCGATCTCGCTGCGTAAATTTTTGACATCTTCAATAATCTCATAGGTTTTGGTCTCTTTCAAAGCTAGCTCATATTCATCTTGGCCATACTCCTGGACCAGACTCACAAATGCATTCACCGCAAAAGCGTAATGCTGAGTGGAAACCGAAAAATGCTGCGGGGAAGGCTTCGCATTGAGGTAGCGGCTTTCCAATAATTCCGCCTGCTCGACTACCTGTCGCGCGTAGCTCAAGAATTCAATACCTTCCTTAGAAAGTGAGATTCCTTTATTAGATCTTTCGAATATCGCAAGCTGCATTTCTTCTTCCAGATCCTTAATCGCATTTGAAAGACTAGGCTGAGAAATAAATAACCGCTTGGCCGCTTCGTTAATTGATCCCCGATTAGCAACCTCAATAACGTACTTTAATTGTTGTAAAGTCAACGAAATACTCCCCTCAAGAATCTTGATCCATCATTTATCTCAAGTTATTTCCATCCAGCTTGTTTCAAAATCTCTTTTACGAAATCGCTCTTGGCATTAGAGTAGGCCACGCGGTCATTATGAAATCGACGTGCAAGTTCCATCTTCAAGTCACCGTACATTTTAGCGTCATTTGGATGGATTCTCAAATAATCTCGAAATAGGATATGACGCTTATATTCAGCATTTTCAACGGTGCATACGTACAGGTGATGCCAAGGGATGCCATCGGGAGGAATAAAAGCTTCACGCCCTGTGGCTCCTAAATCGCCTTCATGCACATATCCTAGAGTGGCGAGCCCTTGGATGGCTGTATGGACATCACCTTGCGTAGATACCGCCACGTCAATATCAACAATAGGTTTAGCTGCTAATCCTGGAACGGATGTGCTCCCAACATGTTCTATCTTTACTTCAAGGTCGCTTAAAACCGGAAGTACGAAGTCTCGTAACTGTTCAAACAACTGAACCCAACTCGGATCATATTCTACAACTACGATACTGGCTCCCATAGAAATTCTCCTCACACATACTTTCAAAATAATTCGTTAGCATTTTTACATATTCCTGCTGTTAACAGCCTGTTACATAAATATATGTTTAAAACAAAAAGCCCCGTTCTAAAAAGAACGGAAGTAAAAAAGACCCCTTTCGGGGTCTTTTTCGACGGTGATAGGATTATGGTACTTTTGCCTTGAACCTTACTTAGCTGGGTCTCTACCTCAACACATTCCTGTAGTATATGACTACATTAATGAATCTGCGGCACATCTCCTCGCTTCTATATAGATTCAAAAACAACTTCCCTGGTAGTTCGTTGCATGGTATGCGACACAACACCTCGCTGAATCACCGTCGTAAAGTAATATGTCCGTTCTCGAAAATGTTATGCATCTGGACACTCATTTTATTGACGAATTTATTTGCTAGGCATATAATTGCTATAGCAACTAATTTCGAGAGGGTGAATCATTTTGGGACTGGATAGCTCATTTGGATTTATTTTGAACCATGCCGGAAGACGATTGACACAATTATTGAACAGCCATTTTCAACCTTATGATATGACAACAGAGCAATGGGCTGTACTCAATCGTTTAGCTGATGAAGATGGCATTACGCAGAAACTGTTAGCGGTCCGAGCTGAAAAGGATCAGACCAATATTACGCGAATCCTCGATCAATTGGAACGCAAAGGCCTAGTGGAGCGACGGGCCAATGAGACGGATCGAAGATCGTTTCTTACTTTTATCACGGAGCAAGGCAAAGTTTTGAATGATATCCTGACGCCGATTGAGCAGAAGGTAATCGCCTCGGTTCTTAGCGGTTTTACGGACGAACAAACAACGATTTTGCGGGAGATGCTCAACCAATTGACCAACCAGGCCAATGCATGCATCAAGGAAGTGGAGGAGTCATCGTGAATACGCATCAAAAATTGTGGAATCGGGATTTTGTTGCTGTCTGCTTCAGCAGCTTTTTTTTATTTATGACCTTTTATATTCTCGCGGTCACGCTGCCTATCTTCGTTACTGATACGCTGCATGGCGAACAGCAGCAGATTGGTCTTGTTATGACCGTCTTTATTATTTCGACCGTCATTTTACGGCCTTTAACCGGCAAGTGGATGGATGAATGGAACCGGAAAAAGATCGTACTTTTCTCGCTGGCACTTTTTATGATTTGCACGATGCTGTATCCCCTCGTTCATGAATATACTTTTCTGCTTGGCTTAAGATTTCTTCATGGCATAGGATTCGGGATGGCGACAACGGCTGCTGGTGCAATTGCTATCGAGCTAGTTCCTGAGCGTCGCAAAGGTGAGGGTATTGGGTATTTCAGCCTTTTCATGAGCTTGGCTATGGTCGTTGGTCCCTTTCTTGGGCTAACCATTATGCAGACTCACAATAATAGTCTTCTATTTGGTGTGTGCATTGTGTTCGCGCTTCTCGCTTTCTTATTTGGGGTGACCATTCGCATTCCTCAAGCTATCTCTAGAGTGAACGTGCAATCAGTGTCTGGTTGGAGAAAGTTCATTGAGCCGCGGGCTTTGCCAATTTCTTTGGCAGGCACTGTGTTGGCCTTTTCTTACGGAGCTATTACGACTTTTCTTTCCGTGTACGCCAAATCCATTGGGTTGGATACGTATGCGAGTTACTTCTTCATGGTGTTCGCTTTAATGATTGTTATATCCAGACCCTTTACAGGCAAATGGTTTGATCGTTCAGGTCCTCATTTATTAGTTTATCCGGGGATCATCCTTTTCACTTTAGGAATGATACTCCTCAGCATGGCTTCTTCCCCTGTCCTATTTTTAGTCGCAGGAGGTATGCTGGGCCTTGGATTCGGGGCAATGCTTCCCAGCTTCCAGACGATCGCAATTCAAGCCGCCCCAGCACACCGCAGAGGGCTTGCGACAGGCACGTATTTCTTACTTTTCGACTCAGGATACGGAATTGGTTCCTATGTACTTGGCGCAGTCGCTTCGAAAACGAATTACCATACCATGTATTTCATTGCCGGTTTGGTTGTCGCATGCTCTGCTATTCTGTATTATGGGCTTTATCACCGAAAAACAGCTTCTTCCATCAAACAAAGTCCAATAACAATTTCGAAGAATATCTCTTAGCTATCTAAGTGCAATGTTACGTTAACTCATTTAGTAAAAGCAGGTCGCCGCGGCGCCTGCTTTTGTTTGTAGGATTTATAGGTTGAAAAGCTATCATTATCTAAACTATAAGTCCTTATTTAACATCATTTCGAGAATAAGTTTGTCGATCTCAGATGTTGCTTCATTACCTATACGGCAAAAGTTGTCAATCGTCTTTTCCGCTTCATTTTCGATAAATCCATTTGTCGAGGAAATAGTCATCCCTTTTGATGCGAGTAGCGCAGACTGTACGGCTGCACTCGTACAGGTCGCAACTTTCATAGCACAGCCACCTTTTGCTCCATCACACATCATCCCAGCCACATTACCGAGCATATTTTGGATCGCCGCTTTTATCTCCGGTTTCCCTCCGCCAAGCAGATAGGTTATGCCACAGCTTGCACCCGTACCGGATACGGTGACGCCGCATAATGCGGAACTTAGATTTAATATGAATGGTGATTAAATGGCTCAGTGCAACGGCACGAATGAGTTTTTCCTCTGAAGCTCCTAACTTTTCTGCAGCTGCTATAACAGGGTTTGTCGCTGCAATCCCTTGATTTCCGCTTCCGGAATTCGCCATAACCGGCATGGAGGATCCAGCCATTCGAGCATCCGATCCAGCTGCTGCAAGAGCCATGGCATGAGATATTAAATCGTCTGACAAAATACCTTTTTGCACATTTTCTTTAATTGTCTTACCAACTTCAAGTCCGTAAGAATGCTCCAAGCCGTCTAAACCTGCTTTACGGTTCAATTCAATGCTTTGTTTGACCAAACCGAGATGAACAAGGTCAACGGTATTCACGAATTCAACAATTGATTCAACCGTTAGCTCACTCCGCTCCGCATTGGAGCTCTTAAAACTCGCGCTTGCGCAGCCTCCAGTGTCAACTACCTGCCCATCAACTTCTACCAGCGTTATATTGGTATGATTATCGGTAATGACAACCTTAGCGTACCTTTGCTCTGCTTCAATGATAACTTCAATATATAATTTCCTTGTCGTATCCGAAAGATGAACTACTGAAACGCCTCGTTCCACCATCGACTGCGCCACTGAAATATCTTCCGGCTTAATATCTGCAAGTACTTCTAGCTGTTTCTCTGCATTTCCAGCAATTGCACCTAATGCAGCGACAAAATCGATCCCTGTCAGATCAGTACCGGGTATTCCCACTGCTAGTGCATTCTTGATAATACCTGCGCTTGCATAAACAGTAATATTGTCAATATTGCCGTCCACATAAGTCCTTGCTTTAGCTGCAGCTAAGGCGATCGCAACTGGCTCCGTGCAGCCAAGCGCGATAACAAGTTCGTTTTGTAGGATGTTAATAAATGTATTTGTATGCAAGATGAACCTCCCTCAACATCGAAAGTCACCAAAGACCTTCGAATCATTCTTAAAATATACGATAGTTTCTTCACTTAGTTCAACTAGTAAATTCATTACATCTTCATTTCCCACTGACTTCAGAAACTCGTTGACTAACTGGTATAGCGTCTGTTCTCTTCTTATGGATCAGTTGCTTCAAACTATCCAGATTAGCAAAAACAGTTCCAACAATAATGGTAATCACTCCTATTGCCGATACCCAAGTGATCGTCTCGCCATACAATAGTACTCCGAATGTGAGCGCAATTGTCGGCGAAATATAGAGCCATGTGGTCGGAAAAACGGGATTCGTTTTGGCGACGAGCCAATAGAACAGACTGTGCCCTACCATGGAGCCAATAACGATTAAGTATAAAAGAGACCCGATCGCCTTTGTAGTCAGCATGCTCTTGATGTCCACATGTTCCGTGAATAAAGACAAAATAACAAGCAGCAGGCCTCCATAAATCATCTGAGCCGCATTAAGCGCAATTGGCGATGTTTGTGGGAATCGCTGAATAACCCTTTTGGAATATAAGGCACCCGAGGAATAGAAGATCTGCCCGACTAAAATAGCAAGACATCCGATTATCCACCTGATATTAGCGGTTATTGTAAGGTGTGGCAGCAATAACAATATGATTCCAACGAATCCGAGGATGCAACCGAATACGGATCTTGACGATGTCTTCTGTCGCAGAACAATGGTTTGCAGCACGAGCATCATCATTGGAGCCGTAGCTGATAGAACGGCAGCGAAACCAGAGGAAACATATTGCTCAGCCCAGTACAACGTAGAAAATGTACCGAAAGTCAAACCTATCCCCGTTAGCAGCATTTCTTTGTGAATTAGTAAGGATAAGTTGGCCTTTTTCTTCCATACCATCCAAAAGAACAATATCAGACCTGCAAGAAAAAACCTTATTCCTGCGGAGAAGAAAGGCGGCGTAGAAGTGTCGACACCTACCTTTATGGCTAAAAACGTTGTGCCAAATATGAGACATACGAGCAAATAATTGAAAATAATCATGGATGTTCCCCCTCTTGTTATGTATTATACAGGGGAGACAATAGAACAGATCCTATACAGCAGAACAGACTGCTTGAGCATGAGTTATAATTAGTGAATTAAGGAGTGAACAAGGTATGATAAATAGGCACACATCCACGAATGATACCAAACTACTACTTTTTAGACAAACATACGATTTTATCGTCACCAGGATCGAACGTAGAGAGTTAAAGGCACATGACAAACTCCCTTCGATAAGGCTGCTCGCCCAAGAGCTCCAGGTACACCGGCTAACCGTGTTTAGAGCTTATCAGCTGCTAAAACAAAACCATATCGTCTACGTAAAGGAGAAATCGGGTTATTATGTATGTCC
The DNA here is from genome assembly GCF_000422905.1 of Paenibacillus alginolyticus DSM 5050 = NBRC 15375. Lineage (GTDB taxonomy): Bacteria > Bacillota > Bacilli > Paenibacillales > NBRC-103111 > Paenibacillus_E > Paenibacillus_E alginolyticus. The sequence goes on from NZ_AUGY01000077.1 coordinate 12,536, forward strand.
ACCAGACTTCCCGGAACATGTCATTTCTGACTATACGGAAAGAAGCCCCATCACCTCTTCCGGCCATTTGAGAAACTCTTTATCTGAAATTCAGCAGGTACCGGTTATTTATCAGTTTTCCCAGTCCTTGATTGATCCGAATTTACTGCCGAATCTATATATATCTGAATATGTTAAGAAAGTTTTCGACATCTATCCCAAATTACTGGGAACCTACTCCAGTGCACAAGGGGATGACGAACTGCGTGAATTTCTTTGTCAGTACATGAAGCTTCATCATAGTATTCAACTGACAGCAAGTGATCTATTGATCACGACTGGGGGACAACAGGCAATTGACCTCATTTCACGGGTATACATCAGACCAATGGATTTCATCTTGGTAGAAAGGCCGACATATAGCGCCGCGCTTGATATTTTCCGCCAACAGGGTGCACGGTTTATTCCAGTCGACATTTACCCAGAAGGTTATGATTTGGAGAAAGTCGAGATGCTGATGAAGCAGTACCGACCCCGTATTTTTTATATGAATCCTACCTTTCATAATCCAACTGGGTATACGGTTCCCACGGACCAACGCAAGCAGCTTGTCGAGCTGGCTGAACGCTATCGCTGTTTACTAATAGAAGATGATGCCATTCATGAGATGTATTTTGATCAGCCGCCACCTCAGCCCATTTTTTCTTATGATACAGATGGTTGGGTTGTTTATCTCCGCAGCTTCAGTAAATTCGTGGCACCTGGGCTACGCATTTGCGCGGTCATCGGTCGTCCGTCCGTAATAAAACCGCTAATAACAGCAAAATCATTGGCTGATAACGGAACTCCTCTGGTCAACCAGAAAATATTCCTACACTATTTCGAGTCAGAACGCATTAAACAACACTTGGAGAAGCTGCGAATCGCCCTTCAAATACGAAAAGAAATTGTGGAGCAGGAATTGTCCACAACCGGATGGAGTTGGGTCAGTCCACAAGGAGGATTCAATTTATGGCTTAAGCTTCCCGAAGATTTGCCTGTGGAAGAATTATTACAAGAAAGCGTCCGACATTCGGTCTCTTTTGTTCCGGGTATGATCTGTGATCCGCTCAGAGAGATGCGATCTTGGATTCGATTAAGCTATTCATTCGTTAATGAGGGGCAACTTCGTGAGGGTGTCAGGCTGCTTGCAGATATCGCTAGACGATTTTGATCCCAACAAGGCTAAAAAAAATCCCACCCACAAGACTAAGCTTGAGGAAGGGATTTTTCTTCGTGGGTTAAATATTGAACAAAAATCATCGTTCCAACGTCTTTATTACGTAACATGTTAAAAAGAAGGAGTATATCATGCGAAAATTTTTCACATCACGAATCAACTGGCATAAATTAAGTGAGCAGTTAGAGACTTATTGGGAAGCAAAAGTGTTGAAATGGAAAAAACGTTTAAATCCCTTGACTAACAAAATCGGATTTGGTATTTACTTTTATGAAAATATTACTATTAACCTAAATCGTCTGAACAAAGAAATATTACAAATTGCCGAGGACAGTATCCATCTCACCCATTTCAAGAAATCCACATTTCCCAGTTTCATTTCGGTTGTCGATGGCATTAATTCAACGACGATGTTTATGAAGCTGCCAAACCATGTCATTCAACAGATAACCTCTTTGGTCAGAGCGCTCCCAGGGTTTAAAGAACTGCAAGCCATTTCACGAAAGTATGGGTACAAATGTGAACTTCATTACAACCAAGGTCGAGCATTTTTCGGTTCTTTACAGATTCACTTTATAGAAATTAACAAGTTCCCCTCTCTGCCAGCATGATTTACGAAAGAGGCTGACTCAAAAGGTTAATAACCTAGCGAGCAGCCTCTATTTTATTTCGATACGGAGCGAAATCTAACAGGAATTCCTCCAGTTATTTGGCGTTAATTGCTCTATACGGTCATCTAACTGGAAAACCTCCCTCTAAGTGCAACAGTGAAACCAGAGGCAGCCTAAAGATGAACGCCTTATAGGACAGTATAATAAGAAAATTATTGGTTAGTATTACTTTTTAATATAGTTAGCATACCATTCCCTACCTGATGCCCACTTTTTAGAAGCAGGATTCTCTTTTAGTATTTCAGAACATGCAATTGCCATAATATATTCTTTTAATCCATTACTATCGCTATTAGCAAGTTGGTTGAGCATATAATTTAAAGACTTTTCTCCTTGCAAAACAATGTATTTGTAATCCTTATTACTATCTTCCCCCTTAATATAGTCATATGGATTTGAGGATAGTGACACTGTATTATTTTTTGGATTAGTAATATTATTAAGTTTTCCATCGATTGTTTGCTCAAAGGTTTTATCCCTTGAAACTTTCTCGGCAGTATTACTACAACTAATCAAACTAAATATAAATAAAATAGCGATGCATGTTATCATAACTTTCGTTAATCTTTTTCTCATAAATTTCTCCTTCCTTAAATTCGTCATATATCAATGCATATCGTGAATTGCACATGTCATTCCCTCACTTCTTACCTATTATTTTTTTCTGTGCAAATCGGATAAGCGGCTTTAATCCATGAATTTGTTCTACTTGACAATGAACATAAGGAACAGGTCTATCAAGCAGAAAAAGACCGCCAACAATGGCAGTCTTTACATTTAACTATACAACATTTTACATTTTCGTTCAATTACTGCTGCAAGCTTATTTCTTAATTAACTTAAAATCATCATAATGAAACCCCGGCGCTACAACACAAGAAACAAAAACAGGCTCGTTTCCTAGCGGTTTTGCCGTCTGCCAAACAGTGGCCGGAACTAAGGCTTGTGGACATTGTCCATTAATGACATCTGGTCCGAGAATGATCTCTTGTGTTTCCTCGGGCTTGTCTTTTGTACCGCCAAGTGTTAGTAACAATGGACTTCCTGAATGCCAGAGCCAAAGTTCATCCGATAATACCGTATGCCACTCTGAAAACTCATCTGGATGAAGCACAAAATAAATGGAAGTCGCTGCATATCGGGAACCTGTGTACGCTTCATTAAGTACCTCTTTTGGGATTTCGAACGAAGCTTTCCAAAGCTCCTTGTACCAGCCGCCTTCAGGATGAGGCTTTAAATCTAGCGCAGCCACTAATGGGGATAAAGATTTTGTAATCATTTTATTTCTCACTCTCTTCCTATTTCTATCTCTATAAAATTCCTAATCTATTATACACTTAAAATCTGGTAGAGCTAGACATTTAAGAACTCGTCCTACTCTGAATAAATAATTTCTTATGTGGAAAACTATTCCGCGTTGTTATTTTAAAAGAGGAGGTGTCACATGCCCAATCAAGATAATCAGGCAACAAAGGCGGAAGTACAATCAACGGAGTTAAACAAAATGCCTGTCCCAGGTAAAGATGATACGGAATTTTCCGCAGAGAAAGCTGCTGAGGCATTTCAAGAAAATCAATCTTCCAGCAGCAAATCTCAAGATCAGTAATCCTAAGAGGAATGCGAAAAAAGCCCGGTTCCAATTGGACCGGGCTTTTCGTTTTCTTAATGTAAACAAATTGTCCGATTAATGACTAACTATCATTGGAATTTCTGCACCGCCTGTGGACTCGCCTTCCACCTTCTTGGGCTTTTGCAGCATTAGACCAAGTAAACCACCGACAACGGCGATACCCAATAGAATTAAGAAAGTGTACCCAAAGGAAGAAGCATACAAGTCTAAATCCGGCTTCTGCTTACCTGATTCAACCATCATATTTTTCATCTTCGTTGTAAAGATCGTCATCAAAATGGCGATAGCGAAGGACATCATCACTTGCTGTGCGGCGTTCGTGAGCGACGTTACACGGCCAACCAAATTCTGTGGTGCGGATTGGATCAAATGATTATTGAGAGGCATCATAAACAGTCCCATTCCCGCGCCCAGCAGTGCAAGCGGCAGGATCACTGTCCCTACACCTGAATCGCCAGAAATATTAGACAGTAAAAATGCTGAAATCGTTGTAAGTGCCATACCCGCCAAGACAAGCGGACGCGCTCCGAAACGATCTGACAGTTTACCACCAATTGGCATAAATAAACCGGATGCCAGAGCTTGCGGAAGCATGATAAGACCAGTTTTCAGAGGGCTATAGCCATGGGCTTGTTGTAAATATAAGGGGACAAGGAACATGGTTCCGAACATCGCAATCTGAGAAATCCATTGCACGATGATCCCTTTTGTAAAATTACCTGAGCGGAAAACGCGCAACTCGAGCAGCGGATTTTCACGTCTTAATTCCACAATAACGAATAAAATAAGTGCTACAATACCGATCCCTGAGCCAATTAGCGTATCAGCATCCATCCAAGTGGATTTCCCAGTGATCGGGTCAATACCACCATTAGAAACACCGTAGACAAGAGCTGCAAACGCAATTGGTCCTAAAAGCATGCCAAGTAAATCCAAGGATGCTACCGACTGCCGCCCAATATTCGGTAATGTACGGATTCCGAGAATAATTCCGATTACACCGATAGGTAGGTTAATCAGGAATATCCACTGCCAGCTATGATATTCAACTAACCAGCCTGCAACAACGGGTCCAAGCGCCGGTCCCAGCAAGATCGGAATACCCATCATGCCCATGACGGCCCCTACTTTTCCCGGCGGTGACAGACGATAAATGAACGCCATAGCAATAGGAACAACTACACCGCCACCCAGACCTTGGATGATACGGAAAGTAATCAGCATTTCAACCGAATTAGCCAGCGCACATAGACCAGACCCAATAGTGAATAGACCTACTGAGATCAAAAATATTTTCTTGGCGCCAAATCTGTCGGATAACCACCCCGCCAAAGGAATGACGGCTGCTTGTGCCAGCGCATATCCGATTACGGTCCATTGTACTAAGGACAAGTTCAATAGTTTAAATTCTTCTTGCAGCTTGGGAAGAGCAACGTTTACCGCGGTTCCGTCCAAAATAACCATGAAAATCCCAACCACAATTGCCACCAACGGCCCTAATATGCTTCGCATTGAAAACGGGGCTTCTGTTGCAGCAATGTTTTTACCTGAAGTCATGTATTCCCTCCATCCGATTCAGCATCCTCTGCTGACTCTCTCTTGTCTAATTGCATAATTACGGACAATTGTCCGTTTCACAAAGATGATGCTAACGAAATATTGTTTATTTGTCAATAACTTTCAATTACTTAAAAAGGAACCTTCCCCATATGTAGACTTTCATGAACTCTTCTCATATAAATTGATTTTCCATCCATTATCCCAGTGCAGCAGTCTTATATGTTGAAATCCGCTATCCAAATAATATTGATTTAATCTATCATTTTCAGCCATACAATCAAGTCTTATTCGGGTCTTCCCTTTATTTTTCATATAGTTTTCAGCCCATTTCAATAATAATTGACCTATCCCCATTCCTAAATGATTTCTACTTACAGCAAATCTATGAATATACCCTGATTCGTTATTATCAAGCTCTGCCCAAATGAAAGGGTCCGACCAACAAATGAAAAGTGTTCCCACAACTTCTTCACTCAACCTTGCCAAATATATCTCATTACCTTTATTGAAACATTCATGAATTTGATTCATCTTGAAATGTTCTGGATTCCATTGATTTATCCCCTTAGATTGAAGCCAGCTTGCAGACCCTTTCCAAAGCTCAAGTACAATATGACTTTCATCAATAGATGCAGGCCGAACATCGATTGTAATATTTTCATTACTTTGCTTCATAGGAATCTCGTTCTCCTTCGTCATAATTCATATATCCACATTTTAACATAATGCATTTGAATCATATAAAATAAATAAAAGCCGCAATTTTAGCGGCTAATAATCGGATATTTTTTTAGATAACTTACAATATTTTATTCTTCTTCCTGTAATAAATGCTTTAAAAGCACCATATTTTCATTCCAAAATTTACCGTAAAACGATACCCAATCTTGAATTTCTCGGAGTGGAGCGGGATTCAGCCGATACCGCGTTTCTCTGCCGACCTTCCGGTCTGTTACGAGACCTGCCTCTTTAAGGATCGCCAAATGTTTGGATACAGCTGTTCGTCCCATTTGAAACTGATCCGTTAATTCATAAATTTTCATAAGCGCCAAAAAGGCGAATTTTAATCAAACCCTATTTTTTTATAATGAAGCAGAACGATTCCTGACCTAAAATTCCTAGCTTCGATCAATTCAAGTTTAATTTCTTTGACATCTTTAAAAAAGCGATTTTCCAGCTCCAACAATAACCGGAGTTACTTATCCCTGTTGCTTCATCATATCAAGAATATCGTTTCTTGCATGAAAAAAAAGACCATGCCATGACATGGTCGAATAATCAAGAAATCAAAAACCCCTCTATTTATCGTACTTGTAGAGATTAGTTTCGTACTTCACATAATATAAATCTCCATACTTATCCGCTGTCAGCAATGACACACCCGCCCCGACTAAAACAACCGCGTCTTTGGTGGCGGAGTTGGCGTCAACTGCGTACAATTTTGCGCCAATGCTCACATAGGCGTTTCCGTCGTTGCCGATAACCATCTTGCCGCCTTGCCAGGTCACGGGTATTGAGCTGAATTTGTCAGAATAGACAGTCGTATGAGCGGCATCTGGATTATTCGGATCGATAATAAACAAATCTGCGGTCGTATCGTGGGACGAATTGCCTGACGAGTTCCCTTCCGCTAGTCCCCATATTTTTCCGTCTGGACCTACGACGAGATCAGAGATAACTTTTCTTCCCGGGGCCGGGACAAATTGAGGAACAGGTGTCGAGTTGGCGCTCGTTGTATTCCATACGAACACTTTCCCTTCCGTCGCATCAACCGTGCTGCCGATTCCCCCGTAAACGGATGTGCCGCCGAAAACTTTATTGTCCTTATACGCGAGTGAAATGACACTTTGATGGTAAACAATATCGTTTATGGTCGTGACTTGTTGGGGAGTCGACAAGTCATAAACGGTAAAAGAGCCTTTATTTTTGCCTGAGCCCGCTACGGAACCAACATAAAGTCGATTAAGTAACGGCTCTGCCAGCATTCCAAACGGTCGATCCTGATGATAAGGGGGGCCGTCAATATCCTGGAACAGGATTGAAGGATTCGTTGTATCATTCCATGTCGACGTTGTGTCGTACTTTTTGATCCACGCGCCAGGATATATGCCCATATACAGATTGTTGCCTATTGTGGTCATGTTTTCCGCTTGGCCTGCGCCTTTATAGCGCGTTTCTTCGGCTGTGTCCGGATTATAGATGCCCATTCCTCCACGTAAATATCCGCTTGTGTAAATCTTGTCGGTAGGCCCATTGACCAGTGACCGGATTTTGGTCGGCGATTCTGGAATTACGAACGATGTCGTCGTATCAATCGTAGGAGTTGCTGCAAGCAAATATTTCAAAACTTTTCCCGATTTGAGCGCAGCATACAGATAAGTGTTGCCTGCGTCGGTCAAAAAAGTATAACCAACTGCGCTTCCTCCTACATCGCCCAGATTTGATTCTGTTTTTGCTGAAATATCATAGCTGTAAAGATTATTCCCCTTCGTGTAGAACACTTTGTCGTCCGAGGGGTGCTTCGTCGAAACGCCAAGTGAATCAACTCCGCTTAAGGAAGTGTCTAACGTACCATTTGCGCTATCCAAAACAAGCATAGGACCGGCCGACAGCTTGGCGAACACCTTTGATGCCGCTCCATTTGAAATATAATCGAGTCCAAGCACATACGTGCTGCCATAATTGGCCGGAGAAAGGTGGATTGCGTTCCATTCGTCGGATTAAAACGTATGATTGTCGCATTCGAGGTCGGTCCCATGCCCATATACACCTCAGTATCACTCGCATAAGCGATCGACCTCACAAAATCTAGTCCGCTGACGATGGGTTGGTTATTGTTTAAGACGACAGTGCCTCCGGTCGGATCGCACTGGAACGCTTTGCCGCTGGTGGAAGTTCCACCGTAGACCTTCCCGCTGCTTCCCGCCGTTACATCCCAAATAACGTCCATTCCCGTTGGTAGAGTGATTGGCACTAACAAGCTGCCTGTAATTACTTTTTTCCCATTAACAGTGCTAACTGTGCCCGGGATATACCGAAACATCGTTTTCTTGTTGGCCGTTCCCAAATAGACGGACTTATCCGTAGCCACCGTCATTCCCCAGACAGCTTCCGTCTGATTGAGATTCTGATCATCCACCAACTCACCCGTTCGGGCATCGTAAACCACCAGCTTGGACGGAAACCCGCTGGAACCGACATACATTAGATCGTGTTACCGCTCGCATCTTTGCCGAATACAGCGCCGTCGAGAGGATTGTTCGTAATTTGAGTGCCGAGATTGTATTCTATCGGTCGGTCCAGCGACACATCATCGGCGTAAACGACCATCGAAGTTGTCGTCCCTGTGGTTAGATATACGGAGACAGAGGCTGTGCCAGTAGGGGCGGTAGCTGATACAGAAACAGGGGTCCATTGTGACGCAGCACCGGTGAAATCGTTTACAACATCCTTAATTACTGTTCCAGTGGAATTTTTGAAAAGAAGATGGATACTCAACCCAGAGCCGCTGAACGGGTAGATTTTGGCTGAAGCCCCGACTCTTGAACCAGAAGTAACCGGTACATTCGAGCTTTCCGCATAGCTGGCAGTGGTTGAGCTGGAATCGTCCAGCTTAAGACTGTAGGTTCCCCCCGTCTTCTGCTGCGTCGAAACAGCTGCTCCAGAGGACACTGTCCAAGTACCGCTTAACGGGTCTTCGAACCCTGCATTTCTAACCGTTTGACCGATTGAAACATCGTCAACATAAGCTGTCGTAACAGAAGCTAATGAGCTGTAAACCATGACCGCAACTTGATTCGTTCCTGATGGAGCTTTTGCTGTAATAGATCTCTTCGTCCATTGACTGAGCGTAGGAGTAACACTAGCGGGCGCTACAACTGTTTCCGTAGTCCCGTTATAGAAGATCAGCCAGACATCAATCGATCCTTGCTCAATATAAGCAAAGATTGAAGCGGTATACTCTTCATCCTGTGTAACGCTAACCTTTTCGCTAACTCGAGCTAGTGAAGCTGTAGAACTGGTGTCCACCATTTTCATAGAGTTGGGGATAGTCACTGTGATACCAGATGCGCGAACATCGAGGTTCGGGAAACTACTGATAATAAGCAAACAACTAAACATGATACAGACGATGCGAATCCACATGGGGCGAAACATGATTGCTCTCATAATTACCACTCCTCACACAAAGTTTGGCTGCGGTCAATCGTGAAGCTGTCGATACGATCTACCTTTACGAACTCCTTTCCTACCCATTGAGGCCTAGATTAGACTTCTCGTTCACCTCCTTTCCGTCTCTAACCTTCCGTTGGATCCATTACTGGTTTAACGAATGTCAATGCCGAATTTCCTGGATGATCTACTCTCATTTTAAGCCCATGCGTGCGTTTAAAATATGTCATCATTTCTAGAAAGTGTGGACAATTTCAAGATAAAGTGTATAAAATTTCAAGATATACTTTACTAATAAGTCAAGAATTATACAAAAAAAACCCTCTAGATATTCATAGAGGGGTTGATCCATACGATAAATTTTACTAACTTTCGAATAAGCCAACCTCGCTCCACTTTTGGCGTCATCTGCTCATTAGTTAACAAAGTTCTATCTCTGGAATTCCTTCCGTACTTTCCTGAATGTCTTCCAACAGTCCGTCTGCCCGTACTTTCGTGTAATATTCATATTGTCCGATAACCCCATAATCTCCTTGCATAACACCTGGATAAGCTCGATTTACCGAATAGATTTGACTTCGATGCGCGTGTAGCGCACGCCCTTTTGTTTCACGATGATTCACAATGTTCACCTTACCCGTTATTGGGACTGCTCCGGTTGGTGCTGAATCTGCGCAATAATCATAATAGTGAGGAATCGATGCGAAAAACAAGGTGCAATAATGAGAGGGCGTCATTTTCTCCTCTGATTGAAGAACCGCTTGTTCTGTAGCTCGGGAAATGGCTATATGATCTCTATGTCCAGTAACTCCGTTTGGAGGAAACGTAACGACGACATGTGGCAGCAGCTGCATAATAAGAGATTCAATTTTTGCGGCCAATTCGTTGATATCCTGGTTAATTAAACTTCCATCCGCGTAATGAAGCAAATACAAGTTAGTTACGCCTATAACGTTACAAGCCTGTGACAATTCCCGCTCCCGGAGTGTTGCGAGTTCCTTCTTACAGGTTACCAAATACTCGCCAGACTTTCCCCCGCATCCAGAGGTTGCACAAATCAAATTGATGTCATGACCGGCTTCCTTATATTTGGCCATGGTGCCGGCGCAAGCGAAGGACTCATCATCAGGATGGGCAAACACGAACAACAGTCTTTTTTTCATAGGATCCCTCCATTGGAGTAATCATCCCTCATGAAATTTCTGATAGTGATCTAGAGCAAGAGCCATCATTCCGTATATGGGCTCCTTATTCTTGTTTTCGATTTGTCCGGATGGTACAAAGGTGTTGAATTGGTTCGTTACATACTCCCTTACAAACGCATTGTTTTGAAGTACGCCGCCTTGCAAAATGATTTGGAAAGATTGTCTATATAAATTTATTCGCTCAATGACGGCCTTAGCACAAGTAAATAATTGTTCGGCTGCATGGATCATAATAGACTTAGCCACTTGATCGCCCTGCGAATGAGCTTGTGAGACGAGACTGGACAATTCAGCTACTTTTTCCACAGAATAGCTTGAGTTGTATGTCCAATTAAACAAATCTTCTGGATCTTTCAAATCCAAATAAGGAAGAATATACTCAGCCAATTTGTTAGGGGCCACCCGTCCATCCATTGTTTTCAAAATGTGAATGATCGCTTGTTTACCGATCCAATACCCGCTTCCCTCATCTCCAACGCGGTGTCCCCACCCCCCTGCTCGGGCAACCTCGCCTTGATCATTAACGCCATAAACGATGGATCCCGTTCCAGCAATCATAAGAATACCTGGCTGACCATTGGTTGCCCCCAGTAACGCTGCGAAGCCGTCATTTTCAATGATTAAACGTTTGGCACGTATACGCAAATGCTGCAGCGCCTCTTCGACCAACGCTAGGATAATCCTCCGGTCATATTCGGTATCCAAACCGGCTATCCCTAACGCGGCACAATCGGTTTCTAATTCTGTTTCGCCAACCTCCCCATTCCCTACTAAATTACCGTCCTCCAAAGCATTGCGAATCGCATGGATAAGCTCCCTCACGGCTGCTTCTTTACCGACCCCCTGATAATTACAAGATCCTGATCTGCCCTGTCCTCGAATGTGTCCATCCTCATCGAAGAAATAGCACAAGCTTTTCGTTCCTCCTCCGTCCACTGCAAGGAATGGAATCTTTTTAACAGACATTATGGGTTCCCCCACTCCCTCATGACTTCATCCAAAATCTGCAGCGCAGTTCGGCTCTTATGATCCGACTCTGTTAACCATTGATCTAGAGCTAGTTGTTCATGACAACGTATCTGAATCATTCTAATCATCTCTTGGGGGCTTGGTCCTCCAGGCAAGGAGCGTATTTGAACAAAGTTCTCAGGATCTAAGGCTTGTGCCAATGTGTCTCTATCCATAATCAAATGACGACCGATGATCTCACTGGCTTTTTCATTAACTAGATCCCATGTAATTTCATTCGCAGCTAATCCTTCCGCCATCGCTCTCTTCACTACTGAGCTAACGATATGGTGGGAAGTTCGGAAGGAGAGTTTGTCCGTTCTAACCAAGGTATCCGCCAGTTCGGTAACGGTAGCGAAGCTGCTTTCAGTCCTTTTACGAAGTACTTCTTTATTAACATCCATAGTCCCCACTACGACGCTTAGTAGTCGATAGATCTTGTCCATGAGTTCAAGAGATTTCCATGCATAAGGCTGCATATCGTCTTCGGTATCAACTATATCGCCGAAAGGCGTGTTATGCATCATCGCAAGCACGGAATCCGCATTACCTACACAGCTAGAAAGAAGGGCGCGCATGTGTTCTAGCGAAACAGGATTTCGCTTTTGCGGCATAATAGAACTGATTTGAACATACGGACTGGCTACCTTTATAGCGGCGAACTCCTGTGTACACCAGAGCAACAAATCCTGAACGACTCGACCCAGGTTGATCGCTGCAAGTTTAATGGAAGTAGCAACCTCTCCCAAATAATCCGCTCCGCTAATCGCATCATAGGAATTCTCTACAAGCTCATCGAAGGCTAGAAGCTCTTTCATTCGGTTCCGATCAATTGGAAAGCCTGACGTTGTGAGGGCAGCTGCTCCCATACTGCTGCGGTTGCAATTATGGTAAGCGGCCGTCATCCGGCGGATGTCTCTCGTAAGCGAGTCAACAACAGCCATGATGTAGTGAGCCATGGTAGTTGGCTGCGCCTGCTGCGTATGTGTGTAGCCAATCATCAACGTATGAATATGCTCCTCTGCGAATTGCAGAAGCTGCTTACGTAACTGTAAACCGGATTGCATCGTAACCAGAAGCTTCTCCCTAAGTACCATCCGGTAAATAGTGACACCCATATCGTTACGGCTCTTCGCTAGATGCAAATAGCCCGCAACGTCGCCTGCGTGCTGCTGCAGTTGGCTTTCCACCTGAAAGAATAAATCCTCAAATTCACCCGTATAACTAGAGTGGCGGAGATGATCCAAGTCAAGATGTGCAATGGCTGTCGCAATCTGGCTTGCCTCATCTTGTGAAATCAACTGCTGCTCCTTCAACATAATCAAATGAGCCTTATTAATGGCCATCATGGCATCCAATAAATGCTGTTTGGCTTCATTATAAGCAGGTTCTAGAACAGCTTCTGTATAGGTTTTACCAGGAAAAACCTTACCTTCACTTTCCATAATAGACTCTCGATTTCCCATCCAGTTGTTCCCCTCCGTCTTTCATTACTGGTTTCTGCAACCAGTTTTCAAGTAATTGATGTAAGTTGGTGACTGCTTCCACTATAATCCATTTCCCTGCTTCTAATGATGTCTGCTGGACATGCCCTGTGTAGCCATTCCATCCTTCTGGACTGCCTTCCACCAACACATAAGGTAGATTTGAAAGTGAATGATTTGCTGATAGGTCTACGTCACTGTCACTAACATGAACCAGATCCGGTCGAAATGCTTTGACAACCGACATTTCATACGGGCCTCCATGACCCCTGCCAGTTGTTCCTGTAAAAATTCCTGCTTCTTCGGCACTTTGCATTGTTACCATTTGCCACCAGTTCACTAGTAGAACACTAGCGTCCTTATAGGTTGCTGTAATGGCTTCTGCTACTGTTCTGGATATACCCATATTCCCATCATGCGCATTTAACAACAATACATTTCTGATACCCAACTGACAGATCCCATCAACAATTTCATATAAATAATCCGTGATGATAGACGGACTCACGGAGATTGTTCCTGGATAATGACGGGTCTTTCCAGGACAAGCCGTATAAGGGATTACGGGATAAATGAGCGGTTTCAAATCAGGATGGAGACGTTCAGCGAAACCATTCGCTAGAATGACATCAGTACCGAGTGGTGAGTGCGGCCCGTGATATTCGATTGATCCGAGAGGCACCACTGCAAAATGGACTTCTTCTAAGACAGTCTGTAGATCACGACCGTGTACTTCCCTAATATCCATGGGCTTGATTCCCCCGTTTGATAGATCGGGAGGCCCCTTCAGGCCTCCCTCTGTAGTTATTACTATTGCTTTAAGCTGATCATGTTCACGAAGAGGCGAATAGAACCAGGGACAAGATTCGGGATTTCACGGTACCATACAAGCGAACTGTAGGTGTAAGTTCCCTTACCGTATTTAGCACTTAGGAATGTTCCGGTAAATTCCTTCTCCCCTGCATCACCATTAGAGATCAGCTGCGTGTACTCTTTGCCCCACTCAGACGGGTTGTAAGCCGAACGATCTTGAATCCAATTGTTCCAATCTGCATCTGTAATCTTATTAGGAGTCGTAAAGATCGGATGATCAGGTGCCAGCATTGTTACTTTGGAATTCTCATCCGTGACACGCCATTGAATTAACGGTTCTCCAATTTTTATCGGATAAGGGGCAAGTTCAGGTTTCCATTTATCTTCCGGCTTATGATATTGAACGACCAGATTTCCGCCATTTTCCACGTAAGAGAGAAGTCTTTGATTGCTCGATAACAACTCTGGACGGAAACCATATGCCCGAATACCCAATACAATCGTATCATATTGAGATAAGTCAGCTGACTGGATCGCTTTATCGTCGAGTTTCGTTACGTTCACGCCAAATTGGGTTAAATACTGATCAATATTATCAAAACCACTAGATACATATCCCACTTTGAGACCTGTAGGTACCTTCAAGTCAAAGGCCTGAATCTTTAATTCTGCTGGCTGAATCAAATAGGTTTTACCGATATGTGGATAATCGATAATTTGTACGTTTTCCTTGCTGGTAACTTCACCGCTTGTTGCTACCGCTGTTACTGTATATTTGCCAACTGCTGTTCCAGCAGGAGCCTTGACTTGGAACGTAACCGGCTTCGTTTCACCTTTTGCAGCGAAATTTACTTCTTGAGATGCAGGTGTTACATTCCAATCCTTAGGGACGTTCAAGGAAATAGACGTTTTGGTAGCGCCTGGCGAGTAGTTGCGTACTGTAACCTTGACCGGAAGAGGCTCTTCGGTTTTCAATGTGTTAAGTACCGTAGCCTCAGGGCTCAACGACATAGCAAAAGCAGGGAGCACAGCCACTTGATTCGATGGGGTAACACGTATTTTTCCTGAAACATTATTTAGCTGATACAAGAGATCCGCACTTACTACAGATGGTTGATATACCTGGAACTCTACTGCATTTTTAGGGACTTGAACCTCAAAAGTGGCAGAAACCGTCTTATTGTAGCTAAGTTGGTCAAACTTTGTGTTACCGACTGCTTTCGTTGTCCAGCCCTCAGGCACATTCAGCCCGAGCTCAACGTTCTTCAGATTGTTCTTACCGCCACTGTAAGCGGAGACTACCATTTTGACCGTTTGACCTGCAACGATCTCGCCGGTTTCCGGTTTTACCTTCACAACCAACGACGAGGCTTCCATTCCTGCTTTATTCAGTTGATCATCCTTCACTTGAAGGCGATACAGCAAATCGGTCTTGACGCTTGCATCTAGCGTCGATGCCTTCACATCGCTAACGGCAGTTTCTACATCCGCCTTCATTTCTTGTACCTCTCGCGCCACGTCAGAGAACACAGGGTATGCTTTAACGACTTCTTCCGCATCTTTATGGAGGGCTCGCAAATCTTTGATCACTTTGTTATCTTTGCCTTTCGCTTCAATCTCTTTAGCCAAATCGTCAAAGGAGAAAGCAATGCCGTCGAAGAAATCATTTTCCTTTTCGGATTTAACCGCTGAATTTAATTTGTAATAGTTAAAGCTCGGACCTTCATCAACATGTCTTCCCATCCCTTGGCTCTTATGCATAAAACGGGATTCTTCTCCCAATTGGACATAAGAAGCGCCGTAAATTTCATCGTAATCTCCTACAGGTACAGCCACGTTGTAATCCTTATCATTGGCTGGAAGGTATAGCTTCTTAATTTGCCAAGGCTGCAGGCCGTTTTTCAAATGCTCGGGAAACACCTCGGGATTAGCTGCATCCTTGAACGCACGAACAGTTATCACGTTAATGGCCCTATGATGACCATGTGTCGATTCTTCGTTGAGGAAAGAAGGAATGACTACGTCAGGCCGCAACTCCCGGATCTTCCGAATAAGTCTTTCATAGACCACCGAATCTCCCCACTTTTGCAGTGTTTCATCGGGGCTTTTAGAAAAACCGAAGTCAAAGATAGGATCATTAATTTGCTCGCTTAACATTCCCAAAGTGACATTCGTGATTTTGGATGCTTCCTGCAGTTCGCGTGAACGAATAATACCTAACGCATTACCTAGTTCACTGCCGATCTCATTTTGGCCACCTTCCCCACGGTTTGCAATGACACTTAATGTATTGACCCCTCTTCCTAATGAAAGATAGGCAAGCATAGCGCTATGCTCGTCGTCCGGGTGAGCTCCTGTATTCATAGCACTCGCGATGGTTGTGAGTGGTTTAATCGATTTCCAGAGATCAACAACGCCTCTGTCAGCGCTGACCGGCTGTGCCATGCTAGGAAGCAGCAAGGAACCTACTACGGCAACGCTAGTAATACTCGTAAACACTTTCCTCCATGTACCTTTCTTCACTTTAACTCCTCCTTATTCACCTTTTATCATCAAGCAGCGGACTTGAACTCTAGAAGTTCCCGCAGAATGATCAACCTTTACACAGCTGTACCCGCTTTGTCACCGGTTAATTTTTTAGAGATAAAGAGAACAATGATTATAAGGATGATCTGAAGGACGCCATAGGCGCAAGCGGTTCCGAATTCAAACGCATACATTCTTTGGAAAATTTCCACAGAAATCGGGGCTGTTCTAGATGTAAACAACAGAATCGATGATACGAATTCACCAATGCCTGTTACGAAGGCCAATAAAGTTCCCGCTAAGATCCCACTAAGCGACAAGGGAAATACGATGCGACGAAAGCTATACCACCATGATGCTCCCAGATTCCGGGCTGCTTCTTCGATCGAAGGATCCATCTGCATAAGCGTAGCCGACGTTGAACGGAACACAAGAGGTAAATGACGCACAAAGTAGGCTAGTGGCAAAATCCAGAACGTCCCCACAAGAACTTGCCCAAAACTGAACGCAGACGGTGTACTGAAAGCTGTAATTAAATTAATCCCTACAACCGTTCCTGGTAATGCCCAAGGGAGCATAATAAACACATCAAGCAATGTTTTCCCTTTAAATTTGAGGCGTACGATCGCATAGGCAGCAGCAACACCGAATATCACATTGCCAACCGTTGCAACAAAGCTCATTTTGAAGCTATTCGCAATAGGTCGCCACGTTTTGCTGTCCGTAAACAATTCAACATAATGACTAAATGTATATTGAGGCGGTAGAATTTGAGTCGTCCATGTACCATCCGTGGAAAAGGATATGAGAATCAATACCAGAATAGGCAGGAGCAGAATGACAACGCCTATCGTGGAGAGAATCATAGCTGTATATTTTCCCCATGCACTCTTGACCTCGGTCCGATGTACACTAACTCCTTTGCTTAAGTTCTGGTAATTTCGCAAGCCTTGATACCAGCGCATAATGATGAGAAACAGGATGGAAACAATGGATAATAAGGTAGACTGAGTGGCCGCCATATCCAAATTCCCATTTGTTCGAGACAAATAGATTTGCATCGTCATCGTTCTGTCGATTCCGAAGATGAGAGGAGCCGTATAAGAAGCCATGGCAATCATGAAGACAAGCAAGGACGAAGCCACGATAGCTGGAGTGAGCATAGGTAATATGATTCTCCGCCAGATATAAAGACGTCCGGCTCCAAGATTTGCAGCTGCTTCCTCCAGGGAGGGATCGAGCCCCTTGATCGCAGCGGAAGCGGTCATATAGAAATAGGTATACATCGTAAAGGTGTGAACCATGAGAACACCCCATACACCCTTTAGCGAGAAAGGCACGTGGTCCATCTCAAACCAAAGCTTGAGCGTCCGCGGAATAATACCGCTTTCTCCATATAGAAAAGTGAATGAAAGTACGCCAACCAGCGGTGGCAGCGCCATCGGCACCATGGCAAGAACTGTCAGAGCCTTGCGGCCTGGAAACTCATAGCGTTCTAATAGAAAAGCCATGGTAACTCCGACTATCGCGCATGTCACTACACTAAGAACGGAGATATATACACTGGTCCAGAGGGCTTCCAAATTGGCGGTATGCTCCAAGCTGAAGAACCGTGCATAGTTTTTATAAGTAAAAGTACCTTCCATTTGAATGCTCTGAATAAAGGTTTGATACAGTGGAAAGAGTACATAGCCCAGCAATACCAGAAACAAGGGAGCAATTAATACATATACGAAATGAGGCGAAGAAGTGATGGATGGCCGTTTGATAACTGGTTGATGAGATACTGGTTTCTTGAAGGTCATATTCTCATCCTCCGCCTATTCTAAAAAGTAAATGCTTTCCTTTGGTATATGCATCGCAAGTTTATCGTCACGCTGTCGTACTTGATGACCCTGATTGACGAACATCGCTTTCAAGGGCTTATTGGATACGTCCGTCAAATAATTGACATTCACCCCGGTGAATTCTGCGATGACAACTTTAGCTAGGAAAGTGTTCTCCGATTGTGAAGATTCTGATTGTGCCTCGCGTACCGCCTCAGGGCGAATAGACAGAGTGGTTTGTGCACCCACTGCCAGGTGACAATTAGGTGCCGTATGACTCACCAACCCGCATAGAACTAGATCGGGTGAAACTCTGACATAGACCTGATCTCCTTCTATTCGCTCCACGGTTCCATTCCATAGATTAGATTCGCCTATAAAGGAAGCGACAAAACGATTAATAGGTCGGTTATAGATTTCCTCCGGTTTTCCAACCTGCTGTACAACACCGCCTTGCATGACCATGATCCGATCCGACATCGCCATGGCCTCAGCTTGATCATGCGTCACGTAAATGGTTGTAATGCCAGATTCAAGCTGCAGCCTTTTAATCTCCAAGCGTGTTTCTTCTCTCAATTTGGCATCTAAGTTGGATAAAGGCTCATCTAGAAGTAAAATATTCGGCTCAATCACAAGTGCTCTGGCTAGCGCAACACGCTGCTGCTGACCACCTGATAATTGGTCAATTCGCCGATTTCCGTAACCCTGTAAGTGTACTTGCTGTAACGCACGCTCTACCCTTTGGAGTCGCTCGTCTTTCGGCCGTTTTCTAACTTGGAGACCAAAGGCCACATTTTCAAATACCGTCAAATGAGGAAATAAGGCATAGTTCTGAAATACCATTCCCGTATTGCGTTTGTGAGGCGGCACTGTCGTTACGTCTTGATTGCCAAATACGATACGCCCGGAGGTTGGATAGTAAAAGCCGGCAATCATTCTCAAAGTTGTTGTTTTTCCGCATCCGCTAGGACCAAGGAAAGTAAAGAATTCACCGGGCTTAATCCGAATATGCACATCCTGAACGCCCGATACTTTCCCAAACTGCTTGGTTACATGTTCTAGAGCGACTTCGATCACGTACAGAACCTCCCTTACTTTGAGTTCGGGCAGAGGAACGATCTCTACCCGAACGGATGCTGTGCTTATTTCGCGCCTTTCCCTTTAATACTCTCATCCCAATACTGCATCCAATCTTTCTCTTTTTCAGCCATGACTGTCCAATCGATATTCATTGGCTTCAGTTCAATGCCTTTCAACCAAGCAGGCAGTGAATCTTTGCTAATGTCCGTACGCGTAGGGATCTGGAACAGTTTATCGGCAAGCTCTACACGAAGTTTGGAGTCAAAAAGAAACTCATAAAATTTCTTCGCCGCCTCTTTGTTCTTAGCATTTTTCACCATACCTACGCCGTCTACAAGGATAGGTGCCCCGCTAGCTGGGTAAATAAAATCAAACGGCTGACTTTTCAAATGCTTCTGAATCATAATGTCCTGCAAATTCCAGAGCGAAAGTGTTCCTTCTTCACGGGCTAATTTTAAGTAAAGGTTCGTAGGATCCTGCGCATATTCCTTCGTATTGGCATCCAGCTTCTTCAGCCAGTCGTACCCTTTTTTAGGATCAGCGGCACCTTCTTTGAAAATCATTGCGGAATAAATCGTTCTCATCGTTCCTGATGCAAGCACTCCCCGAATAATGATTTTGTCTTTATATTTCGGATCAAGAAGTGCGTCCCAATCTTTAGGAGCATCCTCCTGTTTAAGTGCTTTAGAGTTATACATGATCACTTCGGGCAGCAGCATTTCACCGTACCATCGATCCTTAGCATCTTTGTACAAAGCTGGTATGCTGTCTGCGAAACTTGGCTTGAAGCTTTCCAAGAGATCTTCGTTCGCCGCCGTCATCAGACCAGATTGGGTGCCGCCCCACCAGAAATCAGCTTGAGGGTTAGCCTTTTCTCCCCGCACACGCTCCAGAATCTGCTGCGCACCCATCGTTAATACCTCGACCTCAACTTCCGGATGCTTCGCATTGAATTTCGGAATAATTTCATCGACAACACTTTTATCCCTAGCTGTATAAATAACAAGCTTTTGCTTCTCTGCCGGTTTAGGTGCCTCCGTAGCAGCCGCTTTGTCAGAAGGCTTCACCGTGGGTGCTTGACTAGCATTTCCAGAACTCGGCGTAGAGCCTCCGCAAGCTGTTATCACAACCATCATAATGCTGACTAGAGTGCCTACCAGCATTCTGGACATTTTCCCCTTACTTGTTATCATTCACATAACCTCCCGAAAGGTATATTTTGTTGGAATTTACTACGGGGAAAGCTTCTAGGACGCTGTGAATCGCCCCGATGATGCCCGCTTTGTAGCCTAGAGCCGCCAGCTTGATTTGGGGTACGTACGGAACCCATTCGGTCAGCATACCTTGGATCTTCTCAACACCTCTTTCCTCGATGTCAATCATCTCCCCGCTTAAAATCAACAAATCTGGATCGAGTATACTGACCATATTCGCGATTCCGTAAGCCCAATGTCTGTAGATGTCATTTAACAATCGACCTGCCTCTGTATGACCATCTTCCGTATGGCGTATTAGTTGTTTAATCACACCCGGCTCTTCCATAAGGGAAGGCAGTACTTTTCTGGCCTTTTCTTGGATGACTGGGACGGAGTAATTCCCTTCAAAAACGCCATATTCACCCCGGTTCAGTTTCTTTGCCTGACCCACCATCATATATCCGATCTCTCCGGATGCTTCACGCGAGCCTCTATAAAATTGCCCATCTAGGATGATTCCTGCGCCGATTCCCGTCCCTACATACATATAAACCTGATTCTTAACTCCGTTGCCGACACCCTTATGAAACTCCCCTAAAGTCATCAAATTAACGTCATTATCAATCACAACAGGTAGACCTAATCGCTCCTCGATCTCTTGTTTCACCGGTAAACCCATCCATCCTGTGCTTGGCGCATAACTCACGGTTCCATCGCGACGTTGTGTAATTCCGGGTAAACCTAAGCCAACACCTAGTAAGCGAGATTTCTCGAACCCACTCTTGCTAAGCAAAGTCTGTAAACCCAATTCCAGACAACGAATGGCCATATCACCATTTGTTGGTTGCTGCAAGCGGAAGTTGTAATCAACTAACAAATCTCCACTTAGATCAGCGATAGCCATATACAGCGTACTACCCTCAAAAATGGCCCCAACTACGCCATATGCTTGAAAATTATACTCGAGCAGGATCGGCTTTCTTCCGCCTTTGGACTCACCTACACCAACTTCATGGATTAGCCCTTCCTTCATCATTTCATCGACCAACGCAGAAACACATGGACGGCTTAGTTCCGTTAACTTCGCCAAATCCGCTCTCGAAACCCGCTTATTTTCCCGAAGCTTACGCAGAATCTCTTGTCTGTTCAATTGTTTAACGAGCTTGCTATTTCCGGTTTGATTGCGACCAAGCACCTTGTTCACCCCCTTTGATAGTTAGAATGACTAACAAAGTTTTCTAATACGATACTTATTATGAACTTTCTGAATTAAGTACAACTTCAATAAAAAAATGAGATCGTATTCATCTATCCGTGCATGACTGGAAAAAGTGGCTGTCGCAAAAGCCATTCTTGGATGCTGTGGCACTCTATCATTACTGAACTATGCTATGTTACCCATAATTTCCATTAAGGAACATAGATACTCTATTTGGAAAAAAAGCCCCGAAAACATGAGGAAGAGGAACGTCGATGCGTTATTTCGCGTTTTTTGCCTCGGAATCGTTTTTTAAACAAATAGCGTTCCTACGTTCCTCTCACTCGATTTCATGCGCAGAATTTCCAAAATAACGGATCTACGTTCCTCCAAATAGTGGTTGGGTGACTTTCCCATGCAAGTGAAAAAAAACAAAAAAAAGAGAAGGCAAGAATACTCTTGCCACCTCATTGAAAAGTATTTCTTCGTTAATCTATCGAATTTAAGCTCGTAAGACGTGAGTATTTTACCCCTAAGTTCTCATAAATGACGAATCATGTACACTTGTTCTACAAATTTAGTAAATCCTAAACGCTCTAATAACCCAATTAGCCCCTTGTTGGAATCTCTTATGTTCATGGTTATACGCTTACAAGTAAAAGAAAAAGGTGCGTATACTTCACTTAATGCTGCTTTGAGGATATCTTCCGAATCTGTTCGACCCGGAATCGATTCACATTGATAAAGTGCGATGGTTGACAGGTTCCCGTCATCTCCGAAAATTCGTTTATAAAGTGCGTAACCAACAACCTCATCTTCATGATCAGAGACGATGATACATTCCCCATCCTTCATACTTGCCCATTGTGTTTGCCACGCTGACAAATGTCTGTAGGAAGACAGTCCTTTCACTTCCAGAGCCAGTCCTCGTCTCGTAACATATTCGTTTGGAGAGTTTGGCTGCAGGAGACTTGCATCCAAGGCTTCTGTATGTTGTAGGCTGATTAACTGCTCGGTAATAACATAGCCAACGCTTTGATAGAGCTTAATCGCAGCTTTATTTTGAATAAGCGCCTCCAGTAAGGCGATATCCACACCTTGTTCACGATACAACTGGAGGTTTCTTTCCATCAGTTTTTTTCCAATCCCTCTGCCCCTATGTTCGGTCGCAATGCCAGTACCTCCGTTCCATGCCACTCTCTTTCCTTCAATGACACGGAACCCATTCATCACGAAGCCAATAGGGTCCCTATTTTCGCACACGACTAAGGAATTCTCTAGTGAGAGCCCCTCGTTGACAGCTCTTGCAAGAAATTTGTCCAAGTTCAGTGTACTATTTAAGAAATAGCCTTCGAATCCCTTATTCCACAACGCCACCATGTCTTCGGCCGACATTTCGCTCATTTTTTTGAAAATCATAAGCCTCTACCTCCATCGTGAATTATCCTTGGATATAGCGGAATACCTTTTTTTCCATCTCATTAATCATGGATTTATAGTCAGTTTCCTCACCGCTAAGCATAAATTGCAGAGCAAGGCCATCCCGAACGGACCAGAGTAAACGGGAGGCAGCCGCAATATCAAGGTCGGAGCGGAACTCCCCTGTCTTCATGCCACCCTCCATAATTTCCTGCATGAACAATAATGCTTTATTTGCATATTGGTTCCATCGTTCCGTTAATTCCGGTTGGCGCGCTGCATACAGCATAAATTCCAAATGAAAAGCTAGCCATTTGCGCAGTTCGTCGAGTGATTGTCGACGGAATCGATCAAACATATAGCGAATTTGATCTTCTGCGCTTGGCATATTTTTGAAATCTTCACTGGAGTTCTCCACCATCGCATTCATTTTATCGTCGGCCATTTGAATATACATCTCTTCTTTGCTGGAAAAGTAACTGTAGATTGCGCCTTTGCTCATCCCCAAATGCCGCACGATATCATCGATGGTCGTAGCTTGAAAGCCTTTTTCGATAAAGCAATGCAGGGCTCCCTCAAGAATAATCGCTCTTTTTTCTTCTTTATAAGCTTGCGTAACTTTAGGTGACATACAGCACCTCCTTTTTTCTGTTAATACGTCAAAACGCCCAATCTCCATTCCTGAACAATGGCTCTTTCTCCCCATTTTCCAAGATCCCATCAATATTCATGTCTGCTGAACCCATCATAAAATCTACATGCGTCAAGCTTTCGTTTAGCCCATGATTTTGAAGATCTTGTTGGCTCATATCGATTCCGCCATTCAGGCAGAAAGGAAAAGCTCTACCGATGGCAAAATGGCAGGAAGCATTCTCATCGTAAAGTGTATTGTAGAAAATAAGATTTGTATTAGAAATAGGCGAGCGATGCGGAACCAAAGCAACTTCACCCAAATAGTGAGAACCCTCATCAATCTCAATGAGACTTCTCAAATTTTCTTCCCCTTTCTCGGCTTTAAAATCAATAATTTCCCCTTCTTTGAATGTTAAAGAAAAGTTTTCAATGAGATTGCCATTGTAACTAAGAGGCTTGGAACTTTTCACGGTTCCGTTTACGCCTTTTTTTAAAGGAGATGTAAATACTTCTTCAGTGGGCAGGTTTGCTATAAAGGAGATGCCATTGCTGTTGGTATTACCGGCCGAAACCCAAATATGCTCAGGCGGCAAACTTACTGTAATGTCAGTACCGTCAGCGCGGTATTGAAGCGCCATATATTGGCGTTCATTAAGTCTTTTTGCTCTTGTGTCTAGTGCAGCTGAATGTTCTTTCCAATTCTGTATCGGATCATCCCGGTCAGCTCTAGTTGCTTCGAAGATGGCATTCCATAGCGCGTCAACACGCTCTTCTTCGGGGAGCGAAGGAAACACCTTATCCGCCCATGAAGGCGAGGGAACAGCGATAATCGACCAACTGACTTTGTTGGTTAACCTTGCGACAGACAGCTCCTTCAATGCCGTATTCGATGTTCTACTCGCTGTTTGAATACGTTTGGGGTCGATGCCATTCATCAGATCGGGGTTATTTGCTACCACATAGAGAAATGCAGCATTATTTTCAGCTAATTCTTCATACCCTTTTGCCCGCCACATGGGGTATTCAAGCAATGCTTCATCGGGCGCTAGTTCATACTTTAACCGAGTAATTTCTTCGTCGAACCACTCGACATAAACATGCTTTGCTCCTACCTCATAGGCTTGCTTGACCAATTTGCGTACGAACTCCCCCGATATTAAAGGTGCGAAGACAACCAATGTTTGTCCCTGTTGGATGTTGACCCCTAATTGGATGGCTAGAGCTGCATATTTATCTAAATTGTCTTGGAATGAATGCATGTAAATCCTCCTTCAAGCTAAAATACGACTCAATAAAGACTGACCAGTCGTTTTATTATTTTTATTATTATTCCATATCGTGCCAACTGTCAAGAAATAAAAAAGGAGCCTTTCGGCTCCAATTGGTTTACTTTATTATTAGTACGTATTATCAATATTTCCGCACTCTTTTCCTAATGGTTGATAGAAACAATGCTTCTTATAACGGCCTACAAAAGGCTGATTATTATACCATGTACGAGGGCATTCTCCAGGTGGTCTGAAATACCACAAACTGAAATTTGCAGGCCAAAGTCTCTCCCCATCGATCGACCTTTTTGCAAGCCTTTTTTCCCGTTCTCTCGGTTTTTGATAAAAATATCCGTGTTGTGCAGCTTCAAAAGCATGTACCTGATAGACCATTTGTGGAAACGTTCGAAGATTTTTAAAATCGGAACAATTTGCCCGGAATTGCGGTAAATTTAATACCGAATCAATGTACCCATCGTAGTTGATGGCGTCAAGTAACCTTCGTAGGCTTCCTTTACACGGTCAATCGGATATATGCCGCTGATTAGTGAGCGAATATGGATACGTTTCTCAGCAAGCAGTGTGTTTCGGCCTTCCGTCCAACGAACATAGCCTAAAGGATAGTCAATATTATCCCGTTCATACTGGGCGTCATAACGGCCAGGGCCTCCTGCTCGAGAAATGAGCACCTGAGCTTCTTTCCCGAACATTTTTCCTCTCGAGAATTCAGTGGTTAAATCCCCCACAACTACCACCTTCCCACGATCACGAATCCAATTAAACGAGCTGTTCATAAGCTCTTCACCATTTCCGCTTGCACATAAGAGGACACTGTCTGCGCCACTCCCTCCCGTAGCTTCCGCGAGACCTGCTTCCAAGTCCTCTTGCTTGTCGTAAGATCGGCTTACTCCACACTGCTTAAGGAACGCCACACGCTCGGTATTCAAATCATAACCAAGGGTGGGATAAGTAGCGGCAGCCGCAATTTGGGCAGTAATATTCTCCAGGATACCTAATCCAACCACGACTGCCGACTCTCCAAATCTCAGATCAGCTGTCCGTAAAGCATGAATGGCTATGGCTCCAAGTCCAGCGAAGGCTGCCTCTTCCGGGCTGACATGCTCGGGTACAATCGCGGTAAGATTAAGCGGCACTGACATTAGCTCCGCATGTCGAACATAAGGGCCGCCTTAGCAGGCGACCCTTTGTCCCGGATGCAGCGAAGTCACAGCTTTGCCGACTTTTTCTATGATTCCTACGGCGCTGTAGCCTAGTCCGATTGGTTTGTCTTTTGATCTGTTTGCCATCGTCAATTCCGTACCGGGACTGATAGCGGAATATTCAGTACGTATGAGGACGTGACCATCAAGAAGATCCGGCTCTTCTACGTCGATCCTTACGATAGATCCTTCTCTAGCGGCGATGGCTTTCATCATTTTTTCCTCCCAAGTAGTAATTGGTCAGTTGAAGCGCTCTTGCGAAATTCGCTCGGCGAGAAACCGAAGTATTTCTTGAATGTACTGGTAAACGTAGTGGAATTCAAATACCCGGTTTTTTCACTGATCTCGGAGACCGGCATATCGGTGTTCTTCAACAATTCCTTGGCATGTGACAACCTTACCTTGTTCAAATAATCAACAAAGTTGACCCCGAATGTTTTCTTGAAATAATTGGAGAAATACTTCGGAGATGTCTCCATTTTTTCGGCCATGTGGTCCAAATGTAAATTGCTCATATAATGCTCTTCTATATACTGGGCAACGAAAGTAGGATTCAGCTTGCTTCTTTGTCCGTTCTTGATCTTGTCTGCAATGACCTTAACCGCTTGGATTAGGGTGCTTTGAATACCCTCATAATGGTAGGCGGCTTCCACTTGCGTATTAAATTCCAATTCCAACGCAAGGATGGCTTTCGTTTCGCTATTGCTCATTTCAAGATGCTTCAGTAAATAGTAAAACATCGTTTTCGCAACCGGCACCAACTGGTAATGGTGAATTCTCCGTTCTATATTTAAAGCAAAGATCTCATTGATAATCCTAATACATTCGGCAACATTGCCGCTTACAAGAAAGTTGGAAGATTTCTCAATCTCATCAAGAGGATAATAAACCTTCCACGTAAATCGGATAGAATCATAGTCGATAATTGGATCCTCAGAATGGATGTTTCGATAAACAAGGCAATGTGATAAATCCTGATATGCCTTATGGCAGTTCTCCGTTAAAGATGGATAAAGTCGGCTGACCGCAGTCAAGACGAAGCAATCTTTCCACGATTCTGTCTTCTCCTGCAGTACATAAGCGCGTAGTTGTTTAACAGCTAGCTCGCGCTCGGCCTGCTGCCCAATTCCTATCAACACCACAAACCTCAGATTTGATTGATGAAAAACAACGTTGCGATTTTGGTCCATTACGATCAGCGAAGTCCCCTGCATCATGGCCATTTGATTGACATGCTCCAGCAACTTATCCGTATTTAAACGGGTTTGTTGTTTTCCATTTTGAAAGTTTCTCCCTCCACACCCATTGTAACAAGCGAGGAGCCGGAAGGACTGGTCAAGTAATCAAGCAGCAAGCATCCGTGTCGGTAATAAACTCTGGATCCAGGAATCCTTCGTTATAAAGCTTTTTCATAAAATCAAGCATATCTTTGTACTCGGGTTGGGTAGTGGCAAGTTTCCAAACCTTTGCTTTTTCGTCCTAATAAGCAGGTGTGCTCGCTCCGCCTACTCCCCATCCATATGACCAATCCCTGAAAATGAATTCCTTTGTTTTGGAAGCTACAGGATAGGATTGCGGATAGGTTTCCTTCAATTTTTGAGTGCTTGATAAAACTCCTCGGTATTGCTCCACTCCTTAATACCAGCCTTATCAAATATATCTTTGCGGTACAGGAATCCGTGATTGACGTCACGCTGCAGGCCATAGAGCGGCCAAGCATACATGTTGTTCTTGTCATCAGACCAAGATTTCATGACCCAATTGTTCTCCTTATCATCAACATAAAGTTTTTTGAAGTTCGGAAGATCCTTCAAGTGTTGGCTAATTGGCTCAAGCACCCCTTGCCCTCCCATCTTGTTCAGCTCGGCCAGCGTCTGTCCGTGAAAAATATCAGGAAGTTTCCCGGAGGCAACAATAACCTTTAACTTGTCTTTGTAGGTTCCCGAGGAATAGGCTTGAATGTCCAGTTTAATGCCTGTGCGTTTTTCAATCTCCTTGACAACCAATGAGTCGCCCAAATTCGGGTTATCGCTAACAAGCATCCAAGAAAGTGTCGTCGGTTTATCAACGATAGGAAGCTTTATTCCTCCAGTATCGCCGTAATTAGCCGTTGGTGCTGCCGATACTGGCGGTGCAGATGTTGGTGAAGCTGAAGCAATAGTGTCCTTAGGTTTATCGCTGCTACATCCTGCGACAAGCAAAGTTACCACTGAAGTGTTGAGAGTAAAGCAGTATTCTTTCTTTTCATTTTTCTTCCTCCCTTTAATTTCATAGCCTCTCGGCAT
Organism: Paenibacillus alginolyticus DSM 5050 = NBRC 15375; assembly: GCF_000422905.1. Taxonomy (GTDB): domain Bacteria; phylum Bacillota; class Bacilli; order Paenibacillales; family NBRC-103111; genus Paenibacillus_E; species Paenibacillus_E alginolyticus. The sequence goes on from NZ_AUGY01000077.1 coordinate 40,929, forward strand.
TCGCCGAGGCTTGCTGCACAAGGCTTTATCAGCAATGCCCTGTGCGCTTTCCTCCCACCAAACGGTGGGTTTTTTTATTTTTGCACTCCTTTGAACTGGAAATCATAATTCCTCAAATTTGTGCGCTAAACCCGTGAAAAATACTTGACTTTTAGAAAACGCCTCAATAATTACGCGAGAAAGGGATCTAAAACCCTTTACTACCAGATTATGGGGTGTTTTCATGAAGCCTGTTTTCGTTTCACATGAAGCCTACCGCCTCTTTGTCTTAAGCGCCTTAAAAAAATACTATGCTCCGCCTTCGGCCATTTTCGTTAAGGCCGACTGGCCTCTCATCTTCAAGTGTCTCATCACTGATCTTTCTGCTACTACGACGCTTTTAGCGGATACGTTCAGCGCAAGAGGACCGCAACCACGTGACCCGGCTTCTATGCTTCGCTCTTATTTACTTTTTCTTTTGACCAGACCCGAAATTGGCATCACAGAATGGGTCAACGAACTGTACAGGTACCCTCTCTACGCCATTCTTAGCAGCTTCGAGCCTGGAGACATTCCCGGTGTCGGCACCTTTTACGACTTCCTTTCCCGATTCTGGGCCGCTGACAGCAAGCACCTCTCACCGAGGGTCAGACCCCGTAAGCGCAAACCCAAGAAAGGGAAGAAAGGAGAGAAGGCTCCTACCACATCACCCCAACGCTATGGACGTAGCGGGTGACGGTACTCCGGCAGAGACCGCCTCTTGGTCCCGCAGCAAACCAACCTGTGATTGTCATGCCCAAGGCCTTGCGAAATGCAACCATCTTCGTGAGTACTCTCAGCCAGACTGCAACTCCGGTTGGGATAGTTCACGAGAAAAATACTATAACGGATACCACCTGTACATGCTTACTGCTGCAAACAGCAAGCACGATCTGCCGCTGTATCCAAGACTTCAGCCTGCATCACGCCATGACGCCGTTAGCTTTGTCGTCAGTTCGGTAGAATTTGCGCAACGTTTCACCTTGGGCATGGTCGATAAGATGTTGCTTGATGCTGCCCATGACGCTGGAGCTATTTACGACTTGCTCAAGCACCAGGGCGTAAAACCATTCATCGATTTAAACAAACGGGCAACCAAGTACCTCGA
>NZ_AUGY01000078.1 GCF_000422905.1 Paenibacillus alginolyticus DSM 5050 = NBRC 15375
TGCTCTTCTGTCAAGAAAGTGGACACTCCTAATTTTCAGGCAGTGCGTCTATAATACTGCTGCTCAAAGCGTAGAGGGGACACATAGCCTAGCGTACTGTTGGATCTTTTGCGGTTGTAAAATAATTCAAGGTAACGATACAGCTTCTCATAGGCTTCCTGCTTCGTTTTGAATGTCGGGGTGCAGTAAATAAGTTCGCGCTTTAAAATGCTATGAAATGCCTCGATACAGGCATTATCATAGCAGTTCCCTTTACGACTCATGCTAGCTCTCATTCGATAGGTTTTGAGCTGTTTACGGTAGTCACTGGACGCGTACTGAGCGCCACGATCAGAATGATGAATAAGATTCTTTTTAGGCTTCTTTGCGCGATAGGCTTGTTTTAATGCGTCTAGCACGAGGTCTGTCGTCATGCTGTCGCTCAGTTTCCAGCCTACAATCTGTTTCGTATACAGATCCATTACGCTTGCTAAGTACAGTTTTCCTTCACGACAGGGAATGTAGGTAATGTCAGCTACCCATTTTTCATTGGGTTTTGTCGCTGAAAAGTCTTGCTCGAGTACATTTGGAGCGATGGGTTCATTGTGTTTCGAATCCGTTGTTGTTACTCTGAATTTCTTTGACATACAAGAGCGAAGGCCTTGTTCACGCATGATCTTGCCGACAGTACGCTCAGATACCCGCAATTCTTCCTTTTTAAGTTCATTCCAGATCCTTGGACTTCCGTACCGTTGATCAGAGTCCTTAAAGTGAAACTTAATCCGCTCTGTTAGCATCTCTTTGTGTTTTTGCTGTTCGGACGGTGCTGCCGTACGCCATTTGTAATAGCCGCTCCTGGATACTTTAAGCACGCTGCACATCTTCTCCACTGGAAACTCAGAGCGATGATCTTCAATGAATTGAAACCTTAATTCTTTGGTTTGCTGAAGATGTGCACCGCCTTTTTTACGATAGCCAATTCCTCTTCTACATCAGCTAAACGGCGGTCTTTCTGACTCAGTTCACGTTCTTTTTCTTTCAACAGTTGCTCGAGTTCTCGAACCCGTTCACTTTGATTGACGGATTCATTTTTAAACTCGCGGTATTTTGCTTTCCAAGCATGTAGCGTTTTCGCAGGTATGTCCAGTTCGAGTGCAATCTCCTCTACAGACTTTGTCTGCTCTTGCAAATACTTTGCTGTTTGACGTCTAAATTCTTCATTGAATGATCTCCGCTGCCCACTCATGTGAACACCTCCTAGTTATGATTATTATCTAATTCTCTTAGTGAGGTGTCCACTTCTTATTCTAGGTGCAGTTTTCCAGTTAGATGACCGTTTCGAGCAATTAACGCCAAATGAACAGGAGGAATCCTGTTAGATTTCGCTCCGTATCGAAACAAAATAGAGGCTGCTCGCTAGGTTATTGACCTTTTGAGTCAGCCTCTTTGTTTTGTTGGGTTCATATGATATCTCAGAACGGAAAAATGTACGTATTATTCCGAAGTGTATCTATTAGAAAATTGAATCTTGTAGTATAAATATAGAAAGCGCTATCAGGGGGGCAACTAGAGCTTTGAGCAGAAGTCGAAGCATGTTGCATACAATTAAATCGAATGAATTTAAATAAAAGTGAGGAGATAGAAAAATGAAGCTTCAATATTTCTCAGCAGCAGAAAAGTGGACAGAGGCGCTGCCCATTGGTAATGGCCGACTCGGTGCCATGATATTTGGTGGGGTGATGAACGAACATTTGCAATTAAATGAAGACACATTGTGGTCCGGTTCCCCAAAGGAAGGCAACAATCACAGAGCCAAAGAAGTACTTCCAGAAGTCCGCCGTCTTCTCATGGATAGTAAATTTATAGAAGCAGATAAGCTGAGTAAGGAAATGTTGGGTCCGTACACACAATCCTATATGCCGCTTGGCAACTTGCACCTTAAGTTTGATCACGGAGATCTTTATCAATCTTATCAACGGAGCCTATCTCTTCAAGAAGGAATATCTCGTGTGGAGTATCGGATTGGCAATGTTACATACAGCCGGGAAATGTTTGCTTCCCATCCGGACCAAGTGATTGTGCTTCGTTTGCAAGCAAGCAAAACGGGGATGTTGAACCTGCATATTAAGCTGGATAGTCAGCTCAATTATCGAACGGATACATTTGAAAATGATCTGCTGCTTAAGGGAACTGCACCTGAACATGTGGATCCGAATTACTATGCGACCGATAATCCGGTTGTATACGGTGATCCTATAACTGCAGAAGCGATACGTTTTGAAGCTCGTCTAGGGGCAGTGTTGGATGACGGTAAGCTGCAAGTCGATCATGACGGCATGCATATTCTTGGAGCTACGGGAGTCACTCTCTATTTCGTGGCAGAGACTAGCTTTAACGGTTATGACAAATCGCCAGGCAGACAGGGGAAGGATCCTGAGCCTCTTGTTGCCCGAGCGCTGGAGTTGGTGAAGGCGCAATCGTATGATTCACTGCGACGCAAACACATTGAGGATCATCAAGCTCTATTTAATCGGGTAGAGCTTAGCTTGGGTGAAACCGTTGCGCCAGCCGATTTATCGACGAAAGAGCGGATATCCGAATATGGGGCTAAGGATCCCGGACTGGTTGAGCTCTTATTTCATTATGGCCGTTATCTGATGATTGCCAGCTCTCGTCCAGGCACGCAACCGGCTAATTTGCAGGGCATTTGGAATAAAGAAATACGGCCGCCGTGGAGCAGCAACTATACGCTTAACATTAATGCACAAATGAATTATTGGATGGTAGAAACCTGCAATCTTGCGGAATGCCATGAGCCTTTCCTCCATTTTATCGGAAGATTGTCGCAGAACGGAAAGAAAACAGCAGATGTCAATTATGGGGCTCGTGGCTGGACGGCACATCATAATACGGATATTTGGTGCCAAGCCTCACCTGTAGGTGATTATGGTCAAGGAGATCCTGTTTGGGCTTTATGGCCGATGGGGGGACCCTGGACAACACAGCATTTATGGGAGCACTATGCATTTGGCAAGGATGACACTTTCTTGCGCAATTATGCTTATCCTATTATGAAAGAAGCAGCGCTTTTTTGCTTGGATTGGTTGGTAGATGACGGTTCTGGCCGATTAATTACCATGCCATCTACGTCTCCGGAACACAAATTTGTGACCGCAGAAGGAAAAGCAGGTGTTAGTGCGGCAGCCACTATGGATATGTCAATCATTTGGGATTTGTTTACAAATTGTATAGAAGCATCAGACATTTTGCAAATGGATGCTGACTTCCGTCTAGAATTGGAAGATGCGCGAAGTCGCTTATTTCCGATGCAAATCGGCAAATATGGCCAGCTTCAGGAGTGGTCTCAGGATTTCGAGGACGAAGATAAGCATCATAGGCATATCTCCCATTTATTCGGCGTTTATCCTGGCCGTCAGTTGACACAGCATACAACACCGGAGTTATATGCTGCAGCGCAGCAATCCTTGAATAGGCGCGGAGATGAGGGGACGGGATGGAGTCTCGGCTGGAAAGTGGGATTATGGGCCCGATTTGGAGATGGAAACCGGGCGCTAGACCTTATTGCCAATCTGCTTAGGCTTGTTAAAGATGATACGGAAAATTATCAAACGGGCGGTATTTATGCGAATTTGTTTGATGCACACCCCCCGTTTCAAATTGACGGCAATTTTGCCGCGGCATCTGGAATAGCTGAACTTCTGCTGCAATCACATCAGGGTTATCTTCAATTGCTTCCCGCTTTGCCTGATGCTTGGCCGACAGGCTTCGTTAAAGGCTTAAGGGCACGCGGAGGATTTGAGGTGAGCATAAAATGGGATAAGGGCGAGATTGTTGAAGCGGAGATTTATTCGCATTCTGGAGGACTTTGCAGCGTTCAGATCGATGCTTTGGTTAAGAGTGAATTTCAAACGGTGATAGGAAAACGATATTCGCTTTCATTGAATCCGTTGACCGTTCAAGAACATTGAATGTAGAAGGGCAACAAGGATTGGAAAAAGACACCCCATGCTGTATGCTGCATGCTAGGTGTCTTTTTTAACATCAGTCTATTGCAATCCCCCTTGTACCGCACGTGTTAGTTGAGCCGGGGAGGGAGGAATGTACGCCAAGCAAATGTGTTTGCATGAAAAAACCGGACCCTTACAAGGGAATCCGGTTCTCTGACATCAACTGCTTTATTAATCACTGTAGAATTGCGACAGTCTTCTCAAGAAAATCGAACTTGCAAGTCCTTAGATTGATTAATCAGTAGGCTTAAGCAGACCATACTCCACCCATTCTTCCAGTGAAGGACCATACATGCCAGGTACTTTCAGACCTGCTTGACGCATTAGAACCGTCATTTGACCGCGATGGTGTATCAGATGACAATTTAAGATATAAAGCGTTAATCCATTCGACCATTTTTCTCTATGTATATCTTTTATTTCTTTTAATGATTCGTCTGTCCATTGCTCTTTTATTGCGGTAATCATGGATTCACTTGACTGACGAAAGCTATTCGCTATTTCCTTTGCAGAAGAGGGAACCTGGCTCCCATGCCCACCCACTGCATCAAATTTTAATCCGGTTTTAGATATCAGATCATGCAAAGAAGTAAAGATTTTCAACTTTTGACCTTCGTTCACATATGTTGCAGCCCGATGCGATTGCCTTCACTGTCAATAAACATGCCTAAGTACCCAGCGTTATTTCCAGCATATGTTTTCTCCATAATAACTTGTCCACCAGCTTCATGTACGCGTAATAGAATTGTTGCCAGGTCTGGGCTTCCATCCAGGTATACAGTGAGACCCTCTGTAGATGGTTTGTGATTCGGTCCCTGTACTAAAGCTCCACCATTAAACTGCTCCCGAACCGGGAAAAATGCGTATTCGGAATCATCCATCGGAACCACTTGCATTTCACACTGAAAAATCTGCTCGTAAAAAGTTTTTGCCCATTTCAAATTCACTACTGGAATCTCAACCCAAATAAACAAACGTTGTAACATTTTTCAACCTCCATAGACTATAATTTGAATGCGTTTAGCTATTCATAAATATAGACGAATGAGCTGTTCAAAAATCATCGGTACGTCTAAATAAAAGCACGATAGTTGCTACTTCGATACTGACTGGTAAATTTTACTCGTCAGATTGCTTACTGATGGCTGGCCTCGCGTCTAATTGTGTTGGAAGACCAAACCGAGAATACAAGGCTGTATCTATAAAGGTGTGAATATGACCGATTTTTCCATCTTTAATCTCAAGCACATGTATGCCCCACGGTTTCAAAGTCCCATCGGGTCCATCAGGTGCATATTGGGCATAGGCAGGATTTTTACCATTGGCGCTGACCGGAAGGAGCCGGGAACCAAAACAATGGCTTCGCGTGGCTGCATAGAAGGAAGCGAGGTTGGCATGGCCGCGAACCCACATGACGAAAGGCGGCATCGATAAGCTTGCGTTCTCATGAAATAACTCCATTAGCACATCGATATCGTATCGTTCAAAAGCTTCCACGTAACGGGTGAGAAGTTGGCGGTCTGCCTCGGCGTCCATATCCCGAAGCTCATCCGACCGAAGGTTCGCACGAGTCATCGTCGCCCGCGCTCTTTGTAAGGCACTGTTGACAGCCACTGAGGTCATTCCCATTGCTTCCGCAGTTTGTTTGGCCGACCATCTGAGGACATCATTTAGAATGAGCACCGCGCGTTGGCGGGGTGGTAAGGTTTGCAGCAGAGCAATAAAGGACAATCGCAGGGTATCCTTCCGAACTAGAAGATCTACTGGATCGCATGCAGTGTCAGGCACCGGCCAAATCCATGATGTATGGGGTAAAACCGTTCGAGGTTCCACAATCGAAACGGCGGGTCCAGACAGGTCCATTGGAAGTGCACGGCGCTTTGTGTATCGCAGCTTATCTAGACAAACGTTTGTAGCAATGCGGTAAATCCAGGATCTAGGAGAGGCTTCCTGCCTAAATTGGTCCCAACTTTGCCAGGCGCGAATAAGGGTGTCCTGAACAGCATCGTCAGCATCGAAAATTGACCCTAACATTCTGTAACAGTATGAAGTTAGCTCCGTCCTAAACTCTTCGAACAACTCTAGCTCTATAGGCTTTTCGGTCATATTACCTCTATTATGATATTTGAATTTTCTAAGTAAACTCTTCAAACGCTCAGAAGTAGCCGGCGAAGCAGTAAAAATCATAATCTTCAGATCCTGATTACCCGGTGGCTGCAAGGTTACATGCTCAAATTCCATCTCCCCTATGCAAGGATCCTTCCATCGTTTGTGGCAGTCAGCAACCAACTGAACGTCATGTCGCGGCCAATAAGAACGGAACAATTCGCTTATCTGCATAAATTCCTCCGTCAATTTCCCAAATCTCTCGTCTTGCGGGAAGTGCGCGTAATCAGCACGAAACTGTGCAATCATGACCTGCGCTTTGGCATCCCAATCCAGATTATTCGTTCGAAGAGAAGAATCGGTCAAGAAACGTCGCATCCAGTTAGTGTGCTGCCCTGATCCCTTAGAAAATTCCGGCAGGTGAAACACGATTTCTGCTGCTTGATTCCACATCAACAAATCCCAATATCGCCCCAATATGAACGCAGGATTCGGTTCAAGAGCCAGCACCGTGCGCTCCAAACCAGCGCTTACCTCTTGTTCGGGTTTATCTCCCTTCACTTCAGCTGCCTTTGCCAACATGTGAAGATGACGACGTTCATCAACAGACAACTTTAGTGCTTCGGCCAAGCTATCAAGCACTTGTTCGGAAGGATTGATATCTCTGCCCTGCTCCAAAGAGGTATACCATGAAGTACCCATATGGGCAAGCTGGGCTACTTCTTCGCGGCGCAACCCGGGCGTTCGGCGACGCCCGTATGACGGCAGCCCCACTTCCTCTGGAGTAAGGCGTTCTCGACGTGCTCGCAAAAAATCGCCAAGCGATAAGCTAGGAGGGTTCTCTTTCATAGTCTTGTCCCCTTTATCCTGACACTGCCAGTCGTACGATAAGCGCAGGAAGGCAGATGATTCCAGTATATGTAATACTGCAAGTATAGCACCGACAAAACTTAAGGAGGTAATCGAAAATGAATATTTTTGTAACTGGGGCAACAGGAAAAGTAGGAAGCCGCTTTGTACCACGCTTGCTGCAGCGCGGTCATAACGTTAGTGTTTTGGTACGTGATGCGACGAAAGCAGATACGTTTCAACTGCAAGGCACAAATTTGATTGAAGGCGATCTTTTTCAGCCGGAAAATTTCGCTAACGCGCTGAAAGGCGTGGATGTCGTTGTACATCTAGCGGCGCAATTTCGCGGTGTAGACGAAGCAACTGCGCAAATGTCAAACATCGACGCCAGTATCGCTTTGGCGGAAGCTGCCCTGAAGGCGGATGTTCCGCGATTTGTATTTGCAAGCACCAACTTATTGTATGGCGCAGGGAATACTAGCGGACCGAGCCGTGAAAATGACCCTTTGCAGCCTGGATTCCTTTATCCTCAGACCAAAATGGCAGCTGAAGAAGCTTTACTCCAGCTTTATCGTGATAAGGGATTAGGGCTCCGCATCGCACGGTTAGCTTTTGTCTATGGGGAATGCGATCCTCATATTACAGAATTCTTACCGATGATGCGTACATGGCATCCCGCCAAGCGGCTTCACATGGTCCACCATGCGGATGTTAGTCAAGCCCTGCTGCTTGCCGCTTCCACTCCTGGCATAGATGGCCACATCTATAACGTGGCTGATGATTCTCCGATTACGGTGGCAGAGCTGTTTCAGCTTCATCATCAGTCCGAACAATTAGCGGCTGAATCCATACAACAACCGTTCAATCCATGGGACATGATCGTGGATACAAGCCGCATACGGAACGAGCTTAACTATCGTCCAGTTTTCCCTTCATTTTATACAGCAAGAGATGCTGGAGCCTTGTGATTCATTCATCTTTAATGCCCCCGAACCATAAATACAATGACTTTTGGATATACTGGATTTACAAGAGGTGTAATCTGAAGGTTATCAATCTGTATAAATAAAAAAAGTCCCAAGCTTCTTTATACTAGCTTGGGGCTTGATATTATTTATTTTTTCCTGACGGCGTACCTGTTGGCGTTTCCCCTGGGGTAGCGCCTGGTGTTGGCGATACGGAGGGCGTGCCAGTTGGAGTAACGGCTGGCGTTGGCGAAACGGTAGGTTTGACTGATGGTGTTACGCTAGGCGAAGGCGTCATGCTTCCTTCCGGCGATGGAGACGGTGTCTCGATTGCGCCAGGCGTTTGCGTGGGCTCGGGTGTTCTTGTAGCAGAAGCCTTGGGATTCGGAGTAGACGTTGATTTGGGTTTATTGGCATGCTGCTTTTGTATGTCCGCAATATAATCCGGATTGTCGTAAGCACCGCCAGGATCAATCTTCGTCAACCCATCCCAGATATTCGGAACTTGAATCTTATCCGGATGTTCAAAGACGAGCAGGGCGGAAGGCAGTCTGCGTTCGCCATATTTACTGGACGGTTTAGTAATGAGTTGTCCATTTACAACCATCTCGGAGGAAGCTCCGCCGTCAAGGAAGCCAGCGTTGATACATCCCTCTGCCAGCAACAAATCCTGTACTTCCTTCAACGTCGCTCCAATACTGTAAGGAGGTTGACGCCCGTCGATGACCACGAGAATGATGACGCCGTCAGCGCGCTGACCTATGGCTGTCCGCGGGTTGAGACCATCTCCTTCGATCGGTAAAGCTTTACCGTTCGCAATCACGCGCGGATAGAACGACACCGCATCTGTAACATGCATCTGCAACAGTTGGTCAATTGGATATTTACCTATAACTAGCTTTCCTTCTTTCGTGAAGGCAACTACGTGTTGTGGAACGGTTCCGTCCACGCCAGTGTACAATATTTTGCCTCCCGACATGATGACGCCGACCGGAGCAAAACCGTTGCCAAGCCCTTGCGGATCGTCGAAGCCGCCGCCGTTCACTCCGGCAACCGCACCCGTTCGCTGTACCATGGAAGTTATGCGTTCTCCTTGACCTACCGTGTTGGGTACGACAACGCGCAGAGCTCGCGGGTCGTAGACATACATTTTTTTGCCAACCCAACCATGACCCGAGATGTCTTCGACTTTGGTTAATTGACCTTCATGTTTGCGGATCGTAATTGCGCTCAAATCCTGCGGTTCTTTGGCATTTGCATCGCTCATTAAGCCCATAGCGTTGATCATTTCATCGCGTTTCTTGGCACCGACGAAGATCCAAGCCCAGTCGCGGTGTTGCGTTTCGATGACAGTATTAGCCAAAAACATACGGATATTCGTCCCTAGTGGAGTCAAATATAGGAAGCTAGAGCTAAGGAATCCAAGTAGCGCGACTGCGCCCAAAATTCGCTTCAGCCAGCTCCAGCCCTTAATTTGTTTGAACGTAGTTGTTGCAATATTCATGTTAACTCCTCCTCCTATTCTATCGATTTATACCTCTTCTATCTCTCAAAAAAATCTCATTAACTAAATGTTAAATTCAGCAAACCAAATTACATTTTACCACTCTGTATTCTTAATAACATTGGTATTTATTGAAATAAAAGTATTGTATTTACAAAAAAAAGTGTGGAATCCGTATTGTACGGAATTATTGCTTGCCTTTTAAAAACATTAGAGTTATTATGGATTCATAAAGTCTTTAATTGTGGTGCTGAATGAAATATTCGCAGTCGATCGACTATGCGCTTCATGCAATCTGATAACGGCGGCGCCTGATAAGCCTGATGGCGTGCTATTGCTTGCTGAGCTTGTCGAAATTAATCAAGACGGAGTAAGGAACCGTTTTTTTTAAAGTTATTAAAGATATAACTAATCTATTATATCTCTAATGAAATTTCGAAATTTGAAAGGAAGAATCAGAATGACTCACGATTGTGCTATTATCGGCGGAGGACCGGCAGGTCTAAATGCTGCTCTTGTTTTAGGCAGGGCAAGAAAAAATGTGGTCGTTATTGATGAAGGACGCCCGCGTAATGGGGTTACTCGCCAGACCCACGGCTTTCTTACTAGAGATCCTATCAGTCCAAGCGAATTTAGGCGAATTGCGAAGGAACAGATTAGTTCATATCCATCTGTTAACTTTGTGGAGGATACTGCTCTATCGATCACGGGAACCGATGGTGATTTTCAAATTACGACTGCGCGAGGAGAGACCTATCGAAGCAAAAAGCTGCTCTTTGCAGTAGGAATGAAGGACCTCCCGGTGGATATTAAGGGGCTGGCAGACGTATATGGTAAAAGTGCCTTTATCTGTCCGTATTGTGATGGCTGGGAACTAAGAGAGCAACCGCTTGTCTTAATAGTCAAGGGAGCGGATGCATTGCACATGGCCAAAATGATATCAGGATGGACGAATCAGTTAACAATCTGTACCCATGGACCTGATGAATTGACGGATGAACAGCGTGAAGAACTAAATCAACATAACGTTCCAGTATTTGACTCACCGATCCAGACTGTCGAATCCAACGAAGGCATGGTACAGCAAGTTGTTCTGGAGGACGGTACAAGAATCCCATGCACGGGGATATTTTTTAGACCGAAACTTACTACTGGATCAGACCAGCCGCAAGCCATAGGTTGCCAGATTACGGAAGCAGGGACTGTCATCGTCGATAATTTCGGTAAAACGAACGTTTCAGGCGTTTTTAGTGCCGGTGATGCAGCATCACAACTTCATCAGGCCATTATAGCTGCTTCTTTGGGCTCATTGGCCGGTGTGGGCATAAACAATGAATTGAATGAAGAGGCATGGAATAAACCTTTTGAGGGCAATTAGGTGAACATTTTATTGTGTTCATTTCCAAATTCTTTCGATTACTGTAAACACAGGCTGATACCCTGTGTTTTTTTATTTTATAGGAAATTATGATAGATGCCGAAAAAGGACCGTCAGGGTGATCTTCTCAGCCGCTCCTTTACTAAGTAGCCAAGCAATGATTGTCAACCACCTGTGAACATATTCTCTTATATCTGTTTTCCAAACTCAAAACGTACCGCATCACCAGATTATAGCGGAACGTAGAAGCTTTATTTTGCTCAAAACAGCGTATTTCACGTTTTCGCGGAACGAGGATCCTCTATTCCGAGTGCGGTTTTACTGACATTGGAAGGTACAGGACATGAGCTTCACTATGACGACTGGGATTTCATAATCGATTCTAACTCAAATCACACTTCGATACAAAATCAGTTCAGCTAACGAAAAACATAATAATCACAAAGTGGGTTGCTCTGAATATAACAGTATAAAATGGAGTGGATTCGGTGCTGTTTTCAGTAATGCAACTAATTGGTGGAGTCATTCTTTCTTTAGGTTGGGTTCCTCAGATCATACAAATTTTGAAAACAAAATCTGTTGCAGACTTAAGTTTAAAGTCGTACTTACTGATTTTATTGGGGATTAGTCTCATGGAAGCCTATGCTGTTAGTTTGGCAGTAACGGGCGTTGGTTTAGCTTTTTTGATAACTAATACAATGTCATTATGCGTTGTTTTACTAGTCATCATCCTTATTGTACGGTTTCAATCTCATAAATAATAAGGGGTCATTAACTGGGAAAACGATAGGAACATGAGAAACAGGGTGCCAGCATCGGCAGCCTGTTTAACTATCGGGTTAACGTGGTAATTTGCAAAGTATTTTATGGAAATATATGGTGTGTGATATAGTAATAAGAAAAAGAAATTCAAGAAATTCGAAGAACGTTTTATTAATCTACGGTAAATAAGACTGGAGATGCACTAAGTGAAACTGCCGTACAAAGTTGGATATATATTAACAATTTTCTGGTTAATTTTGATTGTGTATGGAATTATTAGTTATGATTCAGACCATGAGGACATAAAGGCTACAATGGTTTTATTCATATCATTTGCAGGACTTATTTTATTCCCGGTTTACTACGTTACTATTTTTCTGTATTACTTTGTATTCAAAAATAGTTCTAAACGAACATAGGAAATACTAATATAACGGAGACTATTTTTTAGCAAAACAAACCAACAAGAAACTTGGATATTAGTTGGCAAAGAAAAAAGAGATGAATTAGTCAAAAAGTTTTATGATAAATACGGAATTGAGTAAGTTTACTAACGTAAATACGAAATACGAAAAAGGGCTGCCACGTGGCAGCCCTTTGCTCTACTAATGGGCAGATTACAGGATTGAATGCCCGAATCATAATCCATATTATGTTATTATTGGATTATGAGATTAGTTATCTTGCTCTGTGAGATTCAATTCCAGCAGGAGTTTCCCCATATTCAGGTACATCGTCAATTAAATATGAAAAAAGCTATCCTGATTTCATTTCAGAGTTAGGATAAAATGGGAAATAGAATATACAAAAAAATATGCAATTCCAGGGAGTACAACGTTAGATTTATTAAACGAATACAGAAAGCAAATTTAGTTACAATCGGCATAGGAGGGAGCAACGATTGACCGGTGACCTTACAGGACAGAGCTGTTGTCTGTACTCGGGTGGTTGCCGTTTTTGCGTACAATCAACATAAATCACATGCAGTCCATTCATTCAAGTAATCTAAAACTCCGCGAACGAGCTAATATTAGCAGGCTGGGTGGCAACAGGATGTTGTAAAAAGAACATGCAAAAAGTGCATCAAATGATGGGGAATGTTCATTTTCGGATGAGAAGATGCATTTTGAAAGAGATGCACAATTTGCATCAAATTGTGCGATGGGCGATGTAGCTTTGATAATTAGATGTTAAGTTCGTTCATTCGAGTCGAAAATACGCACAAAAAGAAATCCTGCACCGAATGAACTGCAAAGTTGAAGGGTTATTATCTATCAGGCCACTTTATCTGATGCTCGGCGTCGATGCATTGCTTTAAAAAGGGCTTTTAGCACTGGTGGCACCACCAGAAAAATAAATAAAGTTCGGAATAGCTGGTAACAGGTTACGAACGAAAGATCGGCGTTCACCTCTTTCGCAATAATCCCCATCTGGTCCATCCCACCCGGAGAAAGGCTTAAAAAGCTGGTCGACAACGGTACCGGATGCAATTGTGTTAGCAAGAGGCTCAAAACAACCGAGCAGATCAGTAATGCAGTCCCGCTTAATAAGGCAAGCAATATAATTTTTAATTTATTCTTCAAATTCTCGGGTTTCAGCATAAGACCAAGATAACCGCCAATCAACAACTGTGAAATGCTCACAAGTGACGATGGAAGGGCAGGCCCTGATAAACCGGACAGATGCAGGATAATCGTTGCAACCATCGGCCCCAATAAAAATGCAGTTGGAAATTTTATCTTTTTCCAGAGAAGAGCACAGGCTGTACATACAACGGCATACACCAAAATGTGAGGAAATAATCCTCCCCAGCTCGCTGCTGCAGCCGATGCTGTATCAGGAAGCGAATGATGAAGTGAGCTTCCGAATAACGGACTAAAAATAAACAAAGGGACAAAGAATATAATCATAATGATCCGGGAAACTTGTAAAAAAGTCACAACCGTTAAATCAATCCCTTTTAGCTCCTCGGCCAAGGCGATCATTTGACTCAGTCCTCCAGGGATACTTCCCATCAATACGGTTGGAAAATTGAGACCCGAAAATTTGGCCACCATCAAAGCAATCAGATACGTACAAACCAAAAGCAACGCGGTAAGCAAGATCATGGAGGGCAATTGTTTTCCAATTTGTTTGAACGTTTCCAGCGTGAACGACAGCCCTAGCATATAACCTATAATAACCATCCCACTATCACGCATCGGACCCGGCCAAACAGGCTTTATTCTTTTGAACAGTCGAGAACCGATAAAAACAACAATCATGGGGCCGAGAAGCCATGGAAGGGGACAATGAATCCATTGGAAAAGGAAACCGCCGATAACTGCAAGAACAATGCTGAACAGAAGTTGTACCCATTTCATATGGAACAAGCGTAGGTCATTCATGATTTTTCACTTCTTTTCGTTTGTTTATGATTTCCTCTGGTTCGAAGTCAATTCATTGATGCGTTGAGGAATATCGCCTCGGAAAACACCGCCATGATAACAAATAATGCTATCAATTTCAAAATCTTTCAATTTCTGTAGCGAGCGGATTGCCTCATCCATATTAGGTGTATTCTCCGGCTTCGGTCCCATCAGTTGGCCTTCTTCAATAAGCAAGGCGTCCCCAGCTATCAGTGTTTTACTTGGTTCGTGATACAGGCAGATATGTCCGGGCGTATGTCCCGGTGTATGAATCACCTCTAGCCCCCCGCCAAAAGGTAATCGTCCCCCCTCCGTCACCACATGGCTGACATTTGCTGGTGTCGAGTTGGAAAATGCAGCCTCAGACTCCAGACGGTGCTTCTCGGGCAAAGATTGAAGAATGGTATGTTTGATGTCGAGGGGCAATTTAAGAAATGGCAACTCGCCGTTAATATATGACATATCGTCTTCATGCGCATACACATTCACCTGCTGACTACTATTTACTATAAATTGCGGCAGACCACCAATATGATCCAGATCCTGATGGGTAAGGATAATCGAATGTGGTTCTGATGCCTCAATACCCGATTGCCGAATAAGATCTATGATTTCCTTGTGAGAGCTCGGCATTCCAGTATCCACAAGCACATAAGAATGGGAATCATGAATCACCGTGGGATAAATAACCATGGATCTTCCGAGTATATCTATCGTTAGTTCCAACATTTCAATACCATCTGCAATTTTCATCGTTCCAAAGCGTTACGCTTTGGTCACCTCCTGCATATTATTAGAGTTAAAACTCATGAGTTCATTATATGACTCGTAAGTTTTGTCTGTCAATTCCTTTATTGACCTCGAAAACGAATAATGTCAGAATAATAAGGGGTGAATGTTATGGAAGAACTCGAAGAAATAAAGAAACAACAAATTTTACATACGGCAATGGCCGTTTTTAAAGAAAAAGGCTATTCCTCCACTTCGATGAAAGAAATTGCAGATGCATGCGGCATGGCTAAAGGGAGCATTTATAAAATATTCGATTCAAAAGAAGATTTATTTACAGCGGTTTTTGAGGATTGTCATAAAATCATGTTCGAACAAGCCAGAGAACTAGATCGTCTTCAAGATAACGTGGCTCCCATGGAGAAATTACGGCGCAAGATTGAATTCCAGCTTCAGTATATGTTTGAAAATCACTTTTTTACTAGCGAATTCAGAGATCTCTCAATCATACATAACGAGAAGTTTATTGTGGCTTGGAAGAATAAGCGAGCTGCTTTGCTTACCTGGCACCGGGATTGTTTCTATGAAGCTTATGGGGATCGTATCGAGGATTGGATCTGGGATATTGTAGCCATATTTAGAGGAATCCAAAGGGAGTATATTGCTTATGCTCATCAAAAGGTGATCGCGCTTCCTATGTCGGAGCTGGCTCTTTTCTTTGTTGAACGAATGGATGCTATTGTACACGATATGATTAGCAATGAAAACAAGCCAGTTCTTAAAGAATCCAATGCCTACTTTAACCATATCAATCCTGTAGATCCGCACACGCAGAAAGAAACGATCCACGCTTTTCTGCATTCCTTTTCCGCCAAGATCCAGGAGCTTCAAAAGACGGAAAGTGCTCGTCAGGAGCTGCAGGAAGTGATCGGTTTGCTGCAGCAGGAACTTAAACGGGAAATTCCCAATAATACCCTGCTGCATGTATATACCACTTTTCTTGAGACGGTTGTTGAACTGAGACCCTATGTAAGGCAGCTTTACTTAATGATTTAACTTTTTTTAATATAAAACGTAGACCCTCAGCCCGTTGCTGTGGGTCTCTTTTTTCTATTCAAAGAAGGGGTTCATCAGGGGCAAAAGTTGATGGAGAACATATCATTTTGTTTACTAGCGTGTCCTAAATTCAACAAAGCAAGGATGTTCCGACAGCCT
Organism: Paenibacillus alginolyticus DSM 5050 = NBRC 15375; assembly: GCF_000422905.1. Lineage (GTDB taxonomy): Bacteria > Bacillota > Bacilli > Paenibacillales > NBRC-103111 > Paenibacillus_E > Paenibacillus_E alginolyticus. The sequence goes on from NZ_AUGY01000078.1 coordinate 15,924, forward strand.
TTTGCTTATTGTAGTAACGGTTCAGGTTAGGGGTTAACCAATTTACATCCGTTGGGGAATTTAGATGGCAAAAGAAACATATAAAATTATGAATGGATGAGAGTCATAAAATGCAGATAAAGAACAATTATTTTCGTGTGCGTGCGAATATGGTGTATATGATGACCAATAATGAAGTAATGAATCAAATCATTGCCTTTTACATGGACATGAATGGAATGCTCACCTTTGTGGGTTCCTACCCAACTTATGGTAGAGGTACTGGTATAAAAAAAGTTTCCACTGCAACAGCAAACGATGGCATTGACCCCTTAACGTCACAAGGCGCCCTAACTTTGTCCCGTGATGGACGTTTCCTACTTGCAGTTAACGCAGGCAGCCATAGTATCAGTAGTTTCATCATAACCGACAGCGGAGCACCCGTTCTAGTAGATGTAAAGCCATCAGGAGGTGCCCAGCCCAATAGCATAGGTATGTTTGGCAATCTTCTCTATGTTTCCAATGTAGGTAATGCAGCAAACAATTTTGCATCAAATATCACTGGTTTTCACATAAGTGATAACGGAAGCCTTACTCCTATTTCCGGATCCACCCATTCTCTCAGTACTTTCAATGCACAGCCGGCACAGGTTCTCTTCACTCCAGATGGCAGCAAAATTGTTGTCACCGAGTTTACATCAAACCATATCAGTGTATTCCATGTAAATAAAAATGGTACGGTTACAGGACCAATCGTTAATGATTCTTACGGTCAAGGACCGTTGGGCGCTTATTTTCTATCCTCTGGAATCCTCTTAGTTACAGAAGCAGGTTCAAATTCACTGTCATCTTATTCATTGAGCAACGATGGTATCCTTCATGTGATCAGCGGCTCTGTACCAAACGGATATAAGACTGCTTGTTGGGTTGTAACAACGAGGGATGAACGTTTTGCCTACATTACCAACACCTTAAGTGGCACCATCTCAACCTACCAAATCGATCCTAATGGAGCACTGTCGGTGGTAAGGCATATTACCAGTACACCGCCGGATACAGCACCAGGTACTCCGATGGATGTTGGAGTGAGTAGAGATGGACGGCATTTTTACACCCTTAACGGAAATCAAGGTACAGTATCCGTATTTAATATCCAAAATGATGGTAGTCTAGTAAGAATGCAGGTTGCTGCATGGACCAACTTTCCTTACTTTGGGTCGCAAGGATTAGCTGTTCTTTGACGGGTGTGTGTGGGCTACCCGGTGCCGAACAAACCCAACAATCATTCCGAGGGTCGGTAAATGAGAGTTCAATATACAACAGTTAAAGCAGACGGCCCATTGGGTCGGCTGTGTTTGCTTATTAAGGCAGTTAATCGAGAGTCGTAAGGCAAAATAAAAAGCACCACTTAGGTGCTTTAAGCTGCGCTGATATTTCAGCACTTGGGGCTGCGCTAGGATTTATTTGAGAATCTTCGTAATAAGTGCTTCACGATTTATTTCGTCGGATTCCGTTGGATTTTGCGCGTCTTTTTTCACACCCGATTTTTATACACCCTCATTGCAAAGAAATAGGCTACTAACAAAATCCCGACGCACCACGCAAGAGCGATCCATATATCATTGCCCACCGGCTGATCTGCCAGTAGCGCACGGATGGCGTTCACGATCGAGGTCACCGGCTGGTTTTCGGCAAAGGCGCGAACGACCGACGGCATCGACTCAGTCGGCACAAACGCCGAGCTGATAAACGGCAGGAAAATAAGTGGATAGGAAAACGCGCTTGCACCTTCAATCGTTTTTGCGGACAGTCCGGAAATCGCCGCTACCCAAGTTAAGGCCAGCGTAAACAACGCGAGTATGCCGGCTACGGCAAGCCATGGCAGTATTTCCGCGGACGAACGAAAACCCATAACGAGCGCTACGAGAATGATGACGATCACCGAAATAGCGTTGGACACCAGAGAGGTCAGCACATGCCCCCAAAGCAAGGCGGAACGTGAAATCGGCATGGTGTGAAACCGCTCGAATATGCCCCGCTGCTTATCCATAAACAGGCGGTAAGCCGTATAGGCTATTCCGCTTGCGATCGCCATAAGCAGTATGCCTGGCAACAGGTAATTCACATAGTTATCCGTTCCGGTTTGAATGGCACCGCCTAACACATAGACGAACAGCAGCATCATCGCAATTGGAGTGATGCAGACCGTGATGATGGTGTCCATACTGCGGAAAATATGGCGCATGGAACGACCAAGCATAACGCTAATATCAGTGAAGAAATGATTCTTTGCCGTCTCCATTTACTTTCCCTCCTTTTTGCCGACGATTGCGAGGAATATCTCCTCTAATGTCGGCTGTTTTTCAACATACTCCACCTTTGCGGATGGGAACAGCTTTTTTAGATCCGAGAGTGTGCCGCTGGCGATAATCTTACCCTCATGCAGAATAGCAATTCGGTCGGCAAGCTGCTCAGCTTCCTCCAAATACTGCGTGGTCAGGAGCACCGTCGTACCGCCGTCGGCAAGCTCCTTGACAATCTTCCAAACCTCGATGCGTGCCTCGGGGTCAAGCCCAGTGGTCGGTTCGTCGAGGAAAATGATCTGCGGTTTTCCCACAAGGCTCAAGGCGATGTCGAGTCTGCGGCGCATACCACCCGAATAAGTAGACGCCCTGCGGTCGGCGGCGTCTGTCAAGCCGAAGCGTATAAGCAAGTCGTCCGCAACCTGACGCGGATTTTTGAGGTATCGCAGCTTGGCAATCATAATCAGATTTTCCCGTCCGGTCAAAATTTCGTCCACGGCGGCAAATTGCCCGGTCAGGCTGATTGCCTGCCGCACATTCTCGGGTTTTGACGCAACATCGAATCCGTTTACGATGGCGGTTCCGCTGTCTTGTTTGAGCAGGGTAGTGAGGATTTTGACTACCGTTGTCTTGCCAGCCCCGTTGGAACCGAGCAGGGCGAAAATACTACCCTTTTCCACCTCGAAATCTACGCCCTTTAAGACTTGAAGCTGCTTGTAGGACTTTTGCAGGCCAACCACTTTAATTGATGTGTTTTGCATAAAATTCCCCTCCTTATCGAACAGTAACCTTAGACAAATCGGCTCCCATGCCCTTAAGAGAGGCATAAGTCAACTTATCCATCAATGCTCCGTCAAAGCAGATGGTTTTGATGGAACGGTAATACTTATTGGTCAACGAAAAGAACGCCTGAAAAGATACATTCTTGAGTGTAGCGCCCCTAAACGAAGCTTCGGTTAATGCTGACTTGTCAAACTTAACGCCGATAAAGGTTTGCCCGTCAAAACGTTGCCCGCTCAGGTCGCAATATTTGAAGTCCACGCCGTCAAAGATACAACCTTCAAAGATTGTTTTTCTAAGATCGGTCTTATTTAGCGTGACGTCGGTCAGTTTTATGCCTGTGAATTTTGCTCCGTCCAGCCCCGAAGTGCTGAAGTTAGTGCGTACAAGGATCGATTCATTAAAGCTCGCGTTTGAAAGATCTAGGGAGGTAAAGCTACAGTCAGTCAAATTCGCGCCGTCAAATTTGGCTTCACGTGCGTCGCTGGCCTTAAACGAACTACCGGTCAAGTCTGCACCCAAAAAGTCGGAACCGCGTAACGCACTAGCATTAAATTGACCTTTATGCGCAGTAACGCCCGCAAAGTCGCTCATTGGCAGGTTGCTCGCGCTAAAGTTTGTCACGACTTGCCGCTCCAACGAGCGGGAGAGGTTTGCGACCTCCAGAATCGTTTGTTCGATGTCGCCGATGCTTTCAATCGTCATATTAAACGCTGTTTCATCGTCTTTGCCCTCGGCTTTGAGTTCACGATATCGCTCTTGCAAATCGGTGTGGAGGTCCGCCTTTAATTCGGTGACGCTTTTTACCCCATCGTATGTCGTGAAAACGCCGTTCAAATAGTTCGTCAATTTCGGATTCATCTTATCAAATCTCCTTTATAATAAATTTTCTAGCACGCGTTTCGAATACTCCCAATTGCTTTTGTTGCGGGCGTAAGTATCCTTGCCTTTTTCAGTAATCCTAAAATACTTGCGCCTTCCGCCCTGAGACTCATCGCCCCAATACCACTCGATATCGCCGTCTGATTCAAGCCGCCGGACGCTAGAGTACATCGTGGCTTCCTTTAATTCATATTCGCCGCCCGAGCGCTCGGCGATCAATTTGACAACTTCGTAGCCGTAGCGGTCAGCTTCGGATAAGAGCCTTAAAATCATCGTATCGGTATGTCCGCGCAGCAGGTCGGATGTAATTTTGTTCTCGCTCATTTCATCACCTCCGTGTTTTTATAATACGACACACTACTGTGACTGTCAAGGTAGTATTTTAAATAAAATACTTTGTTTGAAAAAAATATTCATAACGATATCTAACGGATTCATTCTCTTTTTTTGTGCGTATAAAGAACACAAATATACCGATGCCCACTCCGACTTATACATCGGTGTAGGTATCGGTATGAATGTAGTAATTTGCGCAATATTACCCTCAACTTCCGAACGGACCTTGGACCTGAATACCATCTTGCTGTCCTACATGACAATGACTGTATCAACCGCCACCGCGGATAACAAGAGTTAAGTAATTGTTACATGACTGAAATCTTATTTTCATGTGGCGTTAATAATTCAAGATTATAATAAAAGTCGACCCCCTTTAAAATATAAACTTAGACCCTCAGCCCGTTGCTGCGGGTCACTTTTTTGCTATTAATCGGCAGCCGCATTGTGTGGGATCAACACATCAGTTACTGCCGATAAACACCATTCTGTGACAACTATGTTCAATTCAGAAGGGGAATTTTTCAGTGGTAAAGAGCAAGGCAATGAATTAACATGGAAAAAATATACGCTATAAGCTAGCAGCGAAAAGAGGCTGACTCAAAAGGTTAATAACCTAGCGAGCAGCCTCTATTTTGTTTCGATACGGAGCGAAATCTAACAGGAATTCCTCCAGTTCATTTGGCGTTAACTGCTCTAAACGGTCAACTAACTGGAAAACTCCCACTAATTTAGGGGGGAATCGCTATTTAGCGAGAAAACAACAGAAATAACGGTAGGTTTTCCATGTAGTGCAGAGTGAAAACAGAGGCAGCCTAAAGATAAATGCCTTATGGGACAGCCCTTTTTCTTTTTCAAGTAAACTTACCATGGAATCGAAAATCTGTGACGCGTACTTTTCCAATTCAACGTACCCGTCAATACGAGTGAGGCGAAATAGAGAAACAAGGAACAGACGATTGAAGTGATTACGCACCATAACTGCGGCATACCATGGCTGGCAACATAGTTATAGGTCCAGTGTCCGCATATCGCCATCAGCATCATGCAGATCCCAACCTTGACATAAGGACGAATACTCCAATAAAATCCGATGGAGCTTGAGATGGAAAAGAAGTTCAGCAGTGTTTGCATCACAATGCCGATACCGATGCCGTACGCAACGCCAATAATACCAAATTGGCTGCCGAACACGAAGATCGAGACACTCTTGAATGCGGTGGCTATTATGTAATTCCACAGCGTAGCTTTGGCACGGCCGAGCCCGAGCAGAATCGCATGAAGCGGAGCGTCGAAGTAATGCAGGAAAAACATCGGCGCCAGTATTTTCAGAAGCAATCCTGCTTCCGGCGCTTTATAGACAAGTGTCGTTAGTGGAGTTGCCCACTCGTACAGGATAACGGTCGCCGGCGCACCGATCAGGAGTCCCAAGTTCAAAGCTTGATTCATTCGCTCATGTATGAGCAGACTGTTCTTGTTTGCTGCTGCTTCGCCAATTGCAGGAATGAGAGCGGTGGACAAGGACTGCGTGATAAAGCTCGGCATGAAGAGCAGCGGAAACGCATAGCCGGCCAGCATACCGAATTGTTTCGTGGCTAACACCGTGCCGATGCCGGCTAGTGCCAGGCTGGTTGTAATAAGAAGCGGCTGGAAGGTGCTGTATAACGAATGAATGACACCGTGTCCGGTCGTCGGCAGTCCGATCTGCAGCAGCTCGCCGAGTGTGCTTCTTCCTTGTTTCAGGTGGCTTGCCCAAGTCTCGCCCGGCATCTTCGATTCACCGTATAGCTTATAGCTTGTTACCAGGAATAGGAGGCTGATCGCTTCGCTGACGACAGATGCAGCCATTGCTCCAGCAGCCGCATAAGCTACGCCGTAAGGCAGCAATAGGTGGACCAGCGCAAGTACACAGGCGATTTGAACCGTATGCTCCAGTACATCGGAAGCAGCGATGGTCTTCATCTGCTGCATGCCGCGGAAATATCCCTTTAATACGGCGGAGACAGCGACGATCGGCGCGATCGGCGTAATCGCCAGCATCGCGTAATAAGCGCGTTGGTCGCTTAGCAGAATGGATGCGATCCACTCAGATCCAAGTAACGATATGGTCGTGAGCGCTACGCTTAAGACGGCCGTGACAGCGAGCGAGACATGTAGGATGCGCCTCACTTTCATCCGTTCACCGCGAGCGTTGGCCTCTGCGACCAACTTTGAAATTGCCACCGGCAATCCAAGCTCCGTAATCGTAATGACGAGCGGGACGAGCGGATGCGCCATCATCAAAATGCCGATTCCCTCTGCGCCCAGTACGCGAGCGATATACATGCCGCTGATAAAACCGAGGATACGGTTGATGAAAGCAGCGGCAGACAAGACCAGCGTACCTCTCATGAACGATTGCCCGTGTTGTGACATGACTTGTGTCCTCCTGTTTATCGAATACTTAAATGTATTCAAAAATTGGAAAAGCATGCGAACAAGCCGTTGTTGATGTCATTATTGGACATGTGGTGGCGCATACGGCGCGGCGGATTTTTCTATTTAACTTTTCTTTTCGGCGATAGTGTTCTATTGTTGTGCAGGAGCTGCTTAGACGGCTCTTTTTTATTTATTGTACAAACGAGCAGCATAGTTTAATCGCTTCACGAATATTTCAAGTATTGAGTACCAAATTTCCCGTTATTACCAATTAAAAATAACTGTTAGAATTGATTGATTTTGGGAGAAGGGGGAGAACATCGTGAAGAGACAAGGTCTTATTTTTATTATGTTATTTTTAGTGCTCTCGTTGTCAGCTTGTTTGTCGTCAAAAATCGCTTTAAACACGCCGAATCCATCGGAACCGCCATCAACGTCTGCACCAGAAATCACGCCTACGCCCCCACCCATACCCGCGCCATCGCCCTCAGATTCACCGCTCGCGGTGTCGCCAACACCTTCAGCAAGTCAAGCACCTGCATTTGATCCCCCAGTACACTTCGATTATCCAGATGCAGTACGTGGAATTTATGTAACAGGTTGGTCAGCTGGGGGAGGCCATATGTCTAAACTTCTTTCACTTGTTGATAACACAGACCTAAATGCAATGGTTATAGATATAAAGGATGATGACGGCAATATCACATTTAAACCTGAGGGCAAATTTGCAGAATTTGGCCAACCATACATAAAAGATCCCCAAGCACTCATGAAAACTCTTGAACAGCATAAAATTTATCCTATCGCACGTATTGTAGCCTTTAAAGATACGGTTTTGGCGAAAAAACGTCCAGATCTCTCTTATTTAGACGGCAACAGTGTTTGGCGTAATGGAAAAGGTGACGGGTTTATTAACCCATTCCTTCAAGAAACATGGCATTATAATGTTGATGTTGCAAAATTAGCTGCAGAACTTGGGTTTAAAGAGATCCAATTTGACTATGTTCGATTTCCGGAAGGCTTTGAAAGTAGGGACAAAGTTCTTAAATATTCATTGGGCGATTACAAGGATAAAAAACCAGCTAAGTTTGTGCAAGAAGAAAAAGACTATACTGAAGCCTCTAAGAAATATCAAGACGATTTGACTTCTTTACAAATAAAGTTGACAGATGCTGCGAATACCTACAATTCAGCAAAAACCGATGAAAATAAAAAAGCAATGGACGATGCTCAAAAGAGCATGTCTGATCTAAAAAAACATGCACCCCAAGCACCGGATTTTAGCGATAAAGCACGTATGACACAGCTTCGTGTAGATGCTGTCAGCGACTTTGTCGCATATGCCAGAGAACAACTAAAGCCGTATAAAGTAAAAGTGTCTGTTGATATCTTCGGATATACGGCTACATTGCCTGAAGCTCCAGGTATCGGTCAGAACTTTAACCGCATTTCTAGCTCAGTAGATGTAATTTCGTCTATGATTTATCCAAGTCATTGGTCTAATGGTTATTTCGGAATTCCAAAACCAGATAAAGAGCCCTATAGACTTGTTACCGAGTATATGAAGGCTGAAAAAGAGAAGTTTGCACAGCTCCAGACTCCCCCCATATCACGTCCTTGGATTCAAGATTTTACAGCAAGCTGGTTAGGTGCTGGCAATTATATTAAATATGGCAAGGCTGAAGTAGATGCACAAATTAAAGCCTTAAAAGATGCTGGTGTTAATGAATACCTAATCTGGAATGCCAACAATTCCTACACAGAAGGTGTATCCTATATACCAGTTGAATAAGACAAAAGCAAGGCTGCCGCGGAACCAACCGGGCAGCCAAACTCAATAATATTAATTGAATATATATACATTTATATGTATAATTATACATACATTTAATGATAAGGGGTGCAAAAGTGAAATATAAAATATTTGTGGATGGTCAAGAAGGTACAACAGGTTTAAAAATACATGATTACTTATCTAAGATTTCTAACATAGAAGTAATCAAAATTGAGTCGGAAAAGCGAAAAGATTACGAAGCCCGTAGGGCTTTAATAAATGAAGCTGATGTCGTATTTCTTTGTCTTCCAGATTCCGCTTCAAAGGATTCCGTATCTATGATAAGTAATAATAAGACCAAAATAATTGATGCAAGTACGGCGTTTAGGACTAACCAGGACTGGACATACGGATTACCAGAATTACATAAAAATCAAAGAATCAAAATCCAAAATTCATTTAGAGTATCTGTCCCAGGTTGTCACGCGACAGGGTTTATTTTAGCTATACACCCTTTGGTAGCTGAAGGAATTATACCGAGGGATTACCCTACGTCTTGTTATTCGCTTACAGGATATAGTGGTGGAGGTAAGAGCCTTATATCTGAATATCAGAACTCAAATAGAGAACAGCTTTTCGCACCAAGACAATATGCACTTAACCTTAACCACAAGCATCTTCCAGAAATGCAACTATATTCCGGGTTAAACTCAGCACCACTTTTCACTCCAATAGTAGGAAACTATTATCAGGGTGATGCAGTTACTATTCCTCTCTTTCCTAGAATGTTTATAAAGAATGTAACAGCAAGAGATATTCAAGAACTGCTTGCCTCGTATTATAAAGATGAACATTTTATTCGAGTTATCCAATATGACTCTGAAGCATATCTTGAAGACGGTTTCTTTAATCTCATGCAATGCAATAATACAAATTATTTGGATATATTTGTTTTTGGCCATAAAGATGAAATATTACTTGTTTCTAGATTTGATAATTTGGGAAAAGGCGCCTCGGGGGCAGCCATTCAAAATATGAACATTATGCTTGGATTAGACGAAGGTTTAGGACTATAGTAAGAGAATGGAAATATTCATGCATTATGAAAGAAGAGGACTCGAAATATGCCTGATGTAACCTTTTACCGCGATGATGCGCTGCCTTTCTTGGAAGCAAAGAGATGTCTGAAGAGCGATTTTGCCTATCAAAAGCATTTCCATGAGGAATATTCGATTGGGTTAATTGATGAAGGTGAAACGAATGCTTGGTGTGACGGAACAATGCATTATGTTGAAAGGGGACGGCTGATCAGCTTTCCGCCGATGATGCTGCACGCATGTTATCCCGATACAGGCGTAGAATGGAAATACAAGATGCTGTTCATTCATCCAAATTGGTTTCAGGGTCTCAAGCAACGGGAGATTGATCAGCTTCATATCCCGTTCTTATTGGGAGAGGGTAAAAATAAAGCCTGCCGTGTACATATCAACCGTACAATGGAGGCACTTACCAGAACCTCATCACCGATTGAGATCGAAACTGCTTTAATCGACCTTGTACAAGCACTCGTTAGTCAGAATACCTCCGATCTTGAACATGAAACACACCAAGGAAAGCAAGACCAGAAATACGTTAAACTTATAAAGGAATACTTACATGCACATTTTTCCGAACAGATAACGTTGGAGAATTTGGAGAACGAAGCTGGAATCAGCAGATTTCATCTCATTCGTATTTATAAGAGGTGGAGTCATCTGCCCCCGCATGCTTATCAAAACTTACTGCGAATTAATCATGCGAAGTCGGAATTGATGAAGAAGCGATCGATAGCCGAAATTGCAGTAGAAGTGGGCTTCTATGACCAGAGTCACTTCACGAAAACATTTGACAAGATAGTCGGGACTACACCGCATAAATACGCCTTATCAATTTAAAAAAAGAGCAATTATTTACAATACCAGCCTCCTTCATCCTAGTATACTGGGTGTAACTTGAAAGAGGGAGAGTTGACATCATGTACCAAGTGTCAGATTTGGAAAAACAATTCACAGCTGCACTGAAATCTATCGCTCGCCGTTCAGACCTAAAATCTTATGTGGAGCAGACACCACAACTGAATCGGCTGTTGCGTCTTACGGCTGATAGATATGTAACGGGTGAACATCGCAAAGACGGACTCAAAGTGGGACGCAAGTTAGTGGATAAAGGTTACGCAGTATCCATCGAGTATATTGGTGAAGATACAACTGTTGCCACTGAATGTGAAGCAGCCGCATTGGAGATGATTGCCCTGATCCATGACTTAAGCCAAGGCGGAGTCCCAGCTCGTGTATCATTCGATCTATCACATATCGGACTTTCCTTAGATAAGGAGTTTGCTTTTTCGCATCTGATGAATCTAGCTGAGCAAGCCCAGGAAGCTGGGGTTGAATTATTCATTAGTATGGAAGAGTCCAGCAAGACAGATGACATACTCTCTGTTTATGAGCGAGCAGCCTCTTTTTATCCGAACATTGGCATTACTTTGCAGGCGCACTTGACACGAACGCCACAGGATTTGGCTGCTATAGTTGCCTTACCTAGTCGTATACGCATCGTCAAAGGAGCCTATCAAGAACCGGCTGACTGCTCGATCCCTAGATCTTCAACGCTTAGTGATCGTTATTTGGAACTTGTTGAAAGCGCGATTCGCCAAGGACACCGGGTGTCTATCGCTACCCATGATGAACATATCATCGAAGAAGTGCTGGAGCGTGGGTGGTTATCCAACTCAGATGTAGAATTCGAAATGTTGTATGGAATTCGTCCGGATTTGAGCAGCAGTCTAAAAGCAGCTGGGCATCCAGTAAGGATCTATCTTACATATGGGCATCAATGGTTTTTGTACTTGTGTCATCGGATTGCCGAATACCCGCCGAATCTTTTTCAAGCTGTGATGGATATGGTAAGTAGTGAGGAAGTTGAGGTTATTAAAGCGTATGACTAAAAAGGATATTAGGCCACCAGCAAGATTTTGCTTGGTGGCCTTTTGCTCAGCTAGCGGGCAGTTATGTTGAAGAACACAACTGCTTCACATTAAGTAAGTAGAAAAAGACACTCTCAACTCTAAAATATTCACAAATCGTTCACTTACGAGGAGGTTTCCACTATCGCTATAATAACAAGGGTAAACAGAAAGGATGATGAAAATTGCCAACAACAAAGAAAGAAAATTTTTATTTTGGGTTGATGATGTGCTTTGGGATGGTCGTATTTATGACATTTTATAATTTATTTACACACGGTTTGATTGGCACGATATCCTTGAATGAAATATTTACTCAACTTATTCTAGTCTTCATTATTGCTTCCTTATTGGAATTATTTATTGTAGGTCCAGTGGCAAAGAAAATTGCTTTATCATTACCATTTGACAAATCTAAGAAGGTTTATGTGATTCTATCCCTTGCATTTTTTATGGTGAGTGGAATGGTTCTCTTTATGTCTCTTTATGGATTGGGGACTGCTTACTTTTCCGACAGTCTAATTGGAGAATCATTGCTTGAAAATTACTTTTCTTTAATATTTAGAAATTTTATTTTTGCTTTCCCTCTACAACTCATAATTGTGGGACCGCTTGTTCGGTATTTATTTACTAAATTCGTTAAAGATAAAATAGTTAAGGAATCTTTAAGCTAAAATTCATTCAACTACCGAGAAACGATAGTTCAGTCCACCCCACACTGGTGCTGCTTTTTTTGTGTTTTGCGAAAAACCAAAAAACACCTCTCGCTCTAAGGAATGAGGTGTTTTATTAAGTTACCTTGGATTAAGGAATTACCATGCAAAGGTTGATGTGATGATTACCAAAAGAATAAAAAGAACTAAGATAAATGCTACATTGTTGCCCATACCATAACCTACATGATGATGATGACCATGATGATGATGATGACCTAGGCCACCATAACCTACATGATGATGATGATAACCTACGCCACCATAACCTAATTCTCCCATGTTTACTCATTCCCCTCAGGTCATTTGTCCCTACGGTACAATTATATGTTCGGTACATAGTGCTTGATTGGACGTATGCCACGTAAGACAACCGCCTAGGAGAATCGGAAGAAAGTCTTGAAGTTTTGATGTAAAAGGCATTCACTCAAATGGATGAATGCCTTTTTGTATATTAAATAGATCAAAGACTCAATAAGGTAATTCAGCTTAACGGGAAGCAAGAGTTGAATAACTAACATAACGAGGCTGCCGTAGGATCGATCGGCAGCCTCGTTATGCTTAAAGGCAGTATGGCAAAAAACTGCTAAATTTCAACATCAACTGTTTCAAGATAGATGTTTCTTCAATGCCTCGGTAACTTGAGGGTCAAGCAGGTTGGTCGTAAACCAGTTCGGATACAGGGGTTCAGGGCGCGTCAATTGATCCAAGGTCGCGAGTTCTTCTGGTGTCAGCTCCAGGTCACCGGCACTCAAATTTTCGTCGAGCTGAGCTATTTTACTCGAACCCAGCAGTACGCTGCTTACATGGGGCTGCGCCAGCAGCCAAGCGATCGACACTTGCGCAGGAGTTGCGCCATGATGTCGCGCAATTTCCCTTACAGTGTCCAGAATCGTAAAGCCTTTTTCCTTGTCATGCGGAAGGAAATCGAATCCGCTTAGCCGGTTGTTCGGATCGTTCAAGTTGTCGCGTGTATATTTGTCGCTTAAGAAACCGCTGGCCAGTGGGCTCCATACCGTTAAACCGACCCCGCTGTTCGTCATGAACGGCACCGTGTCGTGCTCAACATCCCGGCCGATCAAAGAGTAGTACATTTGTCCGTTGATGAAGGGAGCCCATCCGCGTTCGCGCTGCATCTGAAGTGCTTGGGCAGCAAGCCAAGACGGCCAGTTGGAATAGCCGATATACCGCACTTTGCCTTGCCGGACAAGATCGTTCAGCGCTTCCAACGTTTCTTCAAGCGGTGTGAACGGGTCGGTCTTATGGACGATATACAGATCAATATAATCCGTATTCAATCGGGCCAAGCTCGCTTCGCACGCGGCGAACAAATGTTTGCGGGAAAGCCCGGCTTGGACAAGGGCAGGACCCACCCGCATGCCGGCTTTCGTGGCGATGATCGTTTCTTTCCTACGCGCACCCAGCAATTGCCCGAGTATTTCTTCGCTTTGTCCGCCTGCGTAAGCATCCGCTGTGTCAAAGAAGTTAATGCCAGCATCGAGAGCATGGTCCACCAGATTTTGCCCTAGATCCTGACCTACTTTATACACGCTTGGAATGTTCCCCGAGCCGAAAGTCATTGCCCCGAACGCTAACCTGGAAACGATCAAACCGGAATTGCCCAATTTCGCATACTTCATTTTTTACTCAGCCTCCTAAGCATAATGGTTTCTCTTATCTTGGTTAAAGTATATCGTGCGCCAGGCCGGTCTTTCTTGAACATAATTATCGCGTTTTTGTACAAATGCTTATTCACCTCATTTATTGCATTAATCCTAATCCATATTCTGGATAAAATGAAGTTAGAAGTTTTCGGGTGTCTCTGCAAAAATATCGATAGTGGAAGGTGAGACTGCTTGCCAAACATTTCAGTAATGACAGGTGACACTTCAGGGTGGTCCGATGTGAAGTTATCAGGTGTGGACGGTGTTCCTCCGCAAGAAGCTTTCGAGCCGGTTTTGTCTGACCATATGCTTGTGATCCATCTGACTCCACAGCCGGTGCGCGTGTTCGAGCGAGCGGATGGGTATTCTGGAGAAGGTGTGGCGCATCAGGGCGACATCAACTTGTTCTCGGCCGGCGATATGTCGTTCTGCAGGTGGGAAAAGGACCTCTCATTTATTCGGCTGGATTTGCCTCTGGCCTTAACCAACCATGTTGCTGCCGAGATGGAACTTCCGAACGGAAGTGCTATCGATTTCGGCAGGCACATTCGGTTGCGCGACGACCGAGTTGTACACTTGGCTCAGTGGCTGATGGCGGATTTGAAAGAGGGCGAACCGGGTGGCAAACTTTATACCGAGTCGCTCATTCGAATGTTGTCGGTTCATTTGCTGCAACGCTACGGTACAGTTGCCGAACGGAAGACAAGCGCTTCTCAACGACTGGTCTGAAAGCAGTTGGAGGGCGCCCTGGATTATATTCATGCGCATCTTGAGCAGGAGATTTCCTTGGGTGCTCTTGCGGCAGCGGCTCATGTCAGTTCTTCGCATTTGGTTCGGCTCTTTAGGGAAGCAATGGGGTTGCCTCCACATCAATATGTCTTACAGGAGCGAATTCGCAAAGCGCAACAACTGCTGCTCGGAGGAAATGCCATACATGACGTTGCCGTAACGCTCGGATTCAGCGATCAGAGCCATTTGCACCGCCATTTCAAGCGTATCATAGGGGTTACTCCGCGCGAGTTTCTGCGCCAATCAAGATAGTATTCCGAAAATAGAGTACATACAGCGGTATTAAAATTAGGGGTAAAAGACATCTTTGAGGAGGGGAAAGTTGCAGAATAATTTTAACCGAATTTTACTATTACCTTTTATTTTTGGATTAAGTGTACAACCTATGATTCTTAAAATTTTTCGAAAAAAGAACATCTACCGATTGTTGCTAAGCACACCGACCAGCAGTAGACTCGCTTCGCTCAACTCCCTCAGAGAATAAGGATTTTCTCACGAATACTCGCTCATTCGCAGGATTTCAATATGCATGTTAAATAGGAGTTCAGGTGTTTGGGTAGTGTGGGGCAGGTAGTTCCGTTAGAGCGCATGCGGGAATAGAAGGTGCTGATCACTTTTACAACATCTTCCATGAAAAAGTTATACTGCACGCTTCTCTCCACAAGGTCCTTGGGGATTCACTCTCCCAAATCTCGACGGGTCTATGCCCTCACATTCCTTCGTCCTATCTTTCCAAGGTGTGGAGTCCGATCAACGTTAACGGAACGGGTCTATGCCCTAAAGCGGAAAAATCTCGGTACTCGGTGCTTTCTTTGTGAGATCCTGCGAATGAGCCAATCTACGTGTCAGGGTTACGATTTACTTTTTTATGCTGCTAACGGTAGCTGAGCCTTATCCATGGAGAATGTTTGTCCTTCTCTCGCCATGGCTACAAGCATCCTGGCCAGTTTCCCAATCAGCTTCATCATGGACTGCATTTTCGTCATTCGTTTCACTTCGGTATTGTGCGCATGCATGGCTTGGAACGCTTCATTGAAAGATAACAGATGAAACACAGTGAAGTACAGATGCTTGCGCAGTAGTGAGTTGCCTCGTTTGGTGAGCTTGATTTGCCCCTTATACTTGCCGGAACTTCGTTCTGCTAAGTTCAATCCTGCCTTACGCAATAACTGATTTCCGTGAGAAAGCATACGTAAGTCCCCGCCAAATGCTAATATGGCAGCCGTTGCAGGAACGGAAGCACCGACAGATCGAACGAGATCTGAACAAGGAATTTCAGGAAGTACCTGTTCAATCATCTCGTCCGCTTCATCAATGATTCGGCAGATTCTTTCATACTCTTCGATGAGGTGCCTCAGCTCCCATTTGTCTTCTTCAAGGGCAGTAGTGTCTCCCACGCTATGTCTAGCGAGTAATTGAAGCTCCATCGCCTTGTTCTTACCTCGCACCCCGCCAGGTCTGGCCATATACTCACCCCAGATCTGTACCATTTGCTCCGGAGTTAGCTGCAATAGGTCAGAAGGGGCTGGGAACCGACGCAAAGTGGCCAAGGAACGATCACTAAAAATGTCATCAAATGCTTGTCTGTATTCTGGAAACCGGATATCGAGCCAGCGGTGGATTCTGTTCTTAATCCGTCCGGATTTAACAACCCAGTGCTCTCTGTTTGTAACCATAACCCGTATGCGGCGGAATGCCTCATCCTTTGGAGCGAAGGGCGTGTAGAACCCACGGCTCACCGCATCGGCGATGACCAGAGCATCCTTTGGGTCATTCTTGGAAGGCGAGTTATCTCTGTTTTCCTTATTGCGTTTGGTTGTCATTGGATTGACAAGAGCCACATCAATTCCTTGACCCACTAACCAGTTGGCAATATTGAACCAGTAGTGACCGGTGCTCTCCATTCCCACAACGACGTCATTCATGCCGTGCATCTTCTGTAATTTCCGAATGTTGTGTTCTAAATGCTCAAATCCGGCAAGGTCATTCGAAAATAGAATAGGGCGCTTGGTGAGGACGATACCTCGAAAATTAATGGCTTGTGCTGCGTGCTTCTCCTTGGCAATGTCGATGCCTATGACCAGAGTGGTAGTAGCGATTCGTTCTACACGTTGATTTTGAGACTTAATTGGATTAGACTTCATGATAACGCCTCCTAAGGTGAGTTCTGAGGGCTGCAACCCAGTACATACTCATCCTAGCGAGGCGTCCTTTTTTCTGCAAGTTCAATCTACTAAGACCTACAGGAATGTTAACGGGCAGGATAGTTATAACTTAAACTGCGTGGTAAAATGTGGTATAAGGAGGGATTTTATGGGTTCTCGGTTAATGCATTTAATAATTGGTGAGATGGTCGCTTCAAGCCTTGATGTAAAAAACAAGAGAGATTTTTTAATTGGTTCAATTGCTCCTGATGCTGCTTTCACGTTTGAAAGGAAAGTTATTACTCATTATTTCGAAGGAGATGTAGACAAGAGAACTAGGCAGGTAAACTATCAAAGATACATTGATACATACTTATCAGATGTAAAGGATGATTACTCATTAGGATATTTGATACATTTAATTTCCGATAACGTGTGGATGGAGCATATCTATTACCCATATGAATTGAAGCAGAAGCAAGACTTAGACCCGACCTTTTTATCAAGATGGCATTCAGATTTTAGAAAAATGAACACAAAATTACTATGCCATTATGATATGGGATACCTAAAAGATTGGTTGGAGATTGATGCTCTCCGAGAGAAATAGATGATGTAACTCAAGACGACTTACAAAAATTTATTGAAGAGATGTACGGAGATTTTGAAATTATAGAAAAAAATAAGGATTGCGAACTTGAAGTATATAATTTTGATGACATTATCGAGTACATAAACTTATCGAAATCTAAGGCTATTGCTGTCATTGAAGAAATTACTTCTGATTCCACACACGATTGCGCTAACGAATAACGTTAGTTCAATCACGACAAGACGGCAGCCGGCACACGATCGGCTGCCGTTAACCGTTGAAGTAACGGGCAGGATAATTGGTTCCATATTATAAAGGAGAATATTAGTGAAAAAAATATTATTCGGATTTATCATTGGGGTTCTACTATTTGGTTCTGTTCAAGCCTATGCTGCTGGAGGAACGATGATAGAGGCTTATTACACAATACGTAATAATGAATAAAGATGCGAAGGAAGCATGTGTGCCCGCAGAGGGTAATAATCCTAAATTTATAAGAAATATATGTATCTCTGATAGAAATGTTAAACTTCCGGATAACGTATACGTTGATGGAACCTTACTCTCTTTACAAGGAAAAGAAACTTACTTGCCGGCATTAGTATTAAAAAAGGATGAATCTTTTTTAGTTATTGGTTGCTACAAATTAGTGGATAGTTAAATTGCAATAAAAGGTCGCAGCAGATTAGTTAGTTTACTTCTCAATGAGAAATAGAGTTCAATCACAACTAAAGGCAACCGGTTTACGGTCGGCTGTCTTTGGTTTGAAAAAACATTAGCGTGGTTGTCTACATGGAGCCTATTATTCTAACCGCATAACAAAGAACTAATGACAACGAATTATAGCCGGATAGGTAAGAAAAGGAATACAATACTTAATCGCGATCAAAGACTTTAAGGAGGTAGGTGATTAATATTCAAACAATATATGCCCGAGTTAGACATTGGTTATTTTGGTATGGGACTTATGGTTTCTGCAGCAAGAGCAGTAATGATGAAATTACTCTTTATTCTGATCAAGATCAAAAAAAATTCTTAGGTTATTTTGAACTTACAACCGTGACAGGTCTAATTAATCTTTTAAAATACGATATGGATATTATAGGCGATGATAAAGAATATCGTGATGAAATTGAAAGTTTTATAAATGGTGACGAAGATATTCATTATCATTACATATACCCAAGAGACGTAGAAGATGTATCTCGTCAAGTTCCTCATTCTGCTCCTACGAATGTAGATGGCTATAAACCTGTCTATATTGATATGTGGACAAAAATATCTAAATCTTGGGACATTGATGAGATTATGACTAACGTGAGAATAATTGCAAAAGATTTTTTAGGATTGAATATAGAAAATGTTGAACTCATTGATATTCCAACGTATGAGGAAACAAAAATATCGTACGAACAAGATTATAAACCTTTCGTAAACGAAAAGTGATTCAACTAACGGAAGAACGATAGTTGAATAAAGACACCGCGGCAGCTGGCCATGACGATCGGCTGCCTTTTCCATGATAACGGGCAGATTAATTACAAAGTCGAATAGCAGGGCACTCCTCGAAGTAGAGTGCCCTGCCACAAAAAAAAATTAACTTTATTTTTGTACGCCTTTGAACCATATAGCTTTAATAGACAGGGTATCCGAGATATTGGTAGTCGGGTCGCCATTGACCAGTACTAGGTCAGCGCGCGCACCTTCGGCAATACGGCCACGATCATAAAGACCGAACCGGCGGGCCGGTTTCGAAGTAGCCGATTGAAGTGCTTCTATTGGAGTGAACCCGGCTGTAACCAGTAATTGCAATTCATGATGTACGCTGGCTCCATGAGCAAGGCCGCCAAGGTTCGGAACGGGGACGGGGGCGACATCCGTCCCAACCAGAATATCCACACCGGCCCTGTGAAGATCCATCACATTTTTAAAGCTATTTTCTATATTGCCTTGCGGGAAAGTATTAAAGCTTGAGTTCAAAATATCGATCCAATCCAGACTTAATTTGGAATGAACACGTGGGTCATTTGCCAATTGCGATGCTGGGTTCCCAATAATGGATGAGTTCAAAACCAAGCACGGTGTAACAAACACGCCAGAATCGACGATGGATTGCACTAGCTCCGGCGTGTAATCGGGCCTATCGATAAACAGGTGGCCCAATCCGTCTACGCCAAGATCGATGGCGGCTTGGGAAGAATGAGCAGTCAAGACGTGGGCGATGACGATTTTATCGAACTTATGGGCTTCTTCCACCGCGGCTTTTAGAATTTCGTCACTTAAAACAGGCAGTCCAGGAGCGCCCATGACTGTTCCTTCTTCAATCATAATTTTTACATAGTCGGCTCCATTCTCCACTTGGGTATGCACATGTTTAATCGCTTCTTCCACCGTTGTTACTTGCGGCACTTCTTCGTGATCGTGGGCGTAAGCGGCTAGCATAGCTTCCCGGTCTTCCTTCGATAACTTCTCCAATTCCTTTAATACGAATTCTGGAATCTCATCACCATCTGGCAGCAATTCATCCGGGTGACCACCAGGAGCGGTGATTGCCGTACCTGCAGAACGGACATCGGCGATGTCATCCGTATTTTTCAATTGGATCGCACGTCCTCTTTCTGTATAAAGTCACCGTTCATTTCGAGTTCTGTCGTCACACCGAAATTTAATGCATCCCGTAATCCACCGATGGAAGTATGAACATGCGCATCAATTAAGCCGGGCAATAATGTTGCATCCTCAGCATCGATGATTGTTGCATTCACCGGAATGTCTCCACCTACTGCAACAATGGTTTCCCCTTTGATGACAATACTCCTCGATTCTATTACTTTTTCTCCATCGAAAATACGCACATTCGTAATAGCAGTAATTTTTTCTTCAGAAGAGCTTTGGACTACATTCTTCATATTGTTATTCCTCCTTGAATACGCCTTGTAACAATTCGAAGTATAACTGTTAGGAAACTAACTGTCAACAAACTAATATTTAATTGACATGAAAGCTGGATATTTGTATAGTTTACTTACTAACAGTTAGTTTTCTAATAATTTGAGGGGGTACGCTCATGAAGCCTCGCAAGAATACGCCTTATCTGGATTTGTTTCAGGTTATTGGCCTTAAGTTAAAGAAAAAAGCGGACGAGAGCATAAAAGAGTTAGGGTTAAATGCTCAACAAGGAAAAATAATTGGCTATATCTACGAGAACCAAGAAACTGAATTAATTCAGAGGGATCTTGCTGATCGGTTTCATCTGCGCGGGGCTAGCATCACAGGTATGCTTCAAGGTCTTGAGCAAAGAGGATTCATCGAGCGGAAAATCCCAGTCAATAATGAACGACAAAAAAATATTTATGTTTTGCCAAAGGCCGTTGAATTGATTGAAGACTTTAATGAATCCTTTCAAAAAGTAGAGGACGAAATCGTTCAAGTCCTTTCCGAAGATGAGAAACAAATCTTAAAGGAATTGTTGATCAAAATTAATGAACGCTTATAATTGCGCTTGGAATCTACCCCGTAGATTGGGGTACTTAATTCAACAACGAAGAACAATAGTTGAATACGTAAATGCTTCCGTGCTGCCTTTCGATCGGCAGTAACATTCGAGATTGATTATCTTTAACTTCAGAGGGAATATTTAACTTATATTCCCATTTGAATGGAGCAGAACGTGCTCGGATTAACTCGTGTTGACGCGGGTGGTGGCTGGCTGATTTTCAAGTTGCCTCCTGCCGAGATCGCCGTACATCCTACAGATGGACTTGGTAAGCATGAGTTCTACTTTATGTGTGACGACATCGAGAAGACACTTATGGAATTAACCGCTAAGGGCGTCACGATCTCGGAGCCGATCAGCAACCAACGTTGGGGGCGGCTCGCTTCTATCAAACTTCCTAGCGGGGCTGATCTTCCGATCTACCAGCCACTTCACCCTACTGCTTACGACCTAGAGGGCTGAGTCGAAACATTTTCGTTACCTTTCATAAGAAGAGGCCATCCCGCAAAGGATGGCCTTAAAACTTGCCGTTACAGACAGCGCGGAGAGCCATAGCACAGAGGAAACTACGTCATTTGCGAGGGACGGAAAACTATAGTTCAACAAAAGGTTGCCGTGTAATTGGCAGCCTGTTGGCTGTTTAGTGTAATGAAGGAATTAATTTTGTCCCTATCGAATTATCTAGAGGAATTAAAGACCAACTTACTAAGTTAAAAAGGATGAATGATCATGGATGACAAAAACGGATATAGCCTAACCATGGTTGAACAAGTAGGGTATGAACTGAATAGCTCTCGGGATCCAAGTCCCACGGACAGAATCGTTCGATCCCCGGCTACTGTTATCTTACGAACTTACAAAAAAGAGGTCGACCAGAAAGATCTGGTGACCTCATAATACGAACGGGCAGGATAGTGGAGCTGTAAAGCGAATGTAAGTATCTTATAGGGTTTACCAAGACTTGAACCCACTAAGTACGAGGAGAGATCGGTCATGGTACAGAGTACGAAGAGATTGTTATTGGAATTGATGGTGGCGGTACCCACACGCGGCTAATGGCCGTAGACCTCGTAGGAAATGATTTATCATACTTAGGGAATGGTGCCTCATCCATACATAAGGATTTGCAAGCGAGGGAAAAACTACGCCAGGCGGGAAGTATTGAGATAAAGGGCAATCCGTGTTTGATGCGATGAAGCGCGAAGTCAAAGAAGAAACAGGGCTTGAAGTTATTCAGGCAACATTAATAGCTATTTATTCTTCTCCTACAACTCAAACATTCACTGACCGTTGGGGAAACGAGCATCATGTAATCGAGTATTTATTTCGGGTGGATAAGTGGATTGGTACCCTTGAAGAAGAGACAGACGAAGGCGTAGATGTAGATTTTTACCCATTGGATGATCTTCCAGGAGCTTCAAGTGAGCTATTTGCAAGACATCACGAAAGAGTATTTAAAGATTATAAAAAGTTCGATGGGAAATTAATATTGGAATAGCAGTTGGAATTAAACTATCGGTGAACAATAGTAATAAAAGCCTGAGAACGGAATTAGTTGAAGAAGTAGTAATAATGAACAAATAATCAAAGGGAGGTAAGCATTATTTCTAAAAAAAAACAGTTATATGTTGGCTTAATTTTCTTCCCGATCATAATATTATTAAATTGTGTAACCATAATTGGCACACCTCATTTATTTGTTAAAACTATTAATTTAATTTCAATTGTAGCTATATCAGGTGGTTTGGGAGCTTTCATAAGAGAAATCTTTGTTCTGAGAGAAAAGGAAAGCATGAAAACAAAATAAAAAATATTTACTTCCTTTGTCGATTTCACCATTGTTCATTCGTCGTAATCATAGAAGGACAAAATCAAGTAGAAAGGTTTTTGAAGTCACGTGGAGGATTACCAAACAGTAGGCTTTCGGAAGGTATTCCATTTAGTTATTAAAAGGAGAGATGGACGATGACAAGAACAATTTCTAAAGTCCGACTATGGACAGCAAGAGTGATGAGCGGAATAGCCATTTTGTTTATGCTGCTTGACAGTATCATGAAATTATTTAAACCTGCGTTTGTTGTAGATTCTACCGTATCACTTGGTTATCAGGAACATCATATTTTATTGATGGGCATACTCGGACTTCTTTCAACTATTCTTTATGCATTACCTCGTACAACGATTTTAGGTGCAATATTGTTGACCGGTTATTTTGGCGGCGTAATTGCAACACAGGTTCGTCTAGATGCCCCGCTTTTTTCTACAATCCTGTTTCCCGTTTATCTTGCAGTGTTGGTTTGGGGTGGCCTTTGCTTGAGGAATGAGCAAGTGCGCAAAATTTTTTCTTTGCAAAAATAGATAAGTAGACAATAAAATTTTGAAGTAATTAGTAAGCGTTCACTCAATTGGGTGAACGTTTATTATTTTTGTGGGAATGGTGGAGGAGGATCTCAAGGTGATTTTTCCCATTTATTGCCCCGAAAAAAGGAAAAAGCATTACATCACAATAATGAATATTTCGGTGCCATAGAGCCATCGAGTTAATGAGTGAGAGCCACCACGTTAATCTATTAGAGCCACTATGTTAGTAGAGAGAGCCGCCCCGTTGGTAGAATGTACAGATGTGCGTCTGCCTAGCAAGTGCACAAATACCAACGGGAGGTCATCAAAATGACCAAGTATCGAGAAATTTTAAGGCTCAATAGCATGGGGCTGAGTCAGCGCAGTATCGCTTCGAGTATTCAATGCTCACGCAACACCGTCTCCGAGGTGTTACAACGTGCAAACGAAAAGGAGC
>NZ_AUGY01000079.1 GCF_000422905.1 Paenibacillus alginolyticus DSM 5050 = NBRC 15375
CTGTTGAAATCTTCTGGAACCAGCTCACAAACAATTCAAAGCCCTCTCGATTGTTTTCAAACGTAATGGACTTTCCGAACTCGACTCCGCGGTTGTCTTGGGCCCTCGCCACATGTTTGAATTTTGCGATGTCGACTTCCGACAATTAAGGTAAAAGAAGTGATTTGATTAATTCGTTCATTTTGAGTAGAATGCATGGTGTAGTCTCCTTGGTTAAGTTTTTGGATCTGTCGCTGGCCAGCAACTGGGATCCATAAACATCATACCAAGGAGTCTTTTTATTTTTCAAACCTCGTATTTCTACATAATAGGAATGCTGCCCGTTTACGTAATGGAGCCTGCCGTTTGTGCCGGCAGCCTCGTGTAGGTCTGTATTGAGCTATAGTTTCTGTTACTTCAATACTGAATTCAATTTATATCCCCTGTATAAATGCTTTCGATAATATTACCTTCTTCAATTTCCCTGATGTACGGGATTAAAGCTTTAGGAAAAAATCTATATTCCTCAAGACTTGATATTGGAATCCACTCAATACCAAGATGGTCCTCATCTGGAGCTGTACCGTGACCTACATTTTGTTCATCCAATATGTCACACATAAAAATATGGTCTACAACATGAGTATTCGGATCTACCATGCTGTTTCCATGATGATTTCTGCCTATATATTCTCTTACAAAAGCAAACTGTTTCACTTCTATACGGCAGCCAACTTCCTCAAGAAATTCACGTTTAAGTGATTCGATCAAGTTTTCGCCATGCTCTTGACCTCCACCTGGTAACGTATAATCAGCACCAAATACTTGATCATACTTTTTTATTGTCAACAGTTTGTTATTACTTACTACGATTCCTTTTACTCCACTCCGTACCTTCAATTACAATCGCCCCTTTCATTCGTATCAAGAAAAAGCAGCCGATTTTTATCCTAGTTAATTTCTTTGAATTATTTCCATTATCCTGCCAGTTAGCTCAACAGGCTGCCGATTTGCCGGCAGCCTGTTGATTGTTGTGCAAGAGTTTTCCGTTTAGTTAAACACGAGTTCCCTCATTAATCACTTTCCAGAATTTGTATATGCCTTCTGAAACAAGACATTTACTTGTGGGTGTTACCTAACACATTTAATAATTGTTGCTGATCTATACGATCATAAAAAGCTCTTAGATTCTCCGAATGCACCAAAATCTTACGATCTACGAGAACCGCAGTCAGTTTTCCGCCACAATTTATCGTTGGGAAATTTATGGTTAATGAGTCGCGTCTTGAGGTTATAGGGAAAGCGTAAAACGATCCATTTTCCAACTCATCGAAGAGAAGTACCGGTCTAACCCTATGATCTAAGCGATCTTCTCTTATGTTATAAATATCACCTGG
The DNA here is from genome assembly GCF_000422905.1 of Paenibacillus alginolyticus DSM 5050 = NBRC 15375. Lineage (GTDB taxonomy): Bacteria > Bacillota > Bacilli > Paenibacillales > NBRC-103111 > Paenibacillus_E > Paenibacillus_E alginolyticus. The sequence goes on from NZ_AUGY01000079.1 coordinate 1,377, forward strand.
TTTAGGGGTGAAAATTTCTACCTGTTCTCGTACCCGTTCCCGTTCTTCCTCGTTGATGGCTTTAATTTCCTCCACAGCTTTTGCAGTCTCTGGAAAATCTCTAATTAGTATCGATGCTTGATCGATGAACTCATTATATGTATAAATTTGAACGAATTGACCCGACCTTCTGTAGAATTCATCCAATAACTCAGGATGGGGTCTCTTGAATTCATTGTATCTTTCCCACCAATCAGGTTTTACGTCCTCCGTAATAAAAATAATAGGTTTGGCTTCTTCTTTTGCCCTTTTCATAAGCTCTTTCCAAATAACCAGATCACCGTATTTCCTGTAATCTTCTTTACTAACAGCATCTTCAAAGCCGGGAGGAATACTAAGAGTGTAGCGCTTCTCTCCTTCCTCGTAGATCTTCAAGAGTTCTTCTGGATTAAAGCCGTCACCTACTTCATCACCAAAGATTTCAAATATTTCTCTTGAAATTGGATCTTCAGCCTTTAACGCGGGACCGTCGAAGTATTCTTTTCTGTCCATTTTATCAGGACATTGGTCGATCATTATTGCAATTCTCTCTTTTAAGTCATTTAGTTCGTTTTGCAAATCAGCTGCAAGTTGAGAACGAAATCGAATTGCTGATTTTTCTACCCCAGTTGCCAAAGTCTCTATGTTTTTTTTGAAATATTGTTTTGTATTTTGCAATGACTTCAGTTCAGCTTCAATAACGAATCGCCGATTGGAGTAGAACTCCTTACCTACTTGATACGGCATCCAGAGACGTTCCTTAAAGGTCTGTAGGACGCGTAAAAACTGACTCCGAGCATCAGGGGTCATTTTATAAGTATTTAGTAGTGTATTAGTATCCAATGAGATTATGGCATTTGACCATAACTTACGAGTTACCTCATAATCGTAGCCAGAGTATGCGAAAAATTTTGATGACACTAAAGTCCACTCCTCATTGAATACTAGTTGTAATTATCCTAGAATATTGGGTTTTCCAACTTATGGTATCACAATTCGATGAAGGTTAGTAGGCATAGTTGAACTAATCTGCCCGTTAGCTCAGTCGTTGCCCCTTTCCAGCTTGTGTTTTAAATTCATCTAATTTAATCAGTTGTTGAGAAAGGTTTTCAGTTACGTAAAACAATACAAGTTCTTGTCATCATTCGGCAAACGATATATGTTCTTGTCATTGGCTTTTGACAAGAACATATATCGTTAAAATAAAAAAAGCCGCAACTACGCGACTTTTAAGCTTATATGTTCTTGTCACCCGACAAATATATTGTTACACATTATATAATGTGTATTTTCGATCATCACAATAATAAGTTCTAAAAGTCAGTTAACAATTACGCAGAAAAAGCAGCAGTTGGAATTAAAGTCCAAGAACTGCTGCTTTTTTAATTCACCTCGTTAATTGAATTAAATTACGAAGCTATTGCTGTTAACAAGTGATAATAATTAATTATTTTCAACCCTTTTGAAGTTGCATAATGTTCAAATAAGCGATTACGGAACTTTCACTGATCCTTTTGACCTGGTCATTGTAAAACTCAGTCAGAGGAATGAACGCCTCCTTCGAATCGTCAAAAACGATAAGGCGGTATTTGCTGTTCACTCCCTCCGGACGGTATACATGAAAAAACGAAGCCATTTTCTCCCCCTCCTCCCATATACATTTTCACAAAAAAAGTGGACATATCCGTTTCTTTGAACGGATGTCCACATATGATGTGTAACAATATATGAAAATACAGTAGAATTATAGACTCGTCAACGAAACTTGTAAATTAATATTACGTTGTATTTTATACATATGTCTATAAATCGCTTTAATCCCTTTATAAGATTATCTATCTGTCTCTCTCTCTAGTTTTGCTAGAAATAGGAGGATTTAATCTTTAATTCCAATATTAAGTAATATTTTACCATACTTTTACAAAGAAAATATGATTACCCATCAGTCGGCGATTCATATTGAAGTAACGTTTTCCGTTAGCTCAATGGGTGAACCTGTTTCCATCAGTATTTCTTACCAATGTACATCAGATGTTCAGCTAAACTCAGCAAGCTCTCTCGCTCACATACTTGCTCTGCTAAGTCCAGCCAGGCTTCCACCACTTCACGTGATTGATTAAGCAGTTCTGGCTCGCGCAAATATAAAAAGCTTTCACAATTAAGTAAATGGAGTTTTTCCAATTCAAACTGTTCGAAAAAGGGAAGCACATCGTTAGGACGGATAAAGAAATTATCTGAAAACCCGTGACCTGAAAAGTTCTCATCCTTTACTATGGTATTTAGCTGTAATCTCCTCTCCTCATTTAAGATCATACCTGGATTACCGATCAGATAATCCCACACGAAAGAATAAGAAGAAACAAAGGCTACGAAAATCATTCCGTTAGGTTTTAATTTTTTAAAGCATTCATTAATCGTAATGCCCCTGTCCTGTTCCTCTTGCAGATGATACATCGGTCCCATGCAAAGGACATGATCAAACTGTCCATCTTGGATCTCCGATAAATCACGACAATCAACGCGCACACCGTTCAACGGAAGGTTAAGCTCATTTGCCTTATTCAGTGCAAAATCTACATTATTCTGCGAAAGATCGGCTAATGTAACATGACAGCCGCGCTGCGAAAGGTATAATGAATACTTTCCAGGTCCACCACCTAGGTCTAACACACGGTCATTAGGCTTGATGTAACGGTTTATGTAGCGTTTGGTAAGTTCAAATTCCACTTTATGCCGATCAAGTCTCCGCCACTCATAGTTTACGGTTTCATCATAAAATTTTCTTACATTTTCCAAACTGTCCATATACACCCTCCTAAAAATAAAGCAACTATTTGATCGTTGACATCCTTAATAAAACAAAAAAATCCCACCCCCAAGACATTTGTCTCAGGGACGAGATTGTGTATTCCTCGTGGTACCACCCAGGTTCGCAAATAGATTACCCTATAAACCTCTTCAAGTACGGCATTTACTAGAATGCTTATACTCTAGCTCTGTAACAGGAGCTCCTGTCACACTACTACTCATTCAATTGTATAGATAAATCCAGATGATATTATGAAAAGTCCTCCTAGTAAAATAAATAGTTTATGTTTGTGTCGTCAGACAACAGAACTTAGGACGGTTCGTTAATGCTCATAGAGAAAATCATTGGAGATAACAAAGAAGAAATGATGGCTACTACAATAACAGCATCTTGAATTCCCTTGTTAATGACTCCCAATCTTATGCCGATTGATGCCGCAACAACAATTAGTGTCATACGTGATGATAGCAAAAATCCGCCTGCTAGAGCTCTCCTCATGCCTAGAATCGGTCCTAGACACATCATGGGGAGAACTTTAACAATGTAGGCTGTAGATAGAAGAAGGGGAACCCAACCTAACGCCTCGGGGGATCTTACAAACTCTGATATATTAAACCGGAATCCGACCATGACGAAGAAAATAGGAATAATCAAGCCGTAACCTATACCTTCTAATTGCTCCTTAAACGGATGATGATCATGGAGATGAAAACTCGCTAAAAGAAACCCCGCCAAAAAACTGCCTAGAATAGCTTCTGAACCTGTCATATCTGTAATGATTCCATATAGGCCGAGAACAGCCAGTAGCCCCTGTAATCGGAAAATGGAATTTTTGTGGAATTCCTTATGCCAAAATGAGGTTTTTCTCAGTCTTAGTATGGCTTGATAGATAATAACGGTTAAAGGCAGAAGTAAACCTACGGAAGCCTGACGCCACGTAAATCCAGTATGGTAGGATCCTCCAATAATAGAGAGCATAATCATTGTAATAAGATCGGCGAGAATTGCAGACGTTAGAAGTAGTTGGCCATACTGGCTTTTGATGACTCCCGTTTCTCTGAGGACTGGCATCACAATCCCGAGTGAGGTAGTTAAAAGAATAAGCATAATCATCCATGACTTTATTGAGGGGTCTATTTGGTGAATTCTTGTCCCTAGCAGAAAAGCCAACAAAGCGCTCCCCGCAAAGACTAACAATCCGATAATAAGCGGGTTTTGCCGGATCTTCACACCTTTTTGAAAACGAAGGGATTTTAAATCTATCTCCATTCCCGACAAGAACATTAAATAATAAAGTCCAAACTCACTAAGACCGTCCAGCCATTTCATTTGCTCTTGATGGAACAACCCTTTATCGTAGTAGGAAAGAAGTATTCCTAAAAACAGATAGGCTAAAATGGAGGGAATCCGAATACCCTTCATTCTGCTAAGCAGTATTTGCACGAAAAATATACTTAGATAAAACCAAAAAAGAGGTATTAAAGCACCTTGTCCCAAAATAATCAATCCTCCATCCATTATTAAGGTATGCTAGTCCAATTCGTTATTATAACTATCCGCCTCCACTTTTGGCCTTTATATAACCTAGAATATTTAGTCTCATTTTTAGACCATTAACTTAAGCCTAGATGCACATTTATTCAAAAACAAATATTTTGTGAACATGTTAAAAGGAGCTGCCAGGGCAGCTCCTTCATCGTTTGTATAAAAGTCTTTTATTGAACTAACGTTCCCAGTTACTTTAACAAAAGTCTATTCAAAACGTTTGCCTTTTAAGTCTCCATAATGGCTTATGATTTCTCTTAATCCATCGAGTGTCTCCACAAAAAAACTTTGGTTACTTTCGATTTCAAATTTCAACTCATTATCTCTATGTGCAAATTCCTTAAAGTAGCCTTCGATTACGACCTGGCCTCGATGACCAAATGCAACTTCGAGTTTCAAGTTAGCTTCGGTTGTACAGAATGAAGAAATTCCTTTTAGTTCAGTAAAACACCGAGAAAGTTGATTGTAAAACTCGTATATTTCACCAGTTGAGAACCACAACTCGCCCTTAACGCAATAGTTCCCACTCTTTATTTCTACGGTTCCCCTTACATCATAGCCACCAAAAGGGCTTGTTAATTTCGGAAACCCGAATACTTCGTCAAAAGTGATGCGTACAAAACAACCTTGATTGCCTCGAAGGAAAAATACGTACATCAGAGTCAATCCATTTCGTTAGCTTCAGTAATTCTGCACAGCCATCACACAATCCTGCCCAATAGCTTAATGAAAAAAGGAGCAGCTTTCGCGGCTCCTTTTGTCGTTTAACTATCGTTCCTCGTTAGAGTAATGACTTTTTCACTCGTATGCCTTACCAGCCAATAAAGAGGTTGCAAGCAAACTCCAGGTAGGCGTTTTAGCATTCGCATCATCAGAATCATTTAACCAAGCAGCCATAGCCTCCAAAAAGCTTTCCAGTGTTTGGTTCTCCCACCTCGAAGCATTATCCGTTAGATCATGTCTTAATGTATGAAGAAATGCAACCAACTCATCTTTACTGGACACATCATTAGGGTTCAAGGTTTCAGATCCTCCTCGCATTATTCAACTATCGTTATCCGTCCCTCAGTATTAAGGATTTATCTCACGTAAACTCACTCATTCGCAGGATTTCATCACTTTGGAATATAGCGACCGTATGGATATTAAGTTATCACTACCTTAAGTTACCCTTTTTAGGCATACGGGAACAGAGGAACAGATGGAATATTTCCCCACATCATACTCTACTGCACGCATACTCCACAATCCCCTGGAGATTGACCATCCCAAGGCTCTACGGGTCGATAGCGTTTAGCGGATGGGTCTGTGCCCTTATGGATAACGAACTCGGTCCTCCGTGCTTTCTTTGTATGAAGTCCTGCGAATGAATCAATTCACGTTATTTTGAAGATTAGGCAGCCTGAGTGTACGGAATGACCGTTTTTTCAGGAGTAAAAGACTCCTTGGAATGCACCATGCCGATTAGGATTCGCGCCAGCTTTCCTAGCAATTTAAATATCGACTTCTGCTTACTCATATGTTTAACTTGCACATTATTCTCATGAAATTGCTTAAATACAGGGTTTGTACCCACTAATGTTAAGGTAGCCAGATACATATATTTTCGGAGTGTGGAATCTCCACGTTTGGAAAGTACAATCTGGCCCTTGCGCTTTCCAGACATGCTCTCTGCCAAATTTAAACCGGCTTTCCGTAGCAACTGACGACCGTGAGCGTACTGGTTCAAATTTCCCGCGCTAGCCAGAATTGCTGCAATATAGATTGTGCCCAAACCTTTAACGGAGCGAAGTTGGCTAGCAATTGGGATCTCACAGAGTAAACCTGCGATTTCTTGTGCTATTTCGTTCAATATACCATCAATACGCTCGTACTCTACTAGTAAGCGATGCAGATCCTGTTTGGCCTCATTCAGCGCTACAGTTTCCCCCACGCTTTGTACGGCTTTAGAAAGTAGTTCAGCTGCTTGTTGGATACCCGTGGAGCCGCCAGCTCGTTTCATATATTTTCGCCATCCTGGCGACGATGTTTTCTAGAAATGAATGAAACACTTGAGCATCATATTGTTCATGCTCCTCACAGTAGATTTCGCCTGTTTCGTAATCAAGGGTACCCATTAGTTTTGCGCCACGGTGCTGACCATAGGTCGGAATGAGTTTTTGTTGACCTTTGGGGAACCATGTCTTGGCCAATGCTTGATAATCTCGAATCATACATTCATCCTCAAACAAGATCCGAGCAATTTCGCGATAATGTAATTTTTTTTATCCCTTCAAAATCTCGTTTAAAACCTAAGCGATACAGCAGTTTCCTTGTGCCGCGATCAAAATATTCGACTTGGTATTGTTTTCCGATCCATTGTCGAACCAATCCCGATTCCCAATTCATATGTGCAGGAAAGCCAACATCGACTGGTCTCTTATTAATGATGGTCTGGTACAATTCTTGTTCTTGTTCTGATGTAAGACGAGTCGGGCGTCCTGGCGGTTGGTCCGGTTGTAACTCCTTTAATCCTTCTGTGCAGTATGCCCGAATGTAGGTACTCACGGTGCCTATATTACGATTCAGAATCTCTGTAATCCGTTTTCGGCTTTCTCCAGAAAGAAAGAGGAAGATACACTGGTAGCGTTCATACAGCCGTCTATCAATTGTTTCCTTCATTGCTTTTCTAGCTTCTTCCAACCTGATTGTTATATTATGGAATTCATTTGCTTTTGTTCTCGCCATTTTAATCACTCTCTCCATAGGAAGTCTATATGGATATAATTAGATGTTTGTACAATGAATTTCATTAATGAATTATTTAGTACCGGATATATAGACGGATAAATCTTGAAGCTTATCATTTCATTTTCAGGTGTTTGGTCAATAAAACAATTGAACAGGTATCCATCGATTACAATTTTCTTTTCTTCCTTTTGGAATAACATCATCAGATACACAATTTTGTAAATACGATTTAGACTGCCCGAGGGAGCTCAATGAAAACGGGAACAGCTGCCGGCCACGGCGATCTGCTCCCGTTTTTGATTTCTTCTCTTCTTTAATTACGCAAAATCGTGCTTCAAATGATCAAGTCTACGAGCGTCAAAAGCCGAACAAGGGCGGGCGTGTTACATCATTCTGATCGCGGCAGGTGTTTTTTATGCAAAATTTTAAGCCAAGGAGTGCCACCACCCCCTTGGCTTTCATATAGTTGAAAAAAGAATTAATCAAGAAATTTATACTGAGCCTTTTTGGGTTTAAATGTCCAACCTTGATCGTCATGATAAATCATCTGCTTACTCATTCCACCATCTATTGTAATATTTCCCCCGCGATGGAGCTGCCTGCATTACTGCAAAGGAACAGAACCATTATGGCAATATCAAGCGGCTCTCCTACTATTCCGGCAGGATAGGGGCAGCCTTCTTAGTTCCGAAAAAACCATTGTTCACCAGCAAAATTTTGTGCGATCCCCCACCCCTTATCCGTAAAATTACCGATTTTCTCGTTTACAGCGACTGGAGCGACAATGTCTTCACTATGAATATAATACCAATAGTTTTCACCGATATTTTTTCTAATATCTTCACGTTTCCTGAGTGCCTCCTGCAGGGGGAGCTCCCTTAGCTTAAAAATTGCATTAAATAGTGCCTTGGCTTCCGCAGGCGGCTCCTCTCCCTGTTTTCCCGAGGTATTCCACCATTTGTCCCATAATGGCGCCCACAAATTTTGCCCCCATTCCTGCCTCGCCCATTGTACAGGTCCAGGAGTGAACATGATCGTTGCTTGCAATTGGTTCGACTGTACCCGTGAGTTCCATAGAGAGTTCTCAATTTTCTTCAGCGTTACTTGAAGGCCGACTTCCTTCCATTGCTCCACGACCAATTCACCAAGCTGAATAAAGTCATCATAATAAGAAGAAACTTCGAACGGGATGATCAATTTCTTGCCTTCCGGCCCTAGACGAAAACCATCAGGACCCTTGACCAAGCCCATCTCGTCTAGAAGACGGCCCGCTTCTTCCAAATTCCGGTCTGTGCCTTCGATTGAAGATGGTTTAGCAAATCCTAAAAAAATCGAGTTGACGAATTCTTTTTTGTTCAATGCTAAATTGAGCGCTTTACGGAACCGCACATCTCTAACAACCTGTCTCCAAACCGGATCCTCATATGTTAAATTCAAGTGGATGTCATTAGCCGTCCGATGGAGCTTATTGATATACACCTTATAATGGCCCTTCTTCTCATTTTCCTTCAGCATGGCCACCTTAGGGATCGTAACGTACTCGTACGAATGATCCACTTCGCCGCCCATCACTTTCAGGACGGCCGTTTCGACATTTTGAACCATGGTGCTTTCCAATTTGTCTATATACGGAAGCTGATTCCCTTTCGCATCAATCTTAAAATAGTACGGATTCCGTTCGAATTCGATGACCGTTCCGGCTTTAACCTGCATATACGGGCTTAGCACCGGGAATCCCACTGCCTTCGGCTGCGTGCTTTCGATGTTCAGAACATCCTTACTCGTAAATAGCTTCGTCCATTCTCCTGGGCCGAAACCCGCTTCCTTGATAAGAGGCTCCAGCTTTTCCAGCGGTGTGTATTTTACATGGTATTTTTGCAAAAAATGCTTCGGCTTTAAAAAATCCGTATAGCCTCTCCAGCCTTGGACAGCTAACTGCATTAGGAATCCACCGTAAGGGTGATCAAAGCTTATTTTAAACGTGTTGTTATCGAGCACTGTGAAGGTCAATGGTTTGTCGTCCGCATAAGCTGTCGATTTGAGCCAGAGCGGAAAAGTTGTCGTCAATTCTTTGTTGAACAGTACGTCCTCGACAGCAAATCTGACATCGTCAACTGTTACCAATTCCCCATCAGACCATCTCATACCTTCGCGCAGCGTAAAAGTGAATTCTTTTTGATCGTCACTTACTTTGTAGGCTTTAAGGACGTTCGGGGTTATTTCTTCCCCCATTAATCCAGGGCTGTTTACGAGCGGTTCATTCTCGATAGTAAAGATGTCCGAATCTGAAATCGGGTCCGTTCTTACGGTTCTTAGCTTGCCTCCATAAGTGCCGATCTCATAGTTTAATGCATCTTTCGGAAGCTCGTTCGTCAATTTAGGTTCCTTAGGGAGCCGCTCCTGAACAGGCGGCAGTCCTATGCCATCAAGATAAGGGGATTGCTTGAAGGCTGACGGGGCGGCCGTCTCTTCCACTTTGCTAGAAGCCGGTCCGGATGTTGTTTCTTTCTGGTTCGTCTCTTGAGTCATTTCATTTCCCATAGGGGTAGAACGGCATCCGGCTAAGGAGAAGGCCACTATCAGTATCGCACTAGTCATCATTAACACCAGTCGTCTTCGCTTCACTTGGTTTCCCTCCTTCCTACCCAGCGATATCTGAGATAGAGCAGGACCGATTACATCATAAAATGCGGATCTCCATGCAGTGGCGGCAAAGGGTGCGGCCGGATTACTTCTCCGCCTCGTTCGTACGATTCCTGCACAGCATGAACGTACTCCAGTACGGCAAGTGCGTCTCTTCCACTGGCACGGAGCTGTTCGAAGGCAACTTTATTCTCGACATCCTCCAGAAAGGCATGAAGACGGTTATGGAACGTCCGGTTAAAATCGTTCGTTCCGAAGTGAGTAACCTCGGGCTCAGGTTGAACGCTTATAGGGGCGATCCCTTTGGTCGCTTTCCAGAAAGAAACCTTTTCCACACAATTCTCAATACAAAATGTTCCACGCGATCCTGCCACTTCCAGGCTCCACCAGCCCCCTAAGCCATACACCGTATCTCCTCTTTGGCTCAGCAGGTACCCCACGCCTCCGTTTGCGAATTTCACGTGAATGCTGTTGATCGAGACCATGACATCACCTGCGCTCCGGCGGAAGCCGGGTCGGTCGGAGAAGGTTTGAATGTGCGTAATTTCCCCGCAGAAATGCCTCATCACACTGAAAGGATGGGTCAGGAACGCCCGCATATGGAAATACGGATGACCTTTGATCTTAGGAGAATTGGCAAGCGCGTAGTTCATTTCTCCACCGTTGAAGCCCATCTTAGCCAGACAGTATACAAGCTCCCCGACGTCGCCGCTATCCATATATTGCTTCGCCTTTTCAGCAGGCGAGGTAAAATAATGGTTGAGGTTGCATCCAAGATAGACCCGCTGTTTCTCCGCAAATGCTACCAGGTCACGGGCTTCGCGGACATCATGGCAAAGCGGCTTCTCGACCAATACGTGCTTGCCATAGCCGATAGCCTCCATGGCGGGCTCAAAATGCCAGCTCCCATTATCGATACCTCCGGTCGTGATATCGACGATCTTCAGATCCTGCTCGCCTTCGATCATATCCTTCACGCTATAATAGGCCTTCACGCCGAATCTCTCTGCAGATGCGTCCGCCCTCTCCTTCACCACGTCGCAAACGGCGACCACTTCCGCCAAATCGTCTTCTTTATAGCAAGCCGCATGGTTATTTCCGATCCCGTTCATACCGACAATACCAATCTTAACTGCCATAATTAGCACGTTCCTTTCCTTTTTCCTTATGGTTACCGCTTACACTTTTGCGATCGAAGGATCATCGAGACGAACACGACGTCCATCACGACTGGAAACATAGCTGGCCAAAACCATACGTAAGGAAGTCCTTCCTTCTTCCGCAGTCGCGATAGGGCCACGTTCCCCTCGTAAAAATTCGGCGAGCGGCTTCGCTAACCCGCGAATCCGATGCCCGTGATTAGGCGGGCTGTCTATCTCGCTTGCCATCCAGACGCGCGTTTGCGCATCGTAACGCTTCAACCCAGCCAGATGATCCGGACGCGGCACATTACAGCTGGGAACATCGCCGTAATTTTGCACGATGGTTCCACGTTCGCAAATAATCTCCATGGTGTTCTCCGCTGCCAAACAAGTGAATGAACAATTCACCTCGGCAAGCGGGCCGTCCGGATAACGGTAGATCACAATTCCGTTGTCATTCGGGATGCGGGGATTATACAGTGATGCCACTTCAGCTGTAACGCTCTCCGGCACACCTAGCAAAAATTGAAAGAAATCAACCGGATGGGAAGAGTCATCCGCCCATATATCCCGATTGTGCACGGGGTCTACATGCCACGAGTCGGCAAATTCGGCTTGAAGCCCCATAGGAAGCCCATGTCTTCGCCTAACCATAAACACCTTCCCGAGCTCTCCGCTCTCCAGCCATTTCTTCATTTGCAGATTTTGAGGATCCACCCGCATTTGCCAAGCAACCGTAAAGGGTACGGAGTGCTTATGTACCGCCTCCACAATGCGATCCGCCTCGCTCATCGTTAGAGCCATCGGCTTTTGCAAAACAATCGCTTTACCGTGAGCAGCCGCCAGTTCAGCCAGATCCGCATGCATAGATGTTTCCGACGCGATGACTACAGCCTGTATGTCGTTACGAAGGAGCAACTCCTCAGCACTCGCGCAAATATCGAGTCCGTAAGCGGACTTGGCGGTATTCAACCTTGCGGGATCATGATCCCAGCCTGCCACAACTTTTATGCCGTACGCTGGATTTCTCCATTCATCGCAGTAAGCGTTCACATGTCCGTGGGCAAAGCCCAGGATGCCCAAACCAATCGTTTTCTCCATCGAATTCCCTCCATTCTGCATGCCAGACTAGCGATATTATCAAATCATTGCTTATTCCCTATCCCCATCATAAACAACTTGCGAACAACATTCATTGTCGATCAAGACAAAAGTAGTTTCGATTAAGCCAAACATATTCCGCTGATTCGTATCCCTGCAACCTAACCCGCCGCCATTTTATCGATAAATCGCTTAATATGCTCATAAGCACCGCGATCCTTCTTCATTGCATAAAATCGCAGCGCATCCAAGCTTTTGAACAAAGTGGCATATAGAAACCTTTCCTCAAAGCTATCGATCCGGCCCCCCATCTCATGGGTATACTCACGGAACAGATGAGAAAACTGCAGCTCCGGCGTCCACATCTCCATCGTGGCAATATCGAAGACGAAGTCGCCGTACATTCCCATCTCCCAGTCTACAATGCCAGTAATCCGCTTTCCGTCCGAGATGATGTTCCCCACATGAAAATCTCCGTGCACCAAATAACGTTCCTCCGGAACAAATTCCGCTAATTCGGCCATCCGCGAATACCATGCTTCGAAATAGTCCTGTTCCAAAATCCCGGCTTTGAACAGTTGCTTCCAGCCGTACCAGAAACCACTCCCAGTCTCATCAAAAAATAACTCCAGAAATTCGCTCCAGCTGCCGCACATGCCGTTTCCTTCCGAATTTATCATTCCATAACCGCCATGTTCCGGCAGCGACAGCTGTTGAAACTGAGCGAATTGATTCAGCAAATCCGGAATCACATATCGAATTTGGGATAGCTGCATGCTTTGAAGTGATTGACCGGGTGCTCTGATGGAAATACAGTAAGAGAGCTCGCCATATAAGCCCGTATCCACTATGGACGGAATGGAGCTTCGCAGAGATGGGAACCTTCCGCACAACCATTGTTCTTTGGCAAAGCCTTCCCCCTTGTTGTTGAAACGAATGACATAATCCAGCCCACGATGCTGAAAATAATAAGCTCGGCTTAACTCGCCCTGCTCAATCGGCTGTACCGCTGTCATATCGCACTGATAATAATTGCTCAAAAAGCTTCGAGCGCCGGCTGCATCCATATTTGCCTTTATTGCCATTGGAATCCACTCCTCCCAGCATATAACGTCGTTTATTTGACAAAGGAAAGCCCCGCATACGCTCGTATGCAGGGTTATGAATCAACCGGCTTATTTCTGATAGGTCACTGGAAAGCTTTCGCCTGTAATGATTTCACCGGGCTTTACATGAATGTGGGGCTCCATGGGATGATTTCCGGTCGGCGCGAAATACGTGTGCCCTGGCATATAGTGCACAGCAATGGCGCGACGTTTGCGTTCCGAGCGGTTGGTCGGGCTTCCATGCCAGGTCAGAGAGTGATGATAACCGACCTGTCCCTTCTTAATCTCGAACGGGACAGCCTCTACACTCACCTCGGAAGGCAGCAGTTCCGGCTGCTTGTGTACAGGTTTAAAGTCGGGGGAGCTGCTTAAATATTTTTGATGATTGCCCCATTTGTGACTTCCCGGCACCATCCACATACAGCCATTCTCAATTACAGCGTCATCGAGCGCTACCCATGCGCTGACAAGATCGGCCGGCTGAATAACAGGCCACAGTGGGTGATCTTGATGCCAGTGCGTCGGACCGCCCGTCACCGGAGGTTTGTATTGAATCTGATCGTGCCAAATGCGAAGGGTATCGGTCCGGCACAGCTGCGCCACTTCCTCGCAGATCGTCGGGTTCTTGGCATGATCGAGGTATACTTCACTGGCCATCCAAATATTGACGATCTGAACGACGGTTTCTTTCTTCGTAATCGTCATGCCGTAATGCGAATTGTCCAGCATGTTGCGGTTCAGAATCGGCTGCTTCACGCTTTTGCCTTCCATGACGTTATCCAGTTCTTCCCGAAGCCGCTCGACCTCCTCGTCAGAAAGGACGACCCCTCCCTTAATAAAACCATCTTGATCAAATTGTTTGATTTGTTCAGCCGTCAACATGTACTCATTCCTCCTCGATATGTTCTATGTTTTTATCATAGCAAGCCGCTACCCTGGAGTCGTTAGAGATTTGCAAGTAATAGTTGCACTTTTCACAGATCCTATGAAAGAATAAGGGAAGCATACTTCCGCCTAAGGAGGCGTTGTCATGGTGTTTAAGCATCGATCCCGTTATATACACGTCGGCAAAATGGGGGACATCCGGCCGACTGTCAATCTGGCCAACCACATCACCGTACCGGTCGGTATGGTTTGGGGGCCGCGTACGATACCGGATTACCAGCTTGTTTATATCATTCATGGAAGCGCAACCATGGAATATGCCGGTCGGAAGCTGGAGCTTCGACCTGGGCATTGTATTTTTTACGGATCGCATACACCGCATCGTCTTGCCGCTTCGCCTCTGGCCCCCCTCACGATAGCAAGCGTGCACTTCCGATTTGACGCTCAAAGCCCGGAGCCGGTTTCGCCTCACCCCTATTTGAAGGCATGCCCCGAAAGCGACCTTCAGCTCCCTGCCGTCACTTATACCATTGAGGTGGAAGGGATCGGCGATCTGGAGCTTTGGCCCTTGTTTGACGTGAAAGGAGTTGAAGGATTGTTTATCCGTATGGCAAAAGAGTTTTTGCATCAAGACCCCGGCTTCGAGGCAATTTTGCGCGGGTACTTGATTCAATTGCTCGGAACGCTGATCCGGTTTCAGCTCGACAAGCGGTTCCGTGCCGCCAATGAAAGCAGCAAAATCGCTATAGCCGTAGAAGCGATCCGAAACCGTCCGACCTACGCCTGGTCCATTTCCGAGTTGGCCGCGATTGTCGGCTACCACCCTACCTACTTCGCAGAGCTGTTTCGTGAAGCGACGGGCTATGCACCCAAGCATTTCCTCGTAATGGAACGGATAAAGCAAGCACAGCTCCTGCTGCTTCAAGAAAAATCGGTCGAAGCTGTAGCCGAGAAGCTAGGCTATTCCAGCGTACATTACTTCTCCCGCAACTTCAAAGCAGTAACTGGCCGGACCCCGAGCGAGTTCAAGCTGCACAATCAAGAATTCTAAAGCGGAGACGAGCCCGAGCTTTATGTGGCGGACCGCCGCAACCATCGCATTCAGGTCTTTACGTTGGCAAGACGAAGTGTATTTGCCGGATTTGAATAGCCGGATCACGGTACTTGATAGTGAGGATCGATTGATTACGCATCTTGGGGAGGATCAGCAGGCTTATAAACAGCAGGGTTGGCCGAACTTACCCAAATCGTACTATCGTCCGGATAAGTTCAGCTCCCCGCACGGGGTTTGTGTCGACTCCCAAGGAAACGTCTACGTGGCGGAATGGATTTCCGACGGTCGCGTGACGAAGCTGGTTCGCCAGTCATAAGAAAGCGCCGCTTGACCGGTATATCCGGTTAAGCGGCGCTTTCTTTATTCCCCTAGGTAGAAGAGAGTGCA
Source organism: Paenibacillus alginolyticus DSM 5050 = NBRC 15375 (assembly GCF_000422905.1). Classification (GTDB taxonomy): domain Bacteria; phylum Bacillota; class Bacilli; order Paenibacillales; family NBRC-103111; genus Paenibacillus_E; species Paenibacillus_E alginolyticus. Next base: position 16,797 of record NZ_AUGY01000079.1, read on the forward strand.
TGGATTGGCCCGCACAGGACGTTTCCTGCTACTTCTTACGGCCTGCAAGCAGTTGTTCCTTCATCCAATGGTTCTGCACCAGCCCGTCGCCATCCCGCAGTAAAATCTCGTACAATCGGTGGCGCAGTTCGGTCACCGTTGCAGCATGATCCGGATGCCGGGCGATATTGCTCAATTCGTTCGGATCGGCCCGCATATCGTACAATTCATCCGTATCTGTCGGGTTCCATACGTACTTCCAGTCGCTTGTACGAATCATACGCTGTGAGTACAGGCCAAATTGTTGGCCGTTATATGTGGCAACAACGTGATCTCTCCATCCCTGCGGCTCATGCCCCTGCAATAGAGATAACAGGGACTCGCCATGCAGCGCAACCCCTATTCTTTCCGGACTTGGCGAACCGCTGGCCTCCAGCAGTGTCGGCGGAAGGTCGAGCATATTGTATACAAACTGATCACAGCGGCTGCCCGGCGCCACCATGCCGGGCCAACGGACGGCAAGCGGCACCTTTACAACATCCTCATACATCACGTAGTGCTTATCCATCATCCGGTGCCCTCCACACATATCGCCGTGATCGGCTGTAAACAACACGATGGTGTTATCGCTCAGCCCGGTTGCATCCAACTGCCGCAGCAGCTCGCCGATCGCATCGTCCAATTGACTGATAACCGCAAAATACCTTGAGACGATAGGGGCCCAATCGTCCCATGAGTAATCTTGAATATTCCAATTAAGAAGCTGCTGTGCTTGAATGTAAGGCTTGTCGATGAACGTATCGCCGAAGCTGGGCCATTCGTGCACCTGCTCAGGCGGATAGCGTTTTGCGAACGTGGCGGTCGGACGACAGGGCAAATGGGGCTCCCGAAAGTTCACGCGCAGAAGCCACGGAACGCCGGCATCGGAAGCCATCCGCCCTAAGAGCTCTGAGGCCATTGCAGCTGTCTGGTGCGTGCTTGAATGCTCGAGCGGAAGAGGATCGACCTCTCCCATATACCCTTGCGTATAAGCAAGATCCGGGTATTTCTCTTTTATCCAGCTTCTGTAATACTTATTGCTGTCGATGTATTCGTCAAAGCCGTACCGAGTAGGATCATGCTGCGGATGAACGTCCCACTTACCGATATAACTGCAGCGATAACCCGCTTCCTGCAGCGTTCTCGCCCACGAGTATGAGCTCGGCTCCAAAGAGGCGACCTTTAAGGCGATTGAGTGGTTCCACAAACCTCCGAACGTCTCCGGCCGCTGACCGCACACTAGCGATTGACGGGAGGGACCGCAAACCGGTATATGCGTGTAAGCATTCGTAAACCACATGCCCTCGGCTGCAAGTCTGTCGATATTTGGCGTCTCCACCGGTGCGCTGCGACTGTAGCCGATACAATCATACCGCAGCTGATCGGCCATGATTAACAAGATGTTAGGGCGGCTCATGACGGCTCTTTCCTCCCCGCTTGCCGGGCTGCCACCGCTTCGTCAAAACGTTCCTGTCGGGGATCGCTAAGCCACTCTTCCCAAGTTAAACCGTATTGCAGCAAGATCTCGTGAATCCGATTTTTGAATGGGAGCCCGAATCGGAGCTGCGTTTCCATCGGATCCGGACGTCCGTCCAGCACGTCGGCCACCCATGAATCCAGGCTGTGTTCCAATTCGTCGGCTAACGCCGTATTGGTCCCCGCAAGATTGATCGTTTCTCCCGGGTCTGTTCGCAAATTATAGAGCTCCCGAGAGGGACGGCGAAACGGTCCCGAATCGACTGTGCGGATTAATTTCATTTCCCTAGTCAAAATGCCTCGACTCGCCTGCCAAGCGCATTCGCTTAAGAATACGGTGTCACGGGTACCGTCCTCCTCTCCGCGAATACTCGGCCATAGGCTGCGGCCGTCCAGACCTTGTGGAGTCTGTAGGCCTGCCGCCTCCAATACCGTCGGCATCAAATCGGTCTGCTGCACCAACCCGCCAATTCTGCGGCCTGAGGGCAATCGTCCGGGCCATCGTAAAATCATAGGTATATGTACTGTTGTTTCATATAAGCCGCAATGATCCCAATAAATGTCGTGCTCCGTTAAGCTTTCCCCATGATCCCCGAACAGGACGAGCAAGGTATCGTCATACAATCCCTCCTGGACGAGTACTTGGTCCAGCTCGCGCAGCCTATCGTCCAAGTACCGGATCTCCGCATCATACAACGCATTGACGTACTCTGCGTCAGTTACCGGACCCAGGTGCTCGTAATGGTGGTGCTTAAAAAAAGGATAAGCCGCATGATTGTATGCAGCTTTCATGCTTGTATTCGACGGATCAAAGGGATCCCGTCCGGCTTCATAGAATTGTCTCGCATCCTGGCTCGGCGGCAAATACGGGGAATGCGTATCCCAGTAATGAAGAAATAAAAAGAAGTTCTCTTCCTTGTGTTCGTGAATCCAAGAGAATGCCAATTCGTTCACGGTTTGGCCGTCAATCTGCCGTTGCTTCCCAACCGAATTGATATAGTACCGGTACCCTCTGGCGAACCATTCCTTCAACTGATACAAGTTGTCGACCGCCGCAGTAGTATAGCCGCCGGACCGCAGCAGCGTCGGCAGCCATGACTCGGATTTGGGCAGCTGCATCAAGGGGGAACCGTGGGAGACGACACCCGTCCTCAGCCCCACCTTACCTGTAAAAATGCCGGTATGTGCGACCTCAGTCGGAATGTCGGTGGCATAGGCCCGTTCGAACAATACGCCTTCGGAAGCAATTCGATCGATATGGGGAGATGTCGGCTTCCCGTATCCGTAGCAGCCAAGTCGGGAGGCTCGGAGTGTATCCAGCGAAATGAATAAGATATTCAGACCGCGTCACTCCTTTCTAATCTAAGTGAAATGTAGTCCAACAGCATCGATACGTTGCTTTCTACATCTTGGGTATGCGTACGGATCACTATATCGGGATGCTCAGGTAGTTCATAAGGGTCGCCGATTCCTGTAAAATGCGGAATTTCCGCCTTTCTTGCTTTGGCGTACAGTCCTTTCACATCGCGCCGCTCGCATTCGCTCAAGGGGCAGTCCACAAAAACTTCCACAAAGCCCGGCAGCTCTCTTCGCGCCAATTCCCGCATTTCCCGGTACGGTGTAATGGCCGAAACCATGACGATCACCCCGTTGCGGGCTAGCAGCTTGCTGATGTAAATGATGCGGCTGATGTTTTCAAGCCGATCCTCACGGCTGAAACCCAGTCCTCGGGAGATGATGCTGCGCAGCTCATCCCCATCGAGCAGCTCAACACGCGCTCCCGAAGCCCTGAGCGGTTCGAGCAGGGCACGGGCGGTCGTCGTCTTACCCGCGCCCGACAATCCTGTAAACCAAAGTATAAGCCCTGTATTATCGTTGTTCATGAACCTTCCTCCTCCGGATCGGCTCTCCATGATGGCACTACTCCACCTCAACCACAGCCCCACCGGACTCGTGTGAGCGAATGGCCGCTTCGATAATCTTTTGCACGGCTAAACCGTCCTCACCCGATGCCGATATTTGATCAGGGAGGACGCCGTCCCTTACTTCTCTAATGAATGCACCGAGCCGCAACCGAAACGTATCGTCGAACCCTCGCATCCCCGTCATGATGGAGTTGCGGTACACCCGCAGTTCTTCCTCCCGGTGAGGATAGAGCGTTGCCGATTCGTACACGTTATCTAGTACGAATCGGCCCTTATCTCCCGCAACTTCGCAGCCTTCGATGGAATGCCATCCGAAAATATCATAGCTGCCGGTCAAATGCCCGACCGCTCCGGATGCAAATTCGAGATTGATCGATGCCGTCGACCAGACGGACCGTCCAGGCGACTTCGTCAAAAATGCCTGCACTCTCCTTACCTCTCCTCCAAAGTAACGAACGACGTCAAACGAGTGCGGATGAAGCGCACGAAGATGTATCCAAGGCGTTGACTCGTTAGGATTGCCGATCGTCAATCGCATATTGATGTACAGTGGCGTTCCGATGTCGCCCGCTTCCATCCATTGCTTTGCTTTTTTGGCGGCAGGCGTGAAGCGGTGATTTAAATTGCATCCCAAGCGGACGCCCCTTTCCTTCGCGAATCGAACCATTTCCCTCGCCTCACCAATGTCGTTCGAGATCGGCTTCTCGACAAGCACATCCTTCCCCGCTGCAATGGCCGCCATGACAGGCTCCAAATGGTGAGACCCGTTCTCCTTGCCCCCTGTCGCAACGCTGACGATATCGATTGGTTCACGCTCCAGCAGCGTCGCCACATCATAATAAGCACGCACCCCAAGCTGCGCTGCAACCGAATCGGCTAGCTCCCGGTTCAGATCGCATACTGCCACAAGCTCTGCATCTGGATGCTCAGCATACGTACGGCAGTGAATACGTCCGATATGATTCACACCGATAACGGCAACCTTTACCATCCTGTCACATCTCCTCTCTCCATAAAATGAGGAAGAGAGGAACGACGGTTCCCGTACATTCCTTTCTCTTCCGTTCCTCTATACCAGTCCCGTCACATCTTAGACGGAGGTTTCTTCTTCCGATCTTTCTTCTACTTCCTCAGCTTCGGCCGCATTGACCGTTTCATCCGCATCCTTCGCCTTCGCCTGCAGCTTTCTCGCCGTGACGGACGAACCGATATGCAGCGAATCGTAAGCCTGCTGCGATGATTCGAACGGCCCGCCCCCAAGGCCATGCCAGTTCAGATTTACGGCGATAGGATTGATTCTGCCGGTTGCCTCTTCCCTTCGCTCGATGTGCGCTTCCATGCGCGACTGCAGCAGAGCCACGACTTCCGGCTCGTCAGATGCAACGTTATGCAGCTCCTCCGGGTCGCGGACCAGATTATAGAGCTCCAAGGCCGGCTTAAAGTGGAAATCCGGCTCCAAGGCCACGATCAGCTTCCATTCCGGCGTACGCCAGCCATGCTTCCGCATCCAAGTGCACTCCGTTATATACATCTCACTTTCAGGCACCCGTTCTTCTCCCCGGACCAGCGGCAGGAGACTGCGACCATTAAAAGCGATGCCGCTGTCGATACCGAGCAATTCAAGGACAGTCGGCATCACGTCCTTAATTTGCGAGAAGCTGGAGATGCGCCGCCCTGCAGGGAGCTTTCCCGGATATCTTAGGATGAGTGGAATTCGTAAGTTCGTCTCATACAGTCCATGATGGTCGTAGTAGCAATCGTGTTCGTTCAGCGTCTCTCCGTGGTCGGAAGTGATGACGACAAGGGTCTCTTCTTCAATTCCCAGCTTTTCCAAAGCCGTGAAGATCGATTGTATGCCTGCATCCATGTAGGCGATTGCCCCGTCATACTGGGCGTCGACATATTCGCTGTCGGTGCAGCCCTCCGGAATCCAAGAGTGGAAATAGTCGACGAAGGGTTTGAATGCATAAAGGCCATCGAGTGAATGATTGCTCGGATCTTTTTCGTCCCCGTCATAAAACATTCGTTCAAAAGGCTGCGGGGGCAAATAAGGGGAATGCGGGTCCATGTGCCGCAGGAAAAGGAAGAACGGCTTGTCATCATCCGCAAGACGCTTCAATTCCGGGATCGCGACACGATTCAGGTTTTCCGCTTTCGGACTGCGTCCCGTTTCGTCCGCGCCCCACCCTTCATAGTCCATGTAATTCTGGAATCCTCGTGCTGACGGATTTCCGGTGAAGCCGATGCAAGTCGTATTATAGCCTTCCCCTTCAAGCACCTCGGCGAGTGCCTTCACATGATCGCCGACCGGCCCGCCATGACGTAAGGCGACAACATCCGTTCCGAAGCAATCCATACCTGTGAGCATGGAAGCATATCCGGGCGTCGTAGGAATACTAGGCGAGAAGTGCTGCTCAAACAGCACGCCTCCTTTGCTATACTGGTCTATGTGGGGAGTCGTCAAGCGATGATAGCCGTAAGCGCTCATATGGTCACGCCGCAAGCTGTCGATACCGAGCAGCAGCAAATTCGGTTTTTTGTTGGATTTGGACATTGTGAATCCCTCCGTCTGATTCCGAGTGTTTATTATCGGGCACCGAGCGAACGCAGCACAGCATTCAAGTAGCCATAGCTTTCAGCTGCGACGGCGGTCGCCTGAGCCAACGAATGTCCGTTGGCACCGATCACTTCAAGACAAACTGGGCCATCATAACCGCTTTCGGCCAGCACTTTGCAATATCCGATCAAATCGATATCGCCGCGTCCGCAAGCCTGCGCTTCGATCGGTCCCGGACCTGCCTGCCGTCCTTTACAATCCCGAATATGGATATGTCGGACGCGCCCGATAACTTGCGGGAGAGCTTCTTCCGGATTTTCGTTCGCACGATAAATGTGGCTCGGGTCCATATCGATACCGAAAGATGCGTTTGCAATGGCATCTATGGCACGGAGCGTCGTCGGCGTATTGTAAATCGAGCCGCCGACATGCGCTTTCACGCAAAGCGTAACTCCATACTGCTCGGCCAGTCCTGCCATCCTTGTCAGCTTGTCGATGGTGGAGAGCAAATCGTCTTCTACATCCGACTTACCGCCGGGACCCACATTCACGACAGGAATGTCGAGCGCATTTGCTGCCGCAAAAGCCTTGCCAAGACGTTCCTCGTCCAGTGCCGCCACCTCCATCGACAGCAGCTGCAGCCCGTTTTCCTCAACGATACGTCGAAGCTCCGGCGCCTGTTCCTCCCAATGATCCAGCTCCAAGTGTTCGCACATCCCCTTGATGGCGGACAGCTCCACGCCGTCGTAACCGCTCATTTTGATGTGCTTGGCCGCCGTAGCAAAATCAAACTCCTTGAACAAAACGGAATTAATACCTAATCGAATCATGAAGGTTGCCTCCTCATATTAAAGTTCGACGATCGTCGATGTTTCGAAAGAACGGATGGCCGCTTCAATTAGATATTGAGCCTTAAGCGCATCCTCGCCAGAGCCGTTAATTTGATTGTAGGCGGTGCCTGCATCCAGCTGTTCGATCCAATGGCTGATTCGGCTCTTGAACGTTTCATTGAAGTGGCGCATCCCGCCCAGATAGCTGTAACTCTCGGTCTCTATGCTCCATCGAGGATAAAAGGTTAGCTCCTCACAGGCATCCTCCAGCACGAATCGGCCGTTGGCCCCGGCCACCTCACATCTCTCCAATCCATAGCTAGCCCCCGCATCATAGCTCCCGACGAGATTGCCGATGGCGCCGTTCGCAAATTCCAGTATGATTTGGGTGTTGGACCAGATCGTCCGGCCTTCTCCCTTCATCATGAAGGCGCCCACCCGTTTCACATCCCCGCAGAAATAACGGATCACATCAAAGGAATGGGGATGCAGGGCGCGCAAATGAAACCACGGCGACGTCTCTACCGGGTTGTTGATCCACATTTTCATGTTGATCATATGGAGCTTTCCGAGCCGTCCCGATTCGATCCAATCTTTGGCCCGCTTCGCTGCCGGTGTGAACCGGTGATTCAGGTTTATACCATAAGGCACATGCTTCTCCTTCGCCAGCGCCACCATCCGTTCTCCTTCATCGATCCGGTTTGAAATCGGCTTCTCCCCAAGCACCGGAATGCCTGCAGCTAACAGTTCCATCGTAGGCTCATAATGTTCTCCGCCATTCTCTTCGCCTTTGGTTGCAACCGAACAGGCACCCAGCTGGATCCCGCTCTCCAGCATCTCACGAACACTATAGAATGCCCGACAGCCATATTTGTGCGCAGCGGCGTCTGCTTTCTCTTTGACGATATCGCAAACAGCTACCAGCTCGGTCTTCGCATGGTCTTTATACACACCTGCATGGATGCTTCCAATATTCCCCACGCCGACTACGCCCACTCGTAATGTCATTCTCCACCCCTCCTATTATCGAAACAGCCTCAAATGCTTGAACTTATTTATTAAAAGACGACTGTTGACATCCTGCATCCGTCGAACTTTAACCGTTTCGATCGCGGTATTGTCCTGGCGGGCAGCCTACTAAGCGCCGAAACAGCTGTGTGAAAAAAGCCGGATCTTCGTAACCGACGCGTTGGGCGACATGGATCACCTTATCGTCTCCTTCATCCAAGTACTGCTTCGCCCGATCAATCCGAATCTGATGGATGCGCTCCGTAACCGTTACCCCGGTCTCTTGCTTAAAAACCCGATTCAGCTGCCTGGAGCTGATGTTGAACATTTCGCAAAGGGTGGTGATGGCCAGCTTCTTGTCAAAGTGACGCTCCAGAAAACCCGTTATTCGACGCACAAGCAGTGAATGCTCCGAGGCGACACGGGGCGACCTCTTCTTCACATTCGACGAAGTGCCGTAATAGCGAGATAACACAATGAGGAGCTGCAGCATCTGAAGCTTGATCACAGTAAGATAACCGGATCTGCGGTTTTCCCATTCCGCCATAATACTCTCCATCAGCTGAAGCACGCGCCCCGCCGCCGCACTGTGTAAATTCAAACGGTGGTGGAAGCGTTCTCTTTTATCCAGAAAAGGGTGAACGTAGAAGTAGTCCATCGATTGGGATACCCCGAGCTCCTTCAACAGCGATTCATGGATAAGCTCCGGCGTAAACAGACAATTGATTATTTCGATCCGTTCTCCCGGTAATGTCCGATAGGTATGTACCTCGCCGGGATTAATGATGAACACGTCTCCCGCCTTGATGGGATAAGCCTCGCCTTCAAATACATGATCGGCATTTCCGCTAACAAGATACACGAGTTCAATGAAATCATGCGAATGATCCGTAGGCATATTGTGATCGTCATGAAAGCACCGGGTCATCGCAAAAGGAATATTGGCATCGTTCATGAACTGGCTTCGCCGCAGTTGATTGACCATGGTCATCGCCTCTATTCCACAGGGTAGGCCATCGTTGTAAAAAGAGCTAACGCCTCCTGCGTCGTATCCAATCGACTGTGCTGCACTATGATAGGCACGCTGCTAGCTACCTCAATGGCGTAAGGGACGCCGATCGGGACCGGATTGCCTTCCGAATCTTTCAACCGATCCAGTCGGATATGGTGGGTGCGCCTAGCATGGCAAGCCGCCCGAAACCGATCCATCGGCTCCCGATCCTCGAAATAGAAGGTGAGGCGGATATCCGCATCCTCATTCCCCACATTCAGTACGCATACGGCTTCGTGACTGATCTGCTCTCCCGTGCTTTTCGGGGGTAGAAACCCGTCCGGGATGAGCCAGGTTATTTTTCCGATCATAAGCATTCCTCTTTTCCTTGAAGATGATAAGGATGGCGTTGAACTCGTGTCCTTGGCACCATCCCCTGCTTCTATACCAATCATAGACCCCACTACCGCTTGATTTCATCGCGGTTTGCGCCAACTTCAATGGCGATTCCGCCTTGACTTAGCTTACATACCTCGTCAGCCTCACTGCTCCGGCAATTGGATGACGTTAATAAATTTTCGCTGGAGCATTTGCGTATATTCTGCTGGTGTTTGCGCATCCGTGATGAGATGGTGAATTTGGTTCCAACCGCTTATCATAGTGAAAGCCTGAACGTCGAATTTACTGTAATCGGCAAGCAGATACACTTCCTCCGCCATACCGACCATCTTGCGTTTAATCCGGGCTTGCAGCTCGTTGGATTCACTGATGCCGCGCTCCATATGAACACCCTTGCAAGAAATGAACGCTTTATTCACGTGATATTCCTCAAGCGCCTGCTCGGCCAATGGGCCCAAAAACGAGAGCGAGTTTGAAACCAAAATCCCTCCGGTGTTAATTACCGTCACGTTTTTCTTCTCGCTGAGTACAAAGGTCACTTTCAGCGAGTTGGTCAATACCGTCAGTGGAATGTCCGGTAGATGAGACGCCATATGCCAAGCGGTTGTACTTGCATCGAGCACGATTCTGTCGTTCGGGGCAACATATTTGACGGCCTCGGCCGAGATGCGCTGTTTTTCGGTAACGTGAATCGCCTCACGAAGCTGATAAGATGTCTCCGTAGTCTGCGGTTGAATCCGCATAGCTCCACCATAGCTTCGCATCAATCTGCCCTCGCTCTCGAGCCGGCCCAGGTCGCGTCGGATCGTTTCTTCGGTAACTTTGCAAAGCTGGCTAAGCTCGGTAACGCGTATGCTTCCCTTTTCATTCACCAGCCGGAGAATGTGCTGGTATCGTTCCGCAACTATCATGTGCGATCACCCTCTTTCTTTTCGCGTCCTGCCGTGCCGCACCGACAGTTTACCGAGCGACTATGGCTTCGCTGTGAGCTTTCTGCCCTTCTCCCCGATCCGCCGGTGTGAGAACACAAACGCGGTCAAGAGTATCGCTACCGCACCTTCAAGCGCAAGGATCCATCCGTAGGATGAGTTGATTACGCCGAATAAAGCCGGAATCCCCCTGCTCAATACGAGCAGCCAAAGCTGGCATGCAAGCAACAAAGCTGAACCCGGCAGCAATTTCCCAGCCAATGCACATTTTTTCAAGACATACTGGCTGTAAAAGACATAGGAGAGCCACCCGACTCCTGCCAAGAGAAACATCATATTGTCAATAGCTTTCCAAGCGTACGGATTTACCTTTAAGATGACCATCATGGTGACGACCAGCATTCGAAGCTCCCACCAGTTATAGAGCGCGAGCAGCGAGAAGACGATCGTAAGCGCGAATGAGATTAGCGTCGCCCTAGCTTTTTTCTGCTGCTCATCGTGGAAAGGGTTCATTCGCCGACGTCCTCCATTCCCGATCCAATCTGTTCAATGATCTCAAAGCATGCTTCCGCGTTTCTTCGTTCTCTACGAAACGGGTGCGGCGGACATACTCGCTCAATCGCGCAAGCCGGCGCAAATAAGATTTTCTGGCAGCCCTGTGCACTCGCCCCAATTGATCCTCCTTACCGGTTTCCCGCAGCCGAATCATCCGCCGGACGTAGTGCTCCGACCAAGCCTGGGGAATATCTCCAGTCGAAGTGATCGCTTCTAAATCGCGATGCTTGGCAAAGACCATTTTGTCGACCAGCATGCGGGTGTACCACATCGAGGCCAGACAAATAATCGCTAACGCAATCAAAAAAAGGATCAGCTGTACGAAGATGCTCATCATGAGACGGATGCCCCCCTCAGCTCCAGCTCGCCGGCAAAATGGCATGCCGCATAATGGCCCTCCGCTACTTGCTTCATCTCCGGCGCCTCCTTCCGGCACACATCTTGAGCATAAGGACAGCGTGGGTGGAAATAACAGCCGGATGGAGGGTTGGCCGGGTTGGCTACCTCGCCCGACAATATAATCCGATTCGATTTCTTCCGTGGATCCGGTATAGGCTTGGCAGAAAGCAGCGCCTCGGTGTAGGGGTGTTTAGGCGACGCGAACAAATCTTTTGTGGAAGCCGTTTCGACCATCTTGCCTACGTACATGACCCCCACTCGATTCGAAATGTGCTGGATAACACCGAGATCGTGAGAGATGAATAAATAGCTCAAGTGGAGCTTCTCCTGCAAGTCCTGCAGCAGATTGATGATCTGGGCTTGAACCGACACGTCCAGCGCCGACACCGCCTCATCGCATACGATAAACTTCGGGTCCGTGGCAAGCGCACGAGCGATGCCGATCCGCTGTCGCTGTCCCCCGCTGAACGCGTGAGGGTACCGCTCTAGGTGGCGGCTGTTCAGTCCGACAAGTTCCATCAGCTGCTTGACACGATCCACCAGGGCCTGACCGCTCAACAGCCCGTTACAGACTAAAGGCTCAGCGATAATGTTCAACACCGTCATACGCGGATTAAGCGACGAATAAGGATCTTGGAAAATCAGCTGCATATCGCGACGAATGGCGCGCAAGTCGCTCGTTTCCATCTTGAGCACATCGCGAACGCTCCCCTGCCGATCGCGGAACAGCACCGAGCCGGATGAAGGCTCGATTGCGCGAAGCGTGCATCGTCCGAGCGTCGTCTTGCCGCAGCCGGATTCGCCGACGAGCCCGAAGGTTTCACCCGGACGAATATAGAAATGTACATCGTCTACCGCCTTGACGTATCCGACAGTTTTTTGCAGGAACCCTTTTTTGATCGCAAAATATTTTTTCATGGATTGAACTTCCAGGACGAATTCCTCTTGGATGGCGTTCATGCCCTCACCTCCGGTTCGGTTGATTCCGTTTTCACCAGCAAGCAGCGGACATAATGTCCCTCCGCTGCTTCCACAAGCGGTACATCTGCTATGTTGCAGACGCCATCTACCGCCTGCTTGCAGCGCGAATAAAACCCGCAGCCCTTCGGTAAATTCATAGGGAACGGTACGGTGCCTTCAATCGACTCCAGCCTTTTGGTTTCACGTCCTATAGCGGGAATCGAATTGAGCAGCGCCCTCGTGTACGGATGCTTCGGACCGTGAAAAAGCGTATCCACATCCGTGTACTCGACTACCTTGCCCAAATACATGACGGCAACGTCATCGGACATTTCGGCTATGACGCCAAGATCGTGCGTAATGAAAATAACGGACGTTTCATTGTTCGCCTTTAAGTCGTTGATCAGTTGAAGCACTTGCGCCTGTACCGTGACATCCAATGCGGTTGTCGGTTCGTCGGCGATCAGAATGGACGGATTGCAGGACAGCGCCATGGCGATCATGGCTCGCTGCCTCATGCCTCCGGACAGCTGGTGCGGGTATTCGCCCATGCGCTGCTCCGGATTGGACATGCCGACCTTTCGCAGAATCTCTACTCCGAGTCGATACGCCTCCTCTTTATCCTGTGTCGCATGAAGCAGAATCGCCTCCATAATTTGATTACCTATGGTATGAATCGGCGAGAAAGCCTTCATCGGCTCTTGGAAAATCATGGCGATCTCTCCGCCCCGGATATCCCGTACTTCTTTACCCCGAGGATCCAGCTGGATCAGATCGATTCCCTCCTCCTTCCCTTTTCCGGAGCGATACAGCATAATCTCTCCCTCCACTTCACCGGGCTTTGGAACGATACGGAGAAGCGCTTGCGAGGTAACGCTCTTGCCGCAGCCGCTCTCGCCGACGATACCGAGTGTCTTCCCGCGCTTGATCCGCAAATCGATGCCGTCGACCGCCTTCAGCACACCCTCGTCCAGATGGAAATGCACCTTCACGTCTTTCATTTCCAATATGACTTCATCCTGCCGTGCCATCGCTTCGCCTCCTTACTTGTAAGGATCTGCGGCATCCCGCAATCCGTCGCCGAGAAAATTGAACATAAGTACGGTTAGTATAATAAATACAGCCGGCCAGAGCAGCCAGGGATGATGGGCTAGCGTCTCCAGGTTCTGAGCATCTTGCAGCAGCACGCCCCAGCTAACCACTGGCGGCTGTAAACCGACACCGATATAGCTAAGCGCTGTTTCCCCCAGTATCGTACCTGGAATGGTTAAGCTTACGTTCACGATGATATAGCTGGCGAATGATGGAAGCAAATGCTTACGAATGATACGAATGTCGCTTGCACCGGCCAGTCGGGCAGCCATCGTAAAGTCCTCTTCGCGCAGAGACAAAATTTTACCGCGTACGACACGGGCAAGTCCGGTCCAGCCGATAATCGAGAAAATGATAATGAGGCCAAAATACGTTTGCTCTGCCGACCAATTCTTGGGTAGAGCTGCCGATAACGCCATCCATAGAGGAATGGTCGGAATACAAATTAATAAATCGATGATCCGCTGAATGATCGTATCGGACACGCCGCCCAAATAGCCGGAAACGCCGCCAAGCACTAAGCCAAGGATGAGTGTAAGCACAATGCCCATCAGCCCGAACGACAATGAGATGCGGGCCCCGTAAATGATGCGGGAAAATAAATCGTGCCCCAGCTTATCCGTACCCATAAGGATGAGGGGATCTTTCGGATTTTGCAGCCCGAACAGATGAACGCTCATTGGGATGAAGCCCCACATTTTGTAAGGCTCGCCCGCCACGAAGAAATGAATTTCATACTTCTTCTCCGGGTCCGGTGCGAACGTACGCCGAAAGGTTTGTTCATCGACCTTCTCTGACATTCCGTACACGAACGGACGCAGCTGAAAACCGGATTTCGGATCGATGAAATGAATGCTCTGTGGCGGCGAGTTTTTGTACTCGGTAAATCGCGCCTCGGGTAAGTTAGGACTGACGAATTCACAGAGGACAGCCACCAAATAAAACAACAGCAGGATGATCGCCGAGGCCAGAGCAACCTTATGCTTTTTGAATTTCCACCACATCAGCTGCCACTGTGAAGCCACCTCATAGCTTTTTTCTTGGCTTTGTTGTTTTCTCCGCCGAAACGTTCTCGAGATTGTCGTGATGGTACTCATTCCGCCACACCTCCAAAGCGAATCCTTGGATCGACTAGGGCGAGTAAAATATCCGACAGTAGTGTGCCCAACACCGTCAACACGCTAAGGATCAGAAGGAAGCTGCCGCACAAATACATATCCTGGAACATAAGCGCTTTAAGCAGCATAGGTCCTGTTGTCTGCAGATTCAGTACGATAGCGACAATTGCTTCACCGGAAATAAGTGCCGGAAGCGTCCAGCCAATGGTACTGATAAGCGGATTGATAGCCATGCGGACGGGATATTTAAACAATAGCTTATTTTCAGTGACCCCTTTTGCCCGTGCGGTAATGACATATTGCTTCGACAGCTCGTCGAGCAGCATCCCCCGCGTCACGCGGATCAGGGAGGCGGTTCCGGACATACCGATCACAATTACCGGCAGAACAAGCCTCGGCAGCATATTCATAACCTTCGCCATACTCCATGGCGCGTCTACGAAATCAGGTGAGAACAGTCCTGTGAGAGCTACACCGGTCTGGGAAAAAATAAAATAAATCAGCAATAAAGCAATAAGAAAGCCTGGCATCGCCAAGCCGATGAAGCCGAAGAAAGTAAAGACGTAGTCCAGTAATGAATATTGATGCGTTGCAGAATAGATCCCAATCGGTATAGCGACTATCCAGACAAAAATAAGTGAAATAAGCGATATGACCAGGGTCAGAGACAGCCTAGGGCCGATGACGTCGGCGACCGGCATGTTATACTGGAACGAACGGCCGAAATCGCCGTGCAGCACAATATTTTTGACCCATATTATATATTGCATGTACATCGGTTTATCGAGCCCGTACTGCATTTGCAAACTCGCAATCGTACCTTCCGATACGGCCGTGCCTGAATTTTTCAGCTGCGCCACGTATTGATCGAGGAAATTCCCCGGCGGCAGTTGAATGATGACGAACACAATAATGCTTATGGCAATCAATAGCGGGATCAGTTGCAGAACCCGATAAGTAATATAATTAGCCATGCAGTGCCTCCTTCCATGGATGCCGGTAATAAGAATACGAACCCGGGAGCCCGGGCGACGTGATTCGGCCAGGCTCCTCGGGTACATGCTTTTCAATTATTTGCCAAAAAAGAATTGCTCGCCGCTAAAGTTGGTTGCGATGGCGAATGCAGCATCGCTCGGAATGTTATGCAGCTTGGCATTGACAATAATCGGCTGCTTCACATCGGCGATGTGGACGAAATAATACATGTTATCCTTCAGCTCCGACTTCACCTGCTCAATCAGTTTCTTCGCATCGTCCGGTTTGGCCGCAGCCGCTTGATCGATAAGCGAATAAAACTTTTTGACATTTTCCGGTGGTTCTTTGCCTTTCTTGCCGCCTGACGTCTTCCAGTCGTTCCATGCTGGTGCCCATTGACCAAGCCCCCAGTCACCCATATACCAAAGTGGCGTATGTGTCCAAATCATCGAGGCTTGCAGCTGATTGTCGGTGTTTTTCGTGTTCCACAGTTTTTGATCGATCGTTTTCATCGTGACATCTAAACCAAGCTGCTTCCACATTTCCACGATAAGCTGTGTAAGTGGAACTATATCCGGCGCCTGCGCACCGACTTCAAAAGGAATCGTGAAGGTCTTGCCATTTAGACCGAGCCGCTTGCCGTCCGGGCCTTTTTTCATCCCCATATCGTCAAGCAGTTGGTTTGCCTGTGCCAGATCAAATGTATTGTCCTCAATCGTACCCGGCTTGGCAAAGCCGTAATAAATGGTGCTGATGATTTCCTTGCGGTTTAACGCAAGATTCAGCGCTTTTCGGAAGCGGACGTCTTGAACGACCTTTTGCCAATTGGCATCATCATAAGTCTGGTTTAAGAAGACGTCCGTCGGCGTAACGTGCATGCTGGCAAGGTTAGCCTTGTAGCCGTTTTTCTCGTTTTCTTTGTATAGCGGCATCTTGATCAGCGCAGCCGACTCCCGAGAGAAATCCACTTCCCCAGCAATTGTCTTGAGCCCTACCATCTCGATGTCCTGCACAAGAGAGCTTTGAATCGTATCGATATACGGCAACTGGTTTCCTGCGGGATCGACCTTAAAGTAATACGGATTGCGTTCGTACGTTGTCACGGAATCGGTATGCTTCGTCTGAATCCAAGGATACAGTACCGGGAATCCGAGCGCCTTTTTCTGATTGAGCTTCCAGTTCGTAATGTCCTTGTCGTTGAATAGATTAGCCCATTCACCTGGCTGGAAGCCGGCTTCTTTGATGATCGGCTCGAGCTTTTCCATCGGAGTATATTTCTTGTGGAACTGCTTCAAGTAATGGGCAGGCTTGATAAGCTCCGTATAACCCCGCCAGCCTTGAATAGCAAAACGAATCAGAATACCGCCGTATGGGCGGTCAAAAGTAAGCTTGAAGGTAAAATCGTCAATGACATCAAGCTTCAAGGGTGCACCCTCAGCGACACCGCCCCCCCGCAGCCAAACCGGATAAATCGGAGTCAGCTCGGGGTTATTCAAGAAATCCTCGACTGTAAAACGAACATCCTCTGTCGTTACGGGCTGACCGTTCGACCATTTCAAGCCTTTACGCATGGAGAAGGTAAACTCTTTCTGATCATCGCTTACTTTGTAATCCTTCAAGATATTCCCCGTGATTTCATCGCCCAGAATACCGGGAGTGTTAAGCAGCGGCTCATTATCCATGACGAATACGTCCGCATCCCAATCCACCACAGATGTAACCGTTCTCAAATTACCGCCGTAAGTGCCGATCTCATATTTCATCTGGTTAGCGGGTATTTCGTTTGAAACTTTGTAATCCGTTGGTAATCGGGTATTCAGTGCAGGAAGACCTTTGCCTTGGAAGTAGGGGGATTCTTTAAACTCTGTAATCTGTGCCGGGGGCGTTGTTCCTTGTCCTCCTCCTCCGGTTGGCTTAACGGCTTCTTTGGGCGGGTCTTTCTTCTGATCTGCTGTCGGGGCCGTGGTCGTCGGACTATCCGAGCAACCAGCCAATGCCAGGGTAAGTGTGAGAACGGAAACCAGGAGTACGGGGATCGACTTTCTCCTTGACTTCATTTACAACCCTCCAGTTCGTGTACTGCAGTTTTGGAGTTTTTTGGACTCATCCCCATTTTTATTCCGAAACCCCAAAAAATCAATCACTATTTTGCTACTTATTTGAATTTTTGCTAGATAAACGAAATCGTCTACCTCTTGACCAAATACGACAACATTTCCACAGTAACCGACTTATCGACATGTCCGAAACCGCTATGCGCAGTCTTGATTGACTAAGGTCATGTCTCATTCGTCAAAATATGAGTGAAAATCCCTCTTATTTTCTATCCTTTTAAAGACATATGAAAATTAAAACAGGCTTCCACTGCCACACAAACAAAAAAAGTCCCACACGGGACTTTTTGTTTTCGACATTTTGTAAGCGGATTCAAAATTGTGGAAGGAAAACTACATTTTCCTCAGCTGCTGCGGTGTCATACCGAACGACTGCTTGAACAATCGAAAAAACTGGGTTTTATCCGTGTAGCCTACACTCCGGCCGATCTCCACGACCGAATCCTGCGTTTCCAGCAGCTTTCGTTTGGCCTCCCTCAGTCTCAGCTGCTGCACGTATTCCGTAAAGGTAAAGCCGAAGCATTCCTTAAACACCTTGCTGATATAGTAAGGGGAGTAATAGCTTTGTTTGGCCAGATCCTGAAGAGTAATATGGCCTGCATAATGTTGTTCGATATAGGTTAATAACGAGGGCAGCATATCATATACATCTCGAAACTCTGAGGTTTTGAAATTGTCCTGCATAGTTCGAAACATCATTCCGAGCAAAATTGTTGCATACCCATGCAGCAGCATCCGGTAACCGCTTTTTTTTTCGATATATTCGCTCTGCATTGTTTCCAGTAGCTCTTCCAGCTCCATCATGGATTTTCCGCGAAATTTAACTTGAGGAACGGGTTTTACCAGCTGCTCGTGGAACTCCCGAAATAACTGCAGAGACAAGAAATTGTGCGTTGATTCCACGATCGAGAGCTGATCGGAAAGAAAATCCGGCTCGAATAAAATATTCATATACTCCATATTGGAATCCGTTTCGAAGCTGTGCGTATCGCCCACATTCATGAATAAAAGATCGCCCCGCTGCACTTCAAATGACTGCCCGTTGACTCGGTGGCACCCGGAAGCTGACCAAATGTACACCAACTCCATGAAGGTATGCATATGCTCGGGCTCGTACTTGTGATTCGTTTCCTTGAAAATGGCGATTTTCTCGTCTGGCGCAATCCAGTCAACCCCATGATATACTTTCATAGTTATCACTACTCCATTTCGTAATGGTCAGTTGGATAGACTCCGAGTATCACTTACTCACTATCATAGCATAGAAGCCGCTTTCATGCTGAAACTATTTATCTATTCAGATGATTCTGATTTTAGAAAAGTTATCCGAAATCTTAATTCAATCATACATTCATATATGCCTATTAGTAATGAGCACGGTATAATGCTACATATAATCTAGACAGCAAAAAAGGAGTTTCTTAGTTGTATGACAGGTCCAAGAAGGAAGTTCAGCCCAGAGGAAAAAGCCCGGTTGGTACTGGAAATTCTGAAAGAAGAAAAGACAGTATCACAGCTCGCAGCTGAAGAGGGTATACATACGAATGTCCTCAACCGGTGGAAACTAGAGGCGGTTCAAAACCTCTCACAATTGTTTGTCGATGATCGTAAAGGCATCACGAAAATGAAGCAAGACTACGAGCAGCAAATCGATGAACTCTACGGCGAGGTTGGCAGATTGACCACCCAATTGTCGTGGCTTAAAAAAAAATCTAGCCTCTAATCTGTCCCGAGAGGAACGAATCGATCTGTTGGAATGGAACTGCCCCGAACACGCTATCTTGGTGCAAGCGGATCTACTAAGCTTGAACCGCTCCAGCCTTTACTACAAACCGGTTCCTCCATCCTCGGAGGAGATTCGCCTCAAACACCGGATAGATGAGTTATACACGAAGCATCCGTTTATGGGATATCGAACAATAGCTTCTATTATGAATCGTGAGCATGATCGGATTCATGAAAATACGGTTCGGCGCTATATGCGTGAAATGGGAATCATGGCCATCTATCCAGGTCCGAATTTAAGCAAACGTGATCTTCAGCACAGGGTGTACCCGTATTTGCTGCGCAAATTAGCTATCACAGAGCCTGAACAGGTCTGGAGTGTTGATATCACCTATATTCGGATGAAGCAGGGTTGGATGTACTTATACGCCATTATAGACTGGTATTCACGTTATATCGTTGATTGGCAGCTTGATCAAAGCTTAGAGATTGGTTTTGTTCTTGAAACGATGAAAAGAGCACTAGCAAAGCGTAAGCCTGGTATTATTAACAGTGATCAAGGAAGCCACTTTACGAGTCCGCAGTATATCGATCTACTGAAAGAACACGACGTTCGCATCAGTATGGATGGTAAAGGTCGAGCAACAGACAATATTGCCATTGAACGCTTTTGGCGAAGTTTGAAGTACAATGAAATCTATCTGAACGATTACAACAGCCCGCGTGAGACCCGCAAAGGCATCAGCAGTTACATACATCTTCATAATCACTACTTGCCGCATCAGTCTCTGCAGAAACATACGCCAGTTGCTGTGTATAACCGTGAGGTTGTACTCTCATCCACATCTGAATAAGGGAGGAAGAGCCATTCCTCCCGCGCCTTCGCTTGAGCTCTGTCCGCCACCTGTGGACAACGTTTAACTGGAAATAATTATTCATATTCCCATCTCAGGGAGAAGATTAAAACCACTACACAGAAGTAGAATTTCATCCTTGTGAATCATTTCACACCTTAGCTATATTAAAATAACTGTCTTGACATCTTGTAGCACTATACGGTTTCAATCAAAACCCAGTGGTCATATTCTAAGTCACCAATTAAGCTCCAACTAATTTACATGAATATTCCAAATATTTATAGGTTCAATAGTTTTATTGAAAATCCTTTCTCGAAAAAACACTATTTTTGTCGTATTTTGGAATTGGTTTATTATTGTCAATCACAGAAAAAGGGAGTTTAATGTCATTGAAACATGACAAAAAACCACTCCCATAAAGTCTAAAAACCCTTGATTTATCTACGAAATCAATGATCCCATTTTAATGTCGCTTTACGGTATTTAATCAGATAATGTTCTTGTCACCCGTACCCCAATTATTGTGGACTATCAGCCCAATATCAAAACCGCGTAGCATCGGACCATTCGCGGTTTTTGTTGACTAACATAAATATTTTTTGTCTGCTAAACAACTTATTCTGAAAAGCAAACCCCCGAATCAAAGTGATTAGGGGGTTTGCTTTGATGTTTCATTTTTTTACTTTAATTGCAACAATCGTTCAAGAACTATAGCCATTTGTACGCGAGTAACGAAATCGGAGACAGCAAGATAGGATTTCCCCTTCTCATCCGATTTGCCACGAATAAGTCCCATATAAGCTACGGCAGCCCAGTCGTCATTCCCCGCAACTTTATCCGCAAAAGCATCCAACGATTTTTTGACGACATCGCTCATCTGTGGGTATTTACCGACAGCAATTAAAGAATTATTCAAAAGAACGGCCATCTGCGTACGCGTCAGCTTGGCGTTCGGATCAAGAACGCCTGCCGCGGAATCAACAGCCGCCGAAGCCGCCGATGACGTTGCTGCAGTGCCCTTGATCAAGACTTTGATCCATCTGTGGTTTCTTGCTTTCTCAAGCTTTTTCAAACTGGGTTATGTAGGCACATTTGTGTCATTAGACATTTGTTAAATAATGCATACAAATTAGATGACGACTGAGGTAAATGATCAAATCCTTCTTTCCTAAGGACGTTCTCTACATCTTTTGGAGCTATCTCTGCAAAAACAAATATTACACTCACGACAACTAATATCAAAAAGACTGTGCCACTAAGCATCTGTTTTGCATGTCTACTTTTAATCATATGGTTCTCCCATTCAAAATGTAAAAAGCACGATAGAATAGATGCATTACATTAAAAAATCATTCATTGATGGATATAAGCTCAGTACTAAGCCACGCTCTAGTTTCACTAAGTCTGCTTTTTGCATTTGCTATATCTTCTGGCTCCTTTACGATGAAAATAAAGTTCTAGTCTGAAAGAATTGATCTGACGGGGTTTATGAGGATTGAAAAATCGTCAAACTTCGAAAAATATGTATTAGACTTACTATAAAAACGAAACAGCGATGGACCAAGACCTGGAAAATAAAGTCTTAGACTGCCGCTGTCTTTGTTCAACTAACGTTCCCCGATAGCTGAACAGGCTGCCGAGCGGCAGCCTCCAAATTCTTAATAACCATAAAGTCATAAAATACATTTTCTATGCAAATAGAATCAGCTTTGTAAAGTGAAATATTTATTAAAAGGAAGGAGCAGGTGGTTCGTCTATTTTCATACGGAGTAAACTATAAGGCTTCTGCCGCAGGTCATTTCCATAATGAAATCTTGCCTGCCGATGTAATTGGTTCACGATGAAATATAAGTATTGATCTGGACCAATCGAAAAAGTATCCGGCCATAAAATTCTCGGATCATGTGCGATCGTTTCCATGATGCCATTCGGCAATATCTTTCGAATACTGTTGTTTTCGTAATCTCCAGCATAAAGGGTTCCTTT
>NZ_AUGY01000080.1 GCF_000422905.1 Paenibacillus alginolyticus DSM 5050 = NBRC 15375
AATTTCAAGGTCCTTTTCTCCAAGCAGCTTAATGGCTGTATCCATCTTGGTTTCCAACTCCTGAAGGCGTTTAGAATCTTCTATACGCTCACTCACAGAAGGAAGGGATTCCTCACCAAATCTTTCTTTGTAGAACTTAACCCAGTTCGTGATCGTGCTAGGAGACACTGAATATTTACGTGCAAGATAAGATAACTTCGTTCCACTAAGTGCCTCTTGAGCTACCTTGATTCGTTGCTCATCATATAGGATATTGCTTTTCATACGTCTCATTCCCCCTCACCAATATTGTACCTTATTGCATATTGATGACTCCAATCTAATTAGGGGGCTTCAGAGAATAAAAGCAAACTCCAGCTATAATGCTGATATTTGATGTACTAAATGCATCTGTTCTAGTTAAATCGGTAAATAACTCAGAATTTGCTGCACTTTCTGCATCTTTTGCTGCAGACTCGTCGGGTTTCTGAAATAGAGGGGATATGCGGGGAAATTACGGGGTTTCGGTTTCGGTTTCGGTTTCGGTTTTGGTTGCGTTACTGGGACTTGAATTCTTAGCTACTGGCGGGTGTTCTACTTTAGTCGGGCTACTTGGCCATGGATTCGGGGCTTGGGGCTTTAGGCTAATGGCTAACTGCATGAGGCGGCAACTGGACTTGGACTCAAGACCAATCTCCCGTCCCCCTAATCCAGACGAAAAAAAACCTCCAACAACTCCAGCCGGAGTTGTTAAAGGCCCTTTTTCCAAAACGTAATCTCTTACTTCGTTACTTTCACCGTAATCTTGTCACTCGAAGTGACACCACCCGCATTGATCAATTCGCTGCGGTATTCATACACGCCAATCGCTCTGCCGGCAATCGTCGACACTGCGCTTTGTGCATTTGGAGAAGCTGCGTTCAAGGTCTTGGTATCGATCAAGATGCCATTTTCGTATAGGCGATACTCGGTAGCGTTGGTGCCCCACCACATGTTCATCGTCACCTTGTAGTTGCCATCTCCATCCCAATTATCTTGAGATAATACCGGTTTACCTGGCAATGCGTCTGTAATCTTGACCACAAGTGGGCTACTAGCTGTTGTTCCAAAGGAATTAATAAGTTCACTCGTATACGTGTAAGTGCCGTTCGCTTTGCCTTTCACATCTACTTTAGCCACTTGCGCTGCTGGAGACGCGTCTTTCAATGTTTGCGTACTAATGAGTACGCCATTTTCGTACAGCTTGAACACGGAGCCGTTATTCCCCCACCACATGTTCATCGTGACGGTGTAGTTGCCATCTTTTAATCCAGTAGCATAGCCACTGTTATCTGACAAAACGGGCTTACCAGGTGCCCCAACCGATAACGGCTTCACAACCGTAATAGTCACAGCATAGGTTTGTACGGTTTTACCATTCAACGTGACGGTAGCTGTAATTTGTGCAGTACCTTCAGCCAAAGCGCTAACTTTACCTTGTGCATCTACGGTAACTACCGCTCCATTGCTTGTGTTGTAGGCAACTACAGCACTACTAAGATCAGCAGGCGCTCCGTTGCTTAATGTGCCTGAAAGGTGAGTAGCCGTTGTTTCGCCTGGCTTCAGAGACACCGAGTCAGCAGCAAGGGTAGCTTGACTGAATGTAACGCTTGGCTTCACAACCGTAATAGTCACAGCATTGGTTTGTACGGTTTTACCATTCAACGTGACGGTAGCTGTAATTTGTGCAGTACCTTCTGCCAAAGCGCTAACTTTACCTTGTGCATCTACAGTTGCTACCGCTCCATTGCTTGTGTTATAGGCAACTACAGCACTACTAAGATCTGCAGGCGCTCCGTTGCTTAATGTGCCTGAAAGGTGAGTAGCCGTTGTTTCGCCTGGCTTTAGAGACTGCGAGTCAGCAGTAAGCGTAGCTTGACTGAATGTAACGCTCGCACTCACGTTGAAAGTTTGTGTCGATTGCACCAAATTGCCTGCTGCATCCGTTACACTGTATTGCACCGTATGCGCTCCTAGTGCTAGGCTTCCTGCGGCAATCGTTTGACCACTGTTAATCACAGCACCATCCAAACTCAATGTCTGCGCAGCCACACCGGAGTGTGCATCGGTACTGTTCAAATCAAATCTCAGTGAATCCGCATCTGTCACATCCGCCACTGCGTGACCGGACTCCGTCAAAACAACAACGGGTGCTGTTTTATCTAATTTCACCTGCAAAGATTTCGCTGCTTCCACATTCCCTGCTGCATCTGTAGAGAAATATCCAATCGTACTCGTTCCTTCGTCTTGAATAACAATAGGTGCTACATAAGGAGCTGCAGTCCCACCATTGATACTGTATTCGGTCCCCACCGCACCGGTTGATTCATCCACCGCTGTCAAGGTAACCGTCACATCTTCTTTAAACCAGCCTTCGCTATTTGGAGCACCCGACAATGCCGCTGTCGTCACTGGTGCCAATGTATCAGCCACTTTGGTAAAGTCGCTCAATCCTCTTGGTTTCAACTGGAATACACCTTTGAAAATGGCAGCGACGCCTTTGATATTCACGGTTTGACCTGCCTGGTACGGATACGTACTTTGTGTTAATCCAGTCCGTGCATCGACCCGAACATGATTGCTTACCGCACCGCTAACCGCATCAAATTCAAAAGAGCCAGTCGGTGTAGCACTAATGATATTATTGATAGTTACATTGCTGAGCTCAACCAATTGCCCTTGATTATCGCTAGTTACAGCAGATACAGCAACAGGTGTAGGCACAGCAGAGACCCCTGTTTTGGCAATTTCCACTGGATCCGTCAACTCGAACTCTGTGTTAAATAACGCTGTCGATGCCGTCACCTTCACGGTATCTCCAAGATGGAATCCACTCAAGCTCTGAAACACATACATACCGCCGGTAGTATCCTGCAAGTAAAAAGATTGCCCGCCAAAAGATCCCGGTTCCGTAGTTACAACACCCTCAACTGTTACCAATGTTCCTGCAGCTTTCCCCCGTGCTTCAGCGACGGTGATCTTTGCCGGAATCGGATTCTGCTCTTCCGGTAACGGTTCAGCCGGAACGTTGCCAAGCGTAACGCCTTCGGTCTTCAAGTTCGTTCCATTTTGACGCAGCCTCAAGTTGGACGCAGCCGTCGTTCCTGGCTTAATTCGAACATTCAGATCTTTGGTAGCATGTCCGTTAATATCTGAGGTCACGCTAAACGTGGAGCTGTACCCGTATGCAGTAGGCCATGTGCCGTCTGCATTTTGAATCATGGCTATTTGAGCGCCACCGGTGACCAAATAGATACCCACACTGAACCCCGCTACAGTCGTAGACGCAGGCAGGTTATCCACAACTACCCGCACTGGGAAGTCCACTGCATTGGGCAGTGTTGCTTGATGCACGAAGCTGTAAGCTGCGCTAGCTGTTGCCGTAGGTCCGCCGTATGAGCCCGGTTTAAATGTGCTGCGGTCATACCATTTGTAGCCTGCGTTTGGCGCAGCCCATGGCTCTGGCTGTGGTTCCGTTGATGCAGCCGGATCTTCAAAGGGCAGAAGTGCCGTCGGTTGATCCAACTGCAAGCCGCTAACCTGAGATAAGCTTGTATAGCTTTCTTTCTTCGAGAGCCAGTTCACCATATTTACAAGCAGCACACCATCATTCTGCTCTTTAAAGCCATCATAGGTCGTCTTCTTGGCACCTGTATCCTCGCGGACATATTTGGGTGTCGCATCTTCAACTGGGGAGGAATCGCCGATAAATCCAGCCTTCCCTGCTCCCGATTTAGCAACAGCCACATAAGGACCTTCGGCTATACCGCCTCCGTTATATACGCCTTGATCAACCGCATTCGCCCAAGCATCGCTCGTTTGTGGCAGGTATACAATTCCCTTTGCTTTAGTCGGATCAAGAATGGCTAGTGTTGAACCTGCATGCATAGCCACTGTCGAGACACCGCTGGTAATCCCGAAAGCTTGCTCTGGCGCAACAATTTGGTTCGCCGTAATATCCCCTAAAGCATTATAGCGGAAACGCAAACCGAACTGTGTAGCCAACCAATCCGAACTAGCTACATCCTGCATCGCCGACGAAGCTGTCTCCTCTGCGTTCATGCCGCTAGCTGGGTTCGTCCACGCGCCTCTGCGGTAGCCATTGAATACTTCCGAACCGTCCCAACGGTTCTTGTTGCGGTCTGCATTGTAGTGATCTCCGATGAAGAAGATACTGCCGCCACCCTGCACATATTGCTCAAGAGCAGCTTGCTCGCTCGTCTTATAAGGAACGTTCGACTCCGCAACGACGAATACATCGTAACCACTCAAATCACTCAACGTAATGGGTGTCGTTTTGCGAAGTTCTTTCACGTAATAACCATTATTCGCTAAAGCGTTGGCGAAATCGGAGAAGGCGCCATCAATTACCCAATCGGCAGCTCCAGCGGTTTGTTCATGCGTATTGTCGAAAAGCACTTTCTTGCCTGCATTTTCATTCACAACTTTGGCTTCAATGAATGGAGCCGGATCACTTGGTCCTTCCGCCATAACAGCTTGCCAGCTGCTTGTGGCCAATACTTGAAACGGTAACGCGATTGTTAAGGCAAGTGTTGTTTTAAACAATTTTGCTTTCCATCCTGCTAGCCTACTCATTACAATTCCTCCTTAGCGTTGCTGAGTCATAAAATTTCTTCATAAGCAAAGTCTTTATGGACAGACAAGCCCAATAGTGCCACTAAATTTTACCATGGTTCAAAAGGAAAAAGTGATATTTTTTTGTAAAGATAAGGAATTTTGTGCAGGTGTACAATTGTTTAATTAACAAGCTATGCTATCTTCACTAGCACTTGAGCAGGATTGTTCATCAATATCACTTTGGTTAAATTGTAAACGCCTACATTTTGAAACATCCTTATTTTTCCTGAAATTGAAAAGACAGCTGAACAGCAGATTATACCTGCCCAACTGTCCTCATTTTTGTATAGTATCACCCTATCTTTAGTTACCGGAACGACGATCCGTTATTTCGGAAAATATGTACGATTAATAGACGCAGAGGAACGTCAGTACGCTATATTGATCATTATGAACGATCCGGAGGTAAAAAACACAATATAACGCATCCACGTTCCTCTTCCTCCTGATTTTGGGTGTTTTCGTCCAAATAACGGATCGACGTTCCAATTCCCCATGATTCTAGGTGTTTACCGTCCAAATAGCATCAACGTTCCCTCAAGAAACTCGGGTTACCATAGTTAAGACGACTGATTTGCTTTCGTTGCCCATATAGAACTGGCGAAGCATGAAAGTCCCGAGAACACTGAAGGAGCCAAGCAAAATTAAACCAAAGTGACTGTCGAACAAGCCCATCCAGCGGAACAATAGAAACTGCGGAACGAGAATCGCTTGACTGGGAATCATATAGATCGCTAGGACAAGAACAAAGAGCACATGACGGCCGCGAAACTTAATCTTCGAGAAAGCATAGGCTGCCATGGAGGAAAGCAGGACAGAAAGCGCGGTAGTCAAAACGGAAACCTTGATAGAATTCCAGTAATACAGGGAGAACTTCGTCGACCAGACTGTCTTATAATTTTCAATCAAATTCCAATGCTTCGGGATCCACTGAATGGGATATAGAAACACATCAGCTTCCGGCTTCATAGATGCGGATATCATCCATAAGAAGGGAGACATGAACAGTATGCCTATGATAAACATGAGGATTGTGAGCAGTGTTTTTTTTATATTTTTAAACTTGTCCATCGGTTACTCCTCCTTCTGTCTAGTAATTGACCCATCTACGTTGTCCAAACCACTGAACGAGTGTAATCAGGAGGACAAATACCAGCAGCACAATAGCCATCGCGGAGGCATAGCCGGATTGTAGATTTACGAAAGCTGTTTCATACAAACGATATACGACCAGACTGGTTGAATTCGCCGGACCGCCGCCTGTTAGAACGGAAATAACATCGAACGCTTTAAATGTCCCAATAATGCCTGTTACGAGTAAGAAGAATGTGGTCGGTGATAAGAGCGGCACGGTTATGCTGAAAAATTGCTTCAACTTCGATGCGCCGTCAATGTCCGCTGCCTCGTAGAGATCGTTCGGAATCGACTGCAAACCAGCCATAAATATAATCATGTTATATCCGATACTCACCCAAATCATAAGTCCCATCACACAATATAAAGCAAAATCCGGATCTGCTAGCCATTTTGGCGGATTCGCTAGCCCCAAGTCGATTAATATTTGATTAATCGGTCCGTAGGTTGGGTGGAACAATACCTGAAACACAATTGCTACAGCAACAACACTCGAGATGTATGGAATGAAGTAAACGACTTTAAAAAGATCTTTAAAATGAATTTTCTTATCAATGACGACCGCCAGAACGAGCGAAAAGATCAATGTTAGCGGCACAACAATCATAAGAATCAGGTTATTTTTGAGTGAGAGAAGAAAAACGCTGTCATGCAAAAGCTTAACAAAGTTATCTAAGCCGAGAAATTTCACTTTAGAAAACCCGGCAACAAAGTTCCAATTCGTAAAACTGAGGAAAAAGGACGCTACAATTGGAAATAAGGTAAAAATAAATAATCCAAGTATCATGGGACTGACGAATGCGTATCCGACCAGATCCTCGCGCACCTGCTGCATGGACCGCTTCCGCTTCACTTGTACGGATGGAATGGTGCCTGCTTGTGAATGTATTTTGGTAGCCATGAAATTCACCCCATGTCGTGTTTTCTCTAGTCTACCTTGGTGGTGAAGGATCGGTAAGTCAATTAATTGACCCCTTTGGGTAAAATTTTAACCTGTGGCATGTAATGTGCGGGATACAAGGATAAATGGTTGATGCGAAGCAAGTTAAGTTACACACATTAACCATTATCAAGTAAATAGATCGTCGGCTCCCTCATTCGGGGTCCAAGCCATATTTGATCAAATTAATTCTGCTCTGGCGAGCAATATATACAACATCTTCAGCTTGTGGGCAGTGAAACGTCCAAAATTGTTGTACGGTGTACAACATTCGCTCCTATAGACCGAGAAAAAACTGCCGGGCCGGCCTCCCAATCCCCCCTTCTCCCCTTGGCGCGAATCCTGAGAGCGCGTTCTAGCACCGCCGCCTGGCAGTGGTCAACCACAAAAGGCAAAAAATCCGATGAGCCCTAGAGGCCAACCGGATCGTGAGCTTACTTATTCGCTTCATGCACCTTGAGCAGCTTGCCTTTAATCGTCGTATTCTTCATAATTTTGAGCACCAGCGGGCCCTTACCATTCAAAATGTCCACATACGACACATTGTCCTGAATCGTAATGATACCTATATCGTCAGCCGTCACACCTTCAATTTTGGCGAGTGTTCCCACAAAGTCTACCGCTCGAATCTTTTTCTTTTTCCCGCCGTTAAAATAGAGCTTCATGATTCCCTTATTCAGTTGGTCACTTTTATCCCTCTTAATGACAGGTGTGGCCTGCATTTTCTGATCAAAAGCCGGTTGACCAAGAGCAACCTCTTCCGCCGAGGGAGCGTCTTTTCTCGGTATTTCGAACCCCAGATAGCCTTCAATATCAGCTAGAAACTTGTCCTCATTTGGCGTAACAAACGTAATCGCCTTGCCCGTCTTCCCCGCACGTCCGGTTCTTCCGATTCGATGGACATAGCTTTCTTTTTCAAGCGGAAGATCGTAGTTGATGACATGCGTGATATCCTCCACATCAATCCCTCGCGCTGCGACATCCGTGGCAACTAAGAAACGGAATTCCCCTCTTTTAAAAGCATTCATGACTAGGAATCGATCGTCCTGCACCATGCCCCCGTGGATCTTATCGCACGGATAATCTAGCTGCTCCAATTGTCTATATAAGTAGTCGACATGCTCTTGCGTCCGGCAGAAAATGATGCAGTTATCAGGATTCTCCACCACGAAGACATCCTTAAGCACATTAAACTTATCGTTTTCTCTAACTGTTATGATGGCATGCTCAATCTGAACCTTGGACGCCTCCGGCGTTTGAATTTCAATATCGATAGGGTTATGCATGTATTGATGGCATAATTGTTCCACATCATTTGGGAGAGTCGCTGAAAATAGCATCGTCATCCGATCCGTCGGCAGCTCATCAATAATCGCCCCCACCTGCTCAATGAAGCCCATCCGAAGCATCTCATCCGCTTCATCGATGACTAGATACTTAAGTCGCTCCAAGTCCAGCGTCCCTTTCTGAATATGATCCAGCACGCGGCCCGGCGTCCCAACAACCACATGGCACTTCTGGTGCAGTTCAATCTTCTGCTTGGCAAAAGGCTGCTTCCCATACAAAGCCACTGCTTTAATCCGCTTGAATCTCCCGATATTTGTGATATCCTGCTTCACTTGATCGGCCAACTCTCTCGTCGGTGTCAAAATCAGCGCCTGCGGTCTGTTCTCTTCCCACTCCACCAGTTCACAAATCGGTATACCGAACGCCGCCGTCTTCCCGCTTCCCGTTCGTGACTTAACGGTGAGATCCTTCTCCTGCAGCGCGATAGGAATCACTTCGTTCTGTACATCTGTCGGCTGCTCGTAACCTAAACTTTGAAGCGCCCGCACGATATCTTCACTCAAATTATAATCCGTAAAACTTCTTATACCCACGAATAAACTCCCCTTCTTCTTGCTCTTCTTTCTATATTACTACATCATGCGTCGGGAACAAAAAAAAGCCCCTTTAGGGGGCATGACGGGAATTAGACTAAGAGACTTCTTGAATAATTCTTGTTGCTATCCCTTGTCTTCGGTAATTCTGTGATACATACATAAGATCTACTTGTAATTGGTCACTCTTAGCGCCTCTAAAATTATGGGCAAGGACTCCAAACCCAACAAGTAATTCATTATCAAATGAACCAACAGCAGTTCCGCCATTAATCAATTCATAATGGTAACGTTCCTCTAATTGTCTAATTTGATCTTCATTCCACCTGCCACACTCATGATCCGTCACAACTTCGACTATGTCTGGTCCTTGTTGGACATAAATCAAATTAATTGTTTCCGATCTATCAATCTCCTTTATCTTAACAAACTCTTCTGCGACCATCTTTCGAAAAGTAACCATTACTTTCCCCTTCTTATAATTCGTCTTTATCCCCAAAACACTCCTGTATTGTCCTGATCAACTAATTGTAGTTGTTTTTCAAAATTACTATCGGGATCGATATGATCAACCCAGTGCCACTTATCCCTACTGTCTCTCCAATAGACCTTCCATACATTTGATTCTAATCTGAACTGCGCAATATCATATTGCGTCCATTCCGTACCGATATAGGGTTCTCTTTCCTCAATGAGTGTCACATTGTTCCCTCTAAATTTGTACACCATCCGAATCTGGTTGTTTAAATGTTTGGGTATCTTCTTCTCAATATATGCCTGTAAAATGTTTTCTAATCGTTTCTTTGTGAATTCGTCAAACATAGTTCCACCTCATATTATTAAGTATAATGCGTCAGCTGCACCCTATGTGAGAGAGCTTGATTACATTATAATAGTTAATTACCTATTAGTGATGAAAAACTTTTTAGCGGATGTCATTCTTCTTGCATACAATATTTCCGTTTTCTTGTAAAAGAATCAAAAATCCATTACTTTTTAGTTCTTCACTGAGTGCTTCTGTCTTTAAATGTCTTCTTTTAGGCTTCCACCATTCATTATTAATCATAATAGTTTCATTGTATGGTCCCGGAGATATAATCCGATCATAGACAATACTAGTATCGCCACAATAATAAGTATTTTCGCCATAGGAGCGTTGTTCATCATACATGGCCGATGAGATTATGTAGTATCCAGATTTCTTCAATCCCGACTTAATTATTGCGTATAGCTTTGATCTATCGCCATCCGTTACGAGACTTTGTAAACAATAGTTATCTAGTATAAGGTCATATTCCTTATTAAGTTCTGTCATTTCTAATAAATCTTTATTAGTGTAGTTAATGTTTAAATTGCGTTTTAATGCAATCGACTTTGCAAGTTCAATTGCAGTTGGCGATATATCAATGGCATCAACTGTAAATCCCTTATTAGCTAAAAAACAGGCACCCGCGCCAGTTCCGCATCCATATTCAAACACGGTAGAATCCGTGGAAGTAACATTGATAAATTCTAATGCTCTTTCTAAAAAGGGTCTCATCATAAAATTTTCGAAATTATATAGTGTTGGATCATGATATTGATCCCATGCTTCTAAGTTGTCTCTCTTTATTTCTTGGTAAGTTTTTTCATGTTCTTCAAAATAATATTTCTCCATTTGATAGATCTCCTTATATGTACAGATAATTTCCGATAAATTATTATTAATTCTATTAATTCCAATATATCCCTGCACTTGATTTACCACTCACTTAATTTACAAAAGCAAAAAGGAGCTGCCACGGCAGCCCCTTCATTATTCTATAAACTTATTACTACTCTAACCCCATTTTAAAAGCCTCAATAGCCTGACCCAACCCAGCAAAAGCTTCCGAATTCTCTGAAATCGGCTTACCCGATCGAATAGCCCCAACTACATGGTTCAGCAGTAGTTCCGGCATGTCCACATCCGCCGAATGCGCTGTAGCTGCAACGACTAATTGCAGATCAGGAACAACAAATATGCGTCTTCCGCCTGAACCAGATGCATAAAACATTTCATGTTGCTTTTTGCTTCCTCTGACTAGCCCCTGAGCCAATGGCTTGGACCACCAATAATAGCCATAACCACCTTGTGTACCATTACTATAATTGAGGAATATGCGCTTAGTCACCGACTCACGGATCCATGACTTCGGCATAATGGTCTTGTCTTCCCATTGGCCTTCCTTCAGATACAGATAGCCAATTTTGGCCATGTCTCTTAACGTTAAAGCCATAGCCCAAGCCCCAATCGTACAGCCCTCAGGATCATGATTCCAGTGTACATCTGTTATCCCAAGCGGTTCGAATAAGCGGGATTTGGCATAGTCAAACATGGACTCACCTGTTACCTTTTGCAATACAGCAGACAGAAGATGTGCATCACCATTGCTGTAATTAAACATTGCACCAGGCTGGTTCTTAGCCGGACATTTCAGAACATATTGCACCCAGTCCGATGAGTACATCATTTCGGTTGAGGATTGTTCATTTTCATTGTTCCACGCTAGCCCCGAGGTCATAGAAAGCAAATGCTTTAACATGATCTTTGATTTCAATGGATCACTTTCTAGTTCAGGAAAAAAAGCAGCAAGCCTCTGATCCAGACTGATCAGCTTACGCTCAGACAAGGCAATACCGATCAAAGCGGACGTCACGCTTTTGGTCACGGACTTCACATCCTGCGGCAAATCTGCTTGGGTACTCTCATTATACGCTTCCGCAACCAAATGCCCGTTACGAATCACCGCCACACTATGTACCTGCTGGTCGCGAAAAACCTCGAGCATCTTGGCCAGTGCAGCCGAGTTCATCCCCTGCGCCTCAGGCGTAGACGTTTTCCAACCTTGAGTAGGCCAATCATTAGCCTTATTTGAAGAAATACTATCCGAATTGATAGTCATTTGTGGAATCGAATTGTTCAAAAAATGAACTTGTTTATTTTGGGTTCCAGACGCTGACAAAGAAAGGGCCGCTGTTTTATTTCCACTTCCGACAAGTGGTTTATTTTTATTATTATTTTTCATTTCTATCTTTCCTTCCAGTATGGTTTTTAGCCCCCTGTGCTATGTATTTTACATGATAAGTGTGAAGTAAATATGGCTTAAACCTTAATAGAACCTTAATATTAGCTGAACGTTTGCTGAATTTCATGTGATTCGAGCCCCATATGTTACAATATTCGTACAAATCCCCTTAAAAGGAAACTTTATTCGGAGGTTAGTCATGCGAAAACTCATATTTTTCATAGGTCCTGCCGGTGCAGGGAAAACGACACTTGCCAAAGCATGGGCACGTAAGCATGGCGGAGCTTTTCTGGACATGGATACGCTGCTCCGACCCGCGGCTGAAGCGATCATGACCCTTGCTGGACAAGACCCGAATGACCGGGACTCTCCCACATACAAGACATACTGTCGCGATTTGGGATACCGCATAACAATGGACGCAGCACTTGAGAATCTCGAACTAGGCTTAGATGCCATTGTAGTCGGACCTTTTACCAAAGAACTTGCTGATCCGTTTTGGCTGGAAAAGGAGCTTTCAAACGTTGGTGCTACGATTAACGATGTGTGCGTTAAGGCTGTTTTTGTCTATTTACCAAGCGAGGAAGCCTACCAAGAACGTATACGGACAAGAGGCTCCGCTTTGGATGTGTGGAAGCTGGACAACTGGAAGCATTTCAGCCAGTCGCTCGTTCGCAGGGAAATCAAATGGCTAATTGATCCCTCTTCCATTCTCTATTTCGATAATTCAGGACCGCTTTCATCTGTAAAGTTAGATGATCTTGAGAATTTCATGTTAAAAAGCTAAAAGATCCAAACTACAATATTGACAATATCAATTTGTAAAGTCGTTTTTTTAATTGACCTCACTTTACAAAATACTTCTATAAATATAAAATACAAATAGGATCTACATACTTCTCAAGGGGCCATACGTAAAATGAACTCGAAAACCTCCATGCAAGACATCGCGGATAAGTTGGGCATTTCCAAGAATGCCGTCTCCTTGGCCCTTAATAATAAAGCTGGCGTCAGTGAAGAATTGCGCTTTCGTATTTTTGAAGCAGCTAATCAGTTGAACTACCGGACAGATTCGAAAACGAAAAAGAAACGCGGGAACCTGCTCGTCTTAATCCCTGAAAACATTCGTAATGATAAAATTTTCTACTACGAAGTGTTCTGGTCCATTGAAAAAAGAGCCAAAGAACATGGCTACAACGCCATTATCTGCGGTGTTACACAAGAGATGGAGGATCAACTCATCCTGCCGGAGCTTTATCATGAAATAGATTTTCAAGGCATGCTCCTAGTTGGTGTCCTTCACCTTAACTATGTTCGAAAACTTTTTGACTTGGGAATTCCCCTCGTCTCTGTGGATCATTATTACGATAGCTTACAGCTTGACGCCGTTGTGACAGCGAATGCCGAAGAGGCTTACAAAATCGTCTCCCATCTTATCGACAAAGGTCACAAGCAGATTGGATTTATCGGTGCGATTAGTAAGTCGAAGAGCTTCAAAGAACGCTGGTCCGGATACCAAAATGCCATGTCCGATGCAGAGCTGGCAATCGATATGAATCACAATATCATCAATATCATCAATCCCTCACCACTGGAGGAGCTAAATTTCACCCCCGCCCAGATAGCAGATCATCTCGATGCGATGACTTCCATGCCGACAGCTTGGTTTTGTGCAGATGATCGCATTGCGATTTCCTTCATTCAAATCCTTATATCCAAAGGCTACAAGGTACCGGCGGATATTTCTGTTGTTGGGTTTGGCGACATTGAAGCGGCTCAACTGATTGCGCCTCGTCTAACGACGATCCAAGTGCAGCTGGAAAAGCTCGGCTATGAAGCCGTGGATTTTCTCATTCGCAAAATTGACTTCGGCGGAAGCCCTGCGAAGGTTTCCATCTATGGAGAACTCATTGAGCGTGATTCTTGTAAAATGTTGGGATAAAGATAATATATTCAACTCCACTATCTACCGGATATTGTTATAATTTCGTTAGACGAAGAACGTTCTTGAGCCCTGTGGCGCAAGGGCGTTTTTTTATTCTTTTATAAGGAGGCAATTGCCAAATGCCATTTGAACAGGCACATCAATTGTTTATAGAAAACCATCATGCTCGCAGAAGCGGTGAAAGAAAGGGGCGTTTAATGAGGGGACACAATTATGCGGAAAAGCTGCTGCTCCAACTGGTGTGGTGGCCGCTATTTGGAAACTTCGACAACCTGCTGGTCATCGGACCTCATCTCCTCCGCAATTTAGCAACCACCTCTATCTCTCCAGAAGAAAAGGAAGTCCTCAGGTTAGCAGTAAACTTAGGAAAGCCAATTCGCCCTAAGGATATCATCCTGCATAGTGATGTAAATTTTCGGACAGCACGCAAATGGCTATATGGTTTAGTCGAAAAAGGCATCCTGCGATCCATAACGTGCGACAAATATGCCTGTTACTATGAGTTGAAGGAAGGTGCTTGGCAGCATTTGATTTAATGGTATGGGTTGATGCCTTATCGTTTAATACTAGTTGGGGACAATCAGTATCGAGCAACCACGTTCCAGACATGCATCAAATCGGGGCAACTTTACTTGGCATCTTGCCGATGAGCAGGCTCCACCAATCTGGTACCCTCCGATTGAGGATCCACAAGTTTATATCAGTCCAATCTGTAGCCCTGCTACGATTCACAAAGTACAACAATGCTGTGCAAGTTGAGCAAAACATGTGTACGAACACTGTTTTAACATTGTTTAATTAACTTACAAGTTATACAATGAATAAAAACATTAGAATGAGGTTCCACTATGCAAATTGAGGTTTCTACCAAAAATATGTACTTCTTAGAATGTTTCTCTTCGGAAACCCGCGTGAAAATCATTGAGCTGCTGGGTGAAGAACCTTTGAACATTAAACAATTATCACAGCGGCTGGAGATTTCATCTGCCATCGTGACTAAGCATATCCAGAAGCTAGAACAGGCCGGAATTGTTACGTCTGAAAGTATGACCGGTGTTCGTGGGACACAGAAAGTATGTTATTTGCAGCTCGAGCAAGCGATGCTTCAGTTCAAAGCAAAGAAGCCGTATGAACATCCGACGAATACGATATCAATTCCGGTTGGCCAATACTCATCCTTTGAGGTGAAACCTACGTGCGGTCTGGCTTCGCCTACGCAAATCATCGGCGTCATTGATGACCCCAGATATTTCTCTGATCCCCAACATGTGCATGCAGGCATCCTTTGGTTCGGGAGTGGCTATGTTGAATATAGAATCCCTAACTTTTTTCACAGCAATCAGAAGCTTCGTTCGATGGAAATTTCTTTTGAAATCTGTTCTGAGGCCCCGGGATTTAACGAGAATTGGCCGTCCGATATTTCATTCTTTATCAACGAGATTCCACTAGGTCAGTGGACAAGCCCTGGCGATTTTGGAAAACAAAGAGGCGTGCTATCCCCGGATTGGTGGGGAAATGGTTTCACTCAGCACGGTCTTTTGAAAATCATCACCGTCAATCCGCAAGGCTCTTTCTTGGACGGAACGAAGATTTCTGACGTCACCATCCAAGACTTAAATATTTCTTTCGCAAAAGACATCCATTTTCGAATTGCATCCTTAGAAGACTCCACAAACTGCGGCGGCATTACTTTGTTCGGCAAGCAATTTGGAAACTATGAGCAAGATATCGTAGTTACAATGCATGAGGACAAGTAGGATCAAATAGCTAATGAGCCCCCGTAGGTTGCAGCGCGGGGCGAAAGGTAGGGTCGCTGGCCGAGGTGCTACGGGGCTTCGGCCGGGTACTGGCAGAGGTGCTGCCAGTGGAGCTCGCAGGGGTGCCGACCGCGGTACTTGCCGTAGTGCCAGCCTTAGCACAACCGGCGAGTCGCAAGTAGTAGCGACAATTAAATGTCGGCCAATTTCCACTGGGCTCCCCACTTAAATTGACAAAAATAAAATGTCAAGTAAATCCCCCATCCACAAATATATTTCAAAATAAATATACACCTCCCCATATTGACACTAAACTTGACAGCAAAAAAGCACTTGTACAATTTGAGCCAAAGTACGGTGCTTTTCGAAGGGGAAAAAGAGGGAGAAACGTGCTTCCAAAACAAAACTAACTTTACATCGATGGTTGATGATGATCCAACTTATCACACATTCGCATAGGCTAGCTGCAAGCCATCTAGTGCAGGGATGAAATGATGGCGAGTATCCAATATCGCATTCAGCGTGTGAAGAGCATCTCGGTTCTGCCGACTAAGCTTAGCATTCTTCTTAAGTTTCACCAGCAAAGACTGGTTGGCGATAACCTCAAGCAATTGTCTTTTCAGCTCACCCGCATTCTTCACTTCAATCGCTGCTCCAAGGCCAACAAGAAATGCCGCATTATCCTGCTCTTGTCCAGGTATCGGCTTGTACAGCATCATCGGTAGCTCGAGCGCGAGCGCCTCGGATACGGTGAGTCCTCCCGGCTTCGTCACGATCAGATCGGATAAAGCCATCAGCTCGTGGACATGATCCACGAAGCCTGTTACCATCACGCGATGACGCGTTTTCTCGCCGCCAAGCTCTTCCTCTAGCTGCTGCTTCAGCTTCTCGTTGCGTCCGCATACGAACACAAACTGCACCGGCACCGCCAAATCGTCTGATTGCAGCACAGACTTGAACTGCTTGCCAATCAAACCATGCCCGCCGCCCATCACCAACACGGTAGGCATATCACGCTGTAAACCATGCTTATCACGGAGCTCATTGCGATCATACGTTTGTGTGAAAGGCATCCGAATCGGAATACCCGTCACCACAATACGCTGCTCCGGAATCCGGTAACGCAGAAGCGATTGCTTCACATGCTCGGCACCAACGAGATAACGATCCGTACCGGGATGAACCCAGTAACTATGATCCGTATAATCGGTCATCACTGTCACAGTAGGCACCGTGGTCAAACCGTTACATTTTAAATACGACATCGCCGCTGCAGCCCCTGGAAAGGTGCACACCACTTCCGTCGGTTCCTCTTCTTGCAGCAGTTCCAGCATCCTATCCGTGCTGAACGATTTCATCTTTTTAAACATATGAGACAATGTATTATCCTCTCGCGTCTTGCGGTACAAATACCCGTAAACCGAAGGCAGACTTTTCACCCACTGCATATAGCAGTATTTGCCCACTGAATGCAGGTAAGGATGCGTCCACTCCAGGAAATCAACCACTTTCACGTCCACATCCGGTTTATAAAACCGTGCAGCTTCCAGAATCGCCTGCGCTGCTTTATTATGCCCGTCCCCTAGGCTGCCTGTCAGGATTAATAGTTTGTCCCTATGTTTCATCTTCTAAGTCCCCCTTCGAACTTTCGCTGCTGCGTATTCACAGCCACCGATTCTTTCAATAAACCACTTCTAAAACGTTCCACGACGTACACGACTCCTTCAGAAACCAGGACTGCCCCCAAAATGTCCAGAAGAACATGCTGCTTCACGAGCAGCGTCGATACAATAATGAGCAATGACATGCTCATAACCATTATTTTATAGGGCCAAGATATAGCTGTTGATCTTAAATAGGCTTTCATCATTAAATACGAAGTTAACACATGTGTACTTGGAAAACAGTTAAACGGTTGATCTGAGCGATACACCCACTGCACCATCCGCAGCAGCCAATCGTTTCCGGTTAGCTCCGGCCGAGGAACAGTCGTCTGATATATAGCATATACCCCATAACAAAGAAGCAGACCCATTATGAACTGAAAAAGTGTTTTATAGTACATGCTGCGATCCTTATAAGCCAAATATAAGAACCCAACCAACAGAAACCCGTACCAAGAAAGATAAGGAATAACGAAGCTCTTCATAAACGGAATTTGCCGATCCAAGTCAGTAACTAAGCTGTAAGCCACCCCGTCCGCCTGATTCAGATGAATATAGATGAGACCCACCAGGGGGATCAATAGCAAGCCGCTGCAAGCCATTATATATGACCACCACGAAGTTTTTTTCACATCAATTCCTCGCTCTCCTTTACGTTATCTTCATTATAAAAGAGATCCAATAACTTCTTAACGCACTAAGGTACTGTCTTTCGTTAGCCAAAGGTCGCGAAAAAACCTAGACCAAAGTCTAAGTTCTATTTTGCAAAAAGGCATCATGCACAGAAAAGACCTGTGACTATGCACAAGTCTGAAAGGCTAGTGGGATAAGGGAATGCTTATTTATTTCTGTTAGATCGCTTCTTATAACGTAGAATTCTAACTAAGATAGCCCCGATCAAGCCAACAAAGATGGCGATTACAATCCAATGCTTGGACGCATTGTCTCCTATGAAAGATCCGCTTGTAGCTTTAGCCTCTTTCACGGGGATCTCTTTATCTTTCAAGTAGTCGAGCTCTTTGGAAGCGTCGGCAAGCTTTTTGGACGGTGAGCACAGCGGGTTTACCCAATCATTCCCATTCTTTTTTAGAAAAAAGAGATAGTGCACCCCCTTCTCACTCGGCCCGTTAAGTGATCCCCATGTGATGTCCTCGTCCACTTTAATTGTATGTTCCTCAATACCTTTAAAGCTTTTTACGACAGTTACTTGAATTTGATTACTATTCTTTTTGCGAACGCCCCCCTCAACAAGACCTATCAATACACCGTCATATCGGTCATAAGCCTGATCCATCGATGGTATTTGCGCACAGGAAAGCGCATAGGTATTTGCAGGAAAAAGAAAAACAAGAAGAACAATCCATATGATTAGCTTATTCATACTAACACCGCCTTTATAACTAAAGACGCGCCAAATTGGTAATTGTTGCAAAATTCTACAGAACTTTCTTCAAGAAATCAACTTTGTCTGCTTTGCCTTCTCCGCAACTTTCTTCGTATAGCCGCTGAGCGGCTTTTTCAGCGCTAGAGCAATGACATAGCAAATCGCAATGAACACACAGAGGAAGAACACATCCTTAAGCACCACGGAGAGCAGCATGCCACCAACCGCCTCGCGCATGACACCTACTGCATAAGTGAATGGCACGAGCGGGTTAAGCTTTTGGAAAAAAGGCGATGCTGTACTAACCGGAAAAGTGCCTCCGGAGCTGGAAAACTGAAGTACAAGGAAAATGATCGCTATCCCTTTACCTATGTTCCCGAATACGGAGACTAGTGTGTACGTGATGGTTATGAACACTTTGCTGATGAGAATGGCAAAGATGATGAACCAAAACTTATCCACAACATACGTGCCCAAAAGGTACATATCGCCGAGCGTGACGATGATGACTTGGAGACATCCAACCGTCAGGAAGATGAGCATACGTCCAAAGTAGATATGGTGCGGTTTGAGCAGGCCGTCCGGGTTATCCACATCCACTCTCATCATCGAAACAAGCAGCATGGCTCCTACCCACAAGGCAAGCGTTGTATAAAAGGGCGACATCGCCGACCCATAGTTCGGAATAGGAAAACGCCTATCCTCTTTAATCAGCACAGGATTCGCGAGGAAATCGCTTTGCTTTTGAATATCATTCTGCAGCAGTCGCAGAATCTCTTCGATACTGCCCCCGCCTTCGACTTTACGGATTTGATCCGCAGCCTTGCGGACAGCCGCCTCAAAGGCCGGCAGATCATTGCGCACAAGATTGGCCGCTAGATGGACAGCACTCTCTACCTCCGGAAATTTCGTCTGATACAGATCAGATAATTTACGAATTTCGTCCTCTGCCGCCGGCAAATCGTTGCGTACAAAGTTTGCTGCCTCATGCAGCTTTTGCTCGACTTTGGGGAGATCATTACGAACGAACGGCGCGGCTTCATTGATTGCGTTGGTGAACTCGTTCATTTTGGTCTGAAGGGTTGTTGACGCTTCATGTACCTTCGCGCGAATATTCGGCAGATCCTTTTGCAGCATATCGAGCTGAGCTTGCGCGAAATGTATGCCGCTTTGCGCGTCCACTAAAATCTCTTTGATGTTCGGCAGTTGGGACTGCAGTGTCTGCAGCACAGAAGCTGAGTCTTGGGCGATAGATTTCAATTGCCCTAGTGCCTTGGTGATGTTCGGAACAATTTCCGAATCGTAGCGCGACAAGATATTGCCTAATGCGCTGCTCGCCTCTTTGGACAACGTGTTCAAACTATCCACAAGGTCTTTCGCCGGTTTCTCTCCGCGCTGAATAGCCGATTGGATCTTGCTTAACGTTTGAAGTTGGTTATTGAAATTGGATTTAACACTGTTCAGACGGTTTATAGAATCCGTAAGCGGACTATTCGGCAAGTAGGTGTTCAAGCGTGTAAGCAAATCGACTGTTCGGTCGATGACAGCCACGCCAGTAGTAAGGCGATCCGTGAGCAGACCTATTGCAGCCAAAGCTTTCTGCGGGTCAAGATTAGCATCCTGAAGCACACCAGTAAGCTGAGTTACAGCATCCGCTGTCTGCTGAAGCAAGATCAAATTCTGCTTCACGACAGGGGCTAGCGCTTGGAACGCTGCATCATTATTTTGTAGAAAGCTGCCCAATTGGGTTGCAAATGCACCACCCTGCGCAGCAATAGCCTCTATTTTAGGCAGGGTGTTTAAGGCCGCGGTAACAATTTCGTCCGCCTTGCGTGATTTATCAATCGCTGTGTTGAGTGCCTCTTCGACCTTGCCGAAGTTCTGATCCAGTTCTGCAATACGATCAGCGGCCTTCTGGATTTCCGGCAGCTTTTGTTGAATGACCAGCACTTCTTGCGCAGCAGCTTCAATCTTCGGCCAACGCTCCTCAATCTTTAGAACCGTATCTCCAGCCCGATCCATTTCAGGAATCCGTTTCTCGAGCTCGACGATTTTCTGTCCCTTTTCCTTGATTTCGGGCAGCTTCTGCTCGATCTCAAGCGCTTTGTCGCCCATAGCCGTAATTTCCGGCAAGCGCTTTTCCAAATCAAAGATCCTTGACTCCATATTTCGAATTGTTGGCAGCTCTTTCTCCAAATCGATACCCAACGCTTTCATTCGCGTCAATATAGACGTACTCACCGTTTTAATAAAATTTTCGCTGATTTGCGCAGTCACACTGGAAGCGCCTTTACTCGTAATTTTGGGAGCAACCGCATTGATTTTCTCATTTACTGTGTATAAAATCTCTGGCTTTTCCATTGAGCCATCCACAATGCTTGTAATTTTTCGTGAAAAATCGTCCGGAATGATCAAACTTGCGTAATAATCCCCTCGCTCAACACCATTCAGAGCCTCCTGCTCGTTCACAAATGTCCAACCCAAGGAATGATTATTTTTCAAATTATCCATAACTTCATTACCGATATTAATGGCTTTATCTTGGACAACGGCCCCCTGGTCTTTGCTTGTTACAGCAATTTTGATACCAGACGTATTCGCATAAGGATCCCACATCGCCTCTAGGTT
This sequence comes from Paenibacillus alginolyticus DSM 5050 = NBRC 15375, assembly GCF_000422905.1. Classification (GTDB taxonomy): domain Bacteria; phylum Bacillota; class Bacilli; order Paenibacillales; family NBRC-103111; genus Paenibacillus_E; species Paenibacillus_E alginolyticus. The sequence continues at coordinate 21,036 of NZ_AUGY01000080.1, forward strand.
AATCCAAGCATATACAGACGGCAAAATAGCTAGTGCAATCATAAGAAAAAGACCTGTGGGCACCTTCCACAAGTTCCGAAGATCCGTTAAATAAATGCTCAAAATTTTCTTCATAATACCTCCACAACTTTCAACGATATGGTTAATGTTACCTTACACCTAAGATACCATACACTTATTTGCCATATAAGAAAAGACATACAAAAGAATATCGAGAAACCCCACAATGGAATCCGTCTGAAGTAGTTCTCCAATCTTAGAAGCCGTAATGGCTGTGGGTAAGTTACCCTGTGGATATGTGTATAGCGTGTCCGTTTTATTATACACAGCCTGCTCTGTGGACATGTTGATATTGTGGGTAACTTTGTGGATAAGATTAATAAGATCAGTTGGAGTCATAAAAAGAGGGACAAAGATCAGAGGTCAGAAAGCAGGTTGAAAGGCGAGGGTGGGAATAAGCAGAATTTCCGCAAAAAGAGCTCTTTTAAATCGATGAAAAGAGGGAGGCTATGTGAAGAATTATCACCAATGTGAGTTATTCGTACATGAACCCACTGTGCGGTGTGCAGGGCAACACGCAGATATTTACTTTTTCACAGAGGCATGCTATTCTTATTTCGATGAATATAGAAACAACAGAAAGGAGCAATCTTCAATGGTTGATGTCAGTTTGGCAGCCAAGCAAGCGGTGAAAGTTCATAAAGCGTTAGGCGAACCTACTCGCTACAAAATTTTTGAGATGCTGATCAAAGAAAGTAATTTATGCCCCGCAGAACTGGAAAACCGTTTGGAATCAGTGGCGTTATCCACACTGTCTCATCATTTGAAACAATTAACAGACTGCGGACTGCTTGACTCCCAAAAAAAAGGAACGTTCATATACTTCAGCGTGAATTGGGAAAATGCCAAAAAATTCGTGCCCTATTTGCTCGATTAATTTTTTTATTTTTTATTTCGACATATTTAGAAATATAAAAATACATTCTCGCATCTGCGACAAAGTATTATTTTTTACCCCATATTCCAATATATCTAGAAATATAAAAATTTAAATGAAAGAGGCTTTCAAAATGTCAAAAACATGGAAAATTTACATTTTAGCACTTCTTAGTTTTTTAGTTGGAACATCGGAATTCATTATAGCGGGAATTCTGGATAAAATTTCGAGCTCGTTGGATATTTCATTGGTGGCTGCCGGCCAACTGATTACTGTTTTTTCTCTCGTCTACGCGATCGGTACGCCAATCATCATGGCCCTTACCTCAGGCTGGGATCGACGTAAACTGCTCCTTTATGCACTTGGTTTGTTTGTCCTCGCTAATGGTTTAGCTTTTGTCATGCCGGGATTCGGACTGTTCGTTAGCGCTCGAGTTTTGATGGCTCTTGGGGCCGAGGTCGTCGTTGTCACCGCATTGAGTATCGCGGCTATGATCGCCCCTCAAGGTAGACAGGCCAGTGCGATCGCAACTATCATCATGGGCTTCACTGCCTCCTTGATCGTTGGAGTCCCGCTGGGTAGAATGATCGCCGCTTCATACGATTGGAAAATGGTGTTTGGCGGAATCGGCGCCCTGGGTCTGCTAGCAATGGTCGTTATCGCCTTAACTATTCCATCTTTACAGGGAGAGGCGGCAGTTCCGCTGCGTAAACAATTGGCTCTTTTGAAAAATCCAAAAATGGCTATGGCCTTGTTGGTTAGTTTCTTTTGGCTAGGCGGCTATTCCATTGCCTATACGTATATTTCGCCTTATCTTTTAACAATTACTGGTATGGGTGAGAAAACGTTGAGTATCGCCTTGTTTGCATTCGGTATTGCCAGCCTGATTGGCTCCAAACTCGGAGGCTACAGTACAGATCGCTGGGGAGTTAAGCGAACATTAACGTCGGGTATGCTGTTACATGTAATCACCCTTATTTTGTTAACTTTAGCCGCGCACACACCAAGCGTCGTATTTCCGTTGCTTATCTTGTGGTCCTTCGCCGCTTGGTCATCTGGACCTACGCAGCAATATAATTTAGTTACATTAGCTCCGGAATCTTCAGGTATTATGCTCAGTCTGAACAGCTCGGTTATGCAGCTTGCCATGGCTGCCGGCGCTGGCGTTGGCGGCGTTGTAGTTGGACAGATATCTCTGGCGTCTGTTACTTGGATCGGGGCGATAGGCGTTGGGATTGCTATGGTCATTACGATCTTATCTTTCAGACGATCAAGTGTAAGAAGCAAGGCTACCTCTGAATCTTCAGTTGAGCCTTTGCAAAGAGCATAAGAAATATTTAGAGCGGTTTTAGAAAAATAAAAAAGGATAATCTGGCCCTTATGGAGCTATGGATTATCCTTTTTCATCTGTCATATTAGTCATAAAACTCCAATAAAACTGTCGGTATTCTAAATCTAGCGCGATCCTAATCGCATTTGGCTGGGCGGTGGCATTTGGTCGAAAATCGGCAATGCTTTGCCCCTTCGCGATTCCTTCTTGGGTAACAACATGAACCGGTCGACTCACCCACTGGAACATGTCTTGATTAACAAGAGCCATCATGGGAAGCAAGTCATGCATCGGGGCACCTTACCTACCCGGTTAATTGAATCACTCATACTTGGCGTCACAATCGCCTTATTGGTCACATTTAACGGAAACAGTGAGATGGGTCCGCCGTCGTGCCTCATGATTAGATCGGCTGCGACTGGGTCGCCAGCAAAATTCGCCTCAGCCACTGGTGTAACGTTACCGGGAACAAGAAAGGCACCGCCCATGATATAATATCCCTTCACCTTCTTGATTAAATCCCCATACAGCATCATTGCCATTGCAAGAGAAGTCAGTCGCCCGACATCCACAATGATGAGTTCACCATGATATCGTTCGAGGATAGATTTCACGATTCCAAAATTTTGCCCCTCCGATGCAAAGGGGGGGGAACTATCGAACCGAGCCCATGCGTCCCATGGACTTGGGTACTATAAGTCGGGGTCTCACCCGTCATGGGCCGTTCCGCCCCTTTGATGACCGGCACGCCGTTCAGTCCTAATGAATGGATAAGAAAGTGTGCATTCTGCACGGCATCCTCGACTGGAACATTGCCGTAGCTGCAAACAATTCCTACAATGTTAATTGTCTTCGTAAAGCTTGCGTACATAAGAGCGACGGCGTCATCGACCCCCATATCGGAGAAAAACAAAACGTTTTTTATCATCGCATCCCCCTTACGATACATACCTTTCTATGTTTATGAACGCGGTGTATACAACATGTTATAAACAGCAGAGCGGTCTTGCATCGAGAATGAGATGAAAATAATCGAAAGCGGCAAAAAATGATAAATACATTAGATGGGCAGCTTCTTCATGGATATATGTAGCCATTTACCAATAATAGGCTTCCACTAGAGGGAACGAGGAGCCGCTAATTCGGCGATTATGCCGATACGGGGCTGGTACGCGGAACGTAGGAGCGCTGATTCCGTTGTTTTTAGCTTCGAATAGCACAAATGTCATCAAATAACACCATCTCGTTCCGTTAAGAAACAACGCTGACCAAAAAGGACCTCCCCCAAATGACGGAAGTCCTCATGGATACATGTTGGCGTTCACTCCAGAGTCGTGCCAACAACTCATCAGCAGGCAGATATGTGCATCCTGCCTCTTATAAAGGCACCACTTTGCGCCATGTGAGCAAAGCTGTTACATCTTCCGCGCCTGCGGCCGCGTAAGCTTCGCAAACGAAGCCCGGGACTTCCGTGCCGTCCCGGAGCTCAACCTTCCCGATCCCCAGCGGAGCTGGGATCGCAGCTGCAAAGCCGCCGAATGCCTCCAGCGGCATTTCCCAAACCTCCAGCAGGATGGCTGCGCCGCCCTGCTGCTGCCTTACCAACCCCGGCTTCGCCGGCGTGGTTGGCAGCTTCACCAGGCTGTACTTCGCTGCGGTCTCATCCTCCCGGATGAACCGCGCTCCACAGCCTAGCATTTGCTTCTCCAGCGGGTAGCCGCGCATGTGTAAGCCACAGACCGCGACCAGCGTCGTCGGCACCGCTGCTACGGCAACCTCATCCGCCGCCGAGCCTGCAACACGCGGCGCAATCCCTTCAGCAGCCGATGCCAGTTCGGCGTCCACAGCACCCGCCACGAACTGCTCGGCTGCGCCGCAGATCAAGCTCTCCTCTTCAGCGAGCGCGAAGAACGTGATGCCAAAAGGCGTCTGCGGAGCCGCATCACCCGCCGGCACAGCAACTCCGCACAAATCAAGCAGATTGCAATGATTCGTGTAGCGCCCCATATCCCGATTCGTGGCTATAGGATCAGCCAGCACTTGCTCGCGCGTCCATGTCCCCCCGCAGGTAGGCATGACAAGCACCGCATCCTTCAGCAGTTTGCGAACTTTCAGCTTGAACTGCTGCAGCTTATGCATCGCGTGGAACACGGATGCCGCATCGTACTCCGCAGCGGAGCCCGAGCGGAGAATTTTCTCCGTCACCGGGTAAGCCACCCCCGGGTTCGCTTCAATAAAGCTGCCCAAGGCCGCCCAACGCTCGGCCACCCATGGGCCCTCATACAGAATTGCCGCCGCTTCGGCGAACAATGTTACATCGATATATTCAACCGGGATGTTCGATTTGACACTTAATCCCATTAATTTCTTAACAGCTGCGTCCCACGCAGCGCGGTACTCCGAAGCATAAGGACCATAAAAACCTAACTCACCTTCCGGCAGAAAAACTTTGGCCGGAAGCTTAGCCGCTTCCATTGTTACACTGCGTGACCAAGGGTCATCCGCGTGGAGCCCGCGCACTACGCCGTCTACGGCTAGCGCGTCATCCAAGCTGTGCGCGAAGACAGTTACACAGTCTAAACTCGCACAGGCAGGCACTACCCCTTTGGTTGGCCAGGCGCCGAGACTCGGCTTATAGCCAACCAATCGGTTCAAAGCCGCAGGCACGCGGCCCGAGCCTGCCGTGTCCGTGCCAAGCGAGAACGCCGCTTGGCCACGAGCTACCGAGACGGCTGAGCCGGAGCTCGAGCCTCCGCTGATCAGTTCCGGGCGAAGCGCATTATGCGCGTCGCCGTAAGGACTTCTCGCGCCAACAAGCCCGGTCGCGAATTGATCCAAGTTCGTCTTGCCGACCGGAATAGCTCCTGCGGCAATCATTCTCTCCACGACGCCTGAGTGCTCCGCCGGCGTATACGCATACTCCGCGCAGCCAGCTGTCGTCGGCACCCCAGCCAGATCAATGTTATCCTTGATCGCAAAAGGAATTCCCCACAGCGGCGCATCAGCCATAGAAACCGTTTTTAATCTTCCTAGGTAAGGCTGAATGACATCCATCGTCGGCGGTGTAATCCAAATATTCATATCCACATCATCTGAAGAGCGCTGCACAATAGCTGCCATCACTTCCTGAGGAGTTAATTTCTCTTTTTCATACTTATCTCGAAGCCACTTGATAGTTAATTCCTTTGCTACTTCGATACTTTCAGTCATCTACAGACACCTCTCTCCTTAAGCAGATTGTGCAATACCGAGAATCAACTGACCTGCATGAACTTGATCTCCAGGCTTCACCCCAATCATAGAAACATAGCCATCACAAGGCGCATTCTGTGGGAACTCCATTTTCATACTTTCGAGGATTGCCAATTGATCGCCCTTCTTCACTTGGTCACCCTGAGATACAAGAAGCTTCCACACACTTCCCGGCATAATACCGCGTACAGCAACAGTTCCTGCCGGCAGCTCATCTTCCGGTCCTTCATTGACAGTCTCCTGTTCGGATACGTACTCAGCCAATCCCTTCGCCTTCCAGCTCTCCCGCTCTTCTTTAAAAGCAATTTGCTGCTGCTTCCGAAAAGTTTCCGTACTCTCTTCGATGGAGCTTAGGAATTGCAAATATTCACCTAAATCAAAGGTCGTTTCTTGAATATCCGCTTCATATCTGCCTCTTGGGAAGTCTTCACGCAGTTGAAGCAATTCCTCAGCGCTGACCTCGTAGAATTGGATTTGATCAAAGAACCTTAACAACCAGGGTTTACCCGCCTTGAAGCTCTCCGCCAGACGCAGGCGATTCCACATTTGAATCGTACGTCCTACGAATTGATATCCACCAGGGCCTTCCATCCCATACACACACATGTAAGCACCGCCGATACCAACAGCATTTTCCGGTGTCCATGTTCGTGCCGGGTTATATTTCGTTGTGACTAGGCGATGACGCGGGTCCACAGGCGTAGCTACAGGAGCCCCCAAATACACATCACCTAATCCAAGTACCAAATAATTAGCGTCATAAACAATCTTTTTAACATCATCAATTGTATCTAAACCATTAATGCGTTGAATGAATTCCAGGTTGCTCGGACACCACGGCGCATCTGGACGCACCCCTTGTTGATAACGCTGAATCGCCAGTTGTGTTGCAGGATCATCCCAAGATAACGGCAAACGAACAATACGTGAAGGCACGCGGAACTCTTCCAAAGGAGGCAGAGCTGCGTCAATCTCTACAATTTTCTTACACGCTTCACTTACCGTGATTTGTGAAGGATCAATGTGAATTTGCAAGGAGCGAATCCCCGGCGTTAAATCCAGCACCGGAATCGAGCCGCTTTCCACAATCGCCTGCATCAAAGCCTGCACTTGGAAGCGCAGCAGCAAATCCAATTCAAGCTCGCCATACTCAACAAGTAAATTCTGATCGCCGCAGCAGCGGATCGTAATTGGAAATCTGCGATTAGCAGATTCTTGGAAAAGACGCGGATATTCCGGCGTAATCTCCTCATTCACAACGGAGAGCTGTTCGAGCACCAGCCGTCCGAAATCCCCCTCACCAATTGCACGCAAATTACTTTCCTGCAAATCGCGCAAGGCTTCTGCTTCTGGAAGTGTCAGTAAATGGAATCGAATGGTATCCCCTGGATGAAGCTGCCCCAGCTTCCAAAACTCAGCCGAAGCCGTCGTCACCGGACACACGAAACCGCCAAGACTCGGGCCATCCGGTCCAAGAAGAATAGGCATATCCCCCGTCAAATCCAGCGTACCGACCGCATAAGCATTATCGTGAATATTGGATGGATGAAGCCCCGCTTCCCCGCCATCTTCACGCGTCCACAGCGGTGCAGGTCCCTTCAAACGAACCCCTGTCCTCGAGGAGTTAAAATGAACTTCCCAACTCGTTTCCGTCAATTGATCCAAGTATTCTGCGTGCAAAAACTCACCTGTGCAATGAGGTCCAGGGATCACACCAATCGTCCACTCTCGCGTCATCACAGGACGATGTTCCAGAGCAAGGTCAGCCGCCTCTTGAACGGGACTTCCGCCTTCATTCACACCCAGCACATCACCCGTACGCAGTGCTCTACCGCCATGACCACCGAAGCCGCCCAGCGTAAACGTGGATGAGCTGCCGAGAATTTTCGGCATATCCAAGCCACCGCCGATCAGAAGATAAGTGCGCATACCTTCTTTTGCCTCGCCGAAGCTCAGCACTTGACCGCGAGCCGCCAACACCGGCTTATACGTTACAATAGCCGTTCCATCCAGCTCTGCTTGCATATCGGCGCCAGTGACGCAGAACCACATATCGTTGCGGAACTTATAAGAACCTCCGCGCAGCGTCATTTCCAATCCGCAGGCATCGTCAGCGTTGCCAAGCAGCTTATTGCCGATACGAAACGATAGCGGATCCATCGGTCCGCAAGGGGGTACACCCACGTCCCAGTGGCGGATGCGGCCCGGAAAGTCCTGAACGGTGGTTTGGATTCCGCCGTCTACAACTTCCAAAGCCCGTTCCACGGGCTCGAACGTATTCAACAATTGCGTGAAGACGTTCCCGTCTACGCAATCTTTCTCTTGAAGAAGAGCCTGCAAATACTGCAAATTCGTTGTAATTCCATACATGCGCGTTTCCGCTAACGCTTCGATCAATTTACGAATGGCGTCCAAACGGTCTACACCGTGGACAATAATTTTAGCCAGCATCGGATCGTATAGCGTCGTTACAGTCAACCCGTCCCTGACCCACGTCTCATTTCTTGCTTTTTCAGAGAAGACCGCCCGATCCAACTGCCCTGCACTCGGACGGAACTGCTGGAGGCAGTCCTCCGCATAAATCCGCGCCTGAATGCTGTGCCCTACCGGCTTACGGATAAGCGATTGAATATTTGTAAGCTCGTTAGCCGCTTCAAGCACCATCCACTCGACAAGATCAATACCCAGCACTTCTTCCGTCACACCGTGCTCAACCTGAAGTCTTGTATTAACCTCAAGGAAGTAAAACTCACACGTCTCCGGATCATAAAGATATTCCACGGTTCCCGCACTGCGATAGCCCACTTCAGCAGCAAGACGCTTCGCCGAGGCGAACATCGCCTCACGCACTTCATCCGACAGATTCGGAGCCGGACTTTCTTCAATGACTTTCTGATTACGGCGTTGTATGGAACAATCGCGCTCACTGAGCGTAACCACTTCACCGAAGTTATTGCCGAAAATTTGTACTTCAACGTGACGCGCTCTCTCGATATATTTTTCGAGAAACATGCCGCCGTTTTTGAAGTTCGTCTCTGCCAAATGGCGGACGGCATCATATGCGGCTCTTAGTGTTGCTTCATCAGCGCAGACGCGCATCCCAATGCCGCCGCCGCCTGCTGTGCTTTTAAGAATAACAGGGTAACCAATACGCGCAGCTTCAACTAACGCTTCATCTAGTTCTGTAATCAGCGGTGTTCCGGGCAGCAACGGTACGCCGGCTCTTTCAGCGATCTCCCGCGCAGAATGTTTGAGTCCGAACATTTCCATTTGCTCCGGCGTAGGACCAATAAACACTATGCCATTCTCACGGCAAGCACGAGCGAAATCAGCATTTTCACTCAGAAAGCCGTAACCGGGATGAATCGCTTGCGCACCGGTTTCCAGCGCTGTTTTCAAAATCAACTCTGTATTCAAATAGCTTTCCTTCGCCGGTCCTCCCCCGATCAGAACAGCTTCATCCGCGCCATCCACATGTAAACTATCTTGATCTGCCCCTGTATATACAGCAACGGATTTAACCCCGAGCTTGCGTAAAGTACGCTCAATACGTACAGCGATAGCGCCACGATTAGCAATCAGCACTTTAGTAAACATCGTCCACACCCCTTAGAATTTCGTAGATCATCTATATCCTCTTAAGCAAAGGAACTTACTTCTCCCAAATAAGAACCTGAATCGGCGTCGGATTATAGGCATTACAAGGATTATTAAGCTGCGGACAGTTGCTGATAAGCACCATAGAGCTGCCTAGCGACTGGACCTCTACATAGCAGCCCGGAGCGGAAACACCATCATCGAACTTCAGTCCACCATCCGGTGTCACAGGTACATTCATAAAGAAGTTAATATTCGGAGCCAAATCCCGCTTCGTATACGCTCCGCTTTCGCGCTGAGCAAGCTGCAGCATAAACGTATCTCGGCAATTGTGCATCGACAGCTTATCGTGCGAGTAGCGTACCGTATTGCTTTGAGCCGAGCATGAACCTCCAACCGTATCATGGCGCCCGCAGGTGTCGGCTACGATTTCAAGCAATGCCTTACCGGATTCTGCCCGTAGGACAGAGCCTGTGCTGAGATAAATGTTACTTTGACCTGCAATGGTCGCAACCGCACTATAATGATCTTCCGGGTTCTCTGCATCATAAAACAACGTGTCTGCGGCCTGGTTCCCTTCCAGATCGACAATGCGCAGCACCTGCCCTGGCTTCAAAACCCGCATCCAACCGTCTCCCGCTTGAATAACTTCGCTATAGATGGCATCCTGGGTGAGGCGAGGGCTTTCTACTCGATTAAAAACAGCCATTTAAATTCCTCCTAACAGCGTGTGATATTCCCATGTATTTTCAAAAGCTCGGCGATTTTCCGGGCGGTAATTCAAGCAATAATCATCTTCACCCACAGGCGATGCGGAAAGCACCTCCATTTTGACAGGGACAGACGGATACGTTGATCTTGGATCTAGTGGGTTCGGTGTGTTCGATAAGACGAGCAAGGCATCTAATTCCGTACGCAGCGTAACCGTTGCACCCGCAGGGCAATGAGTCGCGCTAAAATGCATATCCCCATTGTCATCACAAAACACTTTGGAAAATAAATTCACAACCGGCATCATATCGCGCATGCTGAGACCATTACGTATCAGCTCTACCGCGAAGTTCTCCTGCCCGCTCCGCAGCCACTCATTCCGCTGCTCTTGGAAATTCGTCATCCCATACTTGGCATCCGTAGCCGCACGGGTTGTATAACCGCCAAGCGGATCATGCCAACCGATACTGTCCTCCACGATGCTCACTAACGCTCGGCCGTTGTCACTCATCAGCACGTTTCCGCGTGTCAAATGGGCTGTATGCTGGGCTTTCAGCGTATCCGGCATATTGTAGCGCTCTGTAAGATCCCTCGCGTGGAACACTTGTATAGACACATTCGCGCCCTCCTCCAGTGCCGTAAAACGAATCAACTTCCCTCTACCAACTGCCCCTGACCACTTGCCGCCTGGCCCTATTGTCTTGCTCCAAATGTTATCCATGCCACCCATCTCCTTCGATATGTCGTTAAACAAAAAGGGAGACATCACAAGACTCAAATGTCTTGGTGATATCTCCCAGGTTTTTATCCTTCCGTGGCGCTCTTCTACAAGAGCGGTTTACTCTCGGACCAGCCCGGTCATGACCGGCGGAACCCTAGTAAACAATCATATTCGTTTATGTCACTAAACATAACATCGTTAATGGTATGTGTCAATAACTTCTAGATTAATTCCTGCTTTTAACTAAAATACTTCTCATATGATTATTTTTGTGTTATATTAACTTACACATAAAACTGATATCTAACATGAGAAAGTAAAAGACCCTTTATAACTAATAGGTAAGTAATGATTCATCACATACATGGTTTTCTAGGGTTCCGCGAGTGCAAGAAGTCTTGGTCTGGTCCAAGAGAAAACGCACAGCTAACCCTGTGTTCACGGAGGGATAAAAGCCCGGGAGGATATCTGTTTCATAGATATCTCCTTGGCTTTTTTGCATACACGCTCCGTACGATCACTGGAAAACAAGGATAAGGGAGTGTCAATATCATGAAATCAGAAGTCACACTGCGCAAATCTTTAAACCTATCCCAAGTCGTTTACATGGGGTTGGCATGGATGACGCCTATGATATATTTCTCCATCTATGGCATTGCTTATGAAAACGCACATGGCATGCTGACTCAAGCTTACCTGCTTGCTTTCGTTGCCATCTTCTTTACCGCGTACAGCTATGGCGTCATGTCCAAATCATTTCCAACCTCAGGCTCCGCTTACACCTATACGAAAAAAAGCATCCATCCCTACTTGGGTTTCCTGGTCGGCTGGGCACTGCTTCTTGACTACTTCTTCTCCCCCATTATCGCTTGCCTCACCTTCGGTATCTATCTTCACGCACAGTTCCCGTCCATTCCAGCTTATGTCTGGATCATTGGGCTCAATATCGTCCTCGGCATCGTAAATATTATTGGCATTAAGTTTTCTGCAAATATCAGCAAGCTGTTCGTCTGGATTCAGATTCTTTTTATCGCCGTCTTCTGTTTTTTCCTTTTCCGAAATATCACCGGAGATGTTCATCCGCTGCAGCCATTCCTGCAAACCGAAGTCCCCTTCTCCACCATTCTTGCCGGAGCATCGATGATCTGCTTCTCCTTTCTAGGCTTTGACACGGTCACAACCATGTCGGAAGAAACCAAAAACTCCGAGAAAACGATTCCGCGGGCGATCATGATTATCATCATTACAGCCAGCATTTTATACTTGGTGCCGTCATTCCTAACACAACTGGTTTATCCACAGCTAACCTTCGTCGATATCGATTCGGCAGGTTTCGAGATCGTGAAGCTCGTTGGCGGAGCCGCACTTAGCTCTGTGTTCATCACCGTGCTTATACTCGCCATTTTCACCCAAGGCTTATCATCGGTAACTAGCGTTTCTCGTCTCCTCTTCGTGATGGGGCGTGATTCCGTCCTCCCTAAACGGGTGTTCGGTTCCCTTCATCCTAAGTTCAACACACCAGTCACTAACATCGTGATCGTCAGCGTTGTCTCTCTGCTCGCTCTTGTCATATCGCTTGACAATGCTGTGAAATTCGTGAATTTCGGGGCATTGACGGCCTTCTTCTTTGTAAACATCTCCGTTATCGCCCAAAAATATATCAAAGATAAGCAGCGCTCACCGAAGATGACGTTCCTCTATCTCATTATGCCGTTGATCGGAGCCGGTTTCATTGGCTATCTACTGTCTTTGCTCGACAAAGATGCCCTATGGATGGGAGGCGTATGGCTCCTCGCGGGCATGGTGTATCATTTGATTCGAAAGCGTTCCGCACGTACGCTAACCGTGGCAAGCAGGCCCATCATCACAAGCAGCGGCCGTCCTTCCGGGTCTTTGGAATAGAAGAAAGAGAACCGTCAGGAAAGATCATCCTGACGGCCTTTTAAGGTTTAACGCGCATCTGAAATTTATCCTAACAATTTGCCTTACTTATGGTTGCGTTCAGTGTATCACCACTAATCCTAAAACTTTGCTGAAAACTGAAAATGAATCAGATTGCAATTTTATCATTATTGACAAAACGGATAATAAATTAATCGATTTGTAGGGCTTGAGAGCAAGAAAGGCGAACTGAGCAAGTCGCTATCTTGAATAAGTATGATGTTACATTAGTCCGCAATCCTTCAAAATCCTCTCTACCGATTCATGAATGGTGAGGGAAGGATTGTCTGTATAATATTTGAAACCTTTGTGCTCCAACAGTCTTAATCCATTCTCTTCATTTCGCTGCATGATACTCTTGGCTCGTCTAATTGCTGCCTTTACATCATCCAATGATATTTTACCAAGCACTCTTTGGAAGTTAGATCGTTGTTTATAGGTATCAAGCTCTGTAAACTCTTCTCCAAAAGCCCTATTTATATGCCGAAGGTAATGATCTCGATGCGCAAGGAAGCTGCAGTCGATTTTGTGTATCATAATTCAAACGTTAAGTTGCTATAACCCGGATGATACTTGAGCATCTTACCTAACCCGTTACTTTCCTTAATTTCACTCAATATATTCTTAAACTTTGTAACATGGTCCGGATCGCTGCTCTCATAATCGAACCAGTGGGTAATTTCCCTTTTAGCTTTGCCTATTACTGTGACGGTCTTAGCATACTTTATTGGTCGTTGCTCTACCTTCTTTTCAATAGTGACAGTATGCGTAGCTGCATCCGCTGTATTGATCAAATGTTTAAGGCGATCTAAATACAATTGCTCTGTTTCACCCTCTACAGTGAACCAGTAGGGATTGTTTTTCTTTTTATCAGGCATTAGCTATTTCACACCTCTGTCCTCAAGTAATTTCTCGATTACAGGAGTGAAATCAATATTTTTAATTGCCCCGTATTGATTTACAAAGTAATTAGCCATGTAATCACTACCGTTCCTAACCCCTTTTTCTCCGCTAGTCCCGAAGTCGGATAAGGAATAATGAGTGCTGCGAGACGTTTCCTCGTCACGCTCTACAAACTTAATCTCATCTCGTCTAAATAGGTTGGAGTTTAGAAAGATTGGGTTATGAGTGTTAAAAATAAGTTGTGCTTTGTGTTTGTTATAATCATCACTATGGAAGATGCTAATAATGTTCATCAAAGCCATCGGATGAATTGAAGCATCAAACTCGTCAATGACTAATGTCCCCCCAGTAAGCAACGCTCTTAAAACTATTGGGAACATATTGACGAAACGAACTGTGCCGTATGATTCAAACGTCTCAGCATGCACGACTGTCTTTTCGTTAAATACGGAGAATAGCTTAGGTTCATCATCTTCATTAGGCGTAAGGTAACCAAGTGCATTTGAGTTTACCCCGAACAGAACTGCTGCATCATTTACTGTCTTATCAACAAGGATCGTATCCTTTTTAGAAAAAGAAGGCAGAACTTGTAAAGCATCTGCTCTACAAAAGACTAAGAACTTATCTTCAAACCAATCATTGATGATACTTACCAGCTTGGAACTGAACATCGTCTTAAAGCCGTTCATTAGAAACAATTCTTCACCATTTAAATTGTTTTGAGCAAGTTTTTTGGCGACCTTGGCTTCTTTATTGTTAACCATTGATGAATATTTCTTGATAACGCTTATCTCAAGATGCTCTAATTCTTTACCGCGAGAAAATACTAATTTCTCGTTAACATAAAATGTTTCTGATAAGACACTGCGCTTGTACTCATCATCTAAAAAAACACCAAGATCAAGCGATAATTTGTACTCAAACAAATAGCCACTATCAATGAACTTAATGGAAAAGTCAACCGGAGTGTTATTTGTATCCCCTTTGTTTGGGATCAATTCCAGTTGGCTGGCGGCAGGATTAGATCTGGACTTGGTGTCTACGTTCCGAATATGTCCTCTTAAAACGATGTGCTTGAGCGTATCCATAGCTCCGATGATATTAGTTTTTCCTGATGCATTGGGACCATAAATAACTGCTGAACTCAAGCTGTTATAATTCTTAATACCGACCTTTTCCTTAAATACGCTGTAGTCCAAACCCTTTTGCTTCGGTGCCGGTGTCATTGAGAAAACCAATTCGTCTTGAAAGGATTTGAAGTTTTTTGTCCTAAATTCTAGGAGCATAATATTACCTCCATTTTGCAGTATTTTCGCAAAATCACTCTTCTAATATATGCATCATTCTTTCCATTAGTCAATTTATTTATTCGATTTTGCTGAAAAACCGCAAAATTAACTTGTTCTATGCACGATTCCATGACTAACCTTTTATAAGCGCTTCGAAGTTCCAGTGCACAATAACAGGTCGAAAGGTTAGAAGCATATTGTAGATCGAGAGATCGCTCGAGCGAATACCTTTAGCTCATTCTTCTTAACCAAACGATCAATGAACTGCTGCCGATCCGCATCAGTGGCGATAACCTTATATGACTAATAAGTAACTATTATCTTTGAGCAAATTTATCGAGCTTACCGGATAGTTAACAATTACTCCTACCACAAATAAGGCGACCCCTAAAGGATCGCCCGTTTGACTTGAAACTCACATGTTACAGTTTTAACATTGCCCTCATTCAAATTCGGAAATAAAAGTTTTAGGGTCATTTGTGATACGGTTCACCTTAACGGGGCTAACGGCGAAAAATTAATGGCACCCACATTCTATGGCCTTTTTGCATGCTTGATAATGTATCATTGGCAGACATCTGCATAAGAATAGGTGTTTTGTTCATAAGTCAGGTTGATCGTTAGTATGATTCTTTAATTGAAACGGATTGAAAATGAAAAAACCACTGCATAAGTAGTGGGTTTATCCAGTTATTTTTCATAAAACTAATTAATAAAACCTGCTTTGCTCAAGAAACATTTCAGCATCGTAGCGGATTCAGCGCGAGTAGCGTTCATATCCGGGCCAATTGTTATATCCGTTTCACCGTTGATGATACCCGCATTGATCGCAGCAGCGATTTCAGCAAGCCTCCAGGTACTCCGTTCCCCGATCGATCTCTAAAAGATAAAGCTTATCACCGATGCGCATCTCCCCATCGGGTCTGAATATTTTGTGAGCATGTAAAAAGGCTTCCGCGGCAGCCTCCTTAGTCCCTATCCAACCAATCATTTACCTTATTTGTGTTCGAATGCATTCAGTTGTTTGCAATGCGAGCAAAAGATGTTGACTAAATATGTGTCGCCGCGCTTTTCCACTATCCTGGCTTGTGGTTTATCGATTGTTTCAACCGTATAGATCGGTGCGCTAGCAGGTTGAGCAACAATCGACATCCATTCAAATTCCTTCGAACAATCCGAACACTTACGCTTTCCATCAATTCTCATATTTCTCCCCCCTATATATTTTCTACGAAGGAAACTCCGAAAGCAACAGGCAAAGTAACAGGAGAAAACCGCTTGTTCTCAGACATATGTGGTTTCAGCTAACGCACCAATCCTATGCTAGTTTATTACGACGTTCGATCTCTAAATTTTTGAGACATGCTTGTAACCGTTTATTGTCATTTAAGTCCATTTCAACAAATTGTATTCCGTAAACAACATCTGGGGTATTGATATGCTTTTCTTTCCTTGTTAACAGCGCTTGTAACGAAAACGATTCAGATTGAAGTTTAAACTCAATTTTTATTCTGTAAGCGTCAAACAGCCCCCACCTTGTCTTTAGGTTGAGGGCTGTCTATATTTTTATTAAGATTTAAACACGCGACAAGTCACGGGTAGCGATGGCGACCACGGGAGCAAGCCGTCCAGCGCTTCCGGATCTTTCGGATCGGGAAGCTGCGGTAGCTGCTCAAACAAGTACATCAAGTATTTGAAGGGGTTCAGTCCATTCTCTTTCGCTGTCTCGATCACGCTGTAAATTATACTACTAGCCCTTGCACCGCGAGGCGTATTCGCAAATAGCCAGTTTTTCCGGCCGATGACAAATGGTTTAATGGCCCGCTCACTACGGTTGTTGTCGATCTCCAAACGTCCATCCTTCAGGAATGCCGTCAGTTTGTCCCATTGATTCATGCTGTAAGCGATGGCTTGACCCAGTGCGCTCTTTGGCAATGTTCGCGATCGTTGCTGACGTAACCATGCCAAATAAGCATCCAAAATAGGGCGACTGCGCTCCATTCGAATGGTATACCGTTCTTCCGCTGTGACATCTTTCAGCTCTCGCTCAATAGCAAATAGCTGATTACAAAACTGGAGTCCCTGGTGAGCTACCGTTTCAGGCTTGTCTGAAGGAGGCAATGCCTTCAGAGCTTCATCGAATTTCCGGCGTGCATGTGCCCAACATCCGATGAGCGTTACATCCTTCACTTTGTGGTAACCGGCGTAACCGTCTACGTGAAGGTAGCCTGCAAATCCAGCTAGGAAGTTTCGGGGATTCTCACCGCCACGTGTTGGACGGTAGTCGTACAGCACGATCGGTGGACCGATGCGGCCTGTTCGGTACAACCACAGATACGACTGCGCTTCTGCGGACTTGCCCGGTTCGCGCAGCACCTGAAGTGTCGTTTCATCCGCATGCAAAATGTCTTGACTGAGCAAATGCTCGTGCATACGATTCGTGAGAAGCGAAAGCTGTGTTTTGTCAAGTGAAATTCCCTGGTTTTATCAACAGCTTTTCCCTGGTATAATCATCGGTTTTTCCCTGGTTTTATCATCAGGAATTCCCTGGTTTTATCATGAAATTCCCTGTGGAATTTCCAGTTAATCGGTCACTTTTGACGCATTAATGCGTGCTTAAGGCGGTAACTTTCTCCTTCAAAAACAATGAGCTGTCCGTGATGAGCAAGACGGTCAATCATCGCCGCAGCCATCTGGTCGTCGGTGAAGATGCCTCCCCACTTGGAGAATTCGAGATTGGTCGTAATGATGAGGCTTCGTCGTTCGTAACTTGCAGCAATCACTTGAAAG
>NZ_AUGY01000081.1 GCF_000422905.1 Paenibacillus alginolyticus DSM 5050 = NBRC 15375
CTTTCAGGTAATCCCGTTCTTCTTCTACCGTATTGAAAATCGTGCGAGGACGTCCTGTAAGAGGTGTAGTTGTCTTCTCTGATCGTACCTTAAAGGCCTCTCCGTTAAGCCATTTCTTCACCCATACCTTCAATTGAGTACAGTTTCTAATGTCTAACTTTTCAGCTACCCTTCTATAGCTGGATGATCCCTTCATGTATTCCTGAACGGCAGCTAACTTAAATTCCTCCGTATACTGATTAAATGTTTGTCCTTTTTTAGCCATAGAAATATCCCCTCCAAGTTGTACTCATTTCCTTATGGTACCATAAGGTTTTTTTTGAGTGTCTACTTAAAGGGGATATTACCACCCTCGGGTTTTTCTGTTTTTATGAGGAGTTGTTGCCTTTCAGTTTCCCCAGGTTAATGCCTAAGTTGGATTTATCCTCGGCCAAATGCTTGATCAAGGAGGATTGTTGTATTTTGTACAACAATCGGCTGACTATTCCGCATTATCCCGGCGATTGTTGTAGAGAATACAACATTTTCTCCCAAAAGCAGCTCTATTTGATGAAATCAAGCTAAATTGTTGCACAAAATACAACAACTACTTGCTTGGTGAAAAGAAATCCCCGAAATTGTTGTACGTTGTACAACTTTAGCCCATTTAACGCAAAAAAGACCGACACACTGAAAACAAAATCACTCACCGAGTGTGAATTCATATATCCAGGAGCTCAAAAAACAAACCCCGAGGCCGCCCTCGAGGTTTGTTACTATCTCAAACCTACTTCTGGGCCTGCTTCGCCCATTTCGCCTTCATAACACTTTCTATTTCAGCAAATACCTGCTCGGTGGTCTTACCTTCCGTGGAGATACCTAATTTAGCGGCTTTTTTATTCACGGCTTCAGCCCTTTTGCCTTCTTTACTCGCCTTTAAAGCAGCGTGTAGTTCTTTGGCTGTCTTGCCTTCTGTTGCAATACCTGCTTTTGTTGCTTGTTCCTGCAGTTTCGCTAAAGCGGCCGCTTGCAGCTCTGTTCTAATCTCTTTACTTGTTTTTCCATCGGTGGTAACACCGAGCTTCGCCGCTTGTTCCTGCAGTTTCGTTAAAGCTGCCGCTTTGAGCGCTGCTCTTAGCTCTTTATTCGTTTTCCCATCTGCACTAATACCTAGCTTGGTTGCCTTCTCTTTCAGCTTCACTTGAACAGCCGCTTCAATATCAGCTTTCAATTGCTCCGCTGTTTTGCCGTCTGTGCTAATCCCCAGCTTCGCTGCCGCTTTGTTCAATTGTTCTGTATGTTTGGCCGCACTTAAAGCTTTAAGCTCCGCTTTGATCTGCTCACTCGTTTTACCTTCTGTCGATATGCCAAAAATTTGCGCTTTATCCAGAAGCAGTTGTTTGACTGGTTTAGTGGACTTGCTTGTTGGCACTGCAGTAGCAGTCCCCTGTGTGTCCTCAGCAAAAGCAGCCATCGGAACAGACAATACAATCGCACCCACCAACGCAAGGCCTGTTAATTTTTTCAACATAAGTATCGCTCCTCGATTCGTTTATGGTTATGTTTACCTTACGAACCCTATCTTACCGAAGAGTTATGTCATAAGTTTGTCATGCTGCGAAGCATTGGCGACTGCAAAAATATTTTAAATACCGTACCCATTTGAAGTTGAGATTCCACTCGAATGGTACCGCCATGAGCTTCTACGATGTGTTTACTGATGGGCAAACCGAGGCCAGCACCGGAACGATAGCGGCTTTCATCCGTTTTATAGAAACGATCGAATAGATGCGGCAGTTTCTCTGGTGCGATACCCAGGCCGTTATCCCACACTTCGATCCAGCGCTCATTTTTAACTACTTTTACTCGAATACCCGCCGATGACCCCTCAGGAATATGGTTGATGGCATTGTCCAGCAAATTGATAAATACCTGTCTCAACCGGTCAGCATCCGCATAAACCAAGTACGGCCCCTCTGCCTCCGAGCTCAGCTCGATCTGCTTTGCTTTGGCTTTCATCTTGAGTTGGGTAACCACCAGCCCTATTAAGTCAGGTACATCGACATCCTGGAGGTTTAATTTGACCTGCTTCTCCTCAAAAGACGACAGCTCCATCAAATCATCAACCAAATGGCTCAGTCGAAGGGTCTCCTGAAGAGAAACTTGGATGAATTCCTTCGCATCCTCAGGCTCAACAACGCCATCCGTTATCCCTTGCAGGGAAGCTCGAATGGTCGTCAACGGCGTCCGCAGCTCATGGGAAATTTCGGATAGGAATCGCTTGCGTCCCTCTTCTACCTTCTGCAATTTACCGGCCATGCGATTCAGAGATCCTGACAGTGAAGCGATTTCGTCCTTGCCTCTAACGGGTACCCTTCCGCTGAAATCTCCCATGGCCAAAGCCTCTGCGGTTTTACTCATGAGCTGAATCGGCTTCATGAAATGTCTTGAAACGAAGTACAGAACAGCAATTGCAAGTAACGCAACCGTTAAGGCAGATACGAATATCGCTCGATTGATGCCATTGATCGTATCTTGAATATTAATAATTGGCGTATATAAGAAAATCCCGCCAATAACGCGATTCTCCTGCATCACTGGCCGCCCGACAATGAGCATATTCACCGTACTATTTTGAGCAAAATTGCTTCGCACCGTTACTTGATTACCCGACAGCACTTTATCCACCCATTCCTTACGTGCTGGAGTCTCGCCCACCGACTGAATCTTATCCAGATTTGCTCTTGGATGCTTGATAACGGCAACGTGGACGTTCGACGTTTTCTCAATGGCGCTAATCTGCTTACGGAAATCCTTCAGTTGGGTCGTGTTATCGAACAAACCTTTCGCCAGTTCGTCAACCTGTTCCACCTTCTCGAGCAGGAGCTTCTCGCTGCGTTCATAAGTCTTCTGTTTCATCGTATATCCAATGGTTCCTGAAATGGCAAGAATGGACACAACCGTAATCGAAATATAAATAAATAATAGCTTGCGGTAAAAAGAGTTTAGCATGCTCCGGGCCCCTCAAACTTATACCCGACGCCCCATACGGTACGGATGCTCCAGTCCTCTTTCCTCTCCGTCAAAGCAGAAAGCTTTTGTCTCAAACGTTTAATATATAAATCCACGACTCGGTCTTCACCCTCGAAATCCCAGCCCCATATCTTGGCGATCAGGTCCTCACGGGTAAATACTTGATTCGGGTTTCGCACGAAAAACAGCAGCAGCTCATACTCCTTCTTGGGTAAAGCAACAAACTGCCCTTCTACAGTCACATCATGAGACAAGCTATCCACTCTCAAGCTGCCAACTTCATATAGATGAGCAGGCGCAGCAGCTTCTGTGCGGAGCAGCGTCCTGCGGAGAATCGTGGTCACACGAGCAACCAGTTCATTCGGATCAAAGGGCTTCACCAGATAATCATCGGCACCCATCTGTAAACCTTCAATTCGCTCATCCACGTGACCTCTTGCCGTCAGCATGAGGATCGGCACATCACTCTTCGCACGAATTTTCTGGCAGACCTCCCAGCCATCGCGTTTGGGCATCATAATATCGAGTACAATGAAGTCTGGCTGCAGCTCATCGAAACGGGTTAGCGCCTGCTCACCGTCATTTGCGGTTACCACCCTATAGCCGTTTTTTTCCAAATACAACTTCGTAATTCGGCAAATATTAATATCATCATCTACCACCAAAACGGTTGTCACGCGGCACTCTCCTTAAAAAATAGGAATATATCATTCATATTACTGGATATTTGTGAACAAAATATATTTTCTCCAAAGAACTGAAAAAAAAGCTCCACCATGTCCATTCGTTTAACTTATTTTACATGTTGTATAAAACTTCACATATTAGATGCTTATGTTGTATAATACAAATACGTACTCGACTTAACTGCATGTGGGTACGCAGCGGCTTATCATTCTAATTTTATTCAAGAAAGGTCTGATATAAGATGGGACGTTTAAGTGGAAAAGTAGCTATTATTACAGGAGCTGCATTAGGCATGGGGGCTGCGGAAGCGAAGCTTTTTGCCCAAGAAGGCGCTAAAGTGATTGGAACAGACATTAAGGACGACGAACTGCAGGAAGTCATTCGTGAAATCAACGAAAGCGGTGGCGAAGCCATCGGTTTCAAACATAATGTCGCTTCGGAAGAAGAGTGGAAGCAGATCGTGCAAGAAACGGTCAACCGGTTCGGCAAAGTGGACATTCTTGTAAACAACGCGGGTATTTCATCGACGAAAACGATCGCGAATATCGAGATGAGTGAGTGGAATCGCGTGATGGACATCAATTTGTCGGGTTGTGTGCTGGGGATGAAATATGTTTTCCCCGAAATGCAAAAAGCCGGCGCAGGTTCTGTCATCAACATTTCCTCCATCGGCGGTATCGTAGGTATGGCAGGGTCAAGCCCCTATACAGCAGCGAAAGGTGCCCTGCGCGCCTTATCGAAATCCGCCGCGGTTGAATACGCGAAACAGAACATTCGCGTCAACTCTGTTCACCCGGGCATTATCGTAACACCAATGACGGAGCCGTCCATGAAGGATGCTATGCCTTACTACAAAACGTTCACGCAGCTCCCTTACTTCGGTAAACCTGAAGATGTGGCGTACGGCGTTCTATTCCTCGCTTCCGATGAATCTCGCTTTATGACTGGCTCGGAGCTTGTTATCGATGGCGGTTGGACTGCTTTGTAATTACTTGATGAGCTCTTCACCAAAGAAACCGCTCCATTTATGAATGTCATAAATGAAGCGGTTTTTTGATTTCGGTTCATATTCGGCTTTTTCTTTCGGGAATGTGCTTGTAAGGGCCTCGAATCGAAAGGTTCATCAGATGTGCAGCAATCTCTTCTTCCGAATAGGGCATATTGTTCGCAACCCACCAAATAATGACCTCAAGAAAAGCGGACTCAACGTATTTGACGACGATTTCCCTTGTAGCTGTTAAATTGCGGTCATCCGGTTCTGTGAAATCCACGCCTTTGGAGATGAACTCATGAATGACCTCCAGTAACGCGGAAGCGAAATACGGCACTCGATTTCTCACCAATAGTGCATAGTAGAGGTTGAAATTTTCGGCAATTTGATGAAACAATCGAACAAAGCTAGGATGCGCCTTACCACTCAGCATATCGAATTCTTCTGGATCACTACCTTCGGAGACAAGTAAATGCTCTCTAAGATCTTCCAAAATCTCATTCATATACTGCTGGACGAAAGCCTGCTTATCATCAAAATGCAAATAGAACGTCGCTCGCTTGACCGTTGCGCGTTCTGAAATATCCTGCACGGTAATTTGTTCAAAATCCCGTTCTTCCATTAATTCAATCAACGCTCTTCTGAGAAGTTGATGCGTACGCACGACGCGGGGATCCATTTTTTTAACTTTCATTTTATTGATCCTTATCTATAAAAAAGTATGGATATTCAAAGAGACCCTATCGCTCTCATTATACCAGAGGTTCCTACACAACAAAAAATCCTAGCTTTCACTAGGATTTCCTGTCAATCTTTATATGGACTCATTCGAGTCCAATCTTACACTTCAAATGAGCTTTTCAGCGAGACAATCAGGTTAAACACCAGTCGGTCGCTTGTTGTATGTTTCGGATCTACGTTGAAATAGCCGTGGCGGAAAAATTGGAACTTATCATGCGGCTGCGCTTGCTTCATATTATCTTCCACGAAACCTTGGATAATTTGCAGCGAGTTCGGATTCAAGTTCTCCAAGAACGAAGCATCCTCGTTTTCTTCGTTATCGAGAATCAACGGCTCATACAGGCGGAACTCCGCAGGTATAGCACTCTTCGCATCTACCCAGTGGATCGTTCCTTTGACTTTACGGCCGGTAAAGCCGCTGCCGCTTTTCGTTTCCACGTCATAGGTGCAGTGAAGTTCAACCACTTTGCCGTTCTCATCTTTGATGAAATCATTGCACTTGATGAAGTAGGCGTTTTTCAACCGCACTTCGTTGCCGGGAAATAAGCGGAAATATTTGTTCGGCGGATTTTCCATGAAATCGTCTTGCTCGATGTAGATCTCGCGGGAGAACGGAATTTGGCGAGTGCCCATTTCCGGATTCTCTGCGTTGTTCTCCATATCCAGCATTTCGACTTGATCCTCAGGGTAGTTCGTAATTACGACTTTGAGCGGATTCAGAACGCCCATCGTACGCAGAGCCTTCAACTTCAAGTCCTCGCGGATAAAATGATCCAGCATCTTCGAATCGACCACGCTGTAGCTGCGAGCTACGCCGATTTCGCGAGAGAAATTGCGGATCGCTTCAGCCGTAAAGCCCCTGCGGCGCAGACCGGAGATGGTGGGCATCCGCGGATCGTCCCAGCCGTCAACGGCTTTCTCGTCGACAAGCTGTTTCAGCTTTCTTTTACTCATCACCGTATTCGTCAGGTTGAGGCGTGCAAATTCATATTGTCTAGGCACATTCGGCATTTCACACTCGCGAACAACCCAATCATAGAACGGGCGTTGATCTTCGAACTCGAGCGTACAGATGGAATGCGTTACACCTTCAATGGCATCTTCCAAAGGATGCGCGAAAGCGTACATCGGGTAGATGCACCAAGCATCTCCCGTATTATGGTGATGGGCATGCACGACACGGTAGATGATTGGATCGCGAAGGTTGATGTTCGGCGAAGACATATCGATCTTAGCACGAAGAACACGCTCTCCATCTTTGAATTCACCGGCACGCATACGCTCAAACAAATCGAGATTCTCTTCTACACTGCGTTCGCGGTAAGGACTGTTCGTGCCCGGCTGTGTAAGCGTCCCGCGGGTTTCGCGGATTTCATCCGCTGTTTGGTTATCCACATACGCCAAACCTTTGCGTATCAACACCAATGCGCGGTTGTACATTTCCTCGAAATAATTCGAAGCAAAGAACAAGCCATCCCATTGAAAACCGAGCCATGCCACATCGGCTTTAATGGATTCCACATATTCCGTATCTTCCTTAACCGGATTCGTATCATCGAAGCGAAGGTTCGTTAACCCTTTGAATTCATCCGCAAGCTCAAAATTAAGACAGATCGACTTCGCATGTCCTATATGAAGGTAACCGTTCGGCTCCGGGGGAAATCGGGTGATTACCTGACTGACTTTGCCTGATTTCAGATCTTCGTTTACAATGTTCTTAATGAAATTGGATGGAGTGCTTACTGTTGTACTCTTCGTTTCCATATTCGCCCAGCCTTTCTCCCACGGGTTAAAGTTTTATTTTCTATCATACACTAAATCTTACTAAAATATAAAGGAGCCAGCGACATGGAGACATTCGAACATTATTTAGATAAATATGCAGAGCTTGCGATTCGTGTAGGATTAAACGTACAAAAAGACCAAACCGTCGTCATCATGACTCCGGTCACCTGCGCAGACTTCGTGCGCAAGCTAACGAAAAAGGCTTACGACGCTGGCGCCAAAGATGTCGTCATCGACTGGGACGACGATGAAGTGAAGGCGTTGCGCATCAAGCACGCCCCGGAATCCACGCTGCGCGAGTACCCTATGTGGCGGGCAAGCGGCCTGGAAGAGATGGCGAAGGAAGGTGCAGCCTTCCTCCAAATCTACGCGCCTAACTCCGATTTGCTCAAAGATGTAGACCCAGAGCGGATCGCAATCGCTAGCAAAACTACGGCAACTGCGCGTGAAGGGTTCTTGAAATATTTGCGCAGCAACCAGGTGAACTGGCTGATGGTCTCCTTCCCGACAGCGGAATGGTCGGCTAAGGTATTCCCGGATTTGAGCGAAGCGGAGCGCATCAAGAAGCTGTGGGAGCAGATTTTCAAGCTTACTCGCGTGGATAAAGAAGATCCGGTTGCCGCATGGAAACAGCATATCGAGACACTGACCGAAAAACAGAACCTGCTGAACAACAAAAAGTACAAGCAGCTTCATTTCAAAGCACCTGGTACAGATTTATACATAGAGTTAGCCCCTAAGCATCAATGGGTTGCCGCAGGGAGCGAGTCGGAGCGAGGCATTTTCTTCGTGCCGAACATCCCAACGGAAGAAGTCTTTACGATGCCTGCGCGAAATGGCACGAACGGAATCGTTCGCAGCACGTTGCCGCTGAGTTACCAAGGTTCCCTAATCGATGGCTTCAGCCTGAAATTCGAAAATGGACGAGTTGTTGAAGCGACTGCTGAGGTGGGTCAAGAAGTGTTGAATAAGATGTTGGACATGGATGAGGGCGCTCGTTACTTGGGTGAAGTGGCACTTGTGCCTCACGATTCCCCCATTTCACAGTCAGGGCTCATTTATTACAACACCTTATTCGACGAAAATGCTTCTTGTCACGTAGCGCTCGGTAATTCATATCCGTTCACGATTGAAGGCGGAACGACGATGAGCCCCGAGGAGCTAACTCAGAATGGCTACAATAAAAGCCTAATCCACGTTGATTTCATGATCGGCGCGGCTGACATGGAGATCGATGGCATACTGGCAGATGGAAGCCGTGAAGCTTTGTTCCGCAAAGGCAACTGGGCTTAATAGCAGGAAGTCATAGAAAGACCGCCACATCATGGAACCATTGCACTCCGTGAGATGGCGGTCTTTTTTAAAGTATAAGTTTTATACTCTTGCTTCGCATCTACCTTGACAAACGCGCTCGTCCCAGTGGGACGACGGAGTCGTTTATCCTTGACGCAACTTGCCTGGCAGTGTTTTGATAATCGAGGAGTCTTTTAACATCCACTTTCCTTTTTGCCATTTCCAAACAGAGATGACGTATCCAAGTGTATCTGCATTCGCAATACCCGTGATTCGTTGAGCACCCTTCAACTCACAGTACCCATCTCGATCTACATCCATCGGCTTCAGGGCGCCAAAAGCATGAACATCCACAATAATAGGCTTCACTACCACGCCATTTTTGTACACACCGAATTTCTCGTAATCGTCCTTGCGGTCCTTAATATCAATTTTGAAAGACTTCCCAGTCTCCTCAAGCTTCATCTTTACCACATAATTTTTCTTGAAGGTCGCCTTTACATGAAGGGGACTAGGCAGTGGGATTGCAGTCGGAACATTATTTTTCAGTGAGTAAATATAGTAGTTGGACAGCCCCCCACTGCCACCTGTTTCGGCGGAAACATAGATTTGAGGCAGTTTATCCTGAATAAAGTCACAGAAATCCATCTGCGGATTATATCCACCCTCAAGAGGGATGACAACATGAGTCTGTGCCTGTCCTATGACGGTAATGAAAAGCTTATCATAGTACGGACTGCTAGTATCCGACTTCATCCCTACTAGGGATACCGTATCTGGTTTGCCATCACCAGTGACATCAATCTCACGCGTTTGTATAAGCTCGCTTTGCTGCGCGGTTTGTGGCGGCGGCAGCTCTTCAGCGGACACGAGTCCCCCTCTCCATAAGGATGAGCTGCTCAATAGTAAGCTAATTACGACTGTTTGTAAGGCGATTTTAACATATTTACTAAACATGTAATCCGACTCCTAATCATAGATTTGAATTCGGCTTATTATTTCAAAATTTTCCATTGGGTATGCGGAATGTTTAATTACTTTTATAGTTTGCCTATCGGCTTTGGCTGGTCGGTTTCTTTGCGTCAAAAAGGAATTCCTTCTCTGGAATCGAATGTTAAAGTTAACTACACACATGAATCGATGAGGTGCTATTCTTGAAAATTGATCGACTGCTTGCCATAACTATGCTGCTTTTGAACCGAAGAAGAATTAGCGCTAAAGAACTTTCGGAGCGTTTTGAGGTGTCGCTGCGTACCGTTTATCGCGACGTTGAGGCAATTAATCAAGCTGGCGTACCTGTCGTTTCCTATGCTGGGATGAGCGGTGGCTATGAGATTATGGACCAATATCGGCTGGATCGCCAATTTCTGTCCCTTGATGAGCTGCAATCTATTATTGTCGGCCTCAAAGGAATCCGCTATACCGTCGGCGACCAAGAGATCAGCAACCTTCTTGATAAAGTCGGAGCTCTCGTGGCAAAATCGGAACAGAATACCGTCGCTAATCTAAACAATCAACTTATTATAGATATGAATCCTTGGCGTGGCAACGATCAGGACAAGGAGAAAATGAACACCCTGCGTACTTCAATTAAGGAATCTAAGCTGATTTCGTTCCATTATATTACTTCCCAAAGTGAGGAGTCTGTGCGAACAGTAGAACCTATGGGCATTGTGGTCAAAGGGTTTGGCTGGTATTTGTATGCCTACTGCCTGCTGCGTCAAGATGTTCGCATCTTCCGATTATCTCGAATGAAAGATATTGAAGTGCTTCAGAGAACCTTTGAACGCAAAGAAGGAAACTTAGAACAGCTAGATTATAGTTGGGGCAAAAGAGACCCCTCCTCGCTCATCAAGCTCGTGCTGCATGCACAGCCGAATGTTCGCGCTCAAGTAGAGGATTATTTCCGTCCTGAGCAAATTACCGTTCAAGCTGACGGCACTTTGATGATTACCTCCACTCAACCGGATGAATCGTGGCTTCACGGCATGCTACTTAGCTATGGTCCTAACCTGCGTATTCTCGAGCCGGCGCATATTGCAGCCATCATCAAAGATAAAGCTGAAAAAATTGTTCAACTCTACGCAAAAGAACACTGACAGGACGTTGTCAGTGTTCTTTATTTATAATGAGGGTATGAAGTAGGCACAACCAGTAAAAGAATGCTTACGACGTCAGTTTTTCTGGCGAAAAACTAAGCTAATGCTTACGTTGCCAGTTTTTCTGGCGAAAAACTCTGAGGAGGCTCACCCATGTTCAGAACAATCGAAGATTTTGTAAATGAATGGAATAATGAAACAAAAGCTACCCAGCGCGTACTGGACACTTTGACAGATGCTTCACTTAAACAGCAAATTGGGCCTGAACTCCGCACACTAGGTCAAATAGGTTGGCATATCGCCACAACAATTCACGAAATGTCCTCACGTACAGGTCTCAAATTCGACGCGCCCGAGGGCGAAGAACTCGCTCCTGCATCCGCCAAAACCATTGCTGACACTTACCGCTCATCCTCAGCCGGGCTAGCCGAAGCTATCCAGGCCCAGTGGACAGATGCTAAGCTTGCTGAGAGCACTGACATGTATGGTGAGCAGTGGCTCAATGGCTTAACACTGCGCATCCTCATTTCGCATGAAATTCACCACCGTGGTGAAATGATCGTCTTGATGCGTCAAGCCGGACTGCGAGTTCCGGACGTTTACGGTCCGACTCGCGAGGATTGGTTGGAGCGCGGCATGCAGCCGTTGGTATAAGTTCAGGGTAGATGAATGTAGCATGAAGTCGTATTGAAGGAGCAGGTAGGGCTTGAAGAGATGAAGAGGCTGACTCAAAAGGTTAAAAACCTAGCGAGCGGCCTCTATTTTGTTTCGATACGGAGCTAAATTTAACAGGAATTCCTCCTGTTCATTTGGCGTTAATTGCTCGAAACGGTCATTTAACTGTGCAACTTCTAGGTGCAAACCTCCCTCTAATTTAGGGGGCGAATCACTATTCAGCGAGAAAACATCAGAAATAACGGGAGATTTTCCATGTAAACTAGATATTTATGAAAAAATACCCGAATTAACGGTAGGTTTTCCATGTAGTGCAACAATGAAAACAGGAGGCAGCCTAAAAATGAACGACTTATGGGACTGCCCCTTTTGGCTTTTTAGGGATCGTATAGATCAAAAGCATCTCGAACGTCGTTCGATAGGGCTTTCCCAAACGTCCTATTTGGTATATTCAGCTCCCACTTTGTGAATTCAAAGCCTGAATACACTTCCATTGGATCAAATCCAATGGAAGTAGGGCTTTGACAGCCTGCTTGCCAATTCCATTGGATCAAATCCAACAGAATTGCGCTTTTCGAGGCATGAGAGTCGATTCCATTGCATTCTATACAATGAAATTTCCTGAAACACCAATTTTACTCAATAAATCGTAAATTCCATTGTATAATTTACAACAGAAACAGAAACTCCTACAGCTTCCTTACTCTCGGACATCACTGTATTTGTATGGGATTTGATGATAGCCCACCAAACAATACTAGGCCTGACGCAATGAGCTATGCCAAAAAAGGAGACGAACCTATGCAAAATCAAACGGCCATCGTAACGGGCGCTAACTCAGGAATGGGCCTGGCCACCACCGTGGCGCTAGCCAGCCAAGGCGCCAACGTCATCATGCTGTGCCGCAGCCGCCAAAGAGGCGAGCAGGCACTGATCGAGGCGCGGAAGCAAAGCGGCTCGGAGCGCATCGAGCTTATGCTTTGCGACCTCGGCTCCCTTGCGAGCATCCGTTCTTTCGCCGCGGAGTTCCACGCCAAGCACAATGTGCTGGATGTGCTTGTGAATAACGCGGGGGTCGTCACCATGAAGCGGCAGACTACAGCAGACGGCTTCGACAGATCTGTCGCGGACCCTAGAAAACTTTTGTTTATGTTAAATAACATAATTCCTGACAATTTTAAATAAAAAATAAAAATTATAAATTGGCGTCATTTATACTCACATTAAGACAGATTAGGCTAATCAGCATGCGTGGTTATCCTTAATTTGGAATTTAAAACTGTACGATCGCCACGTTTTATGTTATTATTAAATTACGTAATTACGTAATTTAATAATTTAGATGAGGTGATCCTTTTGACCACAACACGGGATTATGGCACCGAGCTAGATGCATTACAGGCACAGATGAATGATCTTCAGCAGCTTGTCAGGCAATTGATTCATAACCAAGATGAAAGCTACCCAATGATTACTGAGAATACGAGCTCAGCTGCTGCTGGTCTCGGGAGTCTCTTTTACTCCGGGCAATATCGGGGAGATCAAGCTAGTTTCCGGTGGGAGCCACAAGAAAAGCATGTCCGTCAGTTAATTCAACTGGACGGCGATAAAGCAGCCAAAATCTTGGGAGCTCTTGCACATAAACAGCGACTGGATATTTTAAGAGCCGTCCTACAAGAGCCACTTACCGGACCCGATCTTGTGGAACGTCTGAACATGGGGACAACGGGCCAGCTTTACCATCACATCAAAGCATTAGTAGGAGCAGACCTTCTCGTCCAAGAAGAGAGAGGCGGCAAGTATACCATTCCGGGCCCTCGTGCACTTCCACTTTTATTGCTGCTGGCGGCGGCTTCTGACCTCATGGACACAAGTGACTATTTAGCTATGACCGATGCAAGAACGAATGCGCATGCTTATTTGGGCGGAGCACAAGACATATATGATCCACACTTACTGCTATGGGCTGTTGTTGAGAATTGCATTTTGGAGCATCTGCATGGCACCTGCAGCGAGGTTAGCCTCTTTTTGCATGCGGATGGCAGCATCACAGTTGCAGATAATGGTCGAGGAATCCCCGTTCAAGCACTTCCGGGCAGTGAACACCCACGTGTTCAGACTGTTCTTACGGACATGAGCCGTCTAAGTGCAAGTGCTACATTCTTAGCACCCGGCAGTGAAAAAGGTATCAGCATGCCCGTCGTCAACGCGCTATCACTCAAGCTTTCCGTTGAGATCAGGCGTGACGGCCGAGTGTTCCAACAGCACTATAAGCATGGGATTCCCCAAAGTGAGCTCCAAACCGTAGGAGTGACCAAGGAAACTGGAACTAGTGTTACCTTCCTGCCAGATCGCGATATTTTCAGTAAATCATTTGAGCTAAGCATGCTTGAGAAACAAGCCGAGGATTTTGCCGTTTTGTATCCGAAGCTGCATATTCAGGTTTGGAGTGATCTTGCTTAAATAACCTCCACACCGACACCTAGCTCGCGCCAACGATCAAAAAAGTCTGGGCAGGTTTTCGAAACACATCCCGGATCCGAAATCCTAACGCCATCTACCCTTGCGCCGATCAGCGAAAGCGCCATCGCCATTCGATGGTCGTCGTGGGGGTCGAGCAGCGCAGGTTGCGGCTCCCCTGGGTACACCGTTAACCCATCCGCATGTTCCTCCACCTGAATGCCCAGCTTCCCAAGTTCCTCACACATCGCTGCAATGCGGTCGCACTCGTGATGCCTGATATGCGCAGCATCCGTCAATGTAATAGGACCATCCGCGAATGGGGCCAGTGCAGCTAGTGTAAGCGTCTGGTCCGACCAGCGCTGCATACTCACCGTGAAGCCGCCTTTAAGACGGTTTGTGCCCCTAACTTCAATGTAATTTTCACCATGCGTCACCGAACAGCCCATTTTCTCCAAAACAGTCAATAGCTCAATATCCGGTTGCCGTGTCTGCGCGGAAATTCCCTCAATACGCACACGTCCATTCGTCAGAGCAGCAAGTGCCCAGAAGTAACCGCAAGTGGATACATCCGGCTCCAGCCTGAATGTTCGTGCCTCATAAACACTCGGCTGAATCGTAATCGCCTGCCCATCCTCATGAACCTCCGGCCTCACACCGAACGCCCACATCATATCTAATGTCATCTCGACGTAGTCCCGCTGCACAATTTGATCGGCGATCCGAATAGTTAGAGTTTCTTTCGCATAAGGAGCTGCGAGCAGCAATCCACTAGTAAACTGACTGGAAACCGCTCCGGAAACCGTCACTTCTCCTCCGTTAAGACCGTCCGCATGCAGCGTCAGCGGTACACATCCCGGATTGCCCTTATATCGGATATCCGCTCCCAAACTGGATAACGCATCCAACAAAGGTGCAAGAGGTCTTTCGGCCATACGTTTACTGCCATCAAGTGTCCACTCCCCATGACCAACGGCAAGCACCCCAGGCAAAAAGCGTGCCACCGTACCAGCAGCTCCAACGTACAAATCCGCTTTCGAGACAGACCACTGCCCTTCATTCCCCTTGACTGTAACAGAGTCCCTATCCATCTCGATTTCAACTCCCAGCTCTCCGAGCGCTTTCATACACCAATAGGAATCATCGCTTTGTAAAATACCCTGCAGTCGTGAGGTCCCCTTCGCTAGAGCAGCAATAAGGAGTGCGCGATTGGTGAAGCTTTTGCTGCCCGGTATCGTAATAGTCGCATCTACCGCTCCATGAAGCGGCGACAGCCGTACCTCCTGCCCTTCCAGATGTTGCGACCATGGAGATCTAGCTCTCCGGTCTGGTTCGTGCATAGTTGTTTCCTGCATCTCATCCACCCTCTCCAATTGTGCATATCCTGTAAGCCAATTATAATGGGAGGTACAGACATAGATGAAATCACCAAATAAGCACCTTCCCATAAAGGAGCTCTATATCATGATCCATTTGGAATGGTACCGAATCTTCCTACATGCCGCCAAAGCGGGCAATTTAACTAAAGCAGCCGAGGAGCTTTACATTACCCAACCATCCGTCAGCTATGCAATTAAACAAATAGAAGCGGCTTTATCCATGAAGCTTTTTCATCGGAAATCCAAGGGCGTGGAACTAACAACTGAGGGGAAGCAATTATTGCTTTATGTGGAGCAATCTTTTGCGCTTTTGGAGGCAGGGGAGAAAAAAATGTCCGCACTCAAGCACCTCACAGGAGGCGAGCTTCGTGTCGGAGCGAGTGATTCGTTATTCAAGCACTTCTTATTTCCTTATTTGGACACTTATCGTAAACAATATCCCGGCGTACGCATCCGGCTTTCTCACGGCAAAACATCGGAAATTACAGCTAGAGTCAAGGAGAGCAGCATCGATTTCGGACTTATTCATTTGCCAACGGCCGATGATCCCCATCTCGATGTCCAAACGATTATGACCCTCCAAGACTGCTTCGTGGGTGGCGAAGCCTACCGCGATCAAGCAGAACACCTACTTTCCGCGCAGGATATCAGCCGTTTCCCCTTACTGCTCCTATCCCCCGGAAGCAGCACTAGGCGTTTTATTGAGCAATGGTTTGCTGCCCAAGATGTCACGATCGAAGCCGACATCGAGCTCGGCAGCATTGATCTGCTTATCGAGTTTGCCAAACTCGGTTTTGGCGTTGCCTTCGTCCCTCGGTCATATGTCGTCAAAGAATTAGCTGAAGGTACGCTGCATGAGCTAAAGCCTGCCAAAGCCATTCCTGCCCGCAGCATCGGAATCACCACTTGTCGAGATATGACGTCGTCTGTGGCGGCGGCTAAATTTCTTGAGATGCTTTCGTCTTAACCGCTTAAACAACCGATATATAAAATCGAGATGCAAATGATACGTACACAGCTACATAAACAGATACGTACGAACAAGTACACGTAATCTACATAAAACGCTTCTCAATTTTTTTGCTAATCACGAGTGAGATCACAATAAATAAGGCCACATAGATCAACTCATACGGATTCTCAATGAATCGCTTAGGATCATGTCCGATGAAGCTAACCGACAGCACCATGACCGCTTTTCCCGCCGCAACCGCAACCAAAAAAGAACGAAACCTCATGCCGACCAGCCCTGCTGCCATATTAATCACAACAAAAGGTCCTATCGGAAAAAGACTGAGTATAAATACATAGTTGAAGGCCTGACGGCGCGCCCAGAGGAGACTTTTTTGAACTTTGGGCTTTTGTGCCCAGCGCTCTAGATAAGGATGGCCGGCTACTTTTTTAACGATTGCAAAAGTCACCAAACACCCGCACACAATACCAATCCAAGAGTAAAGAAAACCAAGCCAGAGTCCATATACAGCTGCATTTACACTAATAATGACAAGTGTAGGGAGCGGCGGAACGAACGATTTCATGAAGGGTAGAAGAAGACCGGGCAAAGGACCGAGTGAACGATACTTGTCCAAGATCATCGCCAAATTTTCTTCCGTGAGGTAGGACAAAAGTTCTGTTATTCCCATATGAATGCACACCTACTCGCTTAACAAATTAGTTGGAGATTAGGATAATCTTTTGAATTAAAGAAAAAAGACCTCCAAAGGCATAATAGCACATGGAGGTTCAGGCTGCTTATTTTTAAGTGAAAATCACTAAGTTGACACATAATGGATGACGCCTGGGGATAGTGTATTCTGTGCAAGATTAAATCCTCGTCGGCTCTACCTGAGCCTTCAAAGTTGTATTTCGTACAACAATATATCCTCTTCTTCCCTACTTTAGGCTAGAAAGTTGCATTTCGTACAACAATTTCAGCTGAAAACACGCGTTTTTGCCGGAATGTGGATAAATTGTTGTATTTTTTGCAACAATTCAACTAATTCGGCCAGAATTGCTCCAATTTGTTGTACGAAATACAACAATAGTCGTCCATGCCCAATAGTGGGCATGGACCGACCGACTCGTGGAGCAGCAATAATTACTGGCGGGAAAAGTAGCCTTGGAGCATATAGCTGGAGCAGCAGAACCCGCTGGAGCTTTACGCCTCCAGCGGGTTCACCGCTTCATGGAGCAGCTGCTCCAACTCAGCGGTGTAAGCCGCGGTTTGCGCTTCGTCCCAGCCGAAGCGCTCAGCCATGAAGGCGATCGCAGGCGCCTTCCACTGTTTGGCCCACGCGATGTCGAAGAAGAGGGCGCCCGTGCGGCGGATGAAGAAATCCGCCGGCTTCACGACCATCTCGCGCCCGATCGCGTACACGAGCGCAGCGAGCACGCCGGCGGGCATGCCCCGCTGCGCAGCCTCTGCCCGGTGCTGCTCCAGCAGCTCGAATACGGCGTCCACGTTGGAGCCGTATCTGCGCGCGAGCAGCGCAGCCTCTGCCTCGGTCAGCCCCAGCCGCAGGCCTTGGCTGACCTTGCCCCGCAAGAACGGCGCCAGCTTCGCGGAGCCGCCCACATCGCCGCCGGAGATCGGCAGCGTCCGGGTGTGGCTCGGCGGCAGCGCCGCCGAGACCTTGCCCTCCGCCAGCAGCATGGCGGCGATCTTGTCCACGACCGACTCCGCCATTTTGCGGTAGCCGGTCAGCTTGCCCCCGGCCATCGAAATGAGGCCGGAGTCCGAGACGAAGATTTCGTCGCGGCGCGAAATCTCAGAAGGATCTTTGCCCTCTTGATGGATCAGAGGGCGCAGCCCGGTCCAGCTCGATTCAACGTCAGCCTCCGTCAACCCGAGGGACGGAAACATGTCGTTCGCGGCGCGCAGCACATAGGCGCGATCCGCTTCAGTAATACGGGGATTCGCGATATCCCCTTTGTAATTCGTGTCCGTCGTCCCGATGTAAGTTTTGCCGTCACGCGGAATCGCAAACACCATCCGCCCATCCGGCGTATCAAAATAAATCGCCTGCCGCAGCGGAAACTTGCTCTGATCAAACACCAGATGCACCCCTTTAGTCAGGTGCAGCGTCTTGCCGTGCTTGGAGCGGTCCATCTCGCGCAGCGTATCGACCCAAGGCCCGGCAGCATTAACAATCTTACTTGCGTACAGCGAGTATGACGTCTTTTCGCCGCCAATCTGATCCACCACACGCACACCAACCAGCTTGCCATTCTCCATCAGCAGTTCTTCAACCTTAGCGTAATTCACCGCCAAAGCGCCCAGCTCGACAGCCTTTTTCATGACTTCAATGGTTAAACGCGCATCATCTGTGCGGTATTCCACATAGTAGCCGCCGCCTTTGAGATCCTTCTTCTTCAAAAGAGGCTCGTGAGTGAGCGTTTCCTCTGGGCGAAACATTTTGCGGCGCTCCGATCTTTTGACACCTGCTAGGAAATCATAAACCCGCAGCCCCAGCGAGGTGGACAGCTTCCCGAACGTTCCCCCTTTATAGAAAGGCAGCAGCATCCACTCCGGCGTCGTCACATGTGGCCCATTTTCATACACAATCGCACGCTCCTTACCAACCTCAGCAACAACCTTCACATCCAGCTGTTTGAGATAGCGCAGCCCGCCATGAACCAGCTTGGTCGAACGGCTCGACGTCCCCGCGGCGAAATCCTGCATATCAATCAACGCTGTGCGAAGCCCTCTGCTTTGTGCATCGAGCGCAATGCCCGCTCCTGTAATCCCCCCGCCAATTACGATAAGATCAAGCTTTTGCTCCGACATGGCTTGCAGCATTTCTGTTCTTTTCAGCGCACTAAACTCCTGTTGCCCTATCCCATTGGCTTGCTTATGTTCCTTCGTCATCTCATTCTCTCCCTCGCGGATATAAAATAAAAAACCACAACACACCTAACACGTTTACACGTATAGGCCGCTGTGGCTTCTCCTAGTCTCCAACCGAATATTAACTTGTTATTAGTATATCATTGCTCACGCTTATTTAAAAGCCATTGCGGCATTTACAGCTTTTTTCCAACCGTCGTACAAGCTCTCTTGAAGCTCAGCTTCCATTTCCTGTTCAAAAGCCTCATCCACCTGCCACTGCGCCTCAATCTCCGCTTGATCCTTCCAAAAACCTACAGCCAGACCCGCCAGAAAAGCCGCGCCAAGCGCTGTCGTCTCACTAATCAACGGACGTTCCACCGTGACACCCAGCATGTCGCTTTGGAACTGCATAAGGAAGTCATTCTTCACAGCACCACCATCGACGCGCAGCTTCGTAAGCTGAATACCGGAATCGTCCTCCATCGCTTTCAGGACGTCTTTGGTCTGATACGCGAGAGATTCGAGCGTGGCCCGAATAAAATGCTCCTTCGACGTCCCACGAGTGAGGCCGAATACCGCGCCTCGAACGTCACTATCCCAATAAGGCGTACCTAGTCCGACAAAAGCCGGCACCACATACACACCATCCGTCGAAGCAACTCGCTTCGCGTAATCTTCACTATCCTTCGCCGATTTTATCATTCGCAGACCGTCCCGCAGCCATTGAATCGCCGATCCCGCCACGAAAATACTGCCTTCCAGCGCGTACTCCACTTTCCCGTTCAATCCCCAAGCAATGGTAGTCAAAAGTCCGCTGCGCGACGGAATCGCGTGATTACCCGTATTCATCAGCATAAAACAGCCTGTGCCATACGTGTTTTTGGCCATCCCTTTTTCAAAACAAGCTTGCCCGAACAGAGCCGCCTGTTGATCGCCTGCCGCACCGGCAATTGGAATCGCCGAACCGAATAAGAAGCTTTCCTGCGTATAGCCGTATACCTCAGAAGAGGAGCGAACCTCTGGCAGCATAGAAGCTGGAATGTCCAAATGCCCCAGCAGCTCTTCATCCCACTTCAGCTCGTGAATGTTATAAATGAGCGTGCGAGAAGCGTTGGAATAATCCGTCACATGCGCTTTCCCGCCTGTCAGCTTCCAAATCAGCCACGTATCCATCGTGCCAAAAAGCAAATCCCCACGTTCCGCTTTCTCTCTGGCCTCATCAACGTGATCGAGAATCCATTTAATTTTGGTCCCCGAAAAATAAGCATCAATCAGCAGCCCCGTACGCTTCCGGAAAAGGTCGCTAAGCCCCTGCGCTTTTAGCGCTTCACAAATATCAGCTGTCTGCCGCGACTGCCACACAATCGCATGATAGATAGGCATCCCCGTGTGCCGATCCCAGACAACCGCTGTTTCCCGTTGATTGGTGATACCAATTCCCGCGATCTCCGCAGGCTGCACCCCAGACTCCGATAAAACCGCAGCAATGACGCCCTGAATCGACAGCCAAATTTCGTTCGCATCATGCTCCACCCAACCTGGCTTCGGAAAATACTGCTTAAATTCCTTCTGGGCTGCGTGCACAATACTCCCCTTGTGATTAAATAAAATAGCCCTAGAACTTGTTGTCCCCTGATCCAGGGAAAGGATATAAGAAGGTTTCGTCCCCGTAATTGTCATTTCCTTGCCTCCAAATGTTCAGTATCATTGATGATAGTGCTGCCAAAGCTCCGCATTTGACGTAGTGACTGCCGTTGCTCCAGCTCCTAGCGCAAGCTCCACATCCTCCACTGTACGAATGAGCCCCCCTGCAAAAATAGGAATGCCCGAACGCTCCTTCACTTCAGTGATAATGTGCGGAATAATACCCGGAAGCACCTCGATGAAATCAGGTTTTGTCCTCTCCAAAAGCGTGTAGCTTTTATCCAAGGCACTGCTGTCTAAGAGAAAAAGCCGCTGAATGGCAATCAAGCCATTCTGTTTCGTCTTCGTAATCACATTCCCCCGCGTCGAAATGATACCGGCAGGACGAATGCTCTGACACAGAAATTCGGCTGCATAATCGTCATTTTTGAGCCCTTCTATTAAATCAGCGTGCAGCAGCAGCTTCTTTCCGTTTGCTTTGCCCAGATCCACGATGCTTTTCAACTGCGCAATATGACAATCCAACAGTACAATATACGTATAATTTGACTTAAATAGCTTCTCTAGGTCTCTCATTTTGCGAATGGCCGGTAAAATACGCTGCTCTTGCAAAGACATAACCATCGCCTCCGTCTTATTAAAATGCACATCTGCAACAATCCAGAATGAGCGGAAATGAAAACAAAAGACTCACCAAGTATTGCCAATGATATTCAATGGGCAATCCAAGTGAGTCTCCTGTGCTCCGTCACATGTTATTAACTTACCTTCATTGTACTGAGGCGAGTACATCATGTCAATGACAATGATCATCCTTCATCCATCTAGTTAGGTCGACAGTGCCTTTCGCACGGCTAAAATATACTTCGACTGATCGAGCGGATTGACGCCACGCCGCTTGCGCTCCGCATGAACGTCTGGCGGACTAGGCTGATAGCCTGAGAAAGAGGAGGTAATGACGCCTCGACCGCCTGACATTGCACTCAGCTTCACTGGATATTCCAGTGACGTAGCGACTGGCAGACGACCCTCGACTACGAATCTGCCTCCTGTCATTTGCGGCGAATCAAAAACCGCCCTCATCTGCACAAGGTCGCTGAGCACCTTGCCGCCGAACTCTTCAGGCACGGTGATACGAACCTGAAGCATCGGTTCGAGCAGCGTCGTGCCCGTCTGCGCAAGGCCTTGGATGATGCCCATCGGCGTAGCGACAGCGAAGTCAAGCGGGTGGGTGTGCCACACGTGGTGCTCGCCCTCGACGAGCGTCACCTTCAAGTCGGTGACTTCCCAACCGAGCAGCCCCTGCTGGAGCGCCTCCGGCACGCGGCGCGCCACCTCATTCTGGTACTGCACGAGCAGATGCTCACCGCGTACCAGCGACTCATACACGAGCCCGCTGCCCGGCGCCCCAGGCTCGATGCGAAAGCGTAAGATCGCCCAGCACGGCTTGGGCATCGTATAGGCAATGAAGCCTTCTCCCGCTTGCGAAGGCGTTTCCTTGTAAATCACGGAAGGCTGGTCGAACCTTGCTTGGAGCCCAAAACGCGAGCTCAAGAGACTCGTGAGAATCTCAAGCTGAATCGCGCCCATCACTTTCACATGCAGCTCGCGCTCCTCCTGCAGCCACTGCAGATCGAGCAGCGGGTCCTCGTCCGTTAGCTCCTGCAGCGCTGCGACGAGTGCTGGATACTGCGCCTCACTCTCGGCGTGAACTTGCACAGTCAAGAGCGGAACCGCCATCTGCGGCGCAGGCGGTACGCTGTCTGCCCGGCCCAGCACATCGCCGATCCGCACCTGCGTCAAGCCGCAAACGGCCGCAATGTCGCCGGCCGTGACAACCCCGATATCTTCGGCTTTGCGGCCGTCGATTTTGCGAATCTGGGTCACCTTCTCCTCCACGCCCTGCGTGACATTGACGACGGTGTCCCGGTTGCGGATCGTCCCCTCGTAGAGGCGGACGTACGCCATTCTCCCCATGGTCTTGTCCCGCTCGACCTTGAACACCACGGCCGAAAGCGGCTGCTCCGCAGAGCCGCTGGGCCCAGGCAAATAATCAAGGATCGCTTCCATCAGCTCCTTGATACCAAGCCCTTTGCTGGAGGCGCCCACCAGCAAAGGAAAAGCCTGCCCCTGCCGCGCATACCGCTGCAGGGTCGCCTTCACTTCGCGCGCCTCTATCGGCGCGCCTTCGATGTAGCTCGTGAGCATCCGCTCGTCGAGCTCCGATAACTTCTCCACCGCGGATGCCAAGTCGAATCCGCGCACCCCCTCCGCGGCGACCGTCTCCGTCGCGTCATCCGTGAGCACGTTCGCCGCACCGCGGAACGTGTCCTCCCTGCCCAGCGGTGCATAGATCGGCACCGCCAGCTCCGTGAGCTGCTTGTGAATGTCGCGCAGCACGCGCTCGGGATCCGCGCCGACGCGGTCCATTTTATTCATATACAACAAGGTTGGTATCTTAAGCGATTGCAGCGTGTGCCAGATCATTTCCGTCTGTGACTGCACGCCTTCTACCGCAGAAACAATAAGAATTGCCCCGTCCATGACTCGAAGTGATCGCTCCACTTCCGACAAGAAATCGACGTGACCTGGCGTATCCACAAGGTTAATCAACGTATCCTTCCATGAAAAAGAGGTCGTTGCGCTGCGAACCGAAATCCCCCGCTCTCTTTCTACGTCCATAGAATCCGTCTGTGCTGTCCCGTTATCTACACTACCCAACGAGCGAATTCGCCCGCTATGATAAAGAATATGCTCGGTCGTTGTCGTTTTACCCGCATCCACGTGGGCAAAAATGCCCACATTTCTTCTGGATATTGCTTGATTATCATCCCTCATCAGAGCTCGGATCCCCTTCTATTACTATCTTCCTTTCATTATACTAAAAGAGCGTACGATTGGATAAGCTTACCTATCACCATTATGCTCTTTACAAATTTTACTAGGCCTAATAGTCTGTTGACCATTATGATGGAAATACTGAACCTAAGGAGGTTTTCTCGCCATGGAAACTACGGAATTCGAGGAATCACACCGCCAATCTATCCAACCTGAGGTATCTACAATTCTGCTGAATAAACAGCATCCAGCAATACTGACCCTATCCCAAGCAGACAGCAAGCTAGCTAGTCTCATTGAACTGATCGGCGATCTTACGCTCACGCCCAGCTACAAGCCGTTTGAGTCGCTCGTGATGTCGATTATTTCCCAACAACTCTCTGCCAAAGCGGCTGCAACGATTAAAGCCAGAGTAAAACTAATTCTACCGGACGTCACGCCTGAGCTTGTACTCGCTGTTGAAGAAGAGGCTATCCGACAATGCGGGGTCTCCTATCCCAAAATCCGTTACATCCGGGACCTCAGTTCAAAAGTGATAGCCAGGGAAGTTGAACTCGACAATCTGCAAGCTTTAGATAACACAGAGCTGCTCAAACAGCTCACAAGTGTCAAAGGCATCGGCTCCTGGACAGCGGAAATGTTCCTCATTTTCACATTAGGCAGACCCGATGTCATGTCGATTGGCGATGCCGGTCTCCAGCGTGCGGCCAAATGGCTGCATACCCTTTCCGACCGCAAGGATGGTAACTACTTAGGCGAAATTGCACCGAACTGGGCGCCTTATCGCAGCTTTGCCTCGCTATATTTATGGCGTGCGATTGATAGAGGGTTTGTGGATTCTGGCCTACAGGTGGAGGCTTGTACTGAACCCAACTTGTAGCAGGGATATTTGGCTTAAGCCGATCTTTCCGACGAGCGAGTTTGTCATAGTTGATTCTTCGCAAGTTACGCCGGAATTCCCCTATTCCAAAGCCTATATCCAAGGATAAACGACTCCGTCGTCCCACTGGGACGAGCGCGTTTGCCAAGGTAGATGCGAAGCAAAAGTATAAAACTTATACTTTCTTATCTACTAAAAAAAGCGCAAGAAGCCACCACAGCCCCTCGCGCTTATTCTCATTTCACCGCTACTCGTAATCCTCTTAAATACGTTTGGAGCAAACGCCGCAGGCTCTCGTCTCTTTCCAGCTCCATTCGGAAGCCGTTTCTATGCTCGAGTGAGGCAAAGCCATGCACCATGCTCCGAAATCCGCGCACCACGTGCAGCGCATCTTCTTCACTGAGTCCATAAGGCGCTAAAATGCGCAGTATGAAGAGTACAACTTGGCTGCCTGCCTCTTGTAACTCAGGATCCTCGTAGTCAGGCAATGAGGAGATTGCCTCGTATAATCCTGGCTGCTTCCTAGCGAACATGACGTAGGCGAAGCCTGCTGCCAGCAGCGCGTCATCTTCTGCTTTGCCAATAGCAGCCTCAACCATCGCTTCTTTAATGAGTACGAGGCCGCGCCGGGAAAGCTGCTTTCTGAGATCAGGCAAGCCTTTGATATGATTGTATAGTGACGGTGTTTTTACGTTTAATTTAGCGGCTAATGCGGCTAGTGTAAGCTGCTCAACACCTTGTAAATCAGCCATTTCAATTGCTGCTTGGAGTACGGTCTCTGCGTCTAACCCCTGTCTATATGCCACGAAAGTTCCTCTTTTCTGTCTCTAAATTGTTGCTGTATCTGGATGAAATTTTTTGGCTGCTTCTTGTAAAATGCGATCCATAATTGGAATCGGCTGCTCGATCATCCGTCCGTGTCCGACGGCCAGGAGGCTCGGCTCTAGCTGTCTCAGCTTGCGTGCGCTCTTGAGCGACACTTCTTTATTCCACGTCGCCATCGCCGGGAACGGAAACCAGAATTTCATAACACCCGAGACTGCTACACCGCCACGCACTTGAAAAGCATCTCCAGCAATCAATGCCCGGCTGCGCACATCTAGGAAAGCCATCATCCCCGGCGTATGCCCAGGAGCTAATACAGCTTGCAGCGATCCTACGCGGTCGCCATCCTCCAGCAGGACATCCGGCTTCGTCTGTACAGACTTAGGAACGTCTCCCTTAATCGGCGAATTCGGTTCGCCAGCTTCTAATTCTTTGCTGCCCGAGAGCAGCTTGGCATCTCTTCTTGAGATATAGACCTTAACATTCGGCAGCGCCTTTTTCAAACCGTCAAGAGCCCCAATATGGTCTCCATGTGCATGTGTAAGGACGATGCGAGTGATCGGCTTTCCAATCTGCTCTGCCGCTTGAAGAATGCCTTTGACACTGAACGGCAGCGCCGCATCAATAAGCGTTAATTCATTCTCTTCCTCCACCAAATAACAGTTCACCGGAAAAAATCTCGGCATAAAAGCCAGTTGATACAAAGAACCGATTCGTGTGATTTTCATAATAACGCCTCCCGTTTACTATTTATATTAGTATAATAACTAATATCATTAGTTTTGTAAAGAGGGAAACTGCCTTCAATCCAATTTTTTCTTCATTATGGTAAAATAGATCTCATGTTTGAAGCAAATCCTATTTCGATAAAGTGAGGAACCCACATGAATACTGAAACGTTAGAGCTTTTTCGGACGCTGACTGAAATGCAAGCAGCGCCCGGTTTTGAGCGGGAAATCCGCAAGTTTGTTCGCGGTGAATTGGAGAGATATACAGATGAGTTCATTCAAGATGGACTCGGCAGCTTGTTTGGCGTCGTGCGCGGCGATGAGACCGGCCCGCGCATTATGGTAGCCGGCCATTTCGACGAGGTCGGCTTCATCGTAAGCGGCATCACGGAGCATGGCACGATCAAGTTCCAGCCGCTCGGCGGCTGGTTCAGTCAAGTACTGCCCGCGCAGCGCGTGCAGATCATGACGGATCAAGGGCCGATCATCGGCGTGATCGGCTCGGTGCCCGTGCACTTGCTGGACGAAGCGGCCCGCAGTAAGCCAGCAGA
The DNA here is from genome assembly GCF_000422905.1 of Paenibacillus alginolyticus DSM 5050 = NBRC 15375. Classification (GTDB taxonomy): domain Bacteria; phylum Bacillota; class Bacilli; order Paenibacillales; family NBRC-103111; genus Paenibacillus_E; species Paenibacillus_E alginolyticus. The sequence continues at coordinate 26,418 of NZ_AUGY01000081.1, forward strand.
TATCAAGACGATGTATATTGACATCGGCGCTGAAGATAAAGCCGATGCGCAAGCGATCGGCGTTCGTCTCGGGCAGCAGATTGTTCCCATCTGCCCGTTCACTCCCTTGGCCAATCCGAAGCGGATTATGGCCAAGGCTTGGGACAATCGCTACGGCGTCGGCCTGGCGATTGAGCTGCTGAAGGAGCTTCACGGCGGGCCGAAGCTCCCGAATATCCTGTACGCGGGTGCAACCGTACAGGAAGAGGTTGGCGTGCGCGGCGGACGCACGGCTGCGAACCTCATCCAGCCGGACTTGTTCTACGCGCTGGATGCCAGCGCCGCCGGGGATATGACCGGCGACCGCAATGCCTTTGGGCAGCTAGGGCGCGGGGCGCTGCTGCGTATTTTTGATCCCACGATGATCACCCACCGTGGGATGGTCGAGTTCATTCTCGATACGGCGGAGACGCACAAGATTCCGTATCAGTATTTCATCTCGGCGGGCGGCACAGACGCCGGACAGGTGCACGTGCAAGGAAGCGGCATTCCTTCTGCCGTTATCGGTGTTTGCGCGCGGTACATTCATACATCCGCTTCCATTCTTCACGTGGATGACTATGCCGCCGCGAAGGAACTGCTGATCAAGCTCGTGCAGGCGAGCGATCGCACAACATTGAATACGATCCACGCTCAAGCGTAATCGCATTCTTTTTTAAGCTTTCCTATAATTAGCTTAAATGAAGGCTTTATAGCTTCACAAATGAGATTATAAACGAAAAGCAGTTGAGCAGAATGTATTTCCTGCTCATCTGCTTTATTTTGTTTGTGTGAATGCTATTTTCCTTTGCAAATCGTTGATGAAGTACTTTTGAAAAAGGAGATTTCCAAGCAAATATAGAACTCATGTTCCAATATATGGTATAATTAACAGAATCATTGGATTATAGAAAGAAGGACGACTATGACGTATACCATTCGGCAGGCTACATCCCAGGATACCAAACAAATTAGCAGCTTTGTTTCAGAGCGTACCGGCAAGGCCATTTCACCGTTACATATTGAAAATAGGCTGCATTTTATGCGTGAGAACCCGGATGAATCACTCTATGTGTATGAGGAGCAGAATCAAATTCTCGGTACGCTAGGCTTTCGCATTCGCCATGGTGCCGATATGATTTTGAAATTCAGTGAAATCTCCGTTATTTCTGTAGATGAAACGAAGAGTCGCCAAGCAGCCGCAGATAAATTAAAAAGCTACGCCGAGCAGCTAACCAGTAAGCACGCATGCTCCGGTATGTGGTGGATTACTGGATCAGAGAAGAACGATGCTTCACGAGCCTCCAGTGAGCCATTAGGCTTTCATGAGACGGGTTACCGATTCGTTAAACGATTTCTGTAGAAAATCGAGGAATATGCTTACGCTAAGGAGTGATAGACATGTCATCTGGTTTTAACATGGGGCCTTTTCCTGGTGGAAGCGGCGGAAATATTTTTCTAATTATCTTTACGAGTGTATTCGTTCTCATCATTGGCACTATTATCATTTTGATTATCAAATCACTTATGACGTGGTCCTCCAATAATGCCTCCCCCATCCAAAGTCGGATCTGTAAGGTCGTAGCCAAGAGAATGCATGTCAGCGGTGGTTCTGGAGATTCAAGTGCAAGTACGAGTTATTATGCCACCTTTGAATTTGAAGACCGAAACCGACTTGAATTACGGGTAGGACGGGAACAGTTTGGTTATATCGTGGAGGGTGACCAGGGAACACTAACGTATCAGGGCACAAAATTCAAGGATTTTTCCCGTCCTCTTTTATAAAATTCCTAAGGAGTGCTTCCTATGACACATCAGTTTGTGAGCGTTAAGGGCTTAGAATTAGTCGCCAAAGTTAGAGCTTTCTGCATGGAACTGCCGGAAGCTGAAGAAAAGGTGGATGGCTTCGGTCATATCACCTTCCGCGTGAAAGATAAACCCTTCGTGATGATGGGTGAAACGGACGGTCAACCTTCTACAGCTATCAAAACGAACCTGACCACACAAGAGTTCCTCCTTCAGCAAGAGGATACACCCTACCACAAAACGGCCTATATCGGACAGCATGGCTGGGTATCGATTCTAGATACAGACAAGGTTCCTTGGAGTGAAATCGAAGACCTGATATTGGAAGGCTATGCCCGAACAGCTCCGAAAAAGCTCCTCAGCCAGCTGCAAGCTACTCGGAAATAGTTGCATGTTTGGGATGGCTACTTGCCACTAACCCGGCTTTAGGCGTCTGGCACTCAGAGTGCCTCCCCCGATTAGCCTAGATTTCTAAGCCTCTGTCTATTATGCGATGAGTGATGAGCAGCAGGCCCGACTTTAACAATGAAAAACACACTTAAGAGCAGCGGAATTCACATTAGAGCCAGTAGCTAGAAATATAACGATGATTTTCATCGTTAAAGTCATGCAATCGAGCAGCCCGCCCAACTTTTACGATGTAAAACATCCTTACGAGCTGGAGAGCTCACATTAGAGAGCCAAGTAGACAGGAATGGCTCTAATTGGTTCGTGCTGCGGTTGGAAGAAGGGGTTTCCCAAGAAAGCTTGTTAGAGCGCGAAGACCACATTAGCTGCATTTTGTACATCAAAATTACACGTTTATTGTCTATTCGAAGGTTTTAAATGCAAAATGTGCAGTAAATTTCTCCCGAATCACTCCAGATGGGCTGTTTCAGGGAAATTTGATGCAGTAAATGCAGCAAATTGAGTCGCAAAGCCAGACCGTAGCGGAATTAACTGCATGTTATACATCAAATGGTGTTCGGGCAGTCCTGAGCGTGTTGCGGGCGAGCGGAATGTATTTGATACCCCACACCCACCATGAAGTTTGATTGTGTTGAACTGCCCCAGCAAGCCAGTCATTACCTCACTCGCTCAAAGAACATTTCCCGCGTCTTTTCCCGCGCCATCAACTCTCACAAAGTCTCTTCCACCCCGAATTGCTGGTATGACTTAGCGGCATAAACGAGTAACCAGGATTTCGCCCAAAAACAAAGTATACCGAAGGAATTCCACGAATAACCTAAATTTGTCGGCAAAAATAGGAATTTATCGAATAATCTGAATATTTACAATATTTTAATAATGGGCTATTATAAAAGCAGGCCCACTTGAAGGACAAGCCGCACAGACGGTACGGCACCCTGATAGGAGCCAGGATATTCTCAACTTAGGAAGGGGATAGTCCAATGGACCACGTTAGCGAAACATGCCCACTTTTACTTCAAAACGACGGAAGAAAAGGTGCGGGAACGGTCTACGTTCATGGGGCATGTGGGAATCCAACACGGTAAATGTGAGAAGCGTTTATTCGAGGAAAGGATCCGTTCGTAAGTAAAGTCGTAATTTGCAACGTTAGTTGATTGATTGGAGTTGTGTAGGTACAATTGAATACCATTATTGACCCTTAGGGACCTCCGGTTATCTTAGATAAGCGGGGGTCTCTATTTGCGTTCATTTCTTACTCAAGCAGTGGAAGTCGAACGGTAAAAGTGGTCTTCTCTTCTGGCAAGCTCTCTACGATAATAGTCCCTTGATGCATTTCAGTAATTTTCTTCACGATAGACAAGCCAAGTCCATTGCCGCCGGACGTTCGATTTCTCGATTTATCCGCTTTATAAAAACGTTCAAAAATATGCGCTTGATCCTCTTCCGAAATGCCCTCTCCATTATTCGAAATTCGGATAACCGCTTCTTTCCCGCTGCTTGTGAGATGAACGCCGATCATGCCGCCATTAGGCGTGAATTTGATTGCGTTATGAATCAGATTCGTCCATACCTGACTTAGCAGGTCCTCGTCAGCAATTAGCGTAATCTCCTCTAGTTCAACGTCCATTTCTATGTCTTTATCCACCCACTGCGGTTCGCAGGCCAGAATATGATTGCGTATTTGCTTATCCAGCCGGTAACTTTTCGGCTCAAACGGGTGGTGCTGAGATTCTAACGATGATAGCTTCAATAAGTTGTCGCTAAGCTTGGATAGCCTTGTACTCTCAGCTTCAATGATTTCTAGATAATGTTTACGTTCCGCAGGTGTAATCTGTTCGTTCTGTATTGCACGGGAGAAGCCGCTAATCGAGGTCAAGGGTGACTGTATTTCATGAGATACGTTGGAGATGAATTCCTGCCTCATTTTCTCCAACTGCCCTAATTCAACGGCCATGTTGTTGATCGAATCCACCAGCTCTACGAAAGGACCACCATGTGGATTATTATCGACGGACACGTTGAAATCCCCTCTAGACATACTTTGAATCGCCTGAACCATCGTTTTAAAAAAGAGCATTTGCTTACTGCGGAAAAACCTGCCTAGAAAGGCCATGGTTAATCCCCAAAGAAACATGCCGCCAAGCGAGTTGATCAATTGGACAACGACCACGGAAGGGCGCTTATTGATAGACGTATATAGCCATTCTGTTCCGTAAAAGGCTCCCAACCAATATAGAATAATCAGCAAAAAAATGCTTACAGTAGTCAAAAAGCCACGTATCCGCTGAACTTTTGTCATTTTACTCTTCGCTAACCTCTTTCGTTTCTTGATTCTCATGTTCGCAGCACCTCCATCCGATAACCTAACCCGCGAATGGTCGCGATTCGAAAAGCATGCCGCTCCTCGGGAAACCGCTCACGGAGCCGATTAATGTGCACATCAACGGTGCGCTCGTTGCCTTCGTAATCGAAGCCCCAAATCTGCTCGATCAACTGGTCGCGTGAGAAGGTTTTGCCTGGGTAGCTCGCCAACTTGTAGAGCAGTTCGAATTCTTTGAGCGGTAAGGTGACGCTCTCGGAGCCTACGGTTACTTCGTAGGTTTTGCGGTTCATGCTTAGGTCGCCGACCTGAACCGTTTGGGAAGAAGCGATTTTGTAACGCTTCAGCAGGGCTTTCACTCGCATCGCCAGCTCCACAGGCTCGAATGGCTTGACGAGGTAATCGTCGGTGCCCAGCTCGAAGCCTTTGACCTTCTGCGAGGTTTCGCCTTTGGCTGTGAGCATGAGCAGAGGGATATCGTAATGCTCCCTCAGCTCTTTGCACAGCTCCCACCCGTCCACATTGGGCATCATGATATCCATGATCACCATGTCGACTTGGACGGTTTCGAGTTGTTTGAGCGCGTCGGCGCCGTCCGAGGCTTCGATGACATCGAAGCCTTCTTTCAGCATGAAGACGCGGACCAGCTCGCGTATATAAGGATCATCATCTACGATCATAATAGGTGCCATTGTGTAGCCTCACTTTTTAAGTCTTGTATCCTTTTATTAAATCTTTATTCCTTCTAGCATACAACAGCAATCAGGTTTAGACGAATTCAGATTGCTGCAGTACCGAGTCTTTATTCGGACGTACATCGTTGTCGATGGGCTTTGTCTCTTGCGGCAGCATCCTTGCCTTGCCTAAGAAAAACGTGATGATAACTCCGGCAAATACAATGAGACTCCCAGTTAAGAATATGCCGCTCAAGCCATGTACAAACACCTGTTGGAGCTCTGTCAAAATGTCGGCAGGCAGCTTCAATCGCGCATTCGCATCCAGCAGCAGCTGTGGATTTGCAAATTTCCCAAGCTGCTCCGCAGGGATTTGTCGGAATTTTTCGCCCATACCTGAAAGTCCTTCTGTCATCCGATTCGTCATCATGACCCCCATGATGCTCACCCCCACCGTTGCCCCGATGGAACGGAAAAACTGAACGAGCGATGTTACGATACCGCGACTAGTCGCCGCAACTTCACCTTGCACCGCAATGTTTAGTGTTGGCATAATAAGTCCCATACCGAGCCCAGCCACGATCATATAGAGGATGATAAGAAGCTTGGAAGTACCCGCATCCATCGTCGACATGAAGGCGAATCCGATACCTATGAGAATCATTCCCGTACCTATTAAGGTTCGATAGGAGACTTTGCTCGACATCCTTCCGCCAATAATGGCTGATGCCACAACGGATAACATAAGAGGCGTCAAGATATATCCAGCTATCGAAGGGCTGACGCCAATGACGCCTTGCACGAATAAAGGAATGTAAGTAATGGCACCGAACATGCCCACACTCATCAAAACGGCAATCATGCTGGTGACGGAAATAACTTTATTTTTGAACAAATGCAGGGGGATCATTGGCTCTTTGGCCTTGGTTTCAACCCAGATGAACAGCCCTAGAAGAATGGCACACGCTGAGAAAAGACCGATAATTTGTGGAGAACCCCACGCATAATGTAGGCTTCCCGCTGCATTCGGATCGCCCCCTAGCACCAGACCGAGCAAACCCGAAACAATAGCTCCGCTTAAGGTTAGTGCGCCCAACCAATCTATGGAGCGTTTCTCGTTGGTGCGGCTTTCTTTAAGTGCTGAACCGATAATCACCATCGCCGCGATACCAAATGGTAGATTCACGTAGAAAATCCAGCTCCAGTTCAAATGTTCCACGATAAAGCCGCCGATAGCCGGCCCGATAATACTGGACAAAGCCATGACACCGCCGAACAAACCTTGCATTTTCCCGCGTTTCTCTACTGGCATAATATCGCCAATAATCGTCATGGCTATCGGCATTAATGCACCGGCGCCAATACCCTGCAGTCCGCGGTAGATGATCAGCTCCGTCATGTTCGTCGCCAGCCCGCATAGCGCAGAGCCTATTACGAAGATGCCAATCCCTACGAGGTAAATACGCTTCCTGCCATATAGATCCGCCAACTTCCCAAAAATGGGCATACTTGTCGTGGAGGTTAACATGTAGATGGAGAACACCCAGCTGTACATCGCAATCCCGCCCAGATCTCGAATAACCGTTGGCATTGCCGTCGAGATGATCGTCTGATCCAGGGCTCCCAGCAGCATCCCGAGCATTAGTCCTACTATAATCCATATTACTTTCTTGGGTTCACTACTCATTGCTAATCGCTCCTTTGCCATTTCAATCGAATGAAATTAGCATAAGGGACATTTATAAACTGAATTTAAACCAAAGAGGGCAATTTAATATGTAAAGGCTTTTATTGGAAAAAAATTTATGATACATTTTTGGGAAAAGGAACGATTTGGGGGTACATACCTATATGGCCAATCCTACATACGCAGATTTCAAAACGCTTACCACCGCTGAAGAAGAAAAAGCGTTTCAAAACGAAGTCCTCTCCGAGGGATACTCCGGGTTCCGCCGACTGTTAGATGGCATGACGGAGGAGATCAAAACAGCCGGAGATGCTGACATCGAGGGCATTGAGCAAACCATTGCCAAAGCAAGCCGCCTGTTCCCTGAGCCAGTTAACTTCAGCCCCTCGTGGGAATGCATTTGGCCTGAACTTCATGCTACCTTAGCAGCCAAAAAGCATGTCTTATCTACCATTTCCCCTCCAGAACGCAAAGGCGAGTGGCAGGTTATTATGGATAACCCTCAAGTGGTACAAGAGGTTGTTTGCTACCCGGGTCTGGAATTCCATGACGCCGCCTATCTGTACGCCTATTTCCGGCCTCAGCTGGAAAAGTCCGAGTATATCCGGCTCCAGAAGATCCAAACGGTCATTCAGGAAGTTGGCGGTTGATCTAACATAAGGAGGGATAACATGATCATTATGATCAATGGAGCTTTTGGAGCAGGAAAGACGACAGCCGCTAATGAGCTTCTTCCCTTCGTCCCAAACAGCATGATTTTTGACCCGGAAGAAATCGGTTATATGCTTAGAAAGCTAGTTACTGTAGAGGATCGACTCGTCCATGAGCGAACAGATGATTTTCAAGATTTGGAGATGTGGAGGGTACTCACTGTCAAGACTGCCGCTGAGTTGAAATCGACGTACAAGAAGCATCTCATCGTGCCGATGACTATTTATAAACGTCACAATTTCGACTATATCTATAATGGATTCAAAAGGATAGACAAGAATGTCTTTCATTTCTGCCTTAGCGCTACCGCGGATACACTGAATAGACGTTTAACCAAACGTGGCGATGAGCCGGGGGGATGGCAATTTCAGCAAGTGGACAAGTGTGTGGCCGCTTTAAAGGACCCTGTTTTTGAGAATCATATTAGTACGGACGATTTGGAAACGGAAGATATCCTTCGCATTATTTTAAAGAAAATATCCTAAGCGAACTTCAAAATGGGGCTATCTTAGTGGTCCCTTATCTTTCCGAGGTCTTAGCAGGAACCATTCCACAACAATAAGATTGATAAGCAAACCGATCCAAATATTTATTTCTAAAATGTCAGCGACCATTTGCTCACGACCGCCCGCGGGAAGATGGAACCCCTGCATTGCGATGTACAGCAAAATACAGATCGGGACAACCAATCTTGCCGATGTGGCGACGAGGGTAATGGCGTAGCTGCGAATCATCCAAGCCCGATGCCATGCCGGATAATTGGTCCGGAAGCGCTTATGAAATTGAAATAAACCACTAACAAGCGCAACGAACGCGAATCCAATATGTAGAACAAGTACCGTATAGTGTAGGGAAAATGCTGTATTTAGCTTGACTCGGCTAGCTTTTTACTCATATATAGCCCCGTATATATTCATCACTCCTTCTGCTATCTTACCATATATAGGGATCTTTGGTCGTAGACCAAAGTCTCTCCTCTCTAGTCTATAACCCTGCTAAATGAATCCTTAAACAAATCTAAACTCGTTACATTATTTCAGCTTAGACTTCATCCATTCGCACCAGACTAAGTCTGCGTCTATTTTTAGCGTTGCTTTCTGGATCAGCACATAGAGCCCGAATAACGGATCATGGATCTCCAGTTCCTCGAGCGGTTTAACACTATCTTGTTTAATTCGTTCAAAAGATTGTGCAAACTTCTCTTTCTTCTTCTGGTAGTATACCTCACGCTCATGAAGTACTTTCAGCGCTTGTTCCTTGTTTACAAGGCCAATGCAGAATACCTTCAGTGCCAACTCATCCCTGACGACGGGCTCATCTGTAGGCTGTGCAATCCAATGCTGGAGTGCTTCCCGGCCTTTATCCGTTAAGGAATACACCTTTTTATCCGGTTTATCCGACTGAGGAACATGCACAAATTCAACGTACCCCTTCTGTTCTAATTGGGCGAGGAGAGGATAGATTTGACTATGCTTAGCTTGCCAAAATGGCTGAATGTTCTGCGTTAGCTCATAGCCCGTTCGGGAATTTTTGGTTAAAAGGCTTAGTAAGCCATATGAAAGGGTATTCATAGCCACTCCTTTATTATGTCATTATTGACATATACACTCTTTTGGTAGTATGATAATTTTCATTCAAATTATAGAGAATACTTCGGATAAGATCAATGGATAGAGTGGAGGCATTACTTTGAGTAAAGATGAGTTACAACAGGTACGTTTTTGGCCGATCATGATTGCCATTTTCTTCGGGTCGTTCGTTGCGATCCTGAGTATGAGTACAATAAATATTGCAATACCGATTTTAAGTGATCATTTTCATTCAGATTTAAGCAAAATCCAATGGACGATTACAGGCTTTATGCTCGCTAGTGGTACAATCGCCCCAATTACAGGCTATTTGGGTGAGCGGTTCAGCTATAAGCTGCTCTATGCCACGGCACTTGCGGGCTTTACGGTGTTTTCCTTCTTATGCGCGGTCGCTTGGGACGCTCCTTCTCTCATAGCCTTCCGTATTGCGCAGGGCGCCTTCAGCGGACTTATCATGCCCGCGACGATGACCATTGTGTACCAAGTTATACCGCGGGAAAAACAGCCGATTGCGATTTCCCTTTGGTCCTTATCTGCCATGATGGCTCCTGCCATTGGACCTACTTTAGCCGGGTGGCTATTGCAAAATTGGAGCTGGCATTGGTTGTTCCTTATGAACGTGCCTGTCGGTATCATTGCCATTCTTCTTGTATTTAAATTGATTCCTTACTATCGTCTTTCGGTACCGAAAAAGTTCGATTTACTTGGCTTATTAACGGTCATCGTCAGCAGTCTTTCCTTACTCGTTGCTTTCTCTCAAGGTCATGCTTGGGGATGGACGTCAGGTAAAGTTATTGGATTGTTTGCGACCGGTATTCTCGTTCTTCTTCTCTTCATCTGGAGAGAGCTGCGCGTAGAAACACCGCTGTTGAACATTCGTGTATTATCTAATTCACGCTATACATTAACACTAATTATTTCTAGTATTGTCACGATTAGTTTATACTCAGGCACTTTTTTGACTCCTATATTTCTGCAAAATATTCAGCACGTGACGCCACTTGATACAGGCTTAATCCTGCTTCCTGCCTCACTTGTGATGGCATTAAGCATGCCAATTGTGGGCAAACTATATAGTATTGTAGGTCCGCGTGTTCTCATTTTCATCGGTATTTCCTTAATCGCGATAGGGACATTAACACTTAGCTGGCTAAGTGTCGATGTATCTCGCGGTTATATCGTGTTCTGGATGATCGTTCGGAACCTTGGGATCGCCTTTGCCACTATGCCATCGAGCAACGCTGGTATGGAGCAAATTCCGAGAACGTTGTCTGGTCATGCGACTTCGATCAGCAACTGGGTACGAAACGTGTTCGGTTCCTTCGCTATTGCCCTTTTCACTTCTGTCCTTTCAACTCAAACAGCTACGCATGCCAAGGATTTGGCCAGCAGCGGTTTGAAGGATAAGGTTGTGATCGGGATGCAGTCATTCACCATGAGTGTGAATGATGTTTACTTGCTAGCCACATTCATCGTGCTAGCCGCGCTGCCGCTCAGCTTGTTTATTGGCAAGCAGAAAGCTCCGACGGAGAAAGCTACCGCTGCCCCGGCTCCCATCGTCAAAACAGCTGAATAAGAAGCCTATGGCTTAAATCAGAATGCCAAGCAATATATTGAAAAACCTACTGTATGCAACTGTGGTAATATCCCCTTTAAGTAGACACTCAAAAAAAACCTTATGGTACCATAAGGAAATGAGTACAACTTGGAGGGGATATTTCTATGGCTAAAAAAGGACAAACATTTAATCAGTATACGGAGGAATTTAAGTTAGCTGCCGTTCAGGAATACATGAAGGGATCATCCAGCTATAGAAGGGTAGCTGAAAAGTTAGACATTAGAAACTGTACTCAATTGAAGGTATGGGTGAAGAAATGGCTTAACGGAGAGGCCTTTAAGGTACGATCAGAGAAGACAACTACACCTCTTACAGGACGTCCTCGCACGATTTTCAATACGGTAGAAGAAGAACGGGATTACCTGAAAG
>NZ_AUGY01000082.1 GCF_000422905.1 Paenibacillus alginolyticus DSM 5050 = NBRC 15375
AGTCATCTATTTCAACGAATTGGGCGTACTCACACCAGAAGGTAGAATTTTCACAGTCCCCTCGATCAAGTGGATCCGCTACTTGAACAAAATACCTGCCTTTTCACTACCACGACAAGGCTTCACGGTAAAGGAGGTGGCGCAGCGCTTGGAGGTATCTACTCATGTTGTCTATTATTGGCTTGATCATGGGATATTGCAGGGTCAGAAGATAGGACCGGGATTTCCTTGGGATATCCCGCTAGACGAGCAAAAAGAGATTGCACTACGACAACGTATTCAGGATTCTGGGCATCTTGAACCAGTCAAATTGCTGAAATAGGGTTACTATGCCGACAAGACTCGCTATTGGTGGCATGGCTTTTGCCTTTCCAAGCAGGAGTTCCACCTGCTAAATTACACGACTTTACCGTTGGTCGCTCAGGCATCGACGTTCCGCTCAATAGAGGTCGGGTGACTTTCCCTTGTCATCGGAAAAAAACAAAAAAATGAGATGGCAACTTTGCCACCTCATTTTTTTTGTTCCCCTAATGAACAGACACTTCGTTTCCTGCCTTAAAACGCAATCTCAAATATCGTATCAACGACAAGAGGAAGATGATCTCGTAATGAACTAGCTCCCAGTACCGATCGAGCATGAGTCCCCCTCTCGCCGAATACCTCCTGTATAAGATCAGAGAACCCATTTAAAACCAAATGATGTTCGTCAAAATCAGGATCTGCATGGACGAAGCCTTGTACCTTTACGACCTGCGTAATCCTATCCAAGCTGCCAAGTGCATGTTTGGCTGCAGCAAGCACTTCAAGACCTGCCAATCGTGCCAATTGGTAGCCTTCTTCTGTTCTGTAATCCAATCCAAGCTTCCCTTTCGGCTTTCCCGCAGGCCCTTTCCCAGAAATAAACAACAATGGGCCGGTTATAACATAATTAACATAGTTCGCAGCAGGTCTGCTGCTCTCAGGCAGCACAATACCTAATTCGTTTAACTTCGTCTCAATTGATTCTGTCACAATGCTTCACCTCTGACTGTATTGATAAATGCTTATCCTAAAGTCTATACTATAATTGACCCCCTGATTAGGTTCAGTTTCCCGTAAAAAATAGGGGTCAGATTTGAGGTCTTCCATGTTCGATATTTTGCTTACAAGTGATGAACAAGGTCCGCTTTATATACAATTGTATCGACAAATCCGCGGTCTTATCCAGCGCGGTGACATCCCAAACGGTATGAAATTACCCTCCATTCGCATGCTCAGTCAACAGATACATTTCAGCAAAAATACAATTGAAACTGCCTATCAAATGCTTATTGAAGAAGGATATGTGATGAGTAAGCCCCGTTCAGGCCTTTATGTGGTTGCTCCCTTATTGCTTCCAACAATCACAAACCATCAAGCGTTCGATCAATCTCAGAACACCAATGTGAAAGCTCAGCAATCTCCAGACGAAGCTCCCATTGATTTTAGTCTATTAGAAATCGACACCGATTCTTTCCCGCTTCAAGCGTGGAAGGCTTGCTTAAACGAATCCTTTTCCTACAACAGCGGCCGCATTCACCAATATGGCGACAACAAAGGGGAGTATGCGCTGCGACTCCAAATTGCCCATTATTTAAAGCAATCCAGAGGAGTTTCCTGCTCCCCGGAGCAAATCGTTGTTGGAACGGGAATGTCTAACAGCCTGCAGCTTCTCTCCAAGCTAATCGGACAATCCGCACGAGTCGCTTTTGAGAAGAATGCCGTCGCTCAGGTCGGTGATATTTTTACACAGAACGGATATACGGTTGTCCCTTTTCCTCTAAGTGAAAATGAACTTAATATAGATGAGATCATCCCCGCAAATATTGATGCGGTATACGTCACTCCTTCCCATCGGCCTTCAGGAAACCCACTATCCTATACGATTAGGCAGGAGCTGATTCACTGGGCCTATCACAATCAAAGACATATTATTGAAGATGATTATGATGGGGAATTCCGTCATGCCGGCAAAACCATTCCATCCCTTCAAGGCCTTGACCAGCATGGTATCGTCATTTATATTGGAACATTTTCCAAAGCTTTCACGCCTGCATTACGAATGAATTATATGGTGCTGCCTCATCAATTATTGCCCAAACTTCACACTATGGAACGCACGCTCTCAAGCCCATCACGTATGGATCAACTCGCCATGGCTTTGTTCATGGAACGTGGTCATTGGTACCGGCATATCAGGCGTATGCGCAATACGTATGAAAAAAGCATGAGAGGATCCTCCATCTTATACAAACGCACCTAGGATCTCATGTTCAAATAGAAAGTGGAGGCGCAGGCCTGCACATCGAATTGACCTTCAATCGTACATGTTCAGCTGAAAAGTTAAAAGACCTTGCCCTTGCTAAAGGGGTTCGTGTTTACAGCTCTCAACAGGCGGAGCAAGTACCCAATAACAAAAAGCCCAAGATTTACTTGGGCTTTGGAGGAATAACAATTAAAGATATGGAGCGCGGGATTCCATTATTAAAAGAAGCTTGGATACGATGATTATTGCATCGGAACCGATATTTGGAAACAAATGCAGCCGTCTGCTACAGACACTTCGATGGTCCCTTTGTAATACTCGATTCGTTCCTTCACAACCGATAGACCAAGTCCCTGGTGCTCACTGTCACCTTTGGTGCTGTAGCCAATCGTGAACATTTTGTTATAATCATCAAGTTGGAAATCGGGATGAACCGGGTTGGTTACGGATATGGTTAAATGGTTCGACTCCGACCATCCGTTAACCATAACTTCACGTTCATCAGGCGGAAATTTATTGACTTCATCAAACGCATTATCTATCAAATTCCCGATAATTTTCACGATATCAACGGATTTCACACCTAATGACAAGCCTTCTAGGCCGGTAAAATGGTAATTGAAATCGATTTTGGTTCTCATGGCAAGCGCAATCTTGGCTTGGATAAGAGCTGCAATAGCCGGATGCCCGATTCGAATGATATCGTTCACTTCGTTGATTTCTTCAATTAATTCCTTCATGTATTTCATTTGGTCTTCTTTTTTCCCCTTAGACAGCAGAGCATACATGGTTTGAACATGATTTAGAAAGTCATGCCGCTGACTGCGTATCGTTGCAAACATGAGATCCACGTTCTGAATGTACATCTCTTGTGTGGACTGGACAGCTGTTTCTCGGCTTTTGGTAATAAAACGGAATACCAAATAAATAAATACACAGCTAAAAATCGTAAATAAAACAATGAGAAGTGTAAGCTGAACGAGCTGCTTGTTTAAAGTGTGTTGAATCGTTTGATAATCCGAGACGATGGTAATGACATAAGGAACTTCCCTTTGAACTTCGGTCAATTTCTTCTTAACAGGAACATACATGAACGTTTTCAGAATGGGCTTCCCATTCCAATTCTCCACAACGCTAACTGGTTTATTTTCCTGTATGGACGCCTTGTAATTTTCCAAATCCTTCGTACTCGTTATGTTATATGTACCAAATAAGACTGGGCGGTCATAGACCGATATGAAAGGAACCCCGTTACTGTCTTTATACTCAATCGGCTTTGTACCAAAAGTTGTCCCGTTCAGTCCCGATATTTCCATAATATCTGGATTCGTAGCGAGCGTTTTCTTCACGATGGTATCTGCGCCTACGATTTGCTTGAACTTCTGAATTTTATCCGCATTGACAAACACACATATTAAATAATTCGTGCTTCCATCATTATAGTACCCAAACTTACTCACATTGCTCGAACCTGAAGCTGGAACTTCGTAGATTCCCGACCAGAAATTAGGCAGCTTTTGCCCCTCAGCAATCGTAACTTGATGGTTATCCAGAAGCTGGCTAAAAGCCGTAAACCAATAACCGAATGATTTCGTACTGGTAATCTGAAGCTCCTTGGGCTCGGATGACTTACCTACCATAATATCATCGCCGTTTCGTTTCATGAGCGAGAAACCATCGACACCCGCTTGCCTAGCAAGCTGAATTAATTGTTCATTCGTAACTTTATCAATATCTGGATTTAGCTGGCTCTTGGCATAAAGAGCGACTGAACGAAGATTCTCACCAATCAAATCTTCTACAAAAAATGAACCTTCCTCTGACTGCTCAATGGATGTGCGAATTTGATTCGCAGTCGATTCCATGCGTTCGGATAACGCTTGCGTTAAGAGAGATTTCGTAAACCAATAGTAAGAGGTGTTATTCGTTACCAGCAATAAAATAACAATAGCAAAGGTGACATAAATGACTTTGGTGTTGATTCTCATGAAGTTTCACACTTTCTTTTTGATGTAAACTCAATATTACAACGTAGACGTGATATAATTTTCGACACAATCCGAGAAAATACCCCTCTTTCAGTAGTATAGTTGGATACGAAAGCGTTGTCTATCTATTAATATACACGCATCATGCAGTCCATTCTCCTTTTGGAGTTGGGCTGCATTTTTTCTTAGTTAGAGCTTGATTTTCACGAGAACGAATGTTTGCTATAATGAATTCAACCCATGCAATTCCGGAATAACGATGTTTTAAAAGGAAAGGATCTAAGTAATGAGCTTTCAGTTGACAGATGGAATCATTAAGTCGTTGTGCGGCCGGTTTTCATATGAAAAAGGAGAAGCCTACAACCGTGAAAGACAAGTAACTTTCCTACATGAAGATCCTGAAACACCACGCTATGAAGCCACGGTCAAAGGATATAACGACACCAGCCTAGTGACCGTTGAAGAGGATACAACCGGGCATGTTATTGGCCATTGCACTTGTCCTGCGTATGATCCGGACGATACGTACTGCGAGCATATTGCTGCCGTTCTGCTGAATGTTCATGCTATTCAGCATGTGACTCGAGTTCCCGGTACAACAACCCTTACTGGAAATCTAGATGGAGATCGCAGATTGACGAACCATATACTGGATTTGTTCGGGAACAAACCGCAGCGTCCAAGCCGTTCACAACCTCTTTTCGATACAAGAGAAGTGTTGGAACTGGAATTCACCTGCAGACCGTTCCCATATGGCTATGGGAAGTCCATGTTCGGGATTGAGATGAAGGTCGGTCCTAAACGGCTGTATATCGTCCAAAGGGTAAGAGAATTTCTTGAGCATATTGAGCGGAAAGAAGCCTATATTTTTTCGAAGCATTTCACCTACGATCCTAAGCTCCATAGTTTTCAAAAAGAAGATGATGCGATCATCCGACAGCTCATCGAAATCTATCACTATGAGCAGATGTACCAGGAGACTTCAACTACGCACTTCACTCATGCGAAACAGTTGAGTGGTGATCGTATGCTGCTGGTTCCTCCTTTCTCATGGATAACATTTCTACCAGCGCTTACCGAGACTAAGTCCGTAAAATTTGAGCACAATGACCGGACATTTGATGGAATCCATGTATCCGACGAACCCATCCCGCTCCATTTTAAGTTCGACCAAACTCAGGCAGAAGGCTTCCAATTGGATGTTCAAGGTCTCGATAAGATTACGGTAATGGAATCGTATGGAGTTGTCCTTTCCGAAGGAAAGCTGATGCACATGCAAGCTGAACCGTGCAAGCGTCTTTCCGAGCTCAAGCAAATGCTTGAAAACTCCAGCAAGCATCAAATTCAGATTCCGTCCGCGCAAATGGAGCCTTTTATGGAAAAAGTGATTCCTGGCCTGATGAAGCTAGGCAGTGTCCATATCGCTGGAGCTATTTCCGACCGTATTATGCAAATGCCGTTAAAGGCTAAGCTGTATTTGGACCGAGTGAAAGACCGACTGCTTGCCGGTCTGGAGTTTCAATACGGCGATATTGTCATTAACCCGCTTGAAGGCAATGAACAGAGGCGCGGGACCGACCGCATTCTCATGCGTGACGGAGATCAAGAGCGACGAATTCTAGAACTAATGGAGCAAAGCGCCTTCGCTAAGACGGAGGAAGGCTATTTCATGGATGGCGAAGACGAGGAATATGAATTTCTATACCACGTCGTTCCGCAGTTGGAGAAGCTGGTAAGTGTTTATGCCACCTCTGCCGTGAAAATAAGACTTCTAACCGGACATGCCCCGCCGATAGTCAAGGTTGAAGTAGATGAACGAACGGATTGGCTGGAATTCAAATTCAGTATGGAAGGTATTTCTGAAACGGAAGTCCGCAAGCTGTTGAAATCCCTTGGGGAGAAACGCAAATATCACCGACTGCCGGATGGGGCGTTGCTGCCGCTCGAAAGCGTGGAATTTCAGGAAATTGTCCGCGTCATGAACGAAATGGGCATTACCAAAGAGGACGTGAAAGCAGCAGAGATCCGCCTCCCCTTAGTCCGCGGGCTCTATTTGCTGGATTCCGAAAGGCAAGGAAATACCGTTAAGCTGGGCAGAACCTTCCGCCAGTTGCTAGAAAACATGCGAAATCCAGATAATCTGGATTTCACGGTGCCAGCCAGTCTGGAACCTGTTCTTCGGGATTACCAGAAGTATGGCTTCCAGTGGCTCAAGACGCTGGCCCAGTACAATTTCGGCGGCATCTTGGCAGACGATATGGGCCTTGGGAAAACCATCCAAAGCATCGCGTTTATCGTCTCGGTACTGCCCGAGATCAGAAAGCAGGCGCTGCCGGCGTTAATCGTTGCTCCCGCTTCTCTCGTTTACAATTGGCTCAATGAGCTGAAGAAATTCGCGCCAGAGATTCGAGCCGTCATCGCCGATGGGAGCAGAGAAGAGCGCAGCAAGATTCTAAAACATGCATCCCAAGTGGATGTCCTCATCACCTCATACCCGCTTTTGCGCAGGGATATCGACCTGTATGCGAAGCAAACCTATCATACGCTCATTCTGGATGAGGCGCAGGTGTTCAAGAACCACACCACGCAGACGGCCCAGGCGGTGAAGGAGATTCAGGCTGAGTACCGTTTTGCCCTGACTGGAACTCCTGTGGAGAACAGGCTAGAAGAACTTTGGTCCATCTTTGACGCGGTATTCCCTCAGTTGTTCCTCGGGAGAAAGGCATTCAATGAGCTATCCCGAGAAAGTGTGGCCAAGCGGATTCGGCCGTTTCTGCTGCGCAGGTTGAAGACCGACGTCCTGAAGGAACTGCCGGAGAAGATCGAGTCGTTGCAAGCTTCCGAGCTGCTGCCAGAACAGAAGAAGCTGTATGCTGCTTATTTGGCCGAACTACAACAGGAAACACTAAAGCATTTGAACAAAGACAGCTTTAATAAACATCGGATTAAAATTCTGGCCGGCTTGACCCGCCTTAGACAGCTGTGCTGCCACCCTGCTCTGTTCGTCGAAGATTATGCCGGAAGCTCGGCCAAATTCGAGCAACTCATGGAGATTATCGAAGAATGCAGAAGCGCCGGTAAGCGGGTGCTGATATTCTCTCAATTTACAGCGATGCTGGGAATGATCGGGCGAGACCTAGGCTATCAAGGAGTGCCGTTTTTCTATTTAGACGGCAAAACCCCAACTGCTGAACGTGTAGAGCTGTGCAGCAAATTTAATGAAGGCGAGCGAGACCTCTTCCTCATCTCATTAAAAGCCGGCGGTACTGGACTAAACCTTACCGGCGCCGACACCGTTATCCTCTACGATCTATGGTGGAACCCGGCTGTGGAACAGCAAGCAGCCGACCGTGCTCATCGTATCGGGCAGAAGAAGGTCGTGCAGGTGATCCGCCTTGTTGCGCAAGGCACCGTAGAAGATAAGATGTACGAGCTCCAACAGAAAAAGAAAAACCTGATTGATGAAGTGATCCAGCCAGGTCAGGAGGCCTTGTCCGCCTTGACGGAGCAAGAGATTCGGGAGATTTTGATGATAGGATGATGTGGCACAAAGAAGGGCTTCCCAAGGTCATTGTAAAATGATGGAGGAAGCCCTTCTTTATTTCATTGATTACTGTGACAGGTTACTTTACAACTATTTCAACATTCTGCTTCCAAATAATCCTTTCACCGATCCGAATGACGACACTCAATTGGTGTGTTCCTATCGCAAGCGGTCGGGAAGCCTTTAAACTAAACAACGTGACTGGCGCAACACTAGCATCAGGATCGTTAACGATCCCATTGATTTGGGAAAGATGTCCCTCTCCGCCATGGTCCCCGTTCTCCTCAATGAACATCTGAAGCGGCATCTGATCAGACTTATAATCTTCTCGACTGGTCCAATCATCAACAAAAGCTTGTAACTCTAATCGGCCCTTTGCCGCACTGGTTGGGAGCTCCCCTAACCTCACATGATAAACTTTCTCGAACAGGCTAAATTCGCTCCCAGCAAATACCTGCGTTATTCCAAAAAGGGTCTGAACGTCTTTCAAATTAAGATACCAGCTATCGCGGGTATGACGCGGCATCTCTGCTAATTGAACACTTTTATCCTTAGTACCGTGCCAAGAAATCAACGCATTCCTATCTCCAGCATTAAGCTCAAAGGAATAATCGGCCTTACTGAATGTGACGGCGTCTCTGCCCTTCACCATTTCTACTTTGTATTGAAACTGTTCAGCAAGCAGGATTGCATCCAAATAGGATTGCTCCTTTTCCATGTACCCAATCCGCCCGCCATTGTTAATCTGTAATCCTCCATTCGCTGCAGGTGCAATTCCTAAACTATTCGTGTTCGTTTTTGAAATATGAAATATCGTATTCGTATCTTCATCCCATATTTTGTCCTGACTATAATTCCAGAAAGGTATCCATCCTGATCGACCATCGACATGAACTTTCAACCACAATCCACCGTTTGGTCCATTCCATGCCCCAGTAGCCTCCACAGTCTGATCACGCAGCAGTAATGTCGAAGAGCTGAACGGTATTTCCGGGTAACGAAACAGCTCCTTTTGATCATTAACCGCTACCTTCCAATGAACTGGTATCGCTGATTCCGGCTCTCCAAACAATTTGTTTATCCATCCAGTACCTTTCGATGAACGTACATGATACCAAGTGCTGTTGTTCCAAATCGAATAAGGACCTCTCCCGCTCTCCAATCGCTCTTCGATCTTCTCAAAAGCGGTTACCGTTTCACCTTTAATCACGGCATCTTCCTTCTTGTAGCCATCCCAAACATCATGAATAAGCGGTGTTTCACGTACAATCGCTATGGTTTCATTCGCACTCAGAATAGTGACTCCCTTTTCGCGCGTCCACGTGGTCCCTTGATCCGTTTGAATTTCGAATGCTCGATCATAAATCGTAGTGAACTCCCTTGCGATCGTATAATCGCCTGCCTTGGAGTTAGACCAATCTAGCTTCTGCTCGCCAAACCCCATTGCCGTACTCAGATCACTATTGGCCGGTAGTCCATAATAATGTGCTTTTCGCTGAACCTTATGTACAGTACCTATTTGATTGACGGGTATATGCGCCCATAGATCACTTAACCAGGTGGTGTGCACCTTAATCCATGCTTTACTGCTGGGATCGTTCGTATAGAACCACTGTTTATCGGCCGCAACTACCTCGACCTCTTGTGCGGATAAAGATGCCGCAGGTTCGCCTTTGGTGCTTTTACTTCGGTATAGCGGAGTTTCTTCCAGAAGAGTAATGCGCTTAGGCGGCTCCATGTCGATTTCCCATGGATTTGGCCTGATCCACCGCGGCCCGAACATCGTCTCAATCTTCCAGATGGATCTACCACTCGACCACGAGCTTTCTACCGTGAGAACATTAACTTCCTGAGGTGCAAAAGTACCTTCCGGCTCATCATCGGGCTGATTCGGATCTGCATAATAGGGGGTCTCTGCCAAAAGCTCAATCGTAGAAGGGAACCTAATTCCTTCCGGCGCATAGGAGCCGCCATAGATGGTTTCAGCTTTCGACTGATGTGCCAAACTGCCCAATCCTAATCCTGCAGCTAGGATCGTGATAGCAATGAGCTTCATTTTAATCATCTGGAACAATCACATCCTGTCTCGATTAAATTAGGGAAAACTTACCATTTATTTGACGCCAGTCGCAGATATAAAGTTTCTTACATCCAGCCCACCTTCTGAAAAAAAAGCACATGTTAGACAGTTCCCCTAGTCTTACTTACTTTACTTGCCTCAGTTACTTTAGTAGTATATCTAGTATCGAATACATAAGGAGCTGCAAAAAATATGTCCAATGATGAAATTATTCTAACTCCAGAAGGATTGCGTAGTTTAGAATCAGAGCTTGAAGATCTCAAAACCGTCAAACGCAAAGAACTAGCCAGCCGTATTAAGACAGCGATTAGTTATGGTGATCTCAAGGAAAACAGTGAATATCACTCCGCCAAAGAAGAGCAGGGTTTCATGGAAACCAGAATTTTGACGATCGAAAGAATGCTGAAGAAGGCTAAAGTTGTTACGAATATCGGCACTTCCACCGTTCAAGTTGGCTCTACCGTTATTCTCAATGATGTGGAATTTGCTGAGAAAATTGAGTATAAAATCGTAGGTACTCAGGAAGCCGATGTGAATGAAAATAAAATTTCCTACGAAAGTCCGCTTGGCGTTTCCCTCATGGGCAAATCCGTAGGTGATGTGATTAGTGTGAATGCACCTATGGGTGTCATTAACTATGAGCTGCTTGAAATCAGAGTGTAACCTGACGCAATCCTTCTACTAAACAAAATAAAAAGGCATTGTCACGCAGCGGCGGCTGCACGGCAATGCCTTTTTAACTTTCCTCAAACCTTACTCACCAATTGTTTGAATGATTTCCAGAGCCATTTCCATCTTCCGAATATAGGCTGTCTCATTGCTGGAACACATGAATTTGATGTTGGAATGTCCCTCACCAAGTAGTTGATTGGGATCACTAAGCAGCTGAATCAACCGATTCACAGTACCTGAACTTCCATCAACAATTTGGATATGATTTGGCAGCATTTTTCTTAGAGCACTCTTATAAAAAGGGTAATGTGTACAACCTAGAACGACAGTCCCGTACATACTCAGGTCGAAGGGCTC
The DNA here is from genome assembly GCF_000422905.1 of Paenibacillus alginolyticus DSM 5050 = NBRC 15375. GTDB lineage: Bacteria > Bacillota > Bacilli > Paenibacillales > NBRC-103111 > Paenibacillus_E > Paenibacillus_E alginolyticus. Next base: position 10,926 of record NZ_AUGY01000082.1, read on the forward strand.
CAGCTTGGCATGGAAATAATCAGTGATTAGTTGACCCTCCATATTTAATTGTTCACAAAACTCAACCAATTCCGGCAGCGGCACCGAATCCACCATACCCATATCATCTATACGAGAAACTAACTCTCTATATTTCGATTGCTTGAGCGTTAAAGGCGTAGCAAATACGAGCACTCTTTTACCTGATGAACGATTCATCTCGAGGGCTGGTTTTACCGCGGGCTCCATGCCGATGATCGGTATCTCATAGATTTTTCTTAATTCTGCTATGGCTATACTGGTTGCTGTGTTGCAAGCAATGACGAGGGCTTTAACCTCTTCTTTGATAATCATGTCAACGGATTTTTTGACAAAAGCAAGAACCTCGTCCTTCGATTTCGTCCCGTAGGGAACATGAAGGGTATCCGCAAAATATAGAAAATCCTCATGAGGCAGTTGTTTCATGGCTTCGTGTAAGACCGTAATACCACCTATCCCTGAATCAAAAAAAGCTATTCTCATTATCTTCACCCTGTATGTATTGTTTCTTTTCTAAAGTAATCCAGCTGCAATAAGTCCATTTAGAATGCCATCTTCATCCACATGTGTCGTTACATGATCGGCATAAGCAAGCAAGTCTTTGTGCGAGTTCCCCATCGCGATACCGAATCCGACATATGAAAGCATCTCCATATCATTTAACCCGTCCCCGAAAGCGACAGCCTCTTCCGGCTTCAATCCAACAAGCTCCAAAAGCGCGGCTATCCCTTGAGCTTTCGAACCACCGGCAGGTAACACATCTATCGCATGCTGGTGCCAGCGAATCAGCTTAAATTCCGATTGGAGTTCCTCATACAAATGCTCATCCTTGTCTTCAGCATGCAGGAAGATTTGATAAATGTCGTTTGTTTTCCAGAAATCCGGGTCATACGCCGGCAAATCAACTTTCAATGAGGAAACCGATCCAACAACAAAAGGATGGTCTTCGGAATCCGTGAAGAAGTTATGCTCCCCTTCAAATACGAGGGAATGCTTATGTTTAGCCGCCAATTTGACCAATGCCTCTATGCTGCTTTTGGCAATAATCCGTCTGTAGAGCGGTTCACCACGGTAAACGGCATAGCCGCCGTTTAAGCATACATAGGAATCTATTCCTAGCTGTTCAGCCAAAGGCTTGATAAAGTAGGGTGCTCGTCCTGTTGCAATGACCGGTTCAATCCCTTGCTGCTTCAATTGTTGAATAGCGATGATCGTACTGGCAGGAACTTGTTTTTCTTCGTTAACTAATGTGCCATCGATATCAAAAAATACAATTTTGTACACGGTATGGATCTCCTTTTCATTAGGGGACAGCACGGCTGCTCCTCTTCTCTCTATCTCTCAATTAAACACCAAAAGCAGAGAAAAAACAAAGAAAAAGAGAATCCCTCAGGCTTCTCTGCGCCGCGCTTATACAATTTCATCAATAATCCCAAATGATAAAGCCTCATCAGGACTCAAATACCAATTACGTTGATGTTCCTGAACACGATGCAGCTCGTCAATATGCAGCTTCGTTTTCGCTAAGATATACTCATCATAAATATTTTGCAGCCTTTGTGTTTCATCCACACGATTCTTCAAGTGTTCCAAGTGTCCGTCGATATGTGTAGATACAGAATGATACATGAATGTACTAAGCCGGCCGGCGTACCTCTTGTGACCACTAACGGCGATTAGCAAGCTCATGCTAGCAGCAAGTCCATACACGTATGTATGCACCGGCGTCTTACTGTTATCAATCACATTGATCAATCCAAGACCATCGTAGACACTTCCCCCATTACTATTAATAATTAAGTCGATGGGCAGACGCTTGAAGTCTTTTTCTTTCCTATCTCTGTCATCATCATATTGATTAATTCTTATGATTTGCTCGACGATGGTTTTCACAGAGCTTTTATTAATGCCATCGAATAGATATAAGGTCCTGTCACTCATAGCATGCCTCCTGTCCTTATGGCCTACTGATACGTTAGTCTATTCTCGTTTTATAGACTTTGTAACTCTTTCCCCTTTCTTTTCTGGATTTTTGGGCAAAATAAAAGGCCAACCCATTCTGGTTGACCTAATTATATTTCTTACTTGCTGTTTAATTTTTTCACCCGACTATTCGGTATCTACTTCAATTAACTGAACAATAAAGATTGAGCCTTTGCCAAGCTCCGTATCAACAACCACTTTTCCATGATGCGCTTCAATGATCTCCTTCACAATCGATAACCCTAAACCCGTTCCTCCAATTTTCCTGCGATCCGAATTATCGACTCGATAAAATCTCGTAAACAGTTTGTCCAAGGCATCGGCTGGAATGCCAAGACCATAATCTTGGATCTTGATTAACACTTTTCCGTTATCGGTTTCCACATAAATATCAATTTTCGTCGCACCCGGCGAATACTTAATCGCATTGGAGATCAAATTATGAAACACTTGCTTTAAACGGTCTTCGTCCCCTTGGATAAATATACGCTCGGTTGCTGTATGCAGCTCAGCTTCATGATCGTCTTTCCCCTGCCACTGCTCAACGATTTCGCGGAGTAAAAGGACAGCGTCCAGAGATTGGAAATGAAACTCTTGCCGGCCCGAATCCAACCGCTGCAAATCAAGAAAATCATTAATCAAATTCGACAGCCGCAAGGATTCCTTATGAATCGTCTCAATATATTTGGCACGCTTCTCTTCCGTCACGGCACGTGTTGCCAGGATTTCAATAAAGCCAACAATCGAGGATAGCGGAGTCCGAATTTCATGAGATATAATGCTGACAAACTCATTTTTCAACTCATCAATTCGCTCCTCTTCCGTTCGATCTCTGAAACCGACTAGATGTCCTCTTAACGTCCCTTCCGTCTCACCTGAAATTGGGTTGACATAGCATTCATAGTGCCTTGTTTCGCCTTTCGACGTCAATCTGGATATTCGCTTTCGAAAAGGCGGGATGGCTTGTCCGAAATAAGCATCGATGATCTCCTCAAAAGCAGCGTCTGAGGTTTTCATTCCTAGACAATAGCTGGACAACCGTTCTCCGCTTTCGAGTGGACGTTCAAAGAAATGTTCCACGCGGCGATTGGTAAAGATAACCCGTCCTTCTGTATCACACATGATAATGGCTTCATGGCTGGATTCAAGCATCCGCTCAATGATATCGCTTTGCTCTGAAATCTTTCTCTCAGCCAGTTGGCTTTCACCGAGCAGCACCTTATATTTATCCTTACTATCCTTCACCTGCTGGAAGAGCTCTGTCATACTCAGATACATTTTGGTAAACTCATAAATCATCCCCGCAAGCACAATATTCGCACATACAAAGCTGTTCCACCTAGCCACATACCAGCCCACACTAAAACGCCCGCCGCCGCAAAGAATAATAGCCACATCAAGCATGGAAGCCAGAATGGCTACACAAAGCCAGGTCGAAGTTACCGTACTTGCTTTAGTTCTTTTGTAATAGACAATTAATGTAAGTAAAGTAATGAAGACCATGGGCAGCCCAAGACCATATATAAATAAGGGTGTTAGCTTGCCTTGGGACAGCACAATTGGCAGTTGATTTTTGAAATGCGTGGTGATGTATGTTAATCCTATGATTAGAAACACGACCCCGATCAGGGTGTACAGACCCAATCTTTTAGCTGTGCGAGCACTATAATGAACATTCGCAAATTTCGATTCAATCATCATATAGAGGGCTATTGCTAGAGGAAATCCTGTGTGCGAGAGCACGTATAGCCAAACCGAAGTTTGCGTTCCGGCATGGAACAAGCCATTTTCAGCAAAAACACGAGGGAATGTGAGGATATAGACCAAACTCATACCGCCGGAGAACAGATACGCTGCAACCAGGACGAGTACCGACGGTGATCGATTAATTTTAAACTGACTATAAATCACGTAGGCTGTAATTAATTCAAAACAAATAACAGTGGAAAAAATAGCCGGCTGATAGGCCTGCAGCTCAACCAACTGAATCCTTACAAAAGGTACAGAAAGCAGTGAAATCAAAACCACGATAGCCCCAATAATAAAAGCAAACCGCCGCTGTGATGGATTGGATTTCATCGTTATTAAATTATATATCGTTGTCGGTGAAACTTGCTCTTGACTCATAAAAACCTCCGCGAATTGATCTATCTTTTACGATGATTCGACAACGTTTATCACACTTCCTTCTTGCAAAAAGCCTCACTTCTTCCAGTTGCAAGAAGTGAGGCTTCCTATGTACAATCATGCATCTTCTTGCATGTGATACTGGTAATGCTCAAGCGAAATATATCGCTGATCCGTAATTTGAACACCTTCCGCTTGCAGCAAAAAACTTTGCATATGAGAGCCTTCATCATCCATGATGGCAATCTCTCCCTTTGCATTGATGACTCTGTGCCAAGGAAGACGATGCTTCTTGCTCATTGCATGCAAAATTCGCACGACTTGTCGAGCCGCCCTTGGGCTTCCAGCGTGCCTGGCGATCTGACCATAGGTCATAACTTTGCCCTCAGGAATACACCGAATGATGTGAATAACTCGTTCCGTGAAAGGTGTCATTCTACAATAGCAAACTTGATGCATACCGGTTTAGACACATTTAGCACACTTCCGGTAGGAACAAGTTTTCCGGACTGAGAGTCTCGTGAGAACGATACAATATCATCCGAATCTTTGTTAGCTACTAGCACAAATTGTCCATCCGGCGATATCGCAAAATTACGAGGATGCTTCCCTAACGTAGGAGCGTACTCCACTACCGTTAACTTACCCGTTGCTGCATCGATGGCATACACCACAATACTATCGTGCCCGCGGTTAGATCCATACAGGAATTTTCCATCTGGTGAAACATGAATATCCGCGCAAGCATTTTCCCCATCATAAGACTCTGGGAGTGTGGAAATCGTCTGGATTTCGGTTAGTTCTCCTAATTCCTCGTTATAGCTGAATGCTGTGACTGTAGAGCCAAGTTCATTAATCACATAGCCAAAGGCGTAGGACGGGTGGAATGCAAAATGCCGCGGACCTGAACCGGGATCTACCTTCACTTCATTGTGAGGAATAAGCCGTTTGGCAGGGATATCGAGCTTGTACATCATGATCTTATCCAAACCTAAATCACAGACTCCCGCATAACGGTTTGCTCGATCTAAAAAAACAGAATGAGCACGCGGTCTATCCTGAACCGACAGGACGCTTGCGCCATGATGCTGCTGAATATCAGCCGTTGTTCCTATACGTCCATCTGCTAAAACAGGAGACAAGCCCACCATCCCCCCGTGATAACTGGCTACCATCACCACTTGGTTCGTATGGTCCAATGTAATGTGGCACGTCGTCGCAGGCAGTGTGATCTCGTTGTTCAGAAACGTTAATTCTCCTGTAGCTGAATTTATTTCATAAGAAGTTGCCGCTCCGCAGCGCTGCTGATTCTCGTCAACACCCTCTGTTAACGCATATAATTTCCAATTGCTCGCATCCACAGTCAAGAACGTCGGGTTTTGCAAACCATTTACTTGATGAGTGACTTCCAAACTTCCATTCTCTTCATCGTATTGGCAGGTGTACACCCCAGGATTATTCGAATCCGCATATGAACCTATAAAGGCTAACGTTTTTTTCTTCTTTTCCAAAAATTCCACTCCCATTCTTCTTTTATCCATATCAGCATTATCTCAAATCCAATTCTATGGAGCAACAAACTCTTGAACTTATGTGTGAATGATCGGTGGAGGCGTGCTGCCGATCCCATAGAAAAACAAATGCACCATTTCCTCGATCAACGTGTCCATATCCCCATGCTTCCCGGCATACTCCAGCACGGTGTCCGCCTGGCTCGTCAACATTTGCATATACATCATGATGGTGGATGTAGACAGCGCCCCGGTGATTTCCCCATTTTTCTTGCCGTCTTCAATGAGCTGGATCACAAGCGGAACACCCTTGGTCATATATTCCTCTTTGAGAAATTGCGTCATTTCTGGATCGTCGTTCCATATTTGCTTCATGACCTCAAGGCTGAACGTTCTGGATGATTTCTTCTTCTGGAAAACGATGTATTCGATCTTCTCCTTCAGAGAGTGAGTGCCGGAAAGGAACTCCCCAAACTCTTTCAACGCCGTCCGCGCATAATCTTTGAACACTTCCCGCACCAAATCATCCTTGCTGCCGAAGTAATTGTAGATGGTTACCTGCGATACGCCAGCCTCTTCGGCGATATCGGTGATCCGCAGTTTTCTGGGATCGGACGTTTTCAGCATATTCAAGGTCGCGTTCATGATTTTTTCTTTTTTTTGCTGGGCTCTTTTTTCATAGCCGTTCATTCGGATCACCCGTTTTTTTGGAATAATGAAATTATAGCATAAATATATTTCAAAAGTATTGACGTCATGAACATTCAGCAGTAACATAAGTTTTGAAATAATTATTAACTAATATTTCATAACTTTCATAATTGGAGGTGCCCGCGCATGTTGACTGTTCAGCAGCTGACCAAAACATTCCCGAACGGAAAAGGGATTTTTGACGTATCGTTTTCGGTCAAAAAAGGAGAGGTGTTCGGATTTCTGGGGCCGAACGGGGCCGGCAAATCCACAACGATCCGGCATATCATGGGATTCATGAAACCGGATAAAGGCTCTGTGCAGGTTGGCGGACTGGATACCTGGGCTAAACAAGGAACCGTCCAGCGCTATATCGGTTATTTGCCCGGGGAGATCGCGTTTATTGAAGGGATGAGCGGGCGAACATTTCTGGATTTTATGGCGGAAATGCAAGGCTCGAAGCATTCCGCGCGGCAGGAGGAGCTGATCGACCGCTTCCAGTTTGACGTCCGGACCCCCATCCGCAAAATGTCGAAAGGTATGAAGCAGAAGGTCGGCATCGTCGCCGCTTTCATGCATCAGCCGGAGGTGATCATCCTGGATGAACCGACTTCGGGACTGGACCCGCTCATGCAGAAGGTGTTTATTGATTTAGTATTGGAAGAGAAAGCCCGGGGCACAACGTTCCTCATGTCGTCGCACAGCTTCCCCGAAATTGAGCGGACATGCGATCGCGCGGCAATTATTAAGGACGGGGTCATCCTTACCGTCAAGGATATCCATGAGCTGCAGTCGATGCAGCGGAAGTTGTTCGAATTGACGTTTGAACGTGCGGAGGATGCAGAAGCATTCGTACGGACTTCCGGCGTTACCGTCGAATCGCGGGAAGGCAACCGAGTGCGGGTGGCTGTGCAGGGTGAGTACACTCGGTTCCTCTCGGAGACGTCCAAATACCCAATCCGAAACCTGGACGTATTCACGCAAAGTCTCGAAGACGTGTTCATGAACTATTACGACCGGAAGGGGACCTTACAATGAACTCCGCTCTCTATAAACACATGATGAAGATTCATATCAAAGGGATGATGAACTATGCGTTCGGATCCGCTTTTTATATCCTGCTCATGTTCTGGCTGTTCCCGAGCTTCGCAGGAAATAATGCGGCCTTAGATGAGTTGATCAAATCCTTGCCGCCCGGCATGACCAATGCGTTCAACTTGGGCAGCGGCTTCGGCACTGTGGAAGCATTCATCTCAGGTGAATATTACGGCCTGCTTCTCGTTCTGATTGTTTCGATTTTTTGCATCATGTTCACCACACAGCTAATGGCGAAGCTGGTTGACCAGGGTTCAATGGCTTATTTGTTGGCTACGCCTACCACCCGTGGAAAAGTGGCCATAACGCAGGCAGCCGTTTTTCTGACAGGGCTTTTGTCCATCATGACGGTTACGACATTATGCGGGTTTGCCGGATATGCCATGTTTATAGGGAACTTAAGCGACTTTCACGGAGCGGCTTACCTACGGATGAACCTGGCCGCATTACTGCTGTTCTTCGCGGTCGGCGGAATCGCCTTTCTCGTCTCTTCTTTAGCCAACGACGAGAAGAAGGCGCTCGGCATATCGGCCGTGCTTACCTTCGGGTTCTTCAGCCTGGATTTTATCGGCAAGCTGAGCGAAAAAATCAATTGGATGCGCAAGCTGACGTACTTCTCGCTCTATGATCCGAGCGGCATCATTGGTGGAAAGACAGAAACAGCCGCGCTTGCTTGGTCGGTATTGATTGTTATTGGGCTCGTGACCTTTGCGGTAGGAATCGCGCTGTTCCGCAAACGTGATTTGCCTTTATAAAGCATCGTTCCTACAAAAATAGGGTGGCACAACATTATGATTTTCCGCTATACTATAGCTATTCAATCAAGTTGGTCGTGAAGTACGCGCCGCTTTCATCTATGTTCGTAAGGAGTCAACTCCTCGTGAACATTAGTGAAAGCGGCGTTTTGTTTTAATCAAAACTCGCAGAGAAAGTTGGAATATCCATGAAATTTGAGCAAGCATTCGAAGCTTTCATGACTTCGCAGATTGCAGCAGAGACGAACGGACGCAGACGAGAACGGTTAGAGCGGGGGCTCGGACATGCAGAAATGGAATTTCTGCGCTGCGTATGGTACCCGGCTGTAGGACATTTCGACTATCTCTACCCTGAATGGGAAGTGCGTGACTTCGCGAACGGCTATCGCTATTTGGACCTCGCGTATATGCCAGGAGATGCTAGGTGTGTGATTGAGATTCAAGGCTATAGCTCCCATGCTCGCGATGTTGAGCTTTGGAGATTCAAAGACCTCTGTCTCCGACATTGCCATCTTGCATTGGATGGATGGCTTGTCATGCCTATCGCCTACCCATCAATTGTCGAGTCGTCAAAGCAGTGTCAGCAGCTTATTCTTTCAATTATAGGAAAGTTCATTTCATCCAATGTACCAGAGTCACTCTCTTGGCTAGAAAGCGAAACAGTCCGATTCGCGCGGAGACTATTGCGCCCATTCTCCCCTTCGGACCTTTCCGCTCATCTCCAAGTTAGTACAAGACACGCAAGAACGGTCTTGCACCTCTTATGCGAAAAGCAGCTATTAGCCGTAACGCGCGGACAAGAGCGGGCTCGCATGTATCGGCTAAATTTGTAATGAATAGGGAAACTGGATCGTGTGGATTCTTTCTGATGAAATCCTCTTCAGCATTGGGTACCCAAATTAATTGGAAGGCCGACTTCACCTCGCATATCGGGACGAGTACATCACGACACTTCTGAAAGGGAACGTCAGTACGCTATTCGAGATAAATTGCCAGTTTAACTACATAGACGGAACTACGATCCCTTATTTCCCCTCTGAGTCAGCTTTTCAGCCAAAATTGGCAAAATAGCGAATCGACGTTCCCTCTACTCACTAAAAGACAGCTTTTTTGATAAATAGCGGATCGTAGTTCCCTTTCGTTGCTCGGCGAGCGATTCATGAGACGAATGATTGCTCTCTTCACTTCTCGACGATAGCCTTCCGCAACCGATCATTGAGCGAATCTAGTCCTGTGGCGCTTGCCTACATCGGTTAGCGATCCAAATAAAAAAGAAGGCCAGACTAATCGTCTGCCTTCTTCTATTTATTAAAGTTTGCGAGATGTCAGCTTCGCTTGTGTGAGAAGCATGAGGTAATCGTAACCGCCTGCTTTGGAATCCGTTCCCGACATGTTGAAGCCGCCGAAAGGATGTACGCCAACTAATGCGCCTGTGCATTTGCGATTGATGTACAAGTTACCGCAGTGAACCGTGTCTAATGCCTCAGAAATGCGCTCCTCATTCGTGGAGAAGTAGGAACCCGTCAAACCAAACTCTGTATCATTGTACATCGCGATGGCATCTTTCCAATCCTTCGCTTTAGCGATGGCCAAGACAGGTCCGAAAATCTCTTCCTGCATAACACGCGCTTTGCCGCTTACATCACCGAACACCGTTGGTTGAATGTAATAGCCATTTCCTTCGGCCTTACCACCACCTACGAGCAGCGCTCCTTCTGTTTTGCCAATTTCAATGTAATCCAGAATCCTGTCATAGGAGGTCTTATCAATGACCGGCCCTGCTGCGAAATTGTCCTCAGGCAGACCGCTTTGCAGTTGGTTCGTCAGAGCAACTACTTTGTCTACAACTACGTCGTAAACAGATTCAACAATGATTGCACGCGAACCAGCCGAGCACTTCTGTCCTTGGAAGCCGAAAGCAGAAGCCACAATCGCAGCGGCAGCCGCGTCGAGATCCGCTGTTTCGTCCACGACAATACCGTCTTTGCCGCCCATTTCAGCAATAACACGCTTGATCCAAATTTGACCAGGCGCCACATCCGCGGCCAACTTGTTGATGCGTAAACCGATCTCTTTGGAGCCGGTAAAGCTAATGAAACGAGTCTTCGGATGAGTCGTTAAGTAGTCTCCTACTTCCGCACCGCTCCCTGGAATGAAATTAATTACACCAGCAGGAAGTCCAACTTCCTCCATAAGAGCCACGAATTTGTGAGCAATAACAGGCGTCGTTGAGGCTGGTTTCAGCAAAACAGTATTACCAGAAACAACCGCCGCAATGGTCATACCTACACAGATCGCTAGTGGAAAATTCCATGGCGGGATGATAACGCCAACGCCTAATGGGATATAACTAATTTGGTTGTTTTCACCGGGAATTTTGGCTAATGGCTGCGTCTCGTTGATTTGGCTCAAACGAATCATTTCGCGTGCATAGAACTCGATGAAATCAATTGCTTCAGCGGTATCTACATCCGCTTCTACATAATTTTTGCCTGACTCCAGAATCATCAATGCTGAGAATTCATGCTTACGATCACGCATTAGCGCAGCAGCTTTAAATAAATATTCCGCACGCTCTCTTGCTGGAACCTTCTTCCAAGTTTCGAAAGTTTCGAGGGCAACATTCATCGCTTTTTCCGCAAGCTTCTGATCTGCTTTACTTACATATCCAATGATTTCGTCTACATTCCCCGGGTTAATCGATGTGATTTTTGCCTCGGTTACTACTTTCTCCGTACCGATATATAGCGGATATTCGCGTCCCAGCTCACTTTTCACTTTGGCAATAGCAGCTTGCATCGCCTTCACATTTTCCTCCAAGCCAAAATTTGTAAAAGGTTCATTTGCATACGGACTAACTTTCGTAAATGTATTCATATAAGGGCTCCTCTCCAAATGAAAAAATGGGGTATTATTTAAACATATTTTTCAGAACAAACCAGACATTTGCTGGGCGCTCTGCTAACCTTCTCATGAAATATCCGAACCAATCTACACCGTAAGGGACATAAACACGAACCCGGTACCCTTCTTTCACTAATTGCTTTTGCAAATCTTCACAAATCCCATAAAGCATCTGGAACTCAAACTGTTCAATGAAAATAAAATTTGATCTTACAAATTCTTTCGTAAAATGAATGATCGCCTCGTCGTGGCTTGCAATAGCTGTATAATGACCGTTCAAAAGATGCTTTTGAATAATTTTTTTATAATTTTCATCAACTGCGCTTTTTTCTGGAAAAGCAACTTGCGGAGATTCCTTATAAGCACCTTTTACAAGGCGCAGATTGGCTCCGAGTGCATGTAAATCATCGATATCCTGCATGGTGCGGAACAAATAAGCTTGAATGACGATTCCTACGTTGTCATATTCTTGTCGAAGCTCTCTGTAGATATCAAGGGAGATTTGACAATGCGCGTAATCCTCCATATCTATTCGCACGAAATTTCCATGCTGACGAGCGCAATCAAGAATACGTTTCATGTTGTTTACACAAAGCTCTCTACTGATATCTAGCCCAAGTGAAGTCATTTTAAGTGAAAGATTCGATTTGACGCCTGAGCTCGCAATCGCATCTAGCGTTTGAATACACATGGCAGCTGATTCCAAAGCTTCTTCTTCACTAAAGACGAACTCACCCAAATGGTCCAGTGTCGCAATGCGGCCATCTTGATTGAGTCCGCGCACAGCTTCGATGGATTGCTGGATGGTTTCACCTGCTACAAAACGCGCTGCCCCAAAGCGTAAACCATACTTCTTGGCTAATCGATTCGCAGTTCGGCTCTTACCTAACGATTGAAACATATTTTTCATGATGAGTTCCATCTGCTATTCCCCCATAGGAATTATACAATAGTGTTTAATTAATAATTTTATTATACACTTAATTTTAAAATTTGAACACTATTTGTTTATGTGTATATTTTTCATATCTTTGAACAGTTTTTACTTCGTTCCCCTTATCATACTCACCATCTCGGCTTCCTGTGTTGAATCCCGCTTGCTTTCATGGTAAATTTAAACCAAATAAACGCTACACAAATGAGGTCAATTATGTTCAATTATGAACACTTCCCGTTGAACAACCCTGTTCTTACACTCCCTGTTGAAACAACGCTCGAAGAGCTTTCTTCCTATTTAAATAAAGGAACAGCGGTTATCGCCACTTGGCAAGACGACATATGTTTATTTACACCGGAAGACGCAGGCCTTATGACGGCCCTTTCCGCTAGAAACATCCAAGAATTGATAGAAAGCAGCAAATACTTTGTATCCGAGATTATTACTGTGGATGACAACAACCTTTTGCCGCTTGTGCCTCAACGAACAAATCGCCCCCTACTTTTCAAAGATAAGGATGGAAACATCGGGGGATATTCCCTTTTATCCACGTATCTCACTTTCGCCCTTTCTGAACTGCAAAAGTGGTCTGCCTATTTCACCGCACTCGCGGATACCGTCACCGATGCTGTCACGGTCGTTGATCGAGCCGGCGCTGTGATTTGCTGGAATTCCGTCGCTGAGGAGCTTTATCATCTTCCGGCAGCAGATATTTTGGGGAAGCGCATTGGCGAGCATTTTGATATCGAAACATTGATGGTCCTGAAAATTTTGGACGAAGGCCGAATGATTCGTAATACCTACCACCGACCGCGGCCGGACACCCATGTCCTAATTAATGCGTCACCGATCAGAGATGCTCAGGGGCTTATCATTGGAGGTATTGCGACCGAGCAAGATATTACACAATTGGTACGATTGAACGAACAATTAACAACAGTCGACTCCTTCGGTCTACCACATAAAGATCAGGCTGAGGATCTCTTTACCTTAATCAAAGGAAAAGGACCAGCGATCGGCAAAGTCATCCAATGGGCTAAAAAGGTGGCAGCAACAGAAACACCCGTCCTCCTGATTGGAGAGTCGGGTGTTGGCAAAGAGCAGCTTGCTCATATTATCCATCAGTCGAGTTCTAGATCCGAGCAGCCTTTCTTGACCATCAATTGCGGCATCGTTCCCGCCGGATTATTGGAAGCCGAATTATTTGGCTATCAAGGGGGCGCCTTCACGGGAAGTGATCGTGGACAAGCTGGTAAGTTGGAGCTAGCCAAAGACGGCACCTTGTTTATAAATGAAATCGAGAAGCTTCCCTTAGAGCTTCAAGCTAAGCTCTACCTTTACATCACTCGGCAAACGATCGTTCGCTCTGGAGGAAGTCAACCTATCAGCGTGCGAACTCGAATCATTATCGCAACTACACAAGATTTAGCCAGCAAACTAGCCAATCAAGAATTCCGCTCGGATCTGTATTATGCGCTGAATGTGATCTCCATTCGGATTCCGCCTTTACGGGACAGAACCGAAGATATTCCTGCGATGGTCCACATGTACCTCAAGCAGTTTTCACTGCAATACCAGAAGCCGGTTCCTATGCTTTCTCCAGAGGTCATCTTGGCTTTGACGAACTATTCATGGCCCGGTAATATTCAAGAATTGAAAAATGTCATCGAGCGGTGCATCATTCTTAACGACGAAGACCTGATCACCCTGGAACATTTGCCAGCCGCCTTACAGGAGCAGCAGCCAAGTCTTACTTCTTCAGAAGCCGATGCGGCGATTTTATTAAAAGCAAAGGTGTCCGATGAGGAAGAAATACATCTGATTGAAGAAGCTTTGTCCAAAACGGCAGGCAATAAAAGCGCGGCAGCCAAGCTGCTCGGCATTTCCCGCGGTACCCTTTACAACAAAATGAAGGAATATCAGCTGGAGGGATAGGATTTGTAAGAACTCTCACATAGTTCGAGGCAAATGAAAAAGGATCATGATTTCTACACAAGTAGAGTTCATGATCCTTTAATATGTATAGGGAGTATAGGATGAGCCTCATTGCTATGTTATTTGTGTTAAACGGTAGAATCGTGACGCAATTTCCGATACACTTAAATGACTAATATGTTCATCAAACGTCATTGGGGAGGAAATAAGTTGAACACCGCTGCAAAAACACAGCAAAGTAAAAGAAGAGCATTGCTTGAAGTATTTCTCGTATCAACCAAATTAGGGTTGACATCCTTCGGAGGACCCATTGCGCATCTGGGTTATTTTCACAACGAGTATATTCAGAAACGTAAATGGATGGATGAGAAAAGCTACGCCGATCTGGTTGCTTTATGCCAATTTCTCCCAGGCCCTGCTAGCAGTCAAGTAGGTGTAGGTATCGGTACAATCCGGGCTGGATTGTTGGGAGGCGCAGCTGCTTGGCTTGGATTTACGTTACCTTCTATTATCCTCTTACTACTCTTTTCCTTATTAATGAAAGCTATGGATGTTAGCAGCACGGGCTGGATTCACGGTCTCAAAATCGTCGCCGTAGCCATCGTCGCACAAGCAGTTCTCAGCATGGGAAAAAAGTTAGCATCCGATAAAAGCACGGCCTCCATCGCTATCGCGGCAGCTTCAGTAACCTTGTTATGGCAGACGGTCTATAGCCAAGTTGTTATTATCGTACTCGCCGGACTCATCGGACTGTTTGCCTTCAAAACCGTTTCAAACCAAGACAACAGTACCATTCAAGTGCGTGTTCATCGCTCTGTTGCGATCTTTTGCTTGGTCCTGTATGCGATGCTGCTCCTGCTGCTTCCGATTTTCAGCGGTTTATGGCATTCGCAGCTCTTCTCCCTTTTCGATTCGTTTTATCGGGTAGGTTCTTTGGTCTTCGGCGGCGGCCATGTCATTCTCCCCCTTTTGGAACGCGAAGTTGTTCCGCAAGGTTGGGTAAGTAAAGAAGCTTTCCTAGCTGGCTATGGGGCTACACAAGCAGTTCCTGGTCCGCTTTTCACATTCGGCTCGTATTTGGGCGCTATGTTTGACGGAGTCAGAGGGGCTCTCGTGGGAACCTTAGCCATTTTCCTGCCTGCTTATCTCCTGATTATAGGGGCATTACCTTTTTGGAATTCATTACGAACAAATGTCAAGATTCAAAGTGCTTTCGTAGGCATCAATGCGGCCGTTGTCGGAATCCTGCTCGCGGCACTTTATAACCCGCTTTGGACAACCGCTATTATTCGTCCTTATGATTTTACATTGGTTATCGTGTTGTTCGGTCTGCTGGTGTTCTGGAAATTACCGCCTTGGTGCATCGTCCTCTTAGGGGCTGTTGCGGGTGAAGTTTTGTACTATTTATAAAAAGGAAAGTGGTCAGGCCCGGAGACTCTGAAAATATGTGAGGAGACGATGATTTTCATCGCTAAAGTTTGGGGAGCTCGTGATTGTGACTCCGTAGCGATGAAAATCATCCTTATAGTCAGAGTCTGGACCTCAAACCTCCGATTATATCTCCTTTGACTTTTGATAGGCTCCATAACTCCCCACCTCATAACAGACCCGTCATTACTTCACATACACCAGTGTCTCACCCGGTTGAAAAATATGAAATTTCTGTCCTGGATGCTTCTGATATAAACGGTCAACGAAGGGAGCGATCCCTTCACTATTGTTTGTGTACATATCGAAGTGTACAGGCACAACGATGTCGAACTTCAGGTGTGCGGCTAGGTCTGCCGCTTCGAGTGCGTTCATGTTGCCGACGACACCGAGGCGATTGCGGAAAATATCACGTCCGTTAATCGGCAGAAAACCTACATCGATGGTGAAGCCAGACAGCGCCTCGACCAGCTCTTCCGTCAGAAGCGTATCCCCAGCATGATAAATGCACAAGCCGTCCCATTGTAAGACGTAGCCCAAGTAGTGGTCCCAGCCTTCACTATCTCGCACCCGCTCCTCGTGCCAAGCCGGAATGGGTTGAATAATCAGATCAGCGGCAAATTGAAATGCCTCTTGGGTCCCAAGCGCATGCAGCCGCTCTGCTGAAATGCCGATTGCCTCCAATTCAATCAAACACGACTTCGGAGCACCAAAGTGACAGTTGGGAGATGCCGCGGCGATTGCCCGTAGTGTATTTGGATCCAAATGATCCATATGCTCATGCGTACAAAGCACAAGATCTAAATCCGTTAGTGTCTCTGGCTTCACAGGAGGCGCATAACGCCGCTGCCAAAAACCCTCCGGAAACCCAGGAAGATGATCAACAGAATCTGTCAAATAAGGGTCGATTGCAATAGCCGTATCGTTTTTACGCAGAATAACTCCGACCTGACCGATATACTGAATCTTTAAATGTCTGTTCTCATTTGTCATAGAACCTACCCTTTCCGTTCCTCATGCTGATATCCGAATGAATGCGTCTTCGTGCCTTTTACACCTGGCTTTACCGCAAAAATCCCTCCAGCATGTGGCTGATCCCCCACTTGATCCTCCTGAAGACCCTTTCGGGCAGTCGTAACATACAAGGTGTCTAGCTCGTCTCCTCCGAAAATACAGGAGGTTACTTTGGCTGCGGGAATGGCAATGCTGTCTATCTTTTGAGCTGTTTTGGGATTCCAACGGGATACCTGCCAGCCATCCCAATGGGCGATCCACAGCATCCCTTCTTCATCGATCGTCATTCCGTCAGGGAAACCTTGTTCATTCCGAAAATCGATTAGTATTCTCGGATTGCTAATTTCCCCTTTGACCGCCTCATACTCAAAAGCGAGCACTAGCTTTTTCATAGAATCGATATAGTACATTTCTTTCTCGTCAAGGCTCCAAGCGATCCCGTTGGAAACGCCCACGCCATCATAAACCTTACGATAACTCTGATCCGTTTCTAGCACATAGAGTGAGCCTGTTGCTTCTTTTTCAATAATTTCCATCGTGCCCGCCCAGAATCGTCCGGTAGCATCACATTTCCCATCATTAAACCGATTTCCCGGTAAATGAGATTCTGGATCAACAAGAGGGGTGAGCTTACGCTGCTGCATCTGGTACCTTTGGAATCCCGATTGTGTCGCTAACACAACCTCATTTTCTCCGGCACAGACAACTGCACCGACATATTCCCCAACGGGAAAATCTTCGTTCAGCCCTGTTTCAGGATCAAACCTTCCAAATTTCTTACCTATAATATCAACCCAATACAACAAACGCTGTTCCGCATTCCAGCACGGACCTTCAGCCAATGTGGCTTTGGCATCAAGTACCAGTCGCACGATTGGTGATCCCATTATGCATCAACTCCTCTCTCTAATTGTAAACCGTCCTCAAAGAGATTGGAAGATGCAGGAAGTTGTAAAACGAGTTCTAATCTTCTTTTTATGTCAGAAAATATATTGACCATATGCTAGTTTGAATCAACACTCAGCCCCGCTCATTTCATTGGTGAAGAAACGTTTATACTCTTTTGGCGTTAGTTTAGAAACGGACGCGCCCACATAATGAAACTGCAGCGCGCGACGCTTCTTCGGAGAAAGATTATAAGGTGTCCCATGCTTAAGTAAACCGTGGAACAAAAGGAGTCCGCCTGGCAATAAGGGCACGGCTACATCCTTCTCAACAGCAACATGCGAATCGCAAATTTGCCAATCCCGGACAGCATAATGCGGCGTTGCTCCATCTGCGTGCGAACCAGGAATAACATGCATGCAGCCATTATCCAGCGCAGCTTCATCCAAGGCAATCCATACTCCTACGACTGCTTTCTCGTAGGCAAGGTTTCCGTAAGCCATATCTTGATGCCATGGCTTTTCACCTCCTCCGTGTGGAGGCTTGAGTAAGGCCATATCCTGGACAAGACGCGGCTCCTCGCCAAGAATATCTCGCACCGCTGCAAGAATAGCAGAATGATAAGCTATCCGTTTGAACCGCTCATCCACTTCGACGAACTCGCTGACCTTACGAACGGCTAGCTCACGTTCTTCTTCCGTTTTCAACTCACTGCTTGGTTTCGTGAACTGAATTTGGGCTCCTTTGTCATCTACAAATATAATCTCAAACAGGGCCCTCTTCGCATCCTCGATTTCTTTTTCATTGAGTACATGCTCTATTGCCGAATAACCGTTGTTCCGATATTGCTCAAGCTGATCCTTACCCCAGTGTTCAAAGCCATTCCATTTATCCGCAATGCGATCATACCGGTATAGCTGTGCCGAGATTTCTTCCGGAGAACTTTTTTCTGACATGTGAGATGACCCCTTTCGATTTAAATTATTTGTTCACTTTTATCTTTATTATAGGAATGAAAGGTTGTAAAATAAATGCATTAAAGCGCATGATAATTTGCACTATTTTACATAAATCGGAGGAAATCTTTCATGTCTGTTTTCACATCACTGGAGCTCGTCCTAGACGGTTATTTCGGCAAAGTCATCTGTGAACCTAATTGGAAATGGAGCCGTGAACATCAGCCATTCAATGATTACGACTTCTGGTATGTATGGGACGGCGAGGGTGAGGTCAGCCTGAATCGTACACATTACCATGTCCGCAAGGGGGATTGTTTTCTCTTTCGTCCCGGAGATTTAACGAGCGCTAAACATAACCCGGAGCGTCCCCTTACGGTTACCTATATCCACTTCAACACGAAAGGTGCAGCATTTCCCTTAGTGTCTCTTCCTTCCTTCCTTCGTCCACTTTGACCCCTCGGAATTTCATGAGCCCTACTTAGACCGTTTTGTATATGTTCGATTGAGTGGCACATATGGACATGCCGAGGAAGCCTTCATGCTGCTTCGTTTGTTATTGCTCATGTTTGAACGCCAAGCCCCAGGTAACCAAGCGCAAGGTGATCCCGCTCACCGGTCTATGAATCGGGTGATGATGGACATCGCGAGCCATATTATACAAGATCCGGGGCGCCAGCATAGCATCTGTGACTTAGCCAAACAAGCGCACCTGTCACCACGCTACTTTTCACTTAAATTCAAAGAAATCATGGGCCAAACGATTGAGTCCTATATCATTCAGAAAAGAATCGAACGTGCCACTTATCTGCTTAGACTTGGCATGAATGTTGGAGAGGTTTCAGAAGCCCTCGGCTATCGGAGCATCTATTTCTTCAGTCGACAGTTCAAGAAAGTAACAGGGACAAATCCCTCAGAAGTACGTCTCTGAAAAAATCGCCATATTTACTTTGGATTCTTTACCATGACATGTTAAAATGTAGTTTTACAACAGCATTGTGCTAATTTATCTGGGAAGGTTAAGGTCATCATGAATTCTTCAAATTTATTGCGTTCGTTTAACTTTTTGTATTTTGCACTTCTGGCTATGTTTGTTTCATTTCTTCCCGTCTATTTAGATGCACAAGGACTTCCAGCAACGAAGATTGGGCTCATCATAGGAACGGGAGGCTTCATTGCCATCTTCTCGCAACCTTTATGGGGGATGATCAGTGATCGGACGAAGACAATTAAGAAGGTTATGTTACTCCTCTTAGGATGTTCAACCATAGCGGGGTACTTGTTATACGCCTCATCCAGCTTCATTGTGCTTCTTCTATTTACGATGCTAATGTACTTTTTCCTAATGCCTCTTGATCCTCTGACAGAAAGTCTAAATTTCCAAACAGCGGAGGCAAACGGGGTAAGCTACGGTTCCATCCGAACATTCGGAGCAGTCGGTTATGCGGTCATGTCCTTGGTCGTTGGTTATACCACCCAATTTTTTGGAATCAATAGTTTGGCATTCTTGTTCGCTGGAATAGGCATCATTAGCATTTTAATCTGTTTGCCATTGCCTGATGCGCCTGTAACTGGGAAACCGATCTCTCTAAAAACGCTACGCAATTTCTTAAGCAATAAAGAAACCATTTGGTTTATGTTACTTATCTTTATTGTTGCCGTGCCACAGCGGATCAACGATACGTTTCTCGGCGTCTATATTCGAAAATTAGGCGGCACCCCCGACATGGTCGGTTTGGCCTGGTTTCTTGCAGCAGGAAGCGAAATACTCGTATTCGCTCTTAGCTTTTGGTGGCTTCGCAAAGGGAAAGAATTAGCAATCATTTCATTCGCCTCTGTGTTTTATTTCATTCGCTTTTTTCTATCCGCGTGGGTGACGGATCCTCATATTCTCGTGTTTCTTCAGCTGCTGCAAACCTTCACATTCCCGATTTTTTATTCAGCTGCTATCCAATATTTATACCGTATTGTTCCTGAAGAATGGCGTGCAACAGGACAGACTGTGCTTGCGATCCTTTTCTTTGGCGTATCGGGTATCGTCGCTTCCTATTTGGGTGGTTGGCTCTACGAAAACTTTGGAGGGAAACAATTATATCTATGGATTTCAGGAATGTCCTTTGCAGGTCTACTGTTTAGTTTCGTTCTAAATGCGGTCTATGGAAAACGGAAGCTGGTATCCTAGGCATTTTCTGATAGAATGGAAGCACAGAGACAGAACGGGGGCTACATCATGGACTACATTATTTTGGACATTGAATTCAATGGTCGCAAGTTTGCAAGTGATTTACCTATGGAGGTTATTGAGATTGGAGCCGTACGTTTAAATTCCGCCCTACAGGCTACTGATGAATTCTCATCTCTAGTCAAGCCTGTTTATTTTTCTAAATTGAATGGGTTTATCAAGAAAAAGACGGGCATTCCCCAAGAAGATATCGATCAAGCCGACGGCTTTCGTAAAGTCATTACGGACTTCATGAACTGGCTAAATAAAAGTGAAGCTTTCCTGCTAGTCACCTGGGGTGGCGAGGATTTGAAGCGCATCGTGTACGACACGCGGATGCATAAGTTGGATGATGCCTACTGGATGGCGGCTAGCTATTTTGATCTATTGAAAGGGTTTATCCGTTATAAAAATGTGACGAATGATGTCAGTGTCGAGGCTGCTCTGCTCGATCTTAACATCACTGCTGAAGGCTCCGCTCACCGAGCATTGGACGATGCGCGTATGACAGCTGAGGTATTTCGAGCTATTATTACGGAGTTAGATTTCGAGCGTAAGCAGCAGTACATCGACGTGTACGCTAATGCCAAGGAACGAAGGCTGGTTAAGACCGCCATTCGAGCCATGACCGCTCAAAAGGTAACGCCTACCTGGGAGCTGCTCGTTGAACATTATTTCGCTGACAAAGTGTCCCTAACTGATCCCAGAAAAGTCACAGAACTGCAGACTCTTTTTGCCGCGGAACTGATGAAAGAAAAACAAGTCTCAACCAAGGCACCTATTCAGTAAGCAGGAAAATATAATTAAAAAGCCAATCCATTAGACAACATGCAGATCATGTCTCTTGGATTGGCTTTTTCTTTTATTCGTCCCATTAAAACTGATCAACGCCTAAGCGGTTATGATAGTAGGACGGAAATACATCACGCTCACCGCGTTTTGCGCTATTATTTTGAATAGCAAATAATTTCGCTGACAATTCATTGAACCATTGCTCATCTCTGGTTGTTAGCGCCACATCAATCAAGCTCTTTACTTGATCTTCTATATCAAACTCGCTTATAGGTAATTTCTTTACGTCTTGACTGCTAACTTCCATTATTTTTCCGATGGCAGTTTCACGATCCGATGCAATAACGTGCACCCGAGCAATACCTTGCAGCACATCAATTGACTCAATATAACCATGCAGCATTTCATCTTCATTTGTTGTTGCCACAACCCAATCACTGATTACAAAGTTCATGATTATCACCGCCATTAACTTATTTTTTGTAAGGACTTTATACTGTAATTATAAATATTACAGTACGGTTTGTCAAGACCTACAAATTCCTCTTTCGAAGGCTAATGGCCCAACGAATAAAACCTTTTAAAACGAAGCATATTAGTCTATACAATTGAAAGGGTGAGAAGCATAGATAACTTAATCAATCACAAAGACACAAATTTTGAATCTACGGTTAATGCTGAAGGCAACTCGGATGATTCTAATGAAAACGGGCCAGATGAAACAGTTATCAGAAGCTCCGAGCACACTAGTCCGGAGACATGTCGAGTAGGTTTGGACGATTAATCGTTTGAGAAATCAAATAAAGCGCATGTTGGTTTCGGGAATGTCCCCGAGTCAACATACGCTTTTCATTTTTTTACAAGTAACTATTCATCCGTTTTCTTGTTATTATTCTCTACATCTTCGATTGTATATTTCAAGCCTCCACTGCGAGCATGATCCAAGACGACATTGACCTCCTTGGATTGTCCGCTTTTTGGATCGATTGAAGTGACGGTTTCCTTTTGCTCATCCATGGTTTCTTTCACCTCCGAATATAGACTGCTCATTTCCTTGGAAAATTATCCGCATCCCTCACCGCCAACAAATGCGATTGCAGGCTATCGCTAAAGCAGCGATTCAGCGCCGTCAATGAACATCTCCGTGCCAGTAATATGGCTCGAAGCTTCCGAGGCAAGGAAAGCTACCAGATTAGCCACCTGCTCCGGTTGCCCTGGCGCATGTTCCAATGGCTGACTGCCTTGCGGATATTTGACTGGGATTTTGATTTTCTCAAGCTCCGGCGTCGGCTTCGTATTTTCCCCAATGTTGGTCTTGATCGACCCTGGACAGATGGCGTTGACGCGTATTTTGTAGCGGGCCAATTCCAATGCAGCCATCTTGGCGAATGCCACTTGTCCCGCCTTTGAAGTGCTATAGGCTGTCATCCCAAATCCTGAGAATGCGCGGCTGCCGTTAATGGAGCTTGTTATGATTATGCTGCCACCGTTCTCTTTCATATGCGGAATCGCCTGTTTGACGCACAAGAAAGTGCCCTTCAGATTGACGGACAGTGTACGATCCCAATCCTCTGGCTTCATATCTTCGATCGGCGCCAATACCCCGTTGATGCCTGCGTTAGCAAATACGACGTCTAGTCGTCCCCAGGTTTTTACCGTCTGCTCGAACGCTTGCGCAACACGGTCTGGATCAGACACGTCGACATCTACCGTGATCGCTTGACCGCCTGCTGCCACAATATCCTGTTTCGTCTGCTCTAGCCGGTCGTCTTTCAAATCCACGAGGCATACCTTCATCCCTTGCTGTGCAAGCATCTCGGCGGCTGCCTGACCAATCCCTGAACCAGCCCCGGTGATCAATGCGACCTTATCCTTCAAATCCGGCAGTCCCAAGCGCGGTTTTTGTATCGTTTGCACGCTAATGATCTATCACCCCTAACCGAAATAATATGGATTGAAAAAGAATCCATGTTTGGTTTACCCGATAGGGGTGAAAAATATGTGGATTGTTGAACTATACATCTGGAATGAACCTTAACCCATTTGAACAAACTCTAAGTAGTCTAAAAGGAGTCCACCACCAATAGGGGGACTTTAAAGAATGTTGCACAATGTACAACAATTTAAAAGCTTTTCAATGTTACTTTGAAAACCAATCGGGGTGGTCATCCTTAAGCCCTATTTATACTTTTATAGGATTTAGGTATGCCTCTAAAATTTCTTCAACCGGTTTCCCAATTAAGCTTTTACTTACTGTCACCTTTATCGTATCCGTCCTTCCGATTATCATGATTTCGAACTGGTCTAGACGATCCTCAACCATGTAGCCGTGCATGATGCGTTCCTTAGCAAAAAATTCATCATTCAATTTTATGCCAAGCTCTCCCACGTACACTTGTTCAATCATGACTCCAAGGAAAACGATGACTATCAAAATTAAATATTTTAGATTCCAATCTAGTAATATGACAAATGGCACTACAAGAATTGAAAATATCATTGTTTGAATGCTTTTATAATTACTTGATCCTTTGAGAAAAACAGCCCCCACTTGTTTCTTAGCTTTAAATGCTTTGATCCCCTTGTATAACATATAAACGATGAAAACAATCAAAACAAAGTAATGTAGATTCAAATGAGTCACTTCCCTTGGGGGTTTTGTGGAAACCTACCTTTAAATAGAATATTCCTGCGCAATGATTCTAATATTTTCTTTGTGGCATTCTTCTGTAAAAGAAGATTTAAAAGCATGCTCATCACCAAGCGCCGCGATAGCACTCTCATCTTTTGCAATGACCGCATTAATAAGCCGTTCCAAATGATCAGAAGACATGTCCAAACGCCTTTTCATTTCCGCCGTATTGATGGTAACTTGTCCATGCCCCGGAATTAGCAATTCGATATTGTGCTGGTCTAAAATCTGACTTGCCGTATTCATCGTTTCCTTATATGCTCTGGCACTATGATAAATAAACGGTAATTCAAAATCGGATAAATAATCGCCTGTTATCCAAATTCCCAACGGCTCAATGATCGTAAACAATCCGTCCGGTGTGTGTCCTGGGGATTTGTAAAAAGTCAATAACGTATCCCCTATCCTAAGTTCTTCGGCATCTTTCGAAATGATAATATCCAGGACTGGAAATTCGACGGGATACTTTCGATGAATATAATGTTTCCTGTCGAATTCTTGTATCAATGAAATCTTATAGTCTTTCTTCGGATGACAGCTTAGTTCGTAGCTCCCAATCGTTTTTGCGCCGGGAAATGCTTTATAACCAATAATGTGATCAAAATCGCCATGCGTAAATAACAGATATAGATCCCGATCACCTTTTACCGAATCAACGTAACTTCGAATTTCATCAACCTCATTTGGAAGCCAGTTCGGATCAACAATTAATACCATTTCCTTCGTCAGCACAACGGTTGATGTCGTCTGGTATAGTGCGCTTTGAAAAACGGTCGTATGTTCATTTTGATATATAATCATGAGAATTTGGCTCCTTATTGTAAACTTTTCTTGCTAATAACCTAACCGATCACTTCTTATACTACCACGAGTATTTGGGTTACGGTATCTTCCCATTCACATTGACGGGGTAACGAGAATTATGGTTCATCGCAGTCAGATTGCGGAGAGCGGAGAGTCAGAATTCCTATGGTGGACGCCGTTTATCGTTCCCTTCCACAAAATGGTATAATAATTATCACATAGCACAGGCAAAATGCATGTTCATCCTATTCATAGAGGGGGAAGGTTTATGAGATCGATCCTAGTAATTCTGTTAGCTTTATCGCTTGGGATAACCTCTGGCTGTACGCCGAATAAAGAAGCTATTGAACCAGCTCCAGATCAGACAACAACTACACAATTGGATCTTCCTTATAAAATGGAAACAGTCGCCGAAGGACTTAATGTTCCTTGGGAGATGGATATCGCGAAGGATGGCCGGATTTTTTTCACAGAAAGACCTGGTACTCTGCGTGTGATTGAGAAGGGGCGTCTGAACCCAGAGCCGCTTATCTCTTTCGAGGCCCCATTCATCAGCGAAGGCGAAGGAGGATTGTTAGGGCTTGCGCTTGATCCCTCTTTTATGGAAAACCATTATATCTATGTGTATCACACCTATCGAATGAAGGATCAAGTCAACAATCGGGTATTGAGGCTTATCGAAAAAAATAACAAAGCGCAGCTGGATAAAGTATTAATTTCCGGATTGCCAGGAGCTGAAAACCATAATGGCGGAAGAATTAAGATTGGTCCCGATAAGCTGCTTTATATCACTTCCGGCGATCGATATGATCCCCCTTTAGCACAGGACCCAACTAGCCTGGGAGGCAAAATATTACGAATTTCCCTAGATGGATCTATTCCAGCCTCTAATCCAATTAAGAATTCACCCATTTACAGCATGGGTCACCGTAACCCTCAAGGGCTCGCTTGGCATCCGGTGACAGGGCAATTATTCAGCTCCGAACATGGACAAACCGCTCATGATGAGATTAACCTTATTGAACCTGGCGGCAATTATGGATGGCCTTTAATTGAAGGTGAAGCAACATCGAGCCCTGGAAAAGCGAATTTAAAAGCGCCAATCCTCCAAAGCGGAACAGAAACGTGGGCACCATCAGGCGCAGCATTCGTTAGCAAAGGGCCATGGAAAGGCAGCCTCCTGGTGGCAGGATTACGGGGAGAACGACTTATAAAAGTAGACCTAAAAGGTCCAAAGTACGATACTGTCGCCAATGTGGAACATTTATTTCAAGGGAAATTCGGCAGGCTTCGCAATGTCTATGAAGGACCGGATGGATCTCTTTATCTCATGACGAACAACCGTGACGGTCGCGGCAAGCCTAAAGCAGGCGATGATAAGATCATTCGTTTGAAGCCCCTCTAGGTCAAGAGCTCCTCATCCAAAATCAAATCTATTTTTGCATTTAGCCAGCTACAATTGTTACCAGTGTTGTATTTTTTATTATTTTTTTTGATTATCCAGTTAGCTCAGGAATGTCTTTAAATACGAACTAATGTTTGGTATAATGAAATCAAACATATGTTCGGGAGTGATTTTTATG
>NZ_AUGY01000083.1 GCF_000422905.1 Paenibacillus alginolyticus DSM 5050 = NBRC 15375
GCCTTAAGAAAGCGGAGCCGGCCAAATACGCCGAAAAACGTGCCCTTGCGCTTACAGCTCGTAAATTGGTGCGGTTGGTCGACTATCTGCTTCGAACCAACCGACTCTACGAACCCAAGGAGGTGATCCGACAACAGAAATGACATAACCTTACTCAACCATTCCACCTATTATTTTGGAAATTAGAAAATATTTCCATATAACCAAAATAGGGTGGGTTTAGTTTCGTGCGGCCTTTTTTAGGCTCACCCCCTAAAAAAGTTACGGTTCTTCAAGATTTTTTCCAATTAAGGTCTTGACATAGTACCGCTGCTCTAGCGAGCTTTTGATGGGAGCATTCATTGAATCATGGTTGCACTTCAACAATTCAGTCCCTGAGTGCAAGAAGTCTGTCTACTTACTATATCACAACGCCATACAGCGGAGTCTACAATTTGGTAGGACTGCGATCCACAATGAGCACGGCAATATCATCGGATTGCACAGCACCATCTGCGAATAGATCCACATCCATCACCATCTGACCAAGCAATTGCTCAGGCGCACTCGATTGTTCCTTCATCAATACATCCTTGAGGCGGGAAAAGCCATATTGATTTTGAAGTTGGTCCTCGGCCTCTGTAATGCCATCCGTATACACGACTATACGATCTCCTTGACCTAGCATGACCTCATTATTCATATACAGCATGTCGTCCATGACGCCAAGTGGAAGGCCTTTTTTCCCTTTCAAAAGCTCAACCTCACCGCCATCCCTCACGATGTAAGGAGGACAATGACCGCCATCACTATACAGGAGTAGACCTGTCGCGACGTTCAAAACCCCGCAGAAGATCGTAGCAAACATCGTTGAGTCGTCCTTATAAAGCTCTTGATTGACAGCCGTCAACAGCTCACCGGGAGTCATCTCTGAGGTCATCTTCCCTTTCAATAATGTCATGGTTACCGCCATGAATAATGCCGCAGGGATTCCTTTGTCAGATACATCGCCAAGCACGAAGAACAAGCGATCCGCCCCGATGCAGAAGTAGTCGTAGAAATCCCCTCCCACTTCACGAGCAGGACGAATGATGGCATGTGCCTCGACGGTGACTGCGGCAGCACTTTCACGACCGTCTGCTTCAGATGAGCTGCTCGTTTCACCTTCAACACCGCCACTGCTTATACACAGACTTCCGCGAGGCAGGAATCCCATCTGGATGTCGGTGGCAATGCGCAGCTCGCTCTCCATCCGTTCCTTAGCGGCCGTCGTCGTTTTCAACGCATGGATAGACTTCTCAAGCGCTTCATACAGCATGGCATTCTCCAAGGAAACCGCTGTTGGCGAAGCGATGGACTCGAGCAGCTGTAAATCGCGGTCAGTGAAATGCGCGCCATCCCGCTTGTTCAACACCTGCAGCACACCGATGATTTTCCCCTTGCTGACTAGCGGTACGCAGAGTAGGCTGCGCGTCGGATAATCGACTCGTTTCGCTACCTTCGACGACCACCGCTCATCCTGTCCAGCATCATCAACCTTGACGGATTCGCCGGTCTGAGCCACCCAGCCTGCGATGCCCTCACCTATTTTGAGGCGAATTTCACGAACCTCATCGCCTTTTTCACCTAGCGCAAGGTCAAAGAACAGCTCCCCTTTTTCCTCATCGACCAAAATGACCGACGAAGCCTCCGCATTCATAATGCGAGAAGAGGTTTCCATGATTTTCACAAGCAAATCCTGCTTGCGGATCGTTGAATTCACTTCTAAGCTAACATCGAATAGCTGCATGGTTCTCTGAAGCTCAAGCTCTACGGATCTACGCTTTCGCTCGCTCAGCTGCCATACGACGACAACCGCGAGACACAGAATGAGAAGCATACCTACAACGATATTCATCCAGCGTGCCCCCTATCATTCGCCTTACATTGATTCCTAGCTGTCGTACTAAGAAATAGCATGGACAGCATCCGCTTCCGTCTCATAAATCGAGAAAATGCGACTAAATCCCGACATGTCGAAAACGTCCTTCACATGTTCATTCATTCGTGCCAACGCCAGCTTGCCTTGAATCACCTTAATCATTTTGGCTGCAGCAAGTAAGCTTCTGAGCCCTGCACTGCTGACATAGTCAAGTCCTTGAAGATCAAACACAAACTTGCCATTCCCTTGCTCGACTAGCTTTGCAAAAGCCGATTCCAAGCTCGCGGAAGTATTCGCATCCAGTCGGCCGTTTAAGCTCAGCAGTACGATATCACCTAGCATTTGCTCGGTTATCATCATGATATTCCCTCCTCCTTGATTTGCCATTTTTTCATCATTAGCACATTTTCCCCGTTCAAGCGTTCATACATGATGTCATCCATAACCTGCTTCACAAAGTAGATGCCGAGACCGCCAATCCCGCGATCTTCCAAGCTCAGATCCACAGTCGGACTGGATTTCAACAGAGGATTAAAAGGCACTCCGCGATCAGTCATTCGAAGCTCCCAACCCCCAGGGACAAGCCCCAAATCAATGCGGATCGTATGCCTACTAGGTTCATCAGGCGGGTAGCCATAGAGAATGATGTTCGTCACAAGCTCGTCGCAGACTAAATTCACTTGGTACAACGTATGGTCATCCATGCCCATCGTCCCCGACAAGCCTCGCAAGAATACACCTAGCCGTTCCAGTTCCTTCAGATCATTGCTCAAAACGATGGACTCTGATGACACGACATTCACCCTCCCAGACGCTGATTACTAAAGCCACAAGCCGAATTTCGAATTAAGGAATAACCGATTTAAGCCATTTTCAAAAGCATATTTTCAAGCAGCCGCACTCTGGCACTAGAAGCATGAAGTAGCCCAATCCCGATCTCTGGATACAATCTCACTAACCGAGACAAACTTTCCCCTTGCAAAGTAAGCACACGTACCTCATCGAAAATCGCTTGAGCAGTAATCGAGGAAGGCGATCCGTCTAAGGCTGTCGTTTCGCCGAATGCTTGCTTCGGTCCCAGTACACCAATCGTTACAGTCTCCCCAATACCCGTCTCATTGCTCAGCTCTACGTTGCCTTCAATGATGAGATACATGGCTGCATTCTTCTCACCACGGCGCAATAGATAAGTCAGATCTTCATGTACTTCTTCCGTTGCAATCCCTGCAATTAAACCTAGTTCGTCCACGGACAGGTCCGCGAATAGGGAAACCTGCTTCAAGAAAATAACTTTATCCAGCATCGTTAAAAACTTGCGATCTTCCTTCATATCGGCACGCTCCAGTGAACTTAGTGCATACACAGCAATATCTCGAAGCCAATCATCCGACCAAATCTTAGCTTCTTGCAAAATGAGAAGCGGCTCCGTCGTAACCCCACGGCTGCTGCCCGCTTCTTTCTTTAATAATTCCAACAGGGCCAAGGCCAACCTGCGATCGCCGAGCCCTTCAGCAAGAACTTCCAAAGCATTATCGCGTACTTCGTCACTCTCGTCCTGAGTCGCTTCGCGAAGTGTCGTAACCACACGCTCATCTACGAACTTGGCCATTACCGCCCACGCACCGCCAACCAGCGCATTATGCAGCTCCCCGCAGCGTTGGTTGGCAAGCTCGGCAAGCCCCTGCATTCCCAGCTCATGAAAAGCAGCCGGTAAAGCGCGTTCCTGCGTGGAAGCAAGCATTCGACTTACACAGCGTTCAACTAACTCTGACCGTAATTTACTTTCATCCAGCAGCTCAGCAAGCGCTGTAACCGCCGAATTCCATATAAATGGATTCACATGATTCACACCGTTCAGCAAATCTGGCAGAGCCTTAGCCCCCATATCTACGAAAGCCTCAAGAATGGCCTTGCGCAGCTCTTGATCGGCGAGCGGCACCATCGACAAGAGATGGGGAATTGCATCAATATGCTGCAGCTTGCCAATACAGTGCGCAGCCGCAACTTTGACAGCAGGACGATGATCGTCGAGCAGCGATAACACCCATGCTGAATAGGAATCCAGTTTCAGATCCGCTACGGTATGACAGCCGTAAACCGCCCACTCACCGCCGTAATCGAGCATTTTAATAATCGCCTCGTCACAGGCTTGATAGCTTTCTTCACTTTCCAGTGCATAAAGCGCCTTAACTCCCTCGTGTACAACTTTAGGATGGCTGTCTAACAGCTTTACGCGAATGAAGAAATGCGATTGGCTTCTGAGATGCGTTGCCTTTGAAATCAGCTTAACACACTCCGCACGCACTTCAGGGTCCTCATCTTCCAGGAACGAAGCGACCTGCACGAGATCCTGAATCGTTGCGCCTTGAAGATTCATCGCCCGCAGTACAGCAATGCGGATTCGCGAGCTTTCCTCGCCGATCATTCCGATCAACTGCGGCAGAAACGCGGAATCCTTCGCTTTACCAATCACTTCGAGGGCCAGCTCTCGCACATAATCATTCGGATGCTTCAGATAGCCGAGCATGGAGGAAAGAGCTTTGGAGCTGCGAATGCCCCCGATAAAGGAGCCCGCAATATCCGATAGATCCGCATGCAAGGACTGCACACTTTTGACCAGTTCACGTATGTATAGATTCCTTCCGAACCACGCCACCACAACGAGAATAGCCGCTACAACGACACCTACCCAAGCAAGAGGGGACAACTGAATGAGGCCAAACGAATGCAGCAAGGATAGCAGCGAACCGATTAAGATCCCGCCCGAAGCAGCCACGCCCTGAGCAAAATAACGATAGCCGTCGCGCCTTCCGATAGGCATCATTTTGAAAAACAGCTGATAGCAAGGCTCCGCAATGTAATACAGCAAAATATAAAAAATGGCATAGGAGCCGGACACCATCACAAGCCCCAACGATTGATTTAAGAACAAAGCCGTAAGTCCAAAGCCGCCAAGGAAGATAATCGTAATCGCCAGCAGCATATTACTCGCGCCCAGCCAGTTCATTAAGCGGGTAGACACGGTTTGCAGAAGCAAGCAGATCGTGAACTGAATAGCGGTAATTAATCCATAAAATGAGGTTAAATCGCCTTCCTTAGGGAACTTGCTCTCAGCAGCCGTAAAGTATTGATACTCGATCATAAAATAAACTGCAGGCATAAGTGTCATCAAAGCAATGGCGCACAGCAGAAACGGGCTGCGCAGCATCTGTTTCACATAATAACCAGCAGGCTGCTGCTCCTCTTCCCCTGTGCCAGAATTTGCCGGGGTCTTCAAGCGTTTGTCTTCTTTCAACGTCAAGGGCACCAAATACCGTGCCAATGCTTTGCGGAAAAAGATGAAACCAAACACCATCAGCACTGGAGCTAGCGCATATACCGCTTCGGTACCAAGCAGTTTACCAATTTGGTGAGCGATCAAGCCCGCCGTAATTCCACCGGTTGTCGTTGAAGCGATGAACACCGGCATTAACCTTTTGGCCTGCTGAGTGGGGCACAAATCAAAGGCCGTACTCCAGAGCAGCAGCGTAAGCTGTCTCACCACAAAGTTGGAAGTCAAGAACAGAATCGGGTAGTAATACCGGAAATCAATGCCGCCTAGCTTGAATCCAAGCAGCACTGCACCATTGAGGAGCAGCAATCCCATCATGATGAGGTAGAGTGTAGTCATCATTTTGGCTTTAGGCAGCCGATTCGCCAGCTTTGCTAAGAGCCAGCCTTCTAGAGGCATGATTGCCGCTTCTACGATATAAATATAAGGCAGATACTGCACACCGAATCTTTGGTTAAAAAGTGCCATGAACGCCGTATAATTCAAGGATTCAGCAATCCCGCTAAAATAAAAGATCGGCAGCATCATCCATAGCTTCCGAAAATCTTCTGTGCGCAGTCCCATCCATCTGGTTAAGCTTCCTTGCATATCATCAGGTCCAATCTATTATTTCATTTGTTGGTTAACAATGGTTTGTAGAAAGCCAGCCTGGCTTCACCTTCATAATAGTAATTCGGATACGTGCCGATTAATTCAAAGCCATTCGCTCTAAACATTTTTTGGATGGGCTGATACTCTGGTAAATCACAGGTATAGGTAAGGATATAGCGCCCCTCCGCTGATCTGGCAAATGCCTCCAAAGCTTGGAATAATATCTTCGCAAAGCCATGTCTGCGGTACTCGCGGTGTACAGCTAAGTAGTCCCACAGAAATCCTCCGGATTGATGCTCATTTTCCTTGCAGCTGGTAACCGCAATAATCTCACCTGATTCGTTCTCAATAAACCAATGACGATGATTGCGCTGCGTCAAGCTTAACCGGGGAGCATTGCGGAAATGTTCAAGCTCTCCCGGTGTATGCCGCTGGTCATCAAAAGATTCCGAAGACAAATAAAAATCTGTAATTCGCAATGCGTCCTTTTCCGTTACTAATTCGTGTACATGCATGCCAAGATCTCCTCTTTCACATTAAGAAACAGATAATGTCCCATTCCACTCTGCTGTTGTACCGTTTTGGAAGTATTCATCACAAATATAGAAATACAGCTGTGCGGCTTTATCTTGACGATTTTGCTTAATGACCATCAAGAATGCTTCACGCGCATCATAGAAACGCCCTACTTGGTAGTACGTCACAGCTTGCTCGAACAAAGCTTTGGTTTTATCCTTCAGCGTTCGGATCGTATCCGGATCCCCCTGATACACATCGAACAGATGAAGCGGCTCTTTGACCCCTTCTACCTGAATCAATCCCAGATTACGGTAGAGAAAGCCGTCAGGCTGCTCCAACGATTGAACCACATAATCGGTAATGAGAATCGACGCGCCTAGCGGTTCCGTCATTTTCTCCAGCATCGTTGCCAAATTAACACCGTCGGAAATCACATTGCCTTCCAAACGCTGCTCCTCACCAATGATCCCTAGTCGGAGCGGTCCTTTGTGCAAACCAATGCCGAAATCAACCGGCTTGTAACCTACTTTAGCTCGATGGGAATTATAGATGTCCAGTTCTTTACGCATCTCAATACAGGCTCGCAGCGCTTCGTCTGCTTGATTCGGGAATAGCGCCATGAAGCCCGCGCCCAGATACTTATTCATGAGACCTTGATGGTTGCGTACATAAGGCCCGAATCTTTTAAGAAATGAATTGACGAAGTTGAAGTTCTCTTCTGGCGAGAGCCTTTTGGACAGTTGATAAAAGCCTCGGATATTGAAAATCAAGATGGACATATTTTGCTCCACCTGATCACCGAGCTCGACATCCAGAATGCTTTCTTTGTTCAGAAAATGCAGAAATTGCTACGGCACGAAGCGATAGTAGGATTGGCTGAAATTTTCTACCTTGGTGATATAATCTCGAATGCGGGCAGCCATCGTATTGACACTGTCGCCTAGGTCTGACACTTCGTCCCTTGTGTTGATCGTAACAACCGTATCCCAGTTCCCCTTGGCAATCTCTCCAACGCTATTGCGAAGCTTCCGAATCGAAGAGAGCAGCACATAGGTCATCAGAAAGAGAACAAGCAGTAAACCTATCGAGATAAAAGCAATGTTGCGAATGATCGATTGAAGTACCAATTGACGATGTTTGAGGATGCCGTCCAAATTTTTACTAGTTTCGAAAACACCGACAATTTTACCTGCTGAATTAAAAATAGGAGCAATCGCATATCTCCACTCGCCGGAAAAATCCTGCCATTGACCTGTGGCCGGCTTGCCTTGGAGCACGACCTGCTGATTCTCGGGTGTTTGTAGAAATGGATTAAACATATGCATTCCGTCATCGTCTTCCAAAATCCGATAAATGACGCCATTCTCGTATTTATAAACCGCTTTGTAAAAGCCTTGATTATCATCTTGTTCATTATTATCGAAGACAGATTGAATCTTTTTACGGAACGATTGATAAACAGTCCCATTATAATCCAGAGGTGAAGCAAGGCTCTCCAGCTTATCGCCATCAATCAGATTTTGACCGTTTTTGGCCAGTAAGAGAAGCTCGCTGAAGGTTTCTTCTTCCATTTTCGTTGAGAAGCTGTTGTAAATGACGGTAGATAGAAGAATCATCGAAACCGCAATGACCGGCACTAAAATAAAAATTTGTTTCATCATGAGAGGGAGACGACGCTGCAGCAAGTTAAAGAAAACAATTTTGATCGCATAAAGCAGAAGTAAAATTCCTGCTATAGCGATGGACCAAAGAAGAATGGCCTTTGTTTTCGTCGCTTCGCTATACAACGCTTCTACTAAGGAGGGGGTAATGGTTCCATCCGAAAGACGGCGATTAATTTGAGCTGATTCTACAATAATGAGGCTGCCATCTTGAGCGATACTGCTATTCGTTGCATCAAAGGCAAGCTCTACGCCGCTAGCTTTGGCTTTCGACTCATTCACAAGGCTTTCGATAATGTAGGGCTGCTTGGGATCCAGTCTGGAGATCGATTTGCTGTTGAAATCGATGAAAATAAGCCGTCCCTGATTATCCAGATGCAAGCTCTCCGGGAAATTGCGCCTTGTACGGTCAAGACCCGGAAGCGGATAAACTAGCTCCGAATGACCATCACTAAAAGAACGATAAATTTCTCCGCTGCGCGTTGAATAATAGATCTCCCCTGGCTTATAACCATCTGCCTCGGACACATATTTATTCTCAGGAAGCTTGATCGTGTAAACGGACTTCGGTTCGGAGGATGAAGTTTCGCCAACCGGTGCCTGATATAAGGTTAATTGCTGCACTTCGTCGTTGAAAAAGTACACCATACCTTCACGAACCTGAACATTTCGTAAGGACCCGATTCTGTATCGTTTCGATTGTGAATCATATTCTTCTGTAAACAAGCTGCGATCAAACTCTCCGTCAGGCTTATAACGAACAATCTGCTCGGATTTGACCGCAATGCCGTACGGATCGAGCAGTGTACGGATGGTATAGAGGTAGCCTTGGTTATCGACAGCCATATCATTAAAGCGATACACTTCCCCGTTCTTCCCCGTCTCACTGGTGATGGAGAATTGCAGAACACCTTGGCTGTTCAGCTTATGAATGGTTTTTTTGGCATTATCGATGACGAACAAATTGTTTTGTTGATCAGAGACAGCCTTCGATAAACCATCGAAGGGCATGCTTTTGGTAAAGGGCCATAGCGTGAAGCTATCCCGATGTAGACTAAGATAAGTACCGGCAGCACCCAGAAGCAGCAGTACGAGCAGCAATGCCGCAATCGATTTCTTCATCGCTCTTTAATCTCCTCTTAATTAGAAATCTGAATGATTTGAGTAGGTGCATGCCAGTCGACCTGAAGACCTAGGGATTCGGATATGAACCTTAGCGGCACATAGGTCCTTCCTGCGAGCAGCAAAGAGGGTCCATCGATCTGGGTGGGCTCGCCGTCTATATATGCCGTAGTATTATTAATACGGCTAGTAATGGTCGCATATTCCGTGCTAACCGTGACGGTAAGGCTTTCTTGATCCCAATCAACGGCCGCACCGAACGATTCGGATACGGATCTTATAGGTAAATAGGCCTGCCCGTTTATTATAACAGGCGGAACGTCGAATTTAATGAAAATATTGGGAGAAAGTACGTTTTCTGCCGAAATGGGTTGAATCTTGACGGGAACAAGGCTGGAATCTGGATCAGAACCAGACGAAGAGCTTGTGTCTACCGTTGTGATGTTAGCCAAGGTGGTTGAGATTTCTGCCAGAGCTTGCAGCTCCTCTGGCGTGTACTTGGCTTTCTCTTGCTGCTGGAGCTGCTCCAACAGCTTAGTTATTTGCTGTTCCAGCTGCGGCTGCACGGCTGAAGCTGCTGGCAGCGCTGCCAGCAGCTCCTGCACAGCGTCAAGCTGTGCGAACAGCGCGTCCTTCTGCGTCGACAGCATCGCTTCGTCGACGGCTTCGATCGAGCGGGTCAGCGTCGCGACCCGCTCAGGATCCTGCTGCGCTGCGCTAAGCGCAGCTTGGAGCTTCTGCTTCGCTTCTTTGAGCGAAGCAAGACCCTTGGATGCGCCAGTCTGCGCATCCGCGAGCTGCGCCTGCGTCGCCAGAAGCGGCTGCAGCTGAGCTGCTGCCGCTTTCGGCTCGCCGGCGGCGAGGGCTTGCTCCAGCTTCTGCTGCTGGAGCTCGGCTTGTTCGGCCAGCTGATCCTCGCTGGCCTCGTTCCCGGCGGCCGGCCCTGCGCCGCTGGGAGTGCCTTCACCGCCCGGTTCGGCCGGCGGTGATGCTTCCTCGGACAGCGCTGCGATCAGCGCGTCCGGGTTGTTCACCAGCTCCATCTGCTGGAGAGCTGCCCCGCTGTCGCCTTTCAGCAGTGCCTCCAGCATTCCGAGCTGGGCCTGCGCATCCTTCAGCTGCACCGCTAGATCAGCGATCTCGCTCAGCTTCAAATCGGCTACGGCCGCTTCCTTAGCCGCTTCTAGCTTCACGATATCTTTCTTCAGCGTATCGATCTGCTGCTGCAGCTGTGCGGGAGTCTCCAAGGAGGCAATTGCTCCCGGCTTCGTGATCTCGACCGTAACCTTCAAAGCAGCAGCTGCTTCCTTCGTCAGCACAGCAGAACTGCTTGGATCGGTTAGCGCGCTAGGATCTAGGGCATTATCCATGCCGATCCAAACCGCCCCAGGCTCATCCGATTTATAAAAAATCCCCTGCCCCGACTTCGCCATCGTGGCCGCTGGGGTCAGCGCGTCCAGCTGCACTTTGTAGGAACCGATAATGACGGTTCCTACCCCCTCCTCAGCACCTGTGCCGTTTTCGTCTGTGCCACTGCTGTTGTCCCCTTTGCTTCCACCCGAATTGCTGCCTGAATTTCCGCCAGTCGCTCCATCTTCGGCCGTTGCAGCTACTAATTGCCCTGAATTCCCTTTGCCTTCCAGAGGCAGCTCATCGATCTTTTTCCCTTTTTTGTACAGAACAACCTTGAGCTGATCTATTGAACTAAACTTGAGCGATAAATTTCGCACAGGCTTATTTATTTTCGTCCGCTTCCCAATCGCACGGCCTTCTTTCGTAAATACCGCGTACTCTGTAGCGCCCAACTTTTTATTTACTTTTATACTAAAATCACTAAGCAGAGCGGCCACCGCGGGCTTCAGCTTCCAAGTACCTAAAGGCGCTTTCGGCTTTTGCGGCTTTACAGCCGCAAGTCCGTCATCAAGGTTACGATAAGGCAAAATACCTTTCTTTATCGTTCTTTCAACCGCACCCCCGGTATCCATATCCAGCTTGCCGAGCGCCATTTTATAACCCATTTGGGCAGCTAAAATTTGTTGGTCAGCTTGAATGACAGCATCCTTATAGGCCTGGAGATCATCTGTTTTCATTAGACTTAGCTTTAGCTTCTGGTTCGCTTTATCCAGATTGGCTGCCGCATTGTCTTTATCTCGCAAGGCCTGCGCATAGCCTTCTTCGGCCCCTTTTGCTTCCAAAAATGACTGCCGCACCGCAGCAATGACCGCATTCCGACTTTCCTTCTCCTGAAGCAGGGCCTTATTCTGCTCCATGGTCGCGATTGGAAGCGCATCCCTGAGATCGTCCAAATAGCGCAGCCCATCAAACTCCCCCTGAAGCAGCGATTTGGGAATAGGAATGAATCCAAGCAGCATGAAAAAGCCTTCCCAGTCCTTCTTCACTTGTGAAAGTGTTGTTTCATAACTAGCTAGGAACAGCTCCATATCCACATCTTTGGCTTTATACATCCCGTCCATGACCTTCATTCGCGCCGAACCAAACTTGGAGCTGTATAAGTCACGCGTCGTATTCAGCTTCTCATCCGCTAACCGCCGATCCTCTGTGTCCTTAAGCAAACTTAGCGTCGACTTTTGAGCTCTTGCGATGTAAGCAAGCAGCTGCTTCTGATTCAAATCCGCGTAATCCGGCTCAAACGAAAGCTGAACTTTATTTTCCATGTCTAAATTCAGCAGCTTGCCTAGCGCCAGACGACTGGATTTCGCCGTTAACTGTGCCTGTTTATATTCAGATAGAACCTTCTCCAGCGCCTTATCTGCCTTCTCCTGCTCGGCGCTATCTGCAAGACCGAATTTCAGCTTCTTTTTCACCGTTTCCGCGGCAGACTTAGCTTCATCCGCTTTCTTCCGTGCATTTTCTTCTGCCACTGCATCTTGATAAGCTGCTAAATAAGCCTTTTGCACATCAAATCGGGCTGTATTCATCGACTGCCGCAGCGTCTCCTGCGCGATATAAAGCTCCTTGCGTGCCCCAGGCACCTTCAAACGAGTCGTCAATTCCTGACCTAAATTGCGAGGCTTGGCAAATAGTCCGGAAGCCTTAGCTTCCTCATTTTTAACAGCATGCTGCGCTTGCTCCAGCTCTACCTTTTTCTTCAAAATATCGGTATTGGCATCCCGCAATAGGGGACTTATTTTCAAACCTTGATCGATGGCTTCCCGCATGCTTAAAGACTTCACCGTTGCAGCTTCAGCTCCTGAACCTACTGCCAAAATAGACGATGCCCCCAACAGCAGCACAAGCCCCAACTTCATTAATTTTGCCCCTATCACTATAAATCCCTCCGCCCAACCATCTCCTCTTATAGTACAATAACTCCCCCCAATCCCGCACCCATCTTTTGGAGAAAAATAGTGAAAACGATCGAATATAGTAATAGACTGCTCACATACTTATCTAGTAGTATGAAAGTAATGGAAAACAGCGAATTTTGACGGAGCACGCTATCCTGCTGGATACAGCTCTTTTCCTCTTATTTCCAGTTACTTTAACGCTGAAAAACATGCTTAACACCTGCCAGATCTGCAACTAATCACCCATACAGCTACTTTAACGATATAAAACAACCTTAAACGCAAAACGAATGCTAATTTCGCTACTTTAACGATGTAAAACATGCTTACTGTCCTACTCTGGAAGCACAGCGGCGCGATTTTGATCAAGAAAGGAGAGCTTCACATGGGAAACCTCGTTTGCGGTGGTGCGATGCTGCAATGCTCGTTCGGTGCCGCGCCTGGTACATTAATGGTGCTTCCGGCGAACATGGTGATGACCGCTATGCCCATTGCCAACATTATGGATAATAAGCCGATGGTGAACATCCTGCCGTTTGGGATGTGCAATTCAATGGCAAATCCCATGGTTGCTGCGGCAACGGCGGCTGCACTTGGCGTTCTGACTCCCATGCCCTGCGTGCCAGTAACAGCGGCGCCTTGGGCTCCTGGATCACCGACTGTGCTCGTCGCGAACATGCCCGCGCTGAACAATACGTCCAAATGTATGTGCAACTGGGGCGGCGTCATTCAAATTCAACAACCAGGGCAAATGACCATTCAGGTGCCCTAACTCATTTTAAAAATACCTCATTTAATAATTCCATCTAGGAGTGAGAAGATTTGGAGATCCAGCCGGTCAAAACCATTGAA
Source organism: Paenibacillus alginolyticus DSM 5050 = NBRC 15375 (assembly GCF_000422905.1). Taxonomy (GTDB): domain Bacteria; phylum Bacillota; class Bacilli; order Paenibacillales; family NBRC-103111; genus Paenibacillus_E; species Paenibacillus_E alginolyticus. The sequence goes on from NZ_AUGY01000083.1 coordinate 13,285, forward strand.
AAAGTGCTAAGGCCTGTCGTTGCGCCATTCATTGGGCATATCATGAAAGCTATCGCAACAGTCGGAAGGCTGCCCAAACTAGCGATCATTAAGTTTCAACAGGTCCTTAGGGTCATGCTTCAGACGCGCGAAACGTCACTGAAAAACTACGTTTTGATCGGATCCTATTATGTCTCCAAAAGATTGCTTCTTTTTATCACTTTATTCCTGCTCGTTTTGATCTTTTTTATCTTTATTCGCCCCCCTGCGATCGTCAATAAGTGGTTGAATCGCGTTCCTGTCCTTCAGAAAGATACCCCTAAACTTACGAGTTTTTCAGGCAATGGCAAAGTTGTGGGTACCCAAAAGGATGCTCTCTATGTAGGGGAGCTGGTTGACGGCAAATATGCCGGCAAAGGAAAGCTTTTTTATGATAACGGCAAGTTGGCGTATGAAGGTGATTTTGAAAAGGGGCAAAAATCAGGCAGCGGCTCCCTTTATGACGAACACGGCACCCTGCAATATAAAGGTGCATTTGCCGGAGACGCCTTTAACGGGGCGGGAACCCAATACGATGCGCAGCAGAAAGTGCAGTATATCGGCGAATTTCAAAATGGTAAATACGGCGGGGCAGGGAAACTGTTCGCTCCTAGCGGAGATCTTTTGTATGAAGGCTTGTTTAACGGCGGCCTTTATAATGGGGCTGGTAAGCTGTTCTCATCTGGCGGTATCGCGCAATATGAAGGTGAATTTGCAGCGGGACAATATAACGGGGCTGGTAAGCTTTTTGATGGGAAGGGCCATCTCATCTATGAAGGCGGCTTTAAGAACGGCAGCTATTCCGGAGATGGCACCGAGTTTTATGTGAATGGCCTGATCAAATATAAAGGCCAATTCCTCGCTGGCGCGTATGGCGGCGAAGGCACCGCTTTCGATGAGAAGGGCGTGCCGCGCTTCAAAGGCACGTTCCAGAGCGGCGTGTTGAGCGGCGCCGGGGAAGCATATGACGAGCCCGGCAAACTCGTCTACAAAGGCGATTTCAAGGCCGGCGTCTATGACGGCCTTGGCACGTTGTTTGACGCAGACGGCGCGCCGCTGCTGCGTAGCTTTTTTGCAGGCGGCCAGGCCAGCCTGCAGAGCTTCCTCGGTTTGTCCAGCAAAAAAGTCGAAGACTTGCTGGGCAAACCGGCCGAGGTGACGCTGCAGGATGCCAGCGTCATGCTCGCGGGCCAGGAGGCGCCAGTGGCCGCCTCCTCGGAGACGGCGGCTGCGGGCGACGCCGCCGCGGTTCCGCCGGCCGTCGGCGCTGGCGCGGCCGATCCGGCAACAGCAGCAGGCGTTAAGCTGCTGCTGAACTATCCGGCCTACCAGCTGTCACTGCTGGTAGAGCCGTCCAAGGGCAACCCGAAGGAGGCCGTCGTCACCTCCCTCAGCATTTGGGGCTCGAAGCCTTTGGCGCTGCTGCAGCCAGCCATCGAGACCATCAAAAAGCGCGGAGAACCGAACGATGCCGGCTACATCGTCATGGAACTCGAGGTAGGCACAGGTGCCGGCACCTACACGAACAGCTATTACAAAGGTGATTTCATCTTCACCTTCACGCATTTCAACAAAACCAAAGAAGCTCACCTGCTTCAGGTCAGCTCTACCAAATAAGAGGCGCTGCCTCAAGTCATTCACGTGCTAACGGGTTCCCTTTGCACACATCGCTGACTCGATTCCTTCACGTGCTAACGAGTTCCTTTTGCACGCTGAACGGTAGTAAGCTGCACACTTCCGACCTGACAATCGCTTTCTCCGGTCTTAGACGGAACGTAGTGCCGCTATTTGGGTGAAAAAGCTCGAATTTCAGAGCAAACGGAACGACAAGACGTTATTTTTGTTGTTTTGCTCCCGAATCGCGCTTATTTTAACAAATAAGGCCCTTACGGAGACCGTCGATTAACTCATACCTGCATCGCCTTGTACTACTTCCAATTATGGAACTCGGGAAAATATTCATATCTGACTGAATTTTCCCGTTTACCCAATAAAACAACCTTTTATGTCCATAAATCTCCTATTTACTACGAATTTCGTGGCACAATGAGGTAACACTAGTGGTGGAGGTTCTATATATGAAAAAGCATTCGATTCAAAATGAAGACCAATCTCAAGTTTCTCTTGGTGATTTTGGAATTTTGGTTCCTCAGATTGAATCACTTCCTATGCTTCCTTCTGCTGCTAAAGGTACGGCTTCCTCTTCAAGAATTCGCTATAAAGACTTCGGAGATCTTACTCTGGCTGACTTTCTCTGGAGTCAGGTGGATCGACTAGTCGATTTCTCCTTTGCTAACGAACTCTGCGCCTATCTCTATTCACCACTCGGTCAACGCCCTTACGCGCCTGCCCTCAAGCTCAAGCTACATATAGTCCAGGCCATGGAAAACTGTTCAGATCGCCAAATAGAAGTTCGCTTGATGTTTGATATGGCCATCAAGCGTTTTCTTGGTGTACCCTTGTCGTTTACCGGCTTGGATCATAGTACGCTTGGACTGGATCGGGATCGTATGGGTGATCAGCTAATTCACGCTTGCTTTCACTATGTCTTGGCTCAAACAAAAGCCCGCGGCTTATGGGGTGCAAAAGAGGATTGTTGGCTAGTTGATTCCTTTCATACGGAAGCTTACGCGACTCGTGGAAGCGTTCGAGAGATCAAGCCCATTCCGGGTAATGAACACGACGGTGAATTATTGAAGGCACTTGTGACGAGCGTCATAACGCATCATGAGGTAACACCAAAACTTGTATCAGCCGCTTCTGCTTACGGATATGGTCATTACCGCAAGCGTCTTAAAACAACAGCTCGTATAGCACGTAATAACAAAGTAGAGGGTTACCAGCATTTTTTTAAAACGATCAATTGTGCAGAATGTCCTATCCAAGCGCAATGCACAACGAATAAGAAGGGACGCTCCGTATTTATTAGTGACCACCATAAGCTCGTAGAGGCGGCAATAATTCGGAATGAGACCGAAGAAGGACAAACAGCGCGAAGAGTACGAAGCAAAATTGAGCGTACCAACAATGAACTAGCCAACCATCATGAACTCCGACGTCCGCACGTTCGAGGTCGCAACAAGCTTCGCATTATGGCGAAGCTTAAAGCGATGGTAATTAACATAAAGCTCATAGTAAAAAAACTCGGTCATTACCATGAAGACCCCTTCGTCCGGCAGAAGCTGCGACCAAGGGGCATTGCTGTATGTGCTTCCTAAGCTTCTCGGCAGGTTAATACCTGCTGAGAAGAAAAAATGTAATGAAGGTGCGCTAAAAATTTCCTCCGAGCAGGAATTCAAAACAAAATTCTGAATAGAGGAGTATGAAGCTTAAAAAACTTATATTAATCGACGGTCTCCTGCGTTCCCTCAATAGACAGGAAGTGCAGTAAAACCGCTCATAAAACATCTTAAATAACAAACCAACTCAATTATTAGGAGGAATACCAGTGGATTTCGCACAAATAGGACGAATAGCTTCACTAATTAAAACAAACGTAGGTAAAGTCATTGTTGGCAAGGACGATACCGTCGAGCTTATGGTCATCGCCCTCATTGCTTCCGGGCATGTGCTGCTTGAGGATGTTCCCGGTACAGGGAAAACGCAGCTAGCCAAAGCGCTGGCCCGCTCCCTCGATGGCACAATGAAGCGCATCCAGTTCACGCCCGACTTGCTGCCATCAGATGTAAGCGGCATCAATTTCTTCAACCAGAAGCTGGGCGAATTCGAATTCCGCCCAGGGCCGCTATTCGCTCACATCGTGCTAGCCGATGAGATTAACCGCGCGACACCGCGCACGCAGTCAAGCTTGCTGGAAAGCATGGAGGAACGCCAGGTGAGCATCGACGGTGAAACGCGCATGCTCGAAGCTCCGTTCCTCGTCATCGCCACACAGAACCCTGTCGAGAATCAGGGGACGTTCCCCCTCCCGGAAGCTCAGCTCGACCGCTTCCTAATGAAGCTCTCGCTCGGCTATCCGTCCGCAGCCGAGCAGGTTCAGATCTTGAAGCGCTACCAGCAGCATGATCCACTCGATCAGCTGCTGCCGGTTGTGGGCCGTGGTGAGCTGCTCGAAGCTCAGCATTTGTTCACGCAGGTGCGCGTCAGCGACGAGCTGCTGCAGTACATCGTGCAGCTCGCGGAAGCGACGCGCTCGCATGCGGATGCCGCGCTTGGCGTCAGCCCGCGCGGCGTTCGCGCCTTGATGAAGTCGGCGCAGGTGTACGCGGCGCTTCGCGGTCGCGACTATGTGCTGCCTGACGACATCAAAGCGTTGGCGGGGCCTGTCTGGGCGCATCGCATCTTGCTGCGCACGCGATCGCGCCAACAAGACCAGCAGGTGCATGCGCTGCTGGTCAGTATCCTTGCAGCTACCCCCGTTCCTACGGAAGTCAAGCTGGGGTAGCCGATGAGCATCAGCTGGATTCTCATCATCACTGTCGCTCTGTTCCTCCTCCAGCATCTGCTATTTGCCCGCTGGGGGTTTCGCGGGCTTCGCATTGAGCGAACCTTCAGTACGACGCATTGCCATGCCGGGGACGACATTGTCATGATCGAAACGATCGTTAATCGTAAGCTGGCTCCAATTCCTTGGCTTCGCTTGGAATCAACGATTCACGCAGGGCTCCACTTTGCGAAGATGAGCAATCTCGCAGTGAGCAGCGGAGCTCTTTTCCAGAATCATCGCAGTCTATTCAGCCTTATGCCCTATACAAGAATAGTCCGACGCCACGGTGTACACTGTGCGAAGCGAGGTTGGTATAAGCTCGAAACGGTGGCAGCTTCCATCGGCGATCTAGTTGGTGTGCAAGCTGCTTCTTCCATCAACCGCATGCCGCTGGAGCTCCTTGTTTACCCTCGCTTGGTAAGCAGAGATGACATCCCGCTCCTCTCCAGCCGATGGCAAGGCGATATAACCGTCAGACGCTGGATTATGCCAGATCCGTTCCTCGTTTCTGGCGCAAGGGAATATCGTTTTGGTGATACGATGAACAGCATCCACTGGAAGGCGACAGCACGCAGTCAGAAACTCCAAGTATATAATCGAGATTTCACCGCTGACCCTAGGCTGCTCTTGGCCGTAAATACGCAAATAACGGAAACGATGTGGGATGCCGTGACCGATCCCGAGCTTGTTGAGAAAGCTCTCTCATACGCGGCTACACTTGCTGAATACGCGGTGAGTCAAGGTATTCCAGTCGGCTTCGGTTACAACGGCTCTCTACAGGGGCAGCCTGGAGTTCCCGTGTACCTCGCTCCCGAGGGTGGTTGGCCACATTTGGAATATCTATTCGAAACGATGGCGAAGCTGGCCATCACCTGCTCACGCTCCTTCGAAGACTTCCTCGATCATGGAATTGAGCAAGAAGGGACCGCGATGGACATCATCCTGCTGACTTCCTTCGTGTCTAAGGGGATCAAGGAAAGTATTGTGCGACTTGAATCGTTAGGGCATTCTGTCTTTATCATCCCCTTACAGCACGGACTTCTTGAACTGAACGGAAAGGAGGTAGGTGTTTCCAATGTTAGCGCCCATTCAAACGCCTTCTCAACGAGCTAATCTTAATTTTCTTGTGAGAGAATTCAGCTTAGCGATCTTATACGGTTTACTCGAACTCATTATCTTCTTTCCCATTATAGTTCTAATCCAGGTCTATCTGTCAGAGACCTTACTCTGGATGACTTGCTTTCAGTTCCTGCTCTGTTATGTGTTGGGTTGCTTCTTTGGACGAATGAAATGGCTAACTCGTACATTCTACGAGCTAATGCTTTGTGCAGGAGCAGGTTTAACGATAGCCTACCTCCTGCAGGGCAACAACAACTGGCATAGCTGGACCTGCGCAGCCGCCGGGTTACTACTTGTCTATCGCGGTATTCGCTGCACCAAGGATGGATGGTTCTCGCTCTTCCCAGCGAGCATATTTGTTACCGCAGGTTTGGTTTATTTCATAGGTGTCCCCATCATGGGAGGGTTGGTTCTTTTCCAGCCGTATATAGGTTGGATGAATGGATTCGGTTTCTGTTCACTGGTCATTTTTCTCTTAGCTGCGAATCGCGCTCAGCTCCTTAACGCCACGTTAGCAGGCAATGAACGTGCTGCAGCATCGTCACTATCTGATTCAGTGAAGCGCTCAAGCCGCATTTGGTTAATCACATTAATTGCTTGCATCGCAGCTGTTGCCTACTTTCAACAATTGCAACAAGGAATTGGCTCCTTTCTCCGTGCTTCGATCGCTTGGCTGCTGCGCCTTTTGCTATCCGAGCCATCATCTGATCAGCCGCCCGAGCCAATTCCTTCAGCACAACCATTGCCGCTTCCACCTCCTGCTCCCAAAGGTGAACCAAGCTGGTTTGACATGCTGCTTCACTATGCCCAGGTTATTATCGGTTATCTCATTGTCATCGCCCTTATCCTTAGTGCCATTTATCTCATCATTGCCAAGCTGACACCTGTTCTGGTCTCGCTTATCCGACGCTTGATGAACCGTTCCTTTAGCAGCAAGAAAGGCGAGGGAGCTGAAGGTTTCACGGATGAAAAAGAGAATCTTCTTGCGTGGAAAGAACTACCCCGAATATGGTGGCAGCAAACGATGAAGAGTTGGTCGAGGGGGAAAACAAATGAACCAAAATGGTCACATTTGCCAAACAATCGGGAGCGCATCCGTTTCCTTTATCGTGTTTTGATCCAGCAAGCAGCTGAGGGAGGCTATACTTACAACAAAGCCCATACCCCAAATGAAACAGAGCGGGAGCTATCCAACCAATATCAGCTGTCCAGCCAAGCCGTTCATGCCATCACTTCTTCTTATAACCAAGCACGATATACAGATGACGATGTATCTGATTCAGAGCTTAATCGAGTACTACAAACTCTCGACCCTCAAATTCGCATTCACTTAAAATGAACACCTTCAACCTAAACTAATAGCATGAATTTTCATCATTAACGTGATGAATCCGAGCACTCCCTACACTTTAACGATGAAATTCATCGTCTCAGACGCTACTTCCAAGGGAAATTGCCTTATCCCTTAGGCTTAGTGATGTTTTTCATCACTAAAGTGATGAATCCGAGCACTCCCTACATTTTAACGATGACATTCATCGTCTCAGACGCTACTTCCGAGGGAAATCATCCTTTTCCCTTAGCCATATTAATATCTTTCATCACTACAGTGACGAATCCCAGCACTCCAAACATTTTAACGATGTTTAACATCGTCTCAACCCTAACAAGCCCGCTCCATCTCGCCATCGCTTAATCATCCCAAAGCACTCCGATGCCCAACAAAGAGGCTGCGCAGCAAACCACTGCTCAGCCTCTTCCTTTTATTTTTACGCAACATTTATCCGATTCTCCACAATCCCACACAGCACTCCAGCATTCACATTCAAAAATCAGTCACATTTTTGCACCCAGCTGCATATATATAATTGTTTGAATACATTCGATGAGGTGGTTTTGAGATGTTAGCATTAAAAACCGGTTGTGAGAAAGAAGAAGTCGTTAACACATTATGCGAAATGGGATTGGATCAAATCGCAAGATGGATCATGGTATTACCCGAAGACAGGTGGGAAAACATGTTTCTTTCAACATGGCCAACACTTGCCAAAAAATGCGGCTTCAATAGATAGCTGCTTTTACATAAACATACGAAAGACCCTGTTCGCATTTTGCTCTGTGCAATCCTTGCATAGAGCTTTTTTGTCGTCATGGCAGTCAAACTCCATTAGCCGTTTGGTGACCATCTTTTTAGCTTATGAATACTTCGTGTAAAAAGGCCTGTAAGAAACCGCGGAAAACCAAACTCGACCAGCTTCTGCTTCACCCGATCCTTCATCTGCTCTACGGTTAAATCAGGCATTGTGAATTCACCGTTTTGGTAGCAATGACTGCAGTATACCTTGCTCTTCATCCCAGACTTCTCTGTTCCTCCGCCTTGCTCATCACGAGCGAGCGGCATCCCGCAGCTTTGACAGTTTTTGTAGGTGCCCATGTTTTTTTACTCCTCCTAAAAGCTTCTCCTATTATCATATCAACAAAGCATTTAATTGCAATGAAAAGCTGGCGATTATTTTCAAACGCTTTCATAGCAGGATAGTAGCCCTTCGCAAGCGAATCTACTAGAGATAGACTGTCAATATCAACTCATATAGTAAAGTAAAACTTTAAGGAGGACTGTTGTGAAGCCCGTCACAGTGAAAGATTTGGCCCAGCGTTTCTCGCTCGAAGTACTTGCCGGACATTCGGAACTGCACCGTCCGATTACCAAAACAAAGGCACATCGCCCAGGACTTGAATTTGTCGGCTATTTTGAATATTTCCCGCAAGCGCACGTTCAGCTTTTAGGCAGGAAAGAAATTACCTATTTGCACAGTCTCAGCGAGAATGAAAGAAATCTTCATATCGGTAATATTGTCAAATATCACCCGCCTTGTTTCGTCGTGACGAGAGACCAGGAAGGTTTGAAATATTTAACCAAATATTGCGAAGAAGAGAAAATCCCGCTCCTCCGTACGGCTTCCCCTACGAGTAAGTTTCAGGACTTAGTGGATTTGTATTTGAGTAAATCGCTCGCTCAGGAGATTGCCGTTCACGGTGTTTGCGTCAATGTCTCGGGGATTGGCATTCTGCTTCGCGGTAAGTCAGGGGTTGGCAAGAGCGAAACCGCCCACACGTTAATTCGCAGAGGGCATCGCCTCGTTGCCGATGATATTGTCGTACTGAAGAAAATCAGCCCCGAAACCCTGCTAGGTACCCACAATGGGAAAACGAAGGAATTCCTGGCGCTGCGCAGCATCGGATTGATTAACGTCTCGCGACTTTACGGCCGCAAAGCTTTTCAGGACGAAACGCGGATCGTGCTCGATATTGAGCTTACGAAGTGGCAGGAGGATGCGCTCAACAACGATTTGGAGCTTGAACCCTGTTTCACCGAGTATATGGATATTAAAATTCCACACATTGAAATCCAACTTCAGCCTGGACGTGATGTTGCCGGACTCGTTGAAGCCGCGGCTAACAACTGGTATTTGCGTCAGCAAGGGTACCGTGCTGCTGAGGAATTCATGCAGCGTCTGCAAAATGACAACGATTAAAAGAAGCCGCCCCCATCCTAGGACGAGGCGGCTTCTTCATTTAGCTTTTTCTCTTTTTGTTAACCAAGTCGGGGTATTGATCCTTATTGTGATATCATCGTGGTCACCGCTGTCCAGATTTTTCCGTGCTCGCTCTTGCCATAGCTGATACGGATACAGGATGAGTGAAAGTCCCACCATTAGGAGAAGTATGTGATAGTGTTTCAGACTGATAAGGTCCGCTATGCCAAGCTTTTCCTCAATCCGATGAAACACAAAGGCATAAAAGGCATCTAACACCAGATTAGCAACAATATATAACCAAAACCGACCAAATGTAAAGTGAAAAACCCACATCGTTCCGACAAGAAAAATCCCATAGGCAAAGGCTGTATTTGTAACATGTCCCCATGGAACAATGGCATCTATTAATATCCACCACTTATATGTATAGCCAATCTCATACACGATCGTGACCAACAGAGCCGAGAAAATACAGACAGGCACATACCTGTAAATACTTTGCTTCTTCATCAAAAATAAAGATAACCAGGGCAGCACAAATGCTGACCAAAGCAGCAATTTATTTATTATGTGGACAACCTCCCCTGCGGTTTAGTTGATTTTACCATTTCCTTATTTTGTCTATCTTATGCATGGTTTAGGCTCGGTCAGCTCTGTTTTTGGCTTTTCGACGATGCGGGGGTACCGCCCCAAAACAACCTTTCGAATCGAAAGCTGTTAGTGGAGGTGCTTCTTATGCGCAAAAGATTAACAATCACGATACTTTCTATTACCTTAATCATTTTGATGCTTTGTGGGTGGACGGCCTATGCGGCGACTTCACCTAACACATCGACTTCGACTTCCATCCTGGGGACATTTAAATCCATCACTTCGGATGCTGTCATTGTAACCACTAATACCGGTGATCAAACTATCGCTTTGGCGAAATCCGTGTGGGTTTACCGTAATGATCAAAAGGCCCAACTGGCTGATTTAAAGCCTGGGGATCAGATCGAATTAATCGTCAATAGCAAGCAGCAGGCTGCCTATGTAAAAGCGACCTCAACTGGTGCTGGAGCTCCAGTGACTGAGGCCGTACCAGCGACACCAGTGACCCCTGAGCCTACGTCGACACCAGCACCGTCAGCAACGAGCGGGCAACCTGCAGCAGCTGTGCCAAATCAACCTGTACCTAGCACACAACCCCCTTCCCAGAACAATGAGGTTTATCCTAACTTGGAGGACATCGATCTGAAGGTGGATGGCAAGCATTTCAAACTGCATGTTACACAAACCAAGGGTGCAAAGGGTACCTTGTATGATTTGAATATTAAGCCTGAAAATAGCGGTACGATTCATCTCAAAGGGGACCAAGCAGCCGCTTGGATCAAAATGCTCCTAGCTTCCATCGACCTCAAATCTTCAAATGCTGAGCAGGCCTTAACACAACTGCTTGCCGAGCACTATAACTTGGATGCTAGCAAACTAAATGTCCATCTGAAAACGAAATGGGAGCAAGTGCAAGCGCCCAACAACACGTTAAAACAGCAGGATTCCCATAAGGATGAAACTGCACAACAAGATGAAGATAAAAATGAAAATGAGGATAAGAACAAAGATACAAAAAAAGACGACAATAGCAAAAACAAAGTCGAAAACAACAACAACAACAACAACAACAACAACAACAACAATAACAATAATAACAATAATTACAACAAAGAAAATGACAACAAAGAAATTAACAACTCTAAATCCAAAGCCCATGGTAACAATGAAAATTCAGGAAAAAATGATGATCGCAAAAAGAGTGAAAAGCAGAATCGCAGCAACCACAATGATGACTAACTTTTAACACCGTCACGCTGGTAACGATCACCGCTCGCAATAGAAGATGCAAAACATACATCAAAATTGTGGCGGAAGGGTTCCTTTCCCACATAATCCTGCAAAAAGTGCATCAAATTTAAGTCTCAATAGCTCATTGAGCCCAAAACGGAAATTTTTGATGCACTTTTTGCAGCTTCTCACTCCATAGAAGGCTTAAGCAGCCTCTTCTCTTCTGAAAGGCAGCTCCAAAGCCTTCACAATAAAAGCCGTCGATATCCATGAAGGATGTCGACGGCTTTTTGCTGCTTTATCTTTATCTTTATCTTTATCTTTATCTTTATCTTTTCTTCCCTTTGCCATGTCCGTGCTCACGTTTCACTACCTCGTCGATCACGTTGGAAAAGTCCGTGGAATTCGATTCCTCTGTAGTTAAGGTCCCTGCCCCCACAATCGGCATATCAAAAGGAACAATAGGCGCTTGAGCCAAGGCCCTGCTCATCATCTCCCGAAACAAAACAGCAGGGACAGCACCGCCGGATGTCGTTAAGTAGTGCTCTTTATCCGTCCGATCATAACCCACCCAAACCGCAGCCGTCAGCTCTGGAGTGTAACCAACGAACCACGCATCTTTAGCACTTCCGCTGCTTAAACCTTCGAATTCCTTCGTCTGCGGCAGCTGCGTTGTGCCAGATTTACCAGCAACGGGGCGATTCATAGCTGCATTCTTGCCTGTTCCCTGCGCAACAGCCACTTGCAGCATGGTAGTCATCGCATAGGCTGTTTCCGGCTGCATCACAGGAGTCCCCTTCGGGCTTGCCCCAACGAGCAAATGACCGCTGCTCGTCTCGATCTTCGTGATGGTATGCGCCGGATGCAGAACCCCCTTGGCGGCGAATGCGCTGAATGCTTGCGCCATCTGCAGTGGTGATACCCCTTCTGAGAGTCCGCCAAGTGCGATGCCAAGCTGACGATCCTGAGCCGGTAAAGTAATACCCAGGGATTTAGCAAATTGGAGTCCACGATCAATCCCTATCTCGTGAAGCAGCCACACGGCTGGAACGTTCCAAGAAGAAACAACAGCCTCCTGCATCGTCACCTGTCCTCTTGTCCGATGATCCCAATCTTGTGGCTGGTAGCCTTCGATGTTTAAGGGACCATCAAATAAGATGGAAGATGGCTTATAACCGCTGTCCAACGCGGGTCCATAGACAACAATCGGCTTAAAAGATGAGCCCGGCTGTCTCTTTAACTGCGTTGCACGACTGAACCCACGGAAGACGCCTTCTCCTCGTCCTCCAGCTAAGGCACGAATCCCGCCAGTTCGCTGATCTACAATGGCAGCGCCGCTTTGAATGAGCTGATCTGTTTTGCTTTCTGGAAATAGACTTTCGTCTTTAAAAACATCCGCAACAGCATTCTGCACCAAGGGGTCTAGCTCCGTCGTGATACGCAAGCCCCCCGTCAGCAGCTGTTCTTCTGTAAAACCATACTCATGAACAGCTTCATTAATGACTGCATCAACATAAGCCGGATAGCGTCCCTTCAAGTCGTTGCCTTTATCGGACTTAACGACACCAAGCGGTGATGATTTGGCTTTCTCGTAGTCCTGCGCAGTGATTTTACCTTCATCACGCATCAGTACAAGCACAGTATTCCTTCGCTTGAGTGCCTGACCTTCATCCTGAAAAGGGGAGTATCGGCTAGGAGCCTTAGGAAGAGCGGCAAGAACGGCTGCCTCAGGCAAGGTTAGATCCTTCACATCTTTATTAAAATACGTTCTAGCCGCCCCCTGTACCCCCCAGCTGCCTTCCCCGAAATAAATGCTGTTTAAGTACAACTCCAGAATTTCATTTTTACTGTAGGTTGTATCTATTTTTATCGCATATGCGGCTTCTCTGAGCTTTCGGCCCAGTGTTTTGTCTGCATTGAGAAACAGATTACGAGCCAGCTGCTGCGTGATCGTACTGGCTCCTTCCGAATAGCTGCCTCGCAGCACATCGCGAGCGACTGCACGGAAGATAGATCTCATATCGATACCCGTGTGCTCATAGAATCTCTTATCTTCCACAGCCACAACCGCATCCGTTAACACCTTCGGCAATTGTGAAAACTGGACAGGCTCAATTTTTGAAGCTGATAGCTGCGAAGCCGGTTTACCGTATTTGTCCAGCACAAGTGTTGATTCTGGCAGCGGCTGGTTTAACTTCGATACATCAAGCCCACGAATGTAGGAATAGCAAGCTACGAATACGATCACACATCCAGTCAACACAATACCGCTGCAAATTTGCCAAAACCTTTTTTTCTTCCAAAATGATTTAATCATCTTACCTTCCTCCTTACGTACGCTTATATATATATTCGCAGGATTCTTTCAGTTAGCGACGCACGAGGGAAAGGAACTCTTACCAATAAACGACGTAAAAAAGCCCTCCAGTACATAAACAACTGAAGGGCCCATCATTTAAAATATATGATTTGTTAAGCGATTGAGGTCGGCGCTCCGAAAATACTGGTGTATCCGCTGATGCTGCTCAGGATACGCTCCGCTTCCTCATCGTTCATGGAACCATATCGTTCCACGGCATCGACGATTTTAGGAAACAAATGGATGTCTCCTGCGCTTGCGAATCCGCTCACACCAGGGAACGACAACACAAAATGCACACAAGCATCAATAATCTGCTGCTGGTCAAAAGGTTCATACCAGGTCGAGTAAGGACGCTTCTCCCCTTCCGCCCATGGTGCCTTAGCGATCGCTTTGATGACCCTGACAGCCGCATTTTGCTTATTCGCTTCCTCCATGAGTGCATCGAAAGCTTCCCGATACTCCGGCAAACTATACATATAATAATTGAGTGGCAGGAGCACGGTTGCGAAAGGAAATCTACGTAACGCTTCCAAATGTACCGTTGGCGCATCATGCCCATGTCCAGTTATGCCAATCTCCTTAACAATACCTTCAGCTTGCGCTTCAAGGGCTGCCTCCAGTGAACCGCCCTTACCCGTGCAGCGATCTAACTCCTCCATAGAGCCTACCGCATGCAGTTGAAGTAAGTCTACAGAATCAACCCGCATCCGTTCCAGAGAGCGATAAATTTCTTCCTTCGCTTCCTTCTTCGTTCTTTGCCCTGTTTTCGTAGCTAGGAAAATATCCTTGCGAATTTGACTGATCGTAGGACCCATACGTACTTCGGCATCCCCATAACTGGCAGCGGTATCAAAATGGTTAACCCCATGCTGCAAAGCAAAAGAAATGGATGCATCGGCTTCCTCTTGCGTCACATTTCCGAGACTTGCTGCACCAAACATAACGACTGAGCTTTCGTAATTCAAACGACCTATGGTTCGTTTCAACATGAATGAAGTGCTCCTTCCTTAATGTTCTTACTCTTCCTCACCATAACATGTACAGGGCCAAAAATACAGGCTCCACCCAACTATGATGCACAAAAAAGCTTTTGGATACAAGCATCCAAAAGCTTTTTACTCATCCCTCAAAGTATGTCACTTAATACGTTGCCCCCTGCAAGAACTTAACTCGTTCACCCATTGGCGGAATTTCGTTGCCATCCACAATAACTTCAACAACCACAGGACCTCCATGAGAAAGCCACTCTTGCACATGCTCTCCCTGTAGTTGATCCAGCGATCTAACCTCGGCATGACGCAAGCCAAGCGATTGGGCAACACCCGCAATACTAACTCGCTCTTGCGAGAAGTCTTCCAGACACCTTTTGTATTGCAGCATGTGTCCATGATAGACCATCCCGAGACGGGCATTGTTAATGACGACAAATAGGATCGGAAGATTATATTCCTTAGCGGTTAGCACTTCGAGACCATGCATGAAGAAACAGCCATCGCCTGTAATACAGATCGTCGGTCGCGTCGGTTCCGCCAATTGAGCTCCTAATGAGCCCCCGATTCCAGAGCCCATGCCTCCGAAATTGATATCAATATCGAACTCTTGTCCGCTCTCGATCAATAAGTTTTGGATCGAATAGGTCATGAATTCACCGATATCTAGGAAGAATCGAGCATTCTTCGGTGCTGTTGCACTAAGACGACGGATTGCCGATAACGTATTCCATGTCTCATCGCCTTGCTCGGAAGCTGCTGCTGCTTCGCTTAGCCCTTGGAATGCCTCACTTGCATACGATCTATCTAGTCCATCAGCCGAAAGCTGATCTAATAATTCCGCAATAACAAGCTTTATTTCACCATGTACAGGATACTGGGTTTCGTAGCACTTACCTAATTCACTTTGATCATAATCGATGTGAATGAGTTCTCTACCCGCAACCAATCGCGGTTCCCAGTTGCTTGTTGCTAGCTCGCCTAAGCTTGAACCGATTATCAGCAATACCTCATGATCATTACCGTTCAAATAATCACTCGCTTTGATATTCGCTGATAAGCCATATATCCCTAAGGAAAGCGGGTGATTTTCGGGAAAAGCTCCCTTACCGCGTGGTGTTGTTGCCACTTTCCACGCAAGTGTTTCAGCCAACTGTACGATGCTGTCAGAGGATGCCTTAGCGCCATTACCCAACAGAATCGCACCACGTAGGCCAGCTGCTTTGATCCGCTCCGCAGCCGCCTGAGCTGCTGCCAAATCCATTGTAGGCTGCTGCACTGGAGGTAACACTGGAAGCTCTCTTACGCCTATATCCGTCATTTGGATATCAATAGGAATCGCCAAATGCACAGGACCTGGCACGCCGCTAATCGCCGTGTGATAGGCCTCTGCCAGAATCTCCGGCAGTTGATTAGGGTCAAGAACCGTTCGGCTCATCTTCGTAATCGATGCAAAGATCGGCTCCGCATACAGCTCTTGCGCGCCGCCCTTGCCCATTTTGCCTGATGGTACAGAGCCAGTAATGAATATAACAGGAAGCTTCTGCTTCCAAGCATTCGCAGCCGGAGTCACGAGGTTCGTCGCTCCCGGTCCGCTAGATGCCACACAAATGGATGGAAGACCGGTTATTCTCGTATAAGCACCTGCCATGTAACCGGAGCTGTTCTCATGCTTAGCTACAATTGGATTAAGCTCAGGAATGTCCAAAAGGGCGTCATAGATCGCATTGATTGAGCCTGCTGGAATACCGAACACATAGCGCACACCTTGCTGCACTAAAAATCTCAATCCTACTTCAATCGCCCGCATATTGGTTACTCCCTTCCTTTAGGTAAAGTAAATTTGAATATCGAACCTTGACCTTCCGTGCTTTCAAACCAAATCCGACCGCCATGCAGTTCGATCAGCTGTTTTGAAATCGCAAGACCTAAGCCTGTCCCGTTAATTTGATTATTAGCTTGATAAAATTTCGTGAAAATGTTTTTCTGTTTCTCAAATGGGATACCAATGCCACTATCATGTACTTCAACCGTAAGTACCGTTTCTTCGAAAATTGTTTTAATCGTAATCACACCCATAGGAGGTGTAAATTTAATCGCATTGGAAAGTAAATTCAATAGAATTTGCAGAATGCGTTGTTTATCAACGCTTACAACCGTATCCGTTTCGGCGTCTGACTCAACAACCAGAATCAGCTTCTTCTTATTGATCAGAGACTGTACGATAGTAACAGATTCCTTGATAATTTCTTTGAAATCAGCTTCCGTATACACCAATTCAAATTTACCGTTTTCCATTTTAGCAAAATCCAGCAATTCATTCACTTGATCCAGCAAACGCCCGATCGACTTAGACGCAATATCCAGTAAGTCCTTCTGCGAATCGTTGAGACCACCGAGGATCCCTTTGCTAAGGATATCTACGGACCCTTTAACCGCTGTAATTGGCGTACGCAGCTCATGCGAAAGTGTCGCGATGAAATCACTTTTCAACTCATTCAGATGCTCTAGTTCTCTTACTAGACCCTCTAGCTTGAAGTTAGCGTGCTGCAGCTCAATGGAACGCTCATTGACGGAGTGATCCAATGTTTCCGTATGCTGGGCATTCGAAAGCGCTGTTGCTGTTGCATCAGAAATCGATTGGCAGAATTCCAATATGCTTGCTTCATACTTCCTCGGCTTCCCGATAGAAGGAATCGCCACGACACCATAAACGGAGCCTTTGGCAACGAGCGGAAACACCATAATACTTCGAATATCAAAAGAGACGAACGCTTTATGATTAGGCCGCGGATCCGCGTAGACATCCTCGATTGCCGCTGATTTCTTCTGAGTAATGACTTCATACAAAAGGCGGTCATTTTCAATCGTTAACTTGACTTCTCTATGCTTAACCTTCCATTCGTCAACCGTTACATTCTCAGAAGACAATTGGTAGGGTTCAATCGTATGCTCTTTTTCATTATATAGATGAATCCCGATATCCTTAGACCCACTGGCTTTACGCATGTAATAGAAAAAAGTGTTCAGAACATCTTTGACCGACAATGACTCCGACAAAGCTTTCGTCGCGTCGAGAAGAAGCTGCTGCTTCTCCATCAGAAGCTGCCGTTGTTCGAACATACGGATGTTGCGAATCGCCACACTAGCCATGTTAACAAAAGCTTCCGTAACTTCCATCTGCTCTTGGGTAATATTCATCGGTTTTCCGAAATCGTGAACGAAGACAAGCCCAAACACGTCATTTTCAACAATGACGGGAATCCCGAGGATCGATTTAATTTTTAACAATTGTCTCTTGGACTGATCCAATCTTAGATCAACACTCGTATCCGAGATATAGTCGCTAGCTTGGTTGCGTAAAATATCCCTAACAAACTCATCTTCTCTTGGATCAATGAGCAGCTCCGTTATATCCACAGGCAATTTATTGCCTTTATATCCTTGAAAAGTGCCATCTGGCTGTTTCAAGAAAAAACCAACAAGATCTGCTTGCGTAATCTCTCCTGCTATCGCGTCAACGAAGACTTGCAAGATTTCTGACATTTCAAATTGAGAATTAATGACCTTCGTCATTTGAAATAACTTTTGAAAACTTTTCAATTCCATGAGCATGCCCACCCATTCCCCTTTTTATTAGCGAATCTTTATTTGATGTCTTCCATTATTCTTTGCCCCAAGAAGTGCAGAATCAGCTTGCATAATGATTTGATCAAACGAGGTAGGGTCGAAATTATTCGTCAACCCAATGCTCACCGAAAATTCCTGTGATTTATGCGGTGCCAGGCTAACCTTTAAACCGTCCACAGCCTTAATAATGCTGTCTGCAATTTCGACACAGTTCACTTCATTTTGGAGTAGGACCAAGTACTCATCCCCGCCATACCGAAAGGCTAAATCATGCTCGCAAGAAATTTTCGACGATATGATCGTTGCCACTTCTCTCAAGACTTGATCCCCAACCAAATGACCATAGTTATCATTAATGTCCTTAAAATAATCCATATCTACCATCATAGCGGCTTGAAATTTCTTGGTTCCCTCTTTGATCATCCGAATGGTAATGTCCAAATATGCTCGATTATATAAACCAGTTAGTGCGTCCACATACACCAATTTGGCTAATTGTTTATTGTCTTTCTTCAGGTTCTTAACCTTCGCTTTTTGGTGGAGCGCAATTTCAACCTTTCGTTCCAACACATCCAGATCGAATGGCTTGGTCAAATAATCAATGGCCCCTAAGCGTAGTCCTTGTAAAATGTCTTCCTTTTGCGCATTTGCTGACAAGAAAATAATCGGAATATCAAAGTCGCTTTCGGCTGTTAATTGTTTGCATATTTCAAATCCAGTCACTTCGGGCATCATCACATCAAGTAAAATAAGATCAGGTGCGGTCTCTTTGACCATGGAGAAAGCCTCTTTACCATCCTCAACCGTAATGATTTCATAGTGCAACGAATTTAAAAATATACGGAGTATATTTAAATTATGGGGCTCGTCATCGACGATAAGAATGCGACATTTCATTAATCTATCCCAGCTTTCATTCCTAAAATAGTTGCCTGTTGATAAGTTATTATCCATTCATTTGCATCTGCTCATCGATGATACTTAAGAAAATTCGCACCAATTCCTCATCAAACTGCTTGCCTGCGTGAATAAGAAGTTGTTCCCTGACTTCATGCACGTGCAGCGAATCTCGGTATACTCTCGTAGAAGTCATCGCATCAAATGCATCTGCAATACTTACAATGCGTACAAGCAAGGGAATCTCTCCACCCTGCAGATTGTCTGGATATCCTTTCCCATCCATTCGTTCATGATGCCATTTTACAATTGGCAGAAGGTGCTCAACATCCGGCAAATCTTTTAACAGCTCATAGCCGATTACAGGATGCTGGCGAATGACGTTAAATTCTTCATCCGATAACCGCCCAGGTTTCATTAGAATATGATCCGGAATTGCTAGTTTACCAATGTCATGCAAAAGAGCCCCTAACTTTAGTCGTTCCAGTTCAGTCTCGCTTACACCCGCTTTCGCTCCAAGCAAAGTAGAGTAGAAAGCAACATTATAACAGTGATCAACCGTAAAGCTATCTTTAACCCTCAACGTATTAAAAAGATTTTCGTAGGCTTTCTGTTTCAGTACTTGTCTCCGGAATTGAATCTTTTTTATCAATTGCTCCATATGCAATTTAATGAGGTTGCACAGATGCAACTGATCCTCCGTAAGTTGAATATCAGAAGGAAATGAAAACATTAATGCCCCGTATGAAGGACCATGCTTTATATGAAAACCGTATATACACTCGTATTTACTCATGATAAGATATTTTTTTATATGTCCTTCTGCCTTATGTACAGACAAACGTATACCATCTGGATTTCGGAAAAAAAACTGCGTTTGGAGCACAATTTGTTGTAACTGTTCCATGACTGCGGTACTAATATTAACCGAATAAGATGCTGGGGTGCTCTGATGTTTCTCGTCTATAAGAAAGAGAGAGATATGCTCGCAGCCAATTGTTTTCCTGGCGATATCACTCAATTGTCCAATCGATTCGAAGATGGAATCAGAATTTATCACATTTTTAAAAAACAATGAATTCTGCATAGATGTACCTCTTATTCTTCTCAAGTAAACTTCCCCAACTATATAGTTAGTACTAGTTCTTCTTAATAAGGAGATTCTCCTCTATTATAAATAATATTTTCCATTATTTTAATATTTTTTTACTCCAATAGTAATAAAATTGCTCGCTTTTTGTTAATTTCTTGAATTATTCTCTCGGTTCCTGTCAGATCACTTGCGAAGTTCCTGCAAAAAAAGGAAAAAGGCCAGCTTATTTCTATGAAATAGGCTGACCTTACATAGTCATAAAGTTCTAGTTAGCTGACATAATCGGCTTAATGAGTGATAACAAGACCTGTGTGTCCTCTTTACTAATTTGGGAGAAGGGGTTGGACGGATTGCTGAGAGTTAGTAGAATCTGCTTGATGTCGATTGCTGTAATTCCTGTGAAATATTTTTGCTTAATCGCATACTGTACCTGATAAGACGAAGAATTGTCATAAATATAGACCTGTGAGCCAAAAGGAGTCAAGTGGTTATTATAGTCCATTGTGTAGATAGATATAAAATTTGTTCCTTGCGGAATCGTGATAGACGTTGGTATCGATATCCTCCATGGTGCCCCTTTGGGTACATAACCTATTTCAACCGGAGTCACATTATACCCTGTAAAATAAGCATAGTACGCCTTAATGTTCGACTCATCGTTATCCTGATTCCATGTGATTTGTCCACGGATACTACGGTAGTGCTCGTCCCAATCTGTAAATTGAATGGTTGGGGGAAGCGGATAATAGGCAGGTATGTCATTCTCTTTGCCATTGTCTAGAACAGAGTATATTAATATTTGCGTTGCACCGTTGGGAATCGTGATTGGTTCCCAATAATAGATGCTATTATAGCTGTTGTAAGGCTGGATTCCTGGCTGAAAAGCGGTACTGATCCGTTGAATTTTTGCTCCATTCTTGTCAGCAAAATATATCGTTTGACCACCAAGTTGAAGGAGAACATTGGGATCTGTCGATACATCCCATCGAAGCCAACCTTTTAATTTTCCCGCTTGATAACTTAGCTCTCCTTGAAAATTACTTGGCACAGGTAAATTCGATACTTGAGGTACTTCCATTACTGTATCAGATAAACGATTATCGGATATGAATGCAGCAGGTCTGTTGCCGGCTTCTTCTCCCAAGCTATTTGCTATGCTTAACCCAATTATAGCAGCATCATTCGGTAGCTGAGGAAGCGAAAATTCGTAGGTATGATCCGCTCTTTTTGCTACGACTCCCAATAGATGCTCCGTATAAGAATCCGTCTTTGTATAATAAAAAATACGATATCCTGATACTTGAGACTCATTCATAGAACCAGTCCAATTCAGTACGCCATCAATTATTCCGCCACTCGGATTCGTATCTTTGAAGGAAAACAAACCGGAAGAGTACAAAGATGCTTTCCAAAGTGGTCTTGTTTCCTCCGCAATGACAACGGATTCCGACTCCAACTGCACTCCTATTCTGGAAGCTGTTGCTGGAATGGTAATTGCCGTTGGCAAAGTAAATTGATTACGCGTGGTACTAATATCTGAATACACGTTGCCAACTACCGAATTAAAGCTGTCTAAAAATTTTATATTTATTTGGCTATTTGCTGGGATCGTTCCATACGTATTCCATTTTACTGTTCCTTGAATTTCAGTTAATGAAGAGTATTCAAGATTGTCGTTAAAGCTAAAACTCTCAAAAGCCGTATAACCACCTCTATGTTCTAACGTTACATCATGTGAATAGTTACCAATAACTTGACCGCCGATATACGTATCATCGAAATATCCAGGAGCTGAGATGTAGATGTTATAATTTGCGACTGATAAATTTTCTAGTTTGCCATGACCGTTTCCGTCTAGCTGAATTCGTAATGGAAACGGTAAATTCGGAGAGGTAACAAGAACCTTAGCTGAGCTAATTGGTTGTGACTCTGTATTTTTTATATTGACTTCAATAGAAGCATCTGAAATACCTGCGCCACCCGGCAAAACCGCAGCAGAAACCTTATCAAGATTAGGTAGCGTTAGCAACAATACGATTGTAACAATCAAAGCTGCAGTCCATTTTGAATGACTTACTTTCATCTAACTCTCCCCTTAAGCCAATAATCTGTTCATATTTCATTCGACATGATCTGACATTATCCTCTATTTATATAGGTAAAAATAACCTCTTTCTCAGTTAATGAACAAATGAGAAAGAGGTTTTCATCTGGGTATATTCAATAAACTCAATTCCTCGAGTGTGAGTCTTGATCGCCTTCATCTACACTGAAAATGTCATCTTCGCTTCCTTAACGGTATCTACTGTCATCCAAAATGCCGCTCCCAGAAGAGCTCCGCCAACAAAAAAAGCATAATCTAGCAGTGAACTCACTACTGATTATGCTTTACTATGATCGGGATGACACGATTTGAACATGCGACCCCCTGCTCCCAAAGCAGGTGCTCTACCAAGCTGAGCTACATCCCGAAACTACTATGAATTTCTAAAAAAAATGGCGCGCCCTGAGAGATTCGAACTCCCGACCTTTTGATTCGTAGTCAAATACTCTATCCAGCTGAGCTAAGGGCGCTTAATAAAATGGAGCGGAAGACGGGGATCGAACCCGCGACCCTCGCCTTGGCAAGGCGATGCTCTACCGCTGAGCCACTTCCGCATAGGGATCCCCAAGGCGTATAGTACGACTTGGGGATGATTGATGCGCGTAGAGGGACTTGAACCCCCACGGTCACCCGCTAGATCCTAAGTCTAGTGCGTCTGCCAATTCCGCCATACGCGCATGCTGTAAATAAGGCAAAGTGAGTCATGTAGGATTCGAACCTACGACACCCTGATTAAAAGTCAGGTGCTCTACCAACTGAGCTAATGACTCGCATCATTGGTTGCGGGGGCAGGATTTGAACCTGCGGCCTTCGGGTTATGAGCCCGACGAGCTACCGGGCTGCTCCACCCCGCGTCATAGTTAGATGTGATCCCTACATTGTTGCTAATACCCTTGCGGGTACTGCTTGGCAACGTTCTACTCTCCCAGAACCCTGCGGTTCAAGTACCATCGACGCTGGAGGGCTTAACGGTCGTGTTCGAGATGGGAACGCGTGGGTCCCCTCCGCCATCATCACCAAACAGTCAAAGCGTGGTTTGCGCCTTGAAAACTAGATACGAAACTTGCGTAAAGTGAATGCTTAGGGTAATCATTGGGCCCCAATCAAGTATTCGGCATACGCTACAGAGCTTTTGCTTCACTTGGTTGGGATTGTTTGGTTAAGCCCTCGACCGATTAGTATTCGTCAGCTGCATGCATTGCTGCACTTCCACCTCGAACCTATCAACCTCG